>JAMHVM010000046.1:0-95843 GCA_035911475.1 Lysobacterales bacterium | reverse complement strand
CTCCCGTCCCCACCAAGCTGTCACCACGAGGTTGCCCATGAAATCTCCTGTTCGCGTCGCCGTGACCGGTGCCGCCGGCCAGATCGGTTACTCGCTGCTGTTCCGCATTGCTTCCGGCGAAATGCTGGGCAAGGACCAGCCGGTCATCCTGCAGTTGCTGGAACTGCCCGTGGAAAAAGCCCAGGCCGCGCTCAAGGGCGTGATCATGGAGCTGGAAGACTGCGCCTTCCCGCTGTTGGCCGGCGTGGTCGGCACCGATGATGCCGAAGTCGCGTTCAAGGACGCCGACATCGCCCTGCTGGTCGGCGCGCGTCCGCGTAGCGCGGGCATGGAGCGCAAGGACCTGCTGCTCGAGAATGCCAAGATCTTCACCGCCCAGGGCGCCGCGCTGAACAAGGTCGCCAGTCGCGACGTCAAGGTGCTGGTGGTCGGCAACCCGGCCAACACCAATGCCTACATCGCCATGAAGTCGGCGCCGGACCTGCCGGCGAAGAACTTCACCGCCATGCTGCGTCTGGACCACAACCGCGCGTTGTCGCAGCTGGCCGCCAAGGCCGGTGTGGCCGTGGGCGACATCGAGAAGCTGATCGTCTGGGGTAACCACAGCCCGACCATGTATCCGGATTACCGCTTCGCCACCGCCAACGGCGAATCGCTCAAGGACAAGATCAACGACGCCGACTGGAACGCCAGCGAGTTCATCCCCAAGGTCGGCAAGCGCGGCGCCGCGATCATCGAGGCGCGTGGCCTGTCGTCGGCAGCCTCGGCTGCCAACGCCGCCATCGACCACATCCGTGACTGGTTGCTGGGCAGCAACGGCCAGTGGGTGACCATGGGCGTGCCGTCCGACGGCAGCTACGGCATTCCGGAAGGAATCATCTACGGCGTGCCGGTGACCACCGCCAACGGCGAGTACACCCGCGTCACCGACCTGGAAGTCGACGCCTTCAGCCGCGAGCGCATGAACGTGACCCTGGCCGAGCTGGAAGAAGAGCGTGCCGGCGTCGCCCATCTCCTGGGCTGATCGTCGCCGACGCGTCGCGCGTCGTATCGGTCGTGGTGTCGCGCCAAGGCGCTCCCGCACCACCGGCGTCGACGCACCAACGGCACCTGTAGAGCGGGGCTCGCCCCGCTGAGCAACACCCAGGTCGCCGCACAGCGGATCAACGCACGCAAAGCCACACAGGCGAACGCCGGCAATGCCGGCGTTCGTGTTTTCGGGTGTCGGGATTTTCGCGCGCGGTTGTTCGCAGCAACCGGATCCGCTCGAGGGCATGGCGACGGAAAACGTCGCCGCCGCTTACTTCGTCTTGCGCTCCAGCAGGTAGTACGCCAGGTTGCCGATACCGGTCGCGCCCAGCAGCAGCGCAATCGCGCCCGGCGTCACCCGGTCGGCGTCCGCCAGCAGTTCCACCAGGCCGAAGCCCACGGCCAGCGCCACCAGCACGCAGCCCCAGTGCAGCGAGGTCAGGCGTCGCCGTGTCGCTTCGCCCTCCAGCAGCGAACGCACCAGTTCCTCCGAGCCACGCGACTCGATGATGCGCCGGCGCGAATACGCCTCCACCACGGTCTTGATGGACCAGGCGACGCAGACGAACAAAGTGATGGGGATGAGGATCTCGAAGTGCATGGCGGCGGGTTCCGTTCGGGGTAGGTGAGGGGATTCGAGGAAGGTGAGACGCCGGCAAGGCGATCGGTTGCGGCACGGCGGCAATATTGTCGGGTGAGGCCGTCGAGCAGCACGAGCCGTTCACGGCGCACAACACGGCGAACCGTTCCACGCTGCCGGGTTCACTGCAGGCAGGCCGCCGGCCGCCGAACACAGGTGCCGGCCGGGTCGGCCGCCCGCTTGCCGCGCGCTCAGCTGGCTGCCGCCACCGATCATTTGCAACCGACGCCACGTCCGGCGTATCCCTATACGGAATGCCCGGCCCGCCATCCCCATCCCAGGACACCCTCGACGCCGACCGCGCCCTGGTCGCGGCCGTGCTCGATCGCCGGCCCGGCGCCTTCGAGCGGCTGGTGCGCGACTACCAGAACCTGTGCTGGCACATCGTCGACCGCATGGTCCGGCACCCGGACGACACCCGCGAGCTGTGCCAGGAAGTGTTCCTGCGCATTCACCAGTCGCTGCACCAGTACCGCGGCGACAGCGCGCTGAAATCGTGGATCGCGCAGGTCGCCTTCTCCGTGGCCCGGCGGCACCTGGAGCGCAAGCGCATCCCCGTCACCGACGAAGGCGATGATGCCGACGGCCTGTCCATCGCCGAACGCATCGGCAGCGGTTTCAACCTCGAAGCCAGTACCGCCGATGCCCAGATCGCCGCGCACCTGCATGCCGCCATCGAAGCCCTGCCGCCGCTGCAGCGCACCGTGCTGGCGCTTTACCATCTGGAAGAAATGCCCATCGGCGAGATCGCCCGGCTCACCGAGCTCGCCGAAGGCACCATCAAGAGCCACCTGTTCCGCAGCCGCAAACGCCTGCGGGAGATCCTGGAAACACGCATAGGAGCAACGCCATGAGCGTGAGCGACAACACCCCCATCGACGACGCCGAATGGCAGGCCCAGGAGCGCGCGATGCGCGCCGCACCCGGTCGCGCCACCCACCAGCTTGACGCCTCGTATCGGCTCGTCGCCAACGCCCTGCGGTCCAGTCCGCGCAGCGAGCCACCCGTCGACTTCGCCGCTGATGTCGCCAGCCGTGTCGTCAGCCTTGAAGCGGGCTTCGAGCGCCTGCTGTCACGGATTCTGATGGCCGCGTTCGTCGTCCTTTCGGGAATCACCGGGGCGATCTATGGCGGTGAGTTGTGGCAAGCCCTTGGCCAAGAGATGGGCGACGGTGGATCAGCCTGGATCCTGGCCGTCATGGCTTGTGTGGCGCTGTCCTGGTGCGGTGGCCGTCTGCTTGGGTTGACCGTGAACGCGGGCAGTCGAACACAGCCGGCCTGAACTCGCCCAAGGATCGAGCGACTCCGTCCGCTTTCGGCCGACGGGCGAACAGCGCCTGCCACGCGGGACTGGCGTCAGGGCGTTTCAGCGGGGCTGGCGCTGGCGCCTGCGCCTGCGCCATCGCTTCGTCGCGAAGAACATAGCGAGCGCGGCGACAATACCGAGGATCAGAACCCCGTACCTGCCGAGCAGGCGCGCGAATGCGTCGCCCGGCAGATCAAAGTCGATCGGCACGGCCTGGTCGGTGATCGGCGCGACCGCGCCCTCGCCTTCACCAAGCAACCAGATGCGCATGACGCTCACGTTGCCGCCGGCATCGCGCTCCAGTTGCAACCGGCTGAAGCCGTCGGGATAGACGAAGGTGTCGTCGGTGATGGCGATCAGCGCTTCGCGCGGGCTCGCGTCGCCGAAAGCCAGGTAGCTGCGCTGGGAGGTCAGCGCGCCATCGATCACGCGCAGCGTGCGGACGGATTCGTCGTCGACGCGATACACGCCCTCGTAACGCTTGAGCAGGGCCGTGTCCAGTGCGACCGGTGTCACCGGGGGATAGGGGTCGCCGATCGCGACGGCAGCAAGACGGCGCGCGATGTTGGTTGGCGTTTGCGCCTGCGTCGGTGTCTCGCTGTTGTGGAGCACGGCGACCGTGACCTCCGGATCCTGCACATGGATCACGTGTGCGCTGAACCCGGCGATGAGGCCATCGTGCTGGTAGGCCGGGGCACCGCGCACCGAGGACACGTTGATGCCGTAACCGTAGTCGTTGGATTCCGCTGGACCAACCGGCGTGATCATGCGCCGGTAGGTGTCTGCCTGCAGCACCTGCCCGCCGTGCAGCGCCCGATGGAAGCGCACCAGATCGTCGACGGTGGACACCAGCCCACCGGCGACATGCGGTTGGGTCATGCTGAGTGGCAGCGGTGCGGTCGGCACACCGCCAATCGTCGCGTAGCCGTTGACATGGTCGGCAGCCACCGCCGGATCAGCACCGTAGACGGTGTGGTTCATGGCCAGCGGTTGGAACAACGCCCGGCGGAGATATCGGTGCCACGGCTCGCCGGTGACCGTTTCGATCACCGCGCCGAACAGCACATAGCCGGAATTGCTGTATCGCCAGCCCTCGCCGGGCGCGAAGTCCGGCGCTTCGTTCTTGAAGTAGTCGATCAGTTGCGCCGTGGTGACATCGCGCCTGATCGGCCCGTCGAACACACCGGGAATGGAGGTGTAGTCCCTGACACCGGAGGTGTGGTTGAGCAATTGCTCGATGGTGATGCCGTCGGCACCCGGATACGCCGGCAAGTACTTGGACAGCGGATCCGACAGTGCGACCTTGCCGGCATCGACCAGCGTCAGCAGCCCGGCTGCGGACACGGTTTTGCTGACCGAGGCGATCCGGAAACGGTCGCCCGGCTGCAGTGGCACCTGGTGGGTGACGTCGGCGAGGCCGCGCGCGCCGCGGTACAACACCTCGTCGCCGCGCATCACCAGCACCGCTGCGCCGGGTGCATCCGTGCTGAAGGCCTCCGCCAGCACGGATTCCGCATGCCGGGCGAATTCGGCCGGTGTGGGAGGCGTCGCGGCTTTGGCCACCGGCAATGTCATCAGCCCGGCAAGGGTGAGCGTCAAGCCGACACGGGGCATGGGCAGGGCTTCCGATCAAGCGTGCCGTGCCGGCACCGTGCCCACAGGGTAGCGAAGAACGAAACGACGCGAGACGCCGACGCTTGTCGTGGAGCGACGCCCTCAGCACCAACCTTCGACGCCGAAGCAGTGTGCACAACCAGGGGCGCGCTCATCGGTCGCGAGCAGACGCGCGCGGTACCGCCATGATGTTGGTCGGGTGCGGGGCGGACACATGCATGTCCGCCTCCTTTGCAAAGGCGATATCGATTTCCGGGCTTGGCAACTACTTCGCCAGCGGCATGCGGGTCTGGTAGAACTCGACCAGCCGCGACACCGCTTCGGGATCGACGTTGCCCAGGCCGACGATGACCACGCCCAGGGTGGGGAACACGCGCAGCTCCGCGTTCATGCCCTGGGCGCCGCCGCCGTGACCGTAGACAGGCACACCCTCTTCTTCGTCGGCGACCGCGAAGCCGAAGCCGTAACGTGGGATCTGCTGGCGCGTGGCTTCGGCCAGCAGCGCGGGTGGCAGCAGCTTGCCGGACTGCAGGGCGCGCGCGAACTTGAGCAGGTCATCGGCGGTGCTGTAGCCGCCACCGTCGGCGCTGCCGCGCCAGGGCAGGGTGTCGGCGGCATCGGTCCACGGCGCGCTGTCGTCGGTGCGGGTGTATCCGGTGGCGCGGCCGGCGACCGGCACGCTTTCGGGCAGCGATCCGCTGTCGTGCATGTCGGCCGGGGCGAACACATGCTCGTCGATGTAGTCGTAGTACGACTGGCCGCTGACCCGTTCGATCAGCGCGCCGAGCAGCACGAAGCCATAGTTGCTGTAGCGCGGTGTTGTGCCGGGCGGAACGTCGGGGCCGCGCGCGCCGAACAGGCGCAGGTAGTCGTCGTGGGTTTTCAGCGACAGGCGGTGCTTGTCGAACTCGGGGCCGAAGACGTCGCCGGTGCCGCCGGTATGGGTCAGCAACTGGCGCACCGTGACCTTGGCGATGTCGGCATTCGGATAGTTCGGCAGGTACTGGCCGATGTGAGCGTCCAGCGACAGCTTGCCGGCCTGCACCAGTTGCAGGGTGGCAACGGCGGTGAACATCTTGTTGATCGAGCCGACGCGGAACTTGGTGTCCAGCGTGTTGGCGGTGCCGCTGGCGCGGTCGGCCAGACCCCAGGCGCGTTGCAGCAGCACGTCATCGCCGCGGGTGATCTGCAGCACGCCGGCGAAGGCATCCCGTTCGGCTTCGGCGTTCGCCTTGGCCAGCAGCGCGGCAATCGCGGCGTCCTGATCCAGGCGCGGAATGCGCAGATCCGCTGGTCGCTCGATGATCTCCGCGCTCAGCGCCAGCGGCTCGCCCTCGGTCAGCGCGATCCGCAGGCGTGCCACGGTGTCGGAATCGCGCTCCTGCACGATCACCTGCGCCGTCCCGCGCTCGGATGATTCATGGCGCAGCAGCGCGAAACCACCCGTTCGCCGATAGAAATCGAGCATGTCGTCGACCCCCATGCGCGGTTGATAGCGCTCGTGGAAAGCTTCGAGTTGCGCGCGGTCGTTGGCATTGAACGCGACCAGCCAGGCTTCCAGTGCCTGACGCGCAGGGTCGGTTTCCGTGGCGGATGTACTCGCCGGAGTGGCATCGGTGTTAGCTGCTCCGGTGCCGCTCTCGGTCGTGGTGTTGCTGTCCGCGATCGGCGGTGATGCCGTCTGCGCCAGCGCAATCGTCGGCAGGCACAAAAGCGGCAGGTAGCGGCACAGCAGCAGGGCAAGGCAGTGTTTCATGGCGTTTCCTTGGGGGTGATGTCGGTGTCGCCAAGGAGATACGGGCGCCGGGACGCCGGTTGCACCGGGTGCCAGGTGCGGGCAGCAGAGGGGCGGTTGCGACCAAGGTCGCGACGCCGGCATCAGCGCTGGCGGCTATGCTTGCCGGTCTGTTTCCGCACAGCCGATGAACGCCATGGGATACGAAGACCTCTACCGCCAATCCATCGAGGAGCCGGAGGCGTTCTGGGCCGAAGCGGCCCGGGCCATCCACTGGCATCGCTCGCCCGATCGCATCCTCGACTACGCCAATCCGCCGTTCCGGCACTGGTTCGCCGGTGGCGAAACCAACCTTTGCTACAACGCCGTGGACCGGCATCTGGCCGAGCGCGGCGAGCAGCTGGCGCTGGTCGGCTGGTCCACGGAAACCGACACGCTGCGTGAGATCAGCTATCGCGAACTGCACCGCGAGGTCAACGTGTTCGCAGCGGTGCTGCGTGATCTGGGCGTGAGCCGCGGCGAGCGGGTGGTGATCTACATGCCGCACACGGTCGAGGCGGTGATCGCCATGCTCGCCTGCGCCCGTCTGGGCGCGGTGCACTCGGTGGTGTTCGGCGGCTTCGCCGCGCACAACCTGGCGTTGCGCATCGACGATGCCGCGCCGCGCATATTGATCACGGCCGATGCCGGCATCCGCGGTGGCAAGGTGATTCCGTTCAA
This sequence comes from Lysobacterales bacterium, assembly GCA_035911475.1. GTDB lineage: Bacteria > Pseudomonadota > Gammaproteobacteria > Xanthomonadales > UBA2363 > Pseudofulvimonas. The sequence goes on along the minus strand of JAMHVM010000046.1, from coordinate 88,799 downwards.
GCCACTGGTCGACGAAGCCCTGTCGCGCGCCGAACATCCGCCGGCACATGTGCTGCTGATCAATCGCGGACTGGCACCGGCGCCGACGATGGTCGAAGGCCGTGATGTCGACTACACCACGGCGCGCGCCGCCCATGAAGACGCCGATGTGCCGGTGCAGTGGCTGGAGTCGAACGAGCCCAGCTATATCCTCTACACCTCTGGCACCACCGGCAAACCCAAGGGCGTGCAGCGCGATGTCGGCGGCTACGCGGTGGCACTGGCGCTGTCGATGCGCACGGTCTACGACGTCGGCCCGGGCCAGGTGATGTTCTCCACCTCCGACATCGGCTGGGTGGTGGGGCATTCCTACAATGTCTACGGGCCGCTGATCGTCGGCGCCACCTCGATCATCTACGAGGGCCTGCCGACCAGTCCTGATCCGGGCATCTGGTGGCAGATCGTCGAGCGCTATCGCGTGCGCACGATGTTCTCCTCGCCGACCGCGATCCGCGTGCTGAAGAAGTTCGAGCCCAGCTACATCACCGACCGCGACCTGTCGGCGTTCAAGCACCTGTTCCTGGCCGGCGAACCGCTGGACGAGCCGACCGCGCGCTGGATCTCCGACGTGCTCGGTCGCGAGGTGATCGACAACTACTGGCAGACCGAAACCGGCTGGCCGGTGCTGTGCCTGCATCCGGGTCTGGAGATGAAGCCGGTGAAATTTGGTTCGCCCGGCCTGCCCAACTTCGGCTACAGGCTGCGCGTGATCAACGAGGTCAGTGGCGAAGACGCTGCGGTCGGCGAGAAGGGCGTGCTGGTGGTCGAGCCACCGTTGCCGCCAGGTTGCATGACCACGGTCTGGCGCAACGACGAGCGCTTTCTGGCCGGCTACTTCGGCCACTTCAAGGAGCTGCTGTACAGCTCGCTGGACTGGGCCATTCGCGATGCCGATGGCTACACCTACATCCTCGGTCGCACCGACGATGTCATCAACTGCGCCGGGCATCGCCTGGGTACGCGCGAGATCGAGGAAGCGGTGTCGTCGTGTCCGGTCGTCGCCGAAGCGGCGGTGATCGGTGTCAACGACGCCATCAAGGGCCAGGTTCCCGTAGTGTTCGCCACCTTGCGTCAGGCGCAGGCCGATGCCGGTGCCTGCGAGCAGGCCTGTCGCGACATGCAGCAGGCGGTCGACGTGTCGCTTGGCCCGGTCGCGCGGCCATCGAAGGTCTACATCGTCAAGGCGCTGCCCAAGACCCGCTCCGGCAAGTTGCTGCGCCGCTCACTGCAGGCGCTGGCGCAGGGCCAGGACCCCGGCGACCTGTCCACGCTCGACGACCCCGCCGTCCTCGAAGACATCCGCCGTGCGCTCGACAGTACCGGGTAGCCGCGGGTGGGAGCGAACGGCTGTCAGCGGTGCAGGCTGGGGATTGACGTGCTTTCAGCGAGTCAAGCCAACAGATAAACCATCGCGCCGCCACTGCCAGGCGAACAGCGCGAACATCGCGGTCAGCCACAGGCCGAGATGCCACTCGAAGACGTTCTCCAGGCGATCGCCGAATGCGGCATCGCTGATCGCCAGCGAGACCACGGGGTTGGCAATGCCCAGCAGCAGCATGCCGACAGCGAACACACGCAACGCAGCGAATGTCGCCGGGCGTGCCGGCTGCGCCAATGACCGCAGCACCAGCAGGAATGTCAGATAAGTCGCCGCGAAATAGACGATCACGCCGTATCGGCGCAGCAATCGATAGATGTCACCCTCGGTGCCGAGGAAGGTGGCGTAGAGAATCAGGAATACACCGGCGATGGCACCGAGCACGGCGATCATCGCGCCGGCCGGGCGGCCTTGAGACGACAACCAGTACCGACACAGAAACCAGAAACCGATCTGCAGCGTCGCGCAGGGCAGCATCATGGCGCGGAAGACATGATTGCCCAGGCCGTGTCGGGCAGCGCGGCTGATTGAGGTGCAGCCGTCCCAGAACGGATTGCAGGCGTCGATATGTCCGTGACGCACCGACAGCGCGAAGGCGATGGTCGTGGCCAGCAGCGGCAGGAAAGCCGCCAGTGCCGGCAACGGCCAGAGCCGGATCATGGCTGCAGCGGCGGCACTCCGGTTTGGTTGTCCCAGCCGTCGAAGGTGTTCCGGAACAGCACCGGTTGCGGCACGTGCTTGACGATGCAGTGGACGGCGCCCGATTGGCCGATGATGCCGCTGCAGTCGATCGGCACGATGTCGTGGAACGGCATTGCTTCTTCGAACACCGCGATCGCCTGGGCGTTCTGGGCCGCGAAACCGTTGTACTGGCAGACCAGCACGGTCTGGTTGACGATCACCGAGTTGGTGTAGGTGTGGTGTGCGCCGCTGCTGCGCCAGCCTGGCGTGCGGTACACGCTGTAGCCGCGGTCGGCCATCAGGGCGGCGGTCGCTTCGGTCACGTTGCGCGGCACGCCGCCACCTTCACCCGCCGCGTATTCGCCGATCAGGACCTTGTCGTCGGCCAGCGGCAGCATCCACATGTCGATGTGCTGCGTCGAGTCGTAGGATTGCGGGAACGGATCGGTGAGCGTCAGCTCCAGGCCCTGGTGGTCGGCGTAGCGGGTGATCACCTGCGCTGCATTGACGCCCGGATTCTCGTTGACGATCAGCCGGGTCATGAAGGCTTCGCGGGTACCGTGCAGGTGGAAGTTACCGCCACCGTGGATCAGGCCGAGGTCGAACAACGGCACACTCCACTGGCTCGAGAGCGCCGCTGGGAAGGCGTCGTCCTGCGGACGCGGACGGTTGTAGGTGTGATCGGAGATGGCCAGCTCACCGTTGTGATCGATGAAACGCGGACCATAGTCGCGGATCCAGACGCTGTTGGTGGCTGCTTGGACGAATTCGACATGATCGAGATTGGCGCCGCCGCCCTGCAGCGTCGAGCGCGCCGAATTTTCCTGGCTGGTGCCGCTGACCACGACCCAGACCTTGGCCGGCGGTGTCGCCGTAGTCAGGGGAACCACCATCGACGTGTGCAAGGCGTTGTAGGAGCCCCAGCGGATGAAGATGCCCTGGTTGGCTTCGTACTCCGCCGGTGCCCGGACATCACCGGTCGGCGGCGTCGAGGCGCCGCGCAACCAGTTCAGCCCGACCGGCACCTCCCAGGGCGCCAGCCCGCGCGGCAGCGGGTTGGCCTCGTCGTCGACAATCGTCGCCAGATAGGCCGGATCGGCCTGCTTCGGTGCCGGTCGAGCCTCCACGGCAGGCGACAGCGCGAGGGCCGCGAGAACGGCGACGGAAAGGGTGATTGGGCTCATTGCGACAGGTTCCGGGAGGATGCCAACACGACAAGGCTATCGGCTGGACCTTGCGAGCACCAGTGCATGTGCCATTTGCGGGACAATGGCGACACCGCCGCCACCGATACCGGACGCTTCATGACCGACGCCATCGCCCGCTACGCCGCCGAACTGGACAGCATCCGTGAACAGGGCCTGTTCAAGTCCGAGCGCATCATCACCTCGCCGCAGAGCGCGGCCATCTCCCTGGCCGACGGTCGTGAGGTGCTGAACTTCTGCGCCAACAACTACCTGGGACTGGCCGACAACGCGCAGGTGATCCAGGCCGCCAAGGACGCGCTGGACAGCCACGGCTTCGGCATGGCTTCGGTGCGCTTCATCTGCGGTACGCAGGATCTGCACAAGGAGCTGGAGCGCACCATCGCCGACTTCTTCGGCAAGCAGGACACCATCCTCTATGCCGCCTGTTTCGATGCCAACGGCGGCCTGTTCGAGCCGTTGCTGGGCGAGAACGACGCGATCATCTCCGACGCGCTCAACCACGCCTCGATCATCGACGGCGTGCGCCTGTGCAAGGCCAAGCGCTACCGCTACGCCAACTGCGACATGGCCGATCTGGAAAAGCAACTGCAGCAAGCGCGCGCCGACGGCGTGCAGACCATCCTGATCACCACCGACGGCGTGTTCTCCATGGACGGGTTCATCGCGCCGCTGGATGAGATCACCGCGCTGGCAGCGAAGTACGACGCGCTGGTCCATATCGATGAATGCCACGCCACCGGCTTCCTCGGTGTCAGCGGTCGCGGTTCGGCCGAGGTCAAGGGTGTACTCGACCGCATCGACATCATCACCGGCACGCTGGGCAAGGCGCTCGGCGGTGCGTTGGGCGGCTTCACCACCGGCCGCGCCGAGGTGATCGAGCTGCTGCGCCAGCGTTCACGGCCGTACCTGTTCTCCAATTCATTGCCGCCGCACGTGGTGGCTGCCGGAACCAAGGTGTTCAGGATGCTCGCCGGTGCCGGCGACCTGCGTCAGCAACTGGTCGAGAACACCGCCTATTTCCGCGAGCGCATGACCGCCGCCGGCTTCGATCTGCGGCCGGGTCAGCATCCGATCGTGCCGGTGATGCTGTACGAGGCGCCGCTGGCGCAGCGTTTCGCGGCGCGCTTGCTGGAGGAGGGCATCTACGCGATCGGCTTCTTCTTCCCGGTGGTGCCCAAGGGACAGGCGCGGATCCGCACGCAGATGAGTGCGGCGCACACCCGCGAGCATCTGGATCGGGCCATCGACGCCTTCACCCGCGTCGGGCGCGAGTTGGGGGTTGTCGGCGGCTGATGGTTCGTTCGCCCTGGGTCGGGGGTCGGCTTTTCCCGCCCTTGGTGGTCTTCTCGCGAGGTTTCGTCCGCCTCGGCGGCGGCCAAGTCACTTTCTTTGCGTGTCCAAAGAAAAGTAACCAAAGATGAGGACACCCCGGAGGTCGCGCCCTGCGGCTACGCGTGCGGTGGTCGGGTCCGGTTGAGGGCGCATCCGTGTGCCCGCGACCGGATCGGCGGCATTCATGCCGCCGATCGCCGCTCGCCGCTGCGCCGCGACTGATCCGCCCACCGCCCACCGCCCCAACGGGGCCCTGTAGAAGCGGCGGGCATCCTGCCCGCTGTCGCGGCGTGGTGCTCGCGGCGCTTTTGGCGGCTGCGTTTTCTTGAGGGTTTTCGCGGTTGCTGCCTGAGAAACGAGTGGAGAGGAAAGAGGAAAGAGGAAAGAGGAAAGAGGAAAGAGAGAAAGCCTCGTGTTGCCGTATCGCCTCGCGGAGGCCGCCTTTACCTGTTCCTCTCTCCTCTCCACTCGTTCCTCTGCGTTTCCAACCCACGATGCCGACGGTCGCCACATCGGCGTTCGCATGGGCGCGCAGGAAGCGCGCATGCTTTTCCGGAGCCCCTTGAGGCTCGGTGAGGCGGGGCCGGATCAGCCCGCAGGGACGCGGACAGGGATGTCCGCGTGTTCGTCGCGGCACAGGAGGTGCCGTCGGCAAACCCCGGCGTCGGCTCACGCACCCGCAGGACAGGATGTCCGTAGGGCGGGCCGACTGGGGTGTCCATTCTTTGGGTTACCTTTCTTTGGACAAGCAAAGAAAGGTAACTCGGCCCGCCGCCGAGGCGGTCGAAACCTCGCGACACAACCACCAAGGGCGAGAAAAGCCGAAGAGCCGCACAACAGGCCAGCTACGGAACACGACAGCTACGGCATCGGCGCGGACCACAGCCAACCATCGGCGACCTCGCCGGCACGATTCCACCGAGCCCCTTCTTCGCCTGCGGCTGCCCGGACAACCGAAACAGGAAGGGATACGGCTTGCAACCCGACCCGACATGAAGCATGTCAGGGTTGCAGAAGCGCTGCCGGAATGGCGCGGAACTCCTCGGCGAGGTGGGCCAGGAACTGTGCGTGCGGGCTGGTATTGCGCCAGACCATGGCGATGCGCCGACTCGGCGCGGGTTCGCGGAACGGGACCAGGGTGATGTCGTCGGAGGCGGGCACCGGCGGTTTCACCGCGAGCATGGGCAGCAGGGTCACGCCGATGCCGGCGGCGACCATCTGGCGCAGGGTTTCCAGGCTGGTGGCACGGAAGCCGCTGCGTTCGGCGGCGCCGGCGAGCTGACACACTTCCAGCGCCTGTTCGCGCAGGCAATGCCCGTCTTCCAGCAGCAGTACGCTTTCGCCGGCGAGCACATCGCTGGCCGCCGCCTCGTGCAGTTGCGCCAGCGGATGGCTGGTGGGGACGGCGAGCACGAACGGCTCCTCGAACAGGAATTCCTGGTGCAGGTGGTCGTCGTCGACTGGCAGCGCCAGCAGCGCCGCGTCCAGTTCACCGTCACGCAGGCGGCGCAGGATCTCCTCGGTCTTTTCCTCGACCAGCAGCAGTTCCAGACGCGGAAAACGTTTGCGGATGCGCCGGACCACATGCGGGAGCAGATACGGCCCCAGGGTCGGAAACAGGCCCAGGCGCAGGCTGCCCGATTCCGGATCCTGGGTCTGTCGGGCGATGTCGCGGATGGCATCGGCTTCGCGCAGCACCACCCGCGCGCGCTCGACCACGCGCTTGCCGACTTCGGTGAGCATGACCTGTCGTGGCGTGCGCTCGACCAGTTCCACGCCCAGTTCGTCTTCCAGCTTGCGGATCTGCGTCGAAAGGGTCGGCTGGCTGATGAAGCTGGCCTCGGCGGCGCGACCGAAGTGCCGATGATCGGCCAGGGCCACCAGATAGACGAGGTCACGCAGGTTCATGCCGGCAGCATACCGCGCGATCTGCCGTTGGCTGGCTTGAGCAGCGTTTCCAGGCATTCGCGCAACACCACCGCCTGGTTGTGTTCGGGATCGCGCGCGCCGTAGACCAGGGTGATCGGTCGGCCGGCGGCCAGTTCCAGCACCTGGCGCAGGCGATCGCGCTGCTCGGCGCTGGCCAGCTCCTGCAGGTAGCGCTCGCGGAACGCCGGCCAGCGGTCGGTCTGATGCCTGAACCATTTTATCAGCGCGGCCGACGGCGCCAGTTCCTTCGCCCAGCCGTCGAGCTGCAGCGACTCGCGTCGGCAGCCGCGTGGCCAGAAACGATCGACCAGGATGCGGAAGGCGTCGTGATCATCGGGCCGGTCGTAGGCGCGCTGGATCGTGACCTGCTGGTGTTGCGATGCACGATTGCCCATGACGTACTCCGGTCAATACCATCGACCCGGTGATGAGTGAACGATACCGCAGCTTCCGGGATTTCTATCCCTACTATCTGTCCGAGCACAGCGATCCGACCTGCCGCCGCCTGCATTTCGTCGGCAGTGCGCTGATCGTGGTGCTGATCGCGCTGTTGATCGCGCGGGTGCTGTCGCCCTGGTGGTTGCTGGCGATCCCGCTGATCGGCTACGGCTTCGCCTGGGTCGGCCATTTCGTGTTCGAAAAGAACCGCCCGGCCACCTTCACCTATCCGCTGTACAGCCTCATCGGCGACTGGGTGATGTTCAAGGACATGCTCACCGGTCGCATCCGCTTCTGATCGTCGTCGAGCGCAAAGCGTCGGCGTGATGCGATTCCGGCCGTTGCGGTCAACGGCCGGAATCGATGACAGCTGTCACTGCAGGTCGAAGCGATCCAGGTTCATGACCTTGGCCCATGCCGCGACGAAGTCGTCGACGAACTTCTGCTGGCCGTCGGTGCTGGCGTAGACCTCGGCCAGTGCGCGCAACACCGAGTTGGAACCGAATACCAGGTCGACCCGGGAGCCGGTCCACTTCACCTGGCCGCTGCTGCGCTCGCGGCCCTCGAAGCTGTCGGCGCCAGTGGGTTTCCATTCGGTGCCCATGTCCAGCAGGTTGACGAAGAAGTCGTTGCTCAGGGTGCCGGGCTTGTCGGTGAAGGTACCGTGCTTGCTGCCGTCGTGGTTGGCACCGAGCACGCGCAAGCCGCCGATCAATACCGTCATCTCCGGCGCGGTCAAGGTCAGCAGTTGTGCGCGATCGACCAGAAGATGTTCAGCCGGGACCGTCGAACGTCCCTTGAGGTAGTTGCGGAAGCCGTCGGCGTAGGGCTCCATCGGCGCGAAGGATTCGGCATCGGTCTGGTCTGCGCGGGCATCGGTCCGTCCCGGTGCGAACGGCACGCTGACGTCGAGCCCGGCAGCCTTCGCTGCCTGTTCGACGCCGGCGTTTCCTGCCAGCACGATCAGGTCGGCGAGCGAGATTTTCCGGCCGCCTTCGGTATCGAGGTTGAAATCGGACTGGATGCGCTGCAGTGCCTTCAGCACCTTGGCCAGTTGCTCGGGCTGGTTGACTGTCCAGTCCTTCTGCGGCGCGAGGCGGATGCGCGCACCGTTGGCGCCGCCGCGCTTGTCGCCGCCGCGGAACGTGGAGGCCGATGCCCATGCCGTCGACACCAGCTCCGCGACCGACAATCCCGAGTCGGCGATCTTCGCCTTCAAGGCCTCGACGTCCGCAGGCTCCACCAGCGGGTGGTCGACCGCAGGCACCGGGTCTTGCCAGATCAGTTCTTCCTTCGGCACTTCCGGGCCGAGGTAACGCACGCGCGGACCCATGTCACGATGAGTGAGCTTGAACCAGGCGCGGGCGAAGGCTTCGGCGAAGGCCTGCGGATTTTCCAGGAAGCGCCTGGAGATCGGGCCGTAGATGGGATCGAAACGCAACGACAGGTCGGTGGTCAGCATCTTGGGTCGATGCTTCTTCGATGGGTCGTGGGCATCGGGCACATCTTCGGGCGCGCCCTTGGCCACCCACTGGTGCGCGCCGGCCGGTGACTTCTCCAGCTCATACTCGAAGCCGAACAGATTCTCGAAGAACTTGTTGCTCCACAGCGCCGGGGTCTGCGTCCAGGTCACCTCGATGCCGGAGGTGATGGTGTCGCTGCCGCGGCCCTTGCCGAACTTGTTATGCCAGCCGAAGCCCTGCAGTTCGAGATCCGCGCCTTCCGGTTCGGTGCCGACGTTGTCGGCAGGGCCGGCACCGTGGGTCTTGCCGAAGGTGTGGCCGCCGGCGATCAGCGCCACGGTCTCCTCGTCGTCCATCGCCATGCGCGCGAAGGTGTCGCGGATGTCGTGTGCGGCGAGCAAGGGGTCCGGATTGCCGTCCGGGCCTTCCGGGTTGACGTAGATCAGGCCCATCTGCACCGCGGCCAGCGGGTTCTCGAGCTTGCGCGAATGCACGTCGCCGTCGGCATCGTCGTCGCTGACCAACACGCCCTCGTCGCCGTGCTTCTCGACCCCGGGCGAGCCGTGCGCATAGCGCACGTCGCCGCCCAGCCAGGTGTCCTCGCGGCCCCAGTACACGTCGTTGTCCGGTTCCCACACGTCCTCGCGCCCGCCGGCGAACCCGAAGGTGCGGAAGCCCATGGTTTCCAGCGCGACATTGCCGGCGAGGATCATGAGATCTGCCCACGAGATCTGCTGGCCGTATTTCTGCTTGATCGGCCACAGCAGGCGACGGCCCTTGTCGAGGCTGACGTTGTCCGGCCAGCTGTTGAGTGGTGCGAAGCGCTGCTGTCCGCGACCGCCACCGCCGCGGCCGTCACCGATGCGGTAGGTGCCGGCGCTGTGCCAGGCGAGCCGGATCATCAGGCCGCCGTAGTGGCCGAAGTCGGCCGGCCACCAGTCCTGCGAGTCGGTCATCAGCGCGCGCAGGTCCTTCTTCAGCGCGTGGTAGTCGAGCTTGTTGAATTCATCCGCGTAGTTGAAACCATCGCCCAGCGGATCGGAGCGGTTCGAATGCTGGTTCAGCAGGTCGAGCCGCAGTTGCTTGGGCCACCAGTCGCGGTTGGTGGTGCCGCCGCCGGCGGTCTGGTGGACATTCTTGTGGAACGGGCACTGGGCTTCAGTCGTCACGGGTTCTGCTCTCCTCGGGTAGCGGCGGCTGCCGGCGTGATCCCTGACTTTATACGCCCAGAGCGATCTATTGAATTGCATGATTTGCATCAAGGCGATAGATGACGCGAATGCTGCGCCGCGACATCATGCGCTCACGCGTCTGGTTCGCCAGCGTGCCGGAGGAAGCGGCACCGCAGGACCGCATGGCGTTCGCGTACGACCACGTCATCGCGATGATCGCCGGCTTCGATGCGTCGTTCTGTACGACCCGCACCGCGCCGATCATCGCGATCGGCGCGGTGCGCGAAACAAGCGTCGCGTCAAGGCGAAGCGGCGAAGTCCGCGTCGGCCAGAGTCACCAGCGAAGCCGCGCCAGCCGCGATCGCCGCGGCGTGATAGTCGGCGCGCGGCAGCAGTTTGGCGAAGTAGAAACGCGCGACTTCGCGCTGGGCGCGCTTGAAGGCTTCGTTGCTTGAAGAAGCCTCGGCGGCGGCCACGCGCTGCGCCCAGCACCAGGCCAGGGTGACGTAGCCGGCATAGAACAGGTAGTCGTAGGCCGCAGCCGGCGCCACGTCGGGGTCCTGGCTGGCGGCGACCGCGATCTGCTGGGTCAGCAGACCCCATTGCTCGGCGCGCTGGCCCAGCACCGGCAGGAACTCGGCCAGTGCCGGATTGCCGGCCTGCTCCTTGGCGAAGGCAGCGATACGACCGAGCAGCAGCTTGAGCCCGGCGCCACCGGCGAGCAGCGTCTTGCGGCCGATCAGGTCCAGCGCCTGGATCTGCGTGGTGCCTTCGTAGATGGTGGTGATGCGGGCATCGCGGGCGATCTGTTCCATGCCCCATTCGGCGATGTAGCCGTGGCCGCCGAAAATCTGCTGCGCGTGGTAGGCACACTCGACCGAGGCTTCGGTGAGAATGGCCTTGACGATCGGCGTCAGGAAACCGACCAGGGTGTCGGCATCGCGGCGGACATCGGCATCGGGATGATGCATGGCGATGTCTTCCTGCAGGCACGCCTGCAGCGCGAGCACGCGACCGCCCTCGGCGAAGGCGCGGCAGGTCAGCAGCATGCGCCGGATGTCCGGGTGCACGATCAGCGGATCGGCCGGCTTGTCCGGGTGGCGAGGCGCACCGGGCGCGCGCATCTGCAGGCGGTCGTTGGCATAGGCCAGCGCGTTCTGCCAGGCACGCTCGATCAGGCCCAGGCCCTGGATGCCGACGCCCAGGCGCGCCGAGTTCATCATGATGAACATGGCCGACAGGCCCTTGTGCGGCTGGCCGACCAGATAGCCTTCGGCGCCGTCGAAATTCATCACGCAGGTGGCCGAGCCGTGCAGGCCCATCTTGTGTTCGATCGAACCGCACCAGGCGGCGTTGCGTTCGCCGACGCTGCCTTCGCGATCGACCTTGAACTTGGGCACCACGAACAGCGAGATGCCCTTCACGCCGGCCGGCGCATCGGGCAGACGCGCCAGCACCAGATGCACGATGTTGTCGGTGAAGTCGTGCTCGCCGGCAGTGATGAAGATCTTCTGGCCGGAGATGGCATAGCGCTCGTCGGCCAGCGGCTCGGCCTTGGTCTTGAGCAGACCCAGATCGGTGCCGCAATGCGGCTCGGTCAGGCACATGGTGCCGGTCCAGCGGCCTTCGACCAGCGGCTTGAGGAAGACCTCCTTCTGCCAGTCCTGACCCTGATGGCGCAGCGCCTCGATGGCACCGTGGCCGAGCAGGGGGAAGGTGCCCCAGGCGACATTGGCGCCGTTGATCTGCTCCTTGAACGCGCCGTCGAGCACGTAGGGCAAGCCCTGGCCGCCTTCCTCGGCCGGCGCGGTGATACCGCTCCAGCCGCCTTCCACGAAGGCGTCATAGGCGCTCTTGAAACCCTTGGGCGTGGTCACCGTACCGTTGTCGTAGCGACAGCCCTTGTCGCCTTCCTGGTAGATCGGGCCGATCACGTTGTCGCAGAACTTCGCCGCCTCCTCCAGCACGGCGTCGATGATCTCGGCACCGGTTTCGGCATGCACGGGCAACTGCGCCAGGGAATCGGTGGCACGCAGCACCTCATGGATGACGAAGCGCTGATCGGCGACCGGGGATCGGAAATTGTTCATGGCTGTCTCGCGATGGCGTTGGAACGATCAGCGGTAGACACCGCTCAGGCCGGGAACCGGCAGCATGCGGCTGCTGAACCGGAACGGGAAACTGGTGTTGCGCGGCTGGTCGGCACTGGCCAGTCCGCTGACGCTGTAGACCAGTTCGCTGGCATTGCTGGTCAGCCCGGCGCAGTCGAAGGTGTGGTCGAACGGTTCGCCGGTGCGTGGCGGCACATCCAGATTCGGCGTGGTGGTCAGCGGCGCCAGTTCGCGGCCATCGATGCGCAACTCGTCGAAGCGCAGGCTGGTGTAGCGCATGCCCACCGTGGAATGGTTCTGGATGCGGATGCGCAGCAGGCAACTGCCGTCGTCGTTGAAGCGCAGTTCCTGCATGGTGATGGTGGGCGGATTGATGCGCTGCTTCGGGCCGCGCGAGCCGCAGGCGGCAAGCAAGAACACCAGCAGGGCCAGCGTCGCGAGGGCGAATCGGTTCATGGGGACGTTCCTCGTGGGCGCGCGGTGATCGGCATGGCAGCTTAGCAAAACACCGCACGGTGCCGTATGGCGGAGCAGAGATGCCAGCCCGGCGCGGCTGTCGTCGGTGACGGCTGGTGGTGGCGCGGCAAGTCCCGCCGCGGCGCAGCGCCCACTTCCAGACCCTGCCTGCAGCCGATCAGGCGCAGACCGACACGCCGGTGTTCAAGGCAAGACCGCCATCCACTTCTGTCATCCATGGAAATCCTGCCGGCTGTGACGATCACGGCGCCGGATTCGGCCAGCTTCGGAACGTGCCGGCGATGGCGCCGCTTCCGCCGCGCTTCGGCGATGTGACACCATGCCGCCAGCCGGGCACCGCCTGGTCACCATTCGGTCCGGAGCCATCGACTTGTCCAGCAGTGTCCCGGTGGTTCATCGCCGCAGCGGTCCGGGTTCCGGAGGCAGGCCTTGTTGACCACGATCACCGTCGTCGCCGGCGGCATCGGCCTGTTCCTGCTCGGCATGATCCTGCTCACCGACGGCTTGAAGGCCATCGCCGGCGATGCGCTCCGGCGCGTGCTGGCGCGGTTCACGGGAAACCGCTTCAGCGCCGTCGCCACCGGCTGCATCGTCACCCTGATCGTGCAGTCCTCGACGGCGACCACGCTGGCCACGATCAGTTTCGTCTCGGCCGGTCTGCTCGCCTTCAACAATGCCATCGGCGTGGTCATCGGCGCCAATGTCGGCACCACCAGCATCGGCTGGATCGTCTCGTTGCTGGGCCTGAAGTTTTCCATCGCCAGCTTCGCCATGCCGATGGTCGGCATCGGCGCGCTTATCCGGCTGCTCGGGCGCGACCGGATCGCCGAGGTCGGCAACGTGATCGCCGGCTTCGGCCTGATCTTCTTCGGCATCGACGTGCTGCAGGACGGCATGGACGGGTTGGGCGAGAAACTCGATCTGGCCCAGTACAGCGCCGCTGGCCTGGGTTCCCGCCTGATCCTGGTCGGCATCGGCATCGCGATGACGGTGATCATGCAATCCTCCAGTGCGTCGATGGTGACCACGCTCACCGCAGTGGCCAGCGGCACCATCGGTCTCGATCAGGCGGCCGCATTGGTGATCGGCCACCACATCGGCACCACCGGCACGGCGGTGCTGGCCGCGATCGGCGCCAGCGTGCAGGCCAAGCGCACCGCGCTGGTGCACGTGGTGTTCAACGTGGTGACGGCGGTGATCGTGTTCGCGCTGCTGCCGTGGCTGGTCGACCTGCTGCAACGGCTGACCACCGACGAGGGCAGCGGCGCCGACCAGGCACTGGTGATCGCCGCCTTCCACACCGGCTTTGCCTTGCTCGGCGCGCTGATCTTCATCCCGCTGGTGCCGCAACTGGCGCAGTTCGCCGCCTGGGTGCTGCCGGAGCGGGAAACGGGCCTCACCCGGCAACTGGACCCGGGGCTGCGCGATGTGCCGGCGCTGGCGGTGGCGGCCACCGTCAGTACCTTGCGCCAGGTCCTGGCGCAGGTATTCGAGGCCACCGGGCAAGCGCTGGTCGATCGCGACCGGGTGCCGGATGCCCGGATCAAGGAGTGGCAAGGGGCGATCGAAGCGGCCGGCGAACTGGTGGCGCGCCTGCGCGGCACCGACAAGCACACGGTCGAACGTCTGACCAGCACCCTGCATCTGCTCGATCACGTTCGTCAGCTGGTCGATGCGGTCGGCAAGCCGGCGCACTACCGCCACATCGACAGCGTGTCGGAACTTCATGACCACGCGGCCGCCCTGGGCCAGCTGTTCGCCGAGCGTGGCCAGGACATGGGGGCGGACGGCGCCGGTGAGCCGGAGCCGCTGCCGGGAACACCGCTGAAGACCTTGCGCACGCTGCGCAGCACCATCCTGTCCGAATCGGCCAACGGCCATCTCGACAGCGACCAGGTACTGCAGGCGCTGGCCACCCAGCGCTGGCTGGAGCGGCTCAATCACCACGCCCGGCGCGCCTTGCACTATCTGGGCTGCCTCGGAGGCCAGGCGCAGGGTCGCAGCGCGAAGGCGACGGTGGCCGATACGGACGAACCGGGGCCGGATGAGCCGGCGGCGGAGCAGACGGCCGCGTGAACCGGTGCTGGTGCCGTGCTTGTCGCTCACCCGGGGCTGGCGTATCGTGGCCCGGCCTCGCGCGGCCGCTGTCCAGGGCTTGGCGCGAGGCATCGCCGGGGGTGCTGCCCGCAAGGTGCAGCTGAGAGAGTCCCCTCGAACCTGATCCGGTTTGCACCGGCGTAGGGAAGGCGAGGGCGATCGGGATGATCGCCACCCGGAGATCCGCCCGTGTTCGGCCGGTCTCCCGCTGCTGTCATGGCCGGGCCATGACAGTGGCGCGGCAAAGGCCGGTGGTGGTGTCCCCGAGAATCCCGCATTCCCGTGCGCCGCCACGAGGAATCGCCATGAACGCCGTCGCCACCGAACTCGTCCTCAAGGCCGCCGAACTGTCGGCCGACGTCCGCAAGCCCCTGCCCGGCAGCCGTCGCATCTACGTCGATGGCAGCGACGGCATGCGCGTGCCGATGCGCGAGATTTCCCTCTCGCCCACACGCACCCAGGACGGCCTGGAGCCGAACGCGCCGGTCACGGTTTACGACACCTCCGGCCCGTACACGGATCCAGACGCAAAGATCGACCTGCTGGCCGGTCTGGCACCGCTGCGCGCGCCGTGGATCGAAGCGCGTGGCGACACTGAAGTACTGGCGGGCCTGAGCAGCGAGTTCGGCCGTCGTCGCGCCGAGGATGCCAAGACCGCGCATTTGCGCTTCCAGCATCGGCGCGTGCCGCGTCGTGCCGTGGGCGGCGCCAACGTCAGCCAGATGCACTACGCCCGGCGCGGCCTCATCACGCCGGAGATGGAATTCATCGCCATCCGCGAGAACGCACGCTTCGCCGCGCTGCGCGAGAGCTACGAGCAGGCCGGCTACCTGCGCCGCATGCACGCCGGCCAGCCATTCGGCGCGAAGCTGCCGGCGGAAGTGACGCCCGAATTCGTGCGCGCCGAAGTCGCCGCCGGCCGCGCCATCATCCCGGCCAACATCAACCATCCCGAGCTGGAGCCGATGATCATCGGCCGCAACTTCCGGGTGAAGATCAACGCCAATATCGGCAACAGCGCGGTCACCTCCAGCATCGCCGAGGAAGTGGAGAAGATGGTCTGGTCGACGCGCTGGGGCGGTGACACCGTGATGGACCTGTCCACCGGCAAGCACATCCACGAAACCCGCGAATGGATCCTGCGCAACTCGCCGGTGCCGATCGGCACCGTGCCGATCTACCAGGCGCTGGAAAAGGTCGGTGGCAAGGCCGAGGAACTTACCTGGGAAATCTTCCGCGACACCTTGATCGAACAGGCCGAGCAGGGCGTGGACTACTTCACCATCCACGCCGGCGTGCTGCTGCGCTACATCCCGTGGACCGCCGATCGCGTCACCGGCATCGTCAGCCGTGGCGGTTCGATCATGGCCAAGTGGTGCCTGGCGCATCATCGCGAGAGCTTCCTCTACGAACACTTCGAGGAGATCTGCGAGATCATGAAGGCCTACGACGTGAGCTTCTCGCTCGGCGACGGCCTGCGTCCCGGCTCGATCGCTGATGCCAACGACGCCGCGCAGTTCGGCGAACTGCACACGCTGGGCGAACTGACGCAGATCGCCTGGCAGCACGACGTGCAGGTGATGATCGAAGGCCCCGGCCACGTGCCCATGCATCTCATCAAGGAGAACATGGAGGAGGAGCTTAAGCATTGCTTCGAAGCGCCGTTCTACACGCTGGGGCCGCTGACCACCGACATCGCGCCCGGCTACGACCACATCACCAGCGCCATCGGCGCGGCGCAGATCGGCTGGCACGGTTGCGCGATGCTCTGCTACGTCACACCCAAGGAGCACCTGGGGCTGCCCGACAAGCAGGATGTGCGCGACGGCATCATCACCTACAAGCTGGCCGCGCACGCCGCCGACCTGGCCAAGGGCCTGCCCGGCGCTCAGGTGCGTGACAACGCGCTCAGCAAGGCGCGCTTCGAGTTCCGCTGGGAAGACCAGTTCAATTTGTCGCTGGATCCCGACAAGGCGCGCGAATTCCACGACCAGACCCTGCCGCAGGAGGGCGCCAAGCTGGCGCATTTCTGCAGCATGTGTGGCCCGCACTTCTGCTCGATGAAGATCACCCAGGACGTGCGCGACTACGCCGCGAAGATCGGCGCCGACGAGAAGGCGGCGCTCGACGCCGGCATGGCCGAGAAGGCCGCGCAGTTCCGTGAGCTGGGTAGTGAGGTCTATCGGGCTGGCTAACCAGTTTCGGTACGAGACTACGCCTGTCGAATCGGAGTCTTCGCTTCTTTTGCATGCGCGTTCGCACGTGGCTTGGTTTCTCGAAGGCAGCCGGATGTCGCATGCAAAGAGACGGACTTGGCTCAGAATCGATGGCCAAAGACGCACTTTAAGGCGCGTGTACACTATTTCTCATCTGGGGTGAACATCAGGGAGGCAGTCGGTGGTGTGTCTGGAGGAAATCAAGCCCGGTGCCATCATCCGGGGCGTACTTCCGGACGCGATGGTGACCGTCGTGGCCGCCCAGTGGTTCGGCACCGAAGCACTGGAGCTGACCTACAAGGCGGCGACCGGCAGGATCGGCAGCGAGTTGCTCTATCGCCAGGATGAGGCGCGGCTGGATATCGTCGAGCACGGTCGCCCGTGGAGCTTCGACGGCGACGGCGCGTTGTTCCGGCTCGTGTCCGAGGCGCAGCGCATCCGTCTGGCGCACCTGTTCGACCCCGTGCTGGCCGTGCACACCTCGCTGGTCGAGCCGCTGCCGCACCAGATCACCGCCGTCTACGAGACCATGCTGCCGCGCCAGCCCCTGCGCTTCCTGCTGGCCGACGATCCCGGCGCCGGCAAGACCATCATGGCTGGCCTGCTGATCAAGGAACTCATCGCTCGCGGCGACCTGCAACGGGTGCTGATCGTCTGTCCGGGGAGTCTGGCCGAACAGTGGCAGGACGAGTTGTACAAGCGCTTCCACCTGCCGTTCGAGATCCTCACCAACGACAAACTGGAAGCCTCGCGCACGGGAAACTGGTTCCTGGAGAACCCGCTGGTCATCGCGCGCCTGGACAAACTTTCCCGCGACGAGGACGTGCAAGCCAAGCTCCAGGCGCCGGAGGCCGGCTGGGATCTGGTCGTCTGCGACGAAGCGCACAAGATGTCCGCCACCTTCTTCGGTGGCGAGGTCAAGTACACCAAGCGCTACCGGCTCGGACAACTGCTGTCCTCGCTCACCCGCCACTTCCTGCTGATGACCGCCACGCCGCACAACGGCAAGGAGGAGGACTTCCAACTGTTCATGGCGTTGCTGGACGGCGACCGCTTCGAAGGCCGTTTTCGCGACGGCGTACACGCCGTCGACGTGTCCGACCTGATGCGGCGCATGGTCAAGGAGAACCTGCTCAAGTTCGACGGCACGCCGCTGTTCCCCGAGCGCATCGCCTACAGCGTCCCCTATCACCTGTCGCAGGAAGAAGCCGCGCTCTACAAGGCCGTCACCGACTACGTCCGAGAGGAATTCAACCGTGCCGAGAAGCTGCAGAATGACAAGCGGGCCGGCACCGTCGGCTTCGCCCTGACCATCCTGCAGCGTCGCCTGGCCTCGTCGCCGGAAGCGATCTACCAATCGCTGCGCCGTCGCCGCGAACGGCTGGAAAGCCGTCTGCGCGAATTGGAGCTGCTCGCCCGCGGCGGCCTGATGCCGGCCGGTGGCCCCGAGTTCAGCGCCGACGACCTGGAAGACCTGGAAGACGCTCCGGAAAACGAAATCGAAGCCGCCGAGGCCGAAGTCCTCGACCAGGCGACCGCCGCCCGGTCGCTGGAAGAACTCAAGTTGGAAATCGACACCCTGCGTCGACTCGAAGCCCTGGCGCAATCGGTGCGGCGCAGCGGCAACGACGCCAAGTGGCGCGAACTGCGCAGCCTGCTGAATGAAATCTTCACCTCGGCCGGATTGACGCCCGGCCGCGTCGAGGAATCGCACGTCCCCTATGGCGCCGGCCCCATTTCCAGGCCGGTTCCCTCGCCGCACCAGAAGCTGGTCATCTTCACCGAGCACCGCGACACGCTGAACTATCTGGAGCGCCAGATCGGCACCGTGCTGGGCCGTGCCGAAGCCATCGTCCAGATCCATGGCGGCGTCGGCCGCGAGGACCGGCTCAAGGCCCAGGAAGCCTTCCGCAACGACCCCGAAGTCAAGGTGTTGCTGGCCACCGACGCGGCCGGGGAGGGCATCAACCTCCAGCGCGCCCACCTGATGGTCAACTACGACCTGCCGTGGAATCCCAACCGCCTGGAGCAGCGCTTCGGCCGCATCCATCGCATCGGCCAGACCGAGGTCTGCCACCTGTGGAACCTCGTCGCCCAGGAAACCCGCGAGGGCGACGTCTACCTGCGCCTGCTGGAAAAGCTGGAACAGGCCCGCAACACCTTGGGTGGGCAGGTCTTCGATGTGCTCGGCAAGCTCCAGTTCGAAGGCCGTCCGCTGCGCGAACTGCTGATCGAGGCCATCCGCTACGGCGAGCGCGAGGACGTGCGCCTGCGCCTGACCCGGGCCGTCGAACACGCAACCGATCCCGGCCACCTCCAGGAACTGCTGGAAGATCGCGCTCTGGCCCATGACGCCATGGACGCCCGCCGCGTCGCCCGCATCCGCGAGGACATGGAGCGCGCCGACGCGCGCCGCTTGCAACCGCACTACATCGAGTCCTTTTTTCTCGAAGCCTTCCAGCGCCTGGGCGGCAGCGTGCGCCAGCGCGAGGCGCGGCGCTACGAGGTCACCCACGTTCCCGCCCCAGTGCGCCACCGCGACCGCCTGATCGGCGTGCGCGAAGCCATCACACCGCGCTACGAGCGCATCGCCTTCGAGAAATCGCTGATCAACGCACCGGGCCAGGTGCCGGCGGCCTTCGTCTGCCCCGGCCACCCCCTGCTCGACGCCACGCTGGACCTGACCCTGGAGCGCCACCGCGACCTGCTGCGGCGCGGCACCGTGCTGGCGGACGAACGCGACGAGGGCACCGCCCCACACGTGCTGTTCTACCTGGAGCACGCCATCCAGGACGCCGGTCTGCAACGCAGCGGCGAACGCCGCCTCGTCTCCAAGCGCATGCTGTACGTGGCTGTCGACGCACAGGGCCAGCCCCGGCACCTGCACTACGCCCCCTACCTGGACTACCGCCCGCTGCGCGAGGGCGAACCCAGCGTGGACGCCATCCTGTCCCACCCCGCTTGCGCCTGGATCGGCGTCGACATCGAACGACAGGCCCAGTCCCACGCCATCGCCGCCGTGGTGCCCGAACACCTGCACGAAGTGCGATCCCGCCTGCTGGCTCTGATCGACAAGACCGAGGCGGCGGTCAGGGAACGGCTGACCAAGGAAATCGCCTACTGGGACCATCGTGCCGAAGACCTCAAGACCCAGGAGCAGGCCGGCAAGCCCAACGCCCGCCTCAACTCCACCGAGGCGCGCAAGCGTGCCGACACCCTCCAGGCCCGGCTGCACAAGCGCCTGGAGGAGCTGAAGCTGGAGCGGCAGATTTCACCGCTGCCGCCGGTCGTGCTGGGCGGCGTGCTGGTCGTACCGGCCGGCCTGTTGCGTCAGTTGGAAGGAGGGTTGCCGCAATCCCCACCCCGCCACATGCCCGACCGTCAGGCGGCTGCGGCCGGTGCCCGCGAAATCGTCATGGCCGCCGAACGCCAACTCGGCTTCGAGCCCACCGACCGGGAGCACGAAAAGCTCGGCTACGACATCGAAAGCCGCATCCCCGGCACCGGCCGGCTGCGCTTCATCGAGGTCAAGGGGCGCATCAGCGGCGCCCAGACGCTCACCGTCACCCGCAACGAGATCCTCACCAGCCTGAACAAGCCGGACGATTTCATCCTCGCCATCGTCGAGTTCCTGGACGATGGCGGCCACCGCCTGCACTACCTCCGCCAACCCTTCCGCAGCGAGCCGGACTTCAACGCCGTCAGCGTCAACTACGGCTTCGCCGAGTTGCTGGCGCGGGCGGAACCGCCCGCATGAGCATCCTATCCATTCAGGTTGTTCAGGTTTCGGCGCTTGGTTTACATAAAGGTAAACCCCATTTATGATGGAGCACCGGGGCAAGAAGCTCACCATTCGCTACTGCGAGGTTCCGCCGACGGGGGCGGACTTGGCAACATGGGAGATGCCTTCATGGTCTGCTGCTATTCAGAACTTTCCGGAAGGAAAGAGAGATGGCGTGAAGGCGAGGATGTTGGCGAGAAGAAACTATCTTGCCGATGGTGGGCAATTGCGTTCGCCAGATCACTGGAACACCGAAGCGGAACTCCCAGACGGCAAGCGCTTCGTCGCTATCAAGGTAGACAAGTTGAGGGCGTACGGCTGGTTCTCCAGCCGCCACAAGGGCGTCTTCTACATCAGCCACTTCGCCTACAAGCGAGGGCAGAAGCTGGCGGCAGAAGACACCAACCAAGTGATCGCTAACTGGCGACTGATCGAGGAGACAAGACGATGACCGACTTTCTGGATCGCTGGGCACAGTCGAGCGACGCCAATGCGAAACTGGTTGCCCAGGAAACGCTGATCATCGAGGCTACCGAAGCCTTGTGGAATGCGCTGGAGCGAGCCGGCATCAACAAGTCGGAACTGGCCGAGCGCCTGGGAACCACCAAGGGTTATGTATCACAGGTGCTCAGTGGCTCGCGCAACATGACACTGCGGACGCTTTCCGACATCTGCTTCGTGCTCGATGCGAAGCCGCATGTCCGCGTTGACGTCGATCCCGATGATGGATGGCAGTTCGAGGATGAAGAGCCGCTTACGTTCAAGTCGCGCCCGCGACATCTTCGCCTCATTTCCGAAAATGGCGTCACGCTGTTGGACGACCTCTGGTCAGAGGCTGCCTGAGCATGGATCGCGTATTGCTCGATCAAGCGGTGAGTGCGCTCAGTGTGCAAACCATACTGCTTCGATCCGGTTCCGTTCGTGCGGACGAGGCTCTGTTGCCTCCCGCAGACCAGAAGCTTTTGCTCGTAGCCAAGCATCGTGCTGGACCGACCGGGGAGTTCGAGGTCGTCGAACTGGAAGATGATGAGGGTAAGGCTTTCACCATCGTGATCTTCCATTTCCGTGCAGCGGTCCGTTTAGTCGATCAGCCGGCACCGACGGCAGGTCGGGGCAAGAAGAAATCCGGAAAAAAGGACGCTGAGGCGAGTGAAGCCATGGTTCGCCTTGAAATCGCGGCTGAGTTCGGCGCTCATTATCGGTTGCGGCCTGATATTGATATCGATGCTTTGCGTCCCGCACTCGAAGAGTTTGGGAGCTGCAACCTTGCATTGCATGTTTGGCCCTACTGGCGCGAGTACGTCCAAAGCACCTGCGCGAGGATGGGAATTCCAACCATCCCGATTCGAATGTATCGGCTGACTCAGTCAGAAGAAGCAGGCAAATGAATCAACTGCACAGTATTTTGCGGCCATCGCTCAAGGACTTGTCTGATGCAGTGAGTGACTTCAGGTTGTCCGCAAGACACGATTCAGCCAAGGGTATCTTGCGTCGATTCACTCTGCCGTTGGAAGAAGAGCCGCTTCTCGGATTCTTGAAAGCTGCCGTACCTGAGTCCAGCTTCGAGGAATGGTGGCTTGAACGGTGCGGTGGTAGAGAACTCACGTCGGGATACTCCTCCATTGACTGGCCGGCTGAACTGGAATCGCGCATCTCGCTGCAAGTGGGGTTGTGTCGTTGTCTTGCAAGCAACGGCAAGGATGTTTTTGTCTTCGCAAGGCGACACTATGGTTCGCAATCTAGGTATCACGCAGATGTCTTCCGTTCTTTTGCAGATGAACTGCTCGCGCCGCTTGTTCGTGATATAGAAAAATTGGCTCGTCATAGAGTGTTGCCTCCGGTTTTGTTTGAGGCAATGGGGCGTTTGCCGGGAACAGGCGATCTGATTTTGGATGAGCTATTGAATCAGGCTTGTGGTCATTTTCGTGATCCCGCCCCAGAGTCGAGAAAGCTTGCCGTGGAGAAGCTTTGGGATGCGTTCGAGCGAACGAAGACGCTTCGAGGTGGCGACAAGAGACAATCCGCAGATGACCTGCTTCGTGAAGCATCTGAGTGCGACCGATTCTTGCGCGTGTTGACGGATGAGATGAGCGCTCTAACGAAGATTGGCAATGAATTCCATATTCGTCATTTCGAAACAAACAGGGCAGCAATCGAGCGCTCCGAACACTTCGACTATCTGTTTCACAGGCTGTATGCCTTGCTTCACCTGCTTCTGTTCAGTCTAAGAACGGGTGGTACATCGCAGATAGTCATCCAGGGAAGCGCATGAATCGCGTCAAGAAAAAACTCATCGAAGTGGCCCTTCCGCTCGAAGCTATCAATGAAGAAGGCTCGCGTCGTAAGCGAAAAGCACCTGCAGGTTACCCGACGACACTGCACAAATGGTGGGCGCAGCGTCCAGTAGCGGCGGCTCGGGCGGTGATCTTTGCGCAGATGGTGGACGATCCCTCCGCCCATCCGGAGCTGTTCCCCGCCGAGGAAGCGCAGGAGGCCGAGCGACAGCGCCTGTTCCGGTTGGTCGAACAACTGGTGCTGTGGGAGAACACCACTAACGAGGACGTGCTGGAAGCCGCCCGCAGCGAAATCCGCGCAAGTTGGCGACGCACCTGCACGGAAAACGCCGACCACGCGCGTGCCGCGGAATTGTTCGATCCGGACCGGCTGCCCGGTTTCCATGACCCCTTCGCTGGAAGTGGTGCGCTGCCGTTGGAAGCTCAGCGCTTGGGGTTGGAGGCTCATGCCTCCGACCTCAACCCAGTTGCGGTGCTGATCAACAAGGCGATGATCGAGATTCCGCCGCGCTTCGTCGGCCGGCCGCCGGTGAACCCGGCCTCGCACGCCGATGCCGCCAGCGGCGGTTCCTGGCGTGGCGCCACGGGCCTGGCCGAGGACGTGCGCTACTATGGGCGGTGGATGCGCGACGAGGCCGAAAAACGCATAGGCCACCTCTATCCCAAGATCGCCGTCACCGAGGCGATGGTTGTCGAGCGGCCTGACCTCAAGCCCTACGTCGGCCGCGAACTCACCGTCATCGCCTGGCTATGGGCGCGCACCGTCAAGAGTCCCAACCCGGCCTTCGCTGATGTGGATGTGCCGCTGGCCTCCACCTTCGTGCTTTCCGCCAAGGCGGGCAAGGAGGCTTACGTGGAACCGGTGATCGAAGTCGACGGTTATCGCTTTACGGTCAAGGTTGGCAAGCCGAGGGACGTGGAAAGCGTTAAGAACGGTACCGCAGCCGGTAAACGTAGTGCTTTCCGTTGTCTTATGTCGAATGCGCCGATCACTTACGAGCATATTCGTGAAGAGGGCAGAGCGAGGCGAATGGGGGTGCGAATGATGGCCATCGTCGCCGAAGGCGACCGCGGGCGGGTCTATCTGTCGCCAACACCAGAGATGGAGAATATCGCACAAGAGGTCGAGCCCAAGTGGAAACCCGATGTAGAGCTGCACGGTAAATGCCGCGTAAACGTCAGCAACTACGGACTTGATGTCTACGGAGATCTCTTTACCTCTCGCCAACTGGTGGCGTTGACGACCTTCTCCGATCTAGTACGGGAAGCGGGCGAAAGCATTTGTCAAGATGCCTTAGCTGCTGGCTTTTCAGACGATGGGCGCGGCCTGGCCGAAGGTGGTAACGGAGCGACTGCGTATTCAGAGGCGATAGGGGTGTACCTCGCTTTTGCGGTCAGTCGCTGCGCGGACTACGGATCCTCGATAGCAACTTGGCGTCCAAAAGACAACGCGATGCGATCGACTATGCCTAAACAAGCAATCCAAATGACCTGGGATTTCGCCGAGGGATCGCCTTTTGGCCAGTCGAGTTCAGGCATCCACGAATGCGCCAAAGTTGTGGCCAAGGTCATTGCCGAAGCATTGCATGGTGGATACGGAAGAGTGGAGCATAGTAGCGCGTTAGACACGACGCTCGCAGAGCGCGGTCCCGCGATCGTTAGTACGGATCCACCTTACTACGATAACATCAGTTACGCGGATCTATCAGATTTCTTTTATGTTTGGCTCCGGACTTCGGCGCGTAGTATCTACCCGATTCTGTTCTCTACACTGGCAGTTCCGAAAGCAGAGGAACTTGTAGCAACACCTTATCGTCACGGCAGCAAGGAAGAGGCTGAAACCTTTTTTCTCGACGGAATGACCCAGGCCATGCGTCGGCTAGCCGAACAAGCACATCCGGAGTTTCCCGTTACGATTTACTACGCATTCAAGCAATCCGAAACTGAGACCGATGTAGGTACCTCAAGCACGGGTTGGGAAACTTTTCTCGATGCCGTGATCTGTGCCGGTTTCGGCATCACTGGCACTTGGCCGATCCGTACGGAGGGGGACAACCGACAGGTAGGAATCGGTGCAAACGCGCTAGCTTCTAGCGTCGTTCTAGTGTGCCGCCCACGCCCAGCCGATGCCCCCACCGCCACACGCCGCGAATTTATCGCGGCGCTTAAGACCGAACTGCCGGCGGCGCTGGCGCACCTGCAACACGGCAACATCGCGCCGGTGGACCTGGCCCAGTCCGCCATCGGTCCCGGCATGGCGGTCTATACCCGCTACGCCCGTGTACTCGACGCCGAAGGCAATACGCT
This sequence comes from Lysobacterales bacterium, assembly GCA_035911475.1. Lineage (GTDB taxonomy): Bacteria > Pseudomonadota > Gammaproteobacteria > Xanthomonadales > UBA2363 > Pseudofulvimonas. The sequence continues at coordinate 63,876 of JAMHVM010000046.1, read as the reverse complement.
CAGCGTGCGCGAAGCGCTGGCGCTGATCAACCAGATCCTCGACGAGAGCCTGGCCGAGCAGGAAGGCGACTTCGACGCCGACAGTCGCTGGGCGGTGACTTGGTTCGACCAGTTTGGCTTCAACGATGCGCTCTACGGCGAGGCCGAGCAGCTTTCCAAGGCCAAGAACACTTCGGTGGACGGTCTGCGACAGGCTGGCATCGTGCTGTCCACAGCCGGCAAGGTGCGTCTGTTGCGCCCCGACGAACTGCCCGTCGATTGGAACCCGGCCACCGACTCGCGCCTGACCGCCTGGGAAACCGTCCATCAACTGATCCGCGCGCTGGACCAGGGCGGTGAACCTGCCGCCGCCGCGCTGGTCGCGCAACTCGGCCCCAGGGCCGAGACCGCCCGCGAACTGGCCTACCGCCTCTACGCCCTGAGCGAACGCCGCAAGCGAGCCACCGATGCTCTGGCCTACAACGGCCTAGTGCAGAGCTGGCCGGAGATCCAGCGGCTGGCGCAGGATGCAAGCATGAGTACGACTTCGGTGGGCACGGAGGACATGTTTGGAGGGTAGGTCGCATGCCACAGATCAAGCGCATACTTTGTCTGGCGAACTCACGCAAGCCGTATGGGCGGTGCGTGGCCGGGCGCGAACTCGGTGATGGTGTGGCCGGAGCGTGGATAAGGCCCGTCAGCATGCGCTCGGGCCAGGAGGTTTCGGAGTACGAACGTCAGTACCAAGACGGAAGTGATCCGAAGGTGCTGGACATCATTGATGTGCCCTTGGTTCGGCATCATCCGCATGGCTGCCAGAACGAGAATTGGTTGCTCGATCCGGAGTACTACTGGGTCAAGGCTGGGCGAGTAGGATGGGTTGAACTATTGCAACATGTCGAATCTCCGGCAAAGTTGTGGATCAATGGTTACAGCACCTATCACGGCGAGAATGACGAGATTCCGCAGGAGGAGGCCGATGCCCTGCTGAGTTCGCTCGTTTTGATCAGTGTGTCAGAGTTGTGGTTACGCGTGTTCGTGCCGGGGGCGGCTTTTGGTGACAAGAAGCGTAGGGTGCAGGCGAGGTTTCACTATCGTGGGGCTCGTTACGCCTTGCGAGTGACCGATCCTATCGTGGAGCGAGAGTACCTGTACCGTGAAGACGGCGAGTATCCAGTCGGCGAAAGCTGTCTGTGTATCAGTTTAAGCGAGCCGTTCCGAAAGCAAGGCGACGGACCGAGTTGTCGGTACAAGTTGGTCGCGACCATGATCGAGCGTGAGAAGATAAGGTCATGAGTACGTCTGCCCGACCCACGGTCTATACGGTTGGACACTCCACTCATTCGATCGAGCAGTTCCTGCGGCTTCTGGAGATGAATGGGATTACGGCCATCGCCGATGTGCGCTCACGGCCATTCAGCCGGCACAATCCACAGTTCAACCGCGAACCTCTTTCCGATGCACTCAAGAGTGCCGGTGTCGCGTATGTGTTCGCGGGCAAGGAGTTGGGAGCACGATCGGACGATCCTGCCTGCTACGAAAACGGTCAGGTCCAGTACGACAGATTGGCCCGGACAGAGTTGTTCCGATCAGGCATCGACCGGGTGCTGAAAGGAGCGCAGCAGTATCGCGTGGCGCTGATGTGCGCCGAGAAGGAACCCTTGGATTGTCATCGCACCTTGTTGGTTGCCCGGGCGCTGGAGCGGGAGGGCGCGATCATCAAGCATGTTCTGGCCGATGGAGGCGTCGAGGAGCAGTCGGAGACCATGTCGCGCTTGCTGGACATGGTTGGATTACCGCAGCAGGACATGTTCCGCAGCCGCGAGGATCTGGTAGAGGCTGCTTGCAGGAAGAGGGAACGCAAGATCGCCTATCTGGATGAAGTGCTTCAGCAGGAAAGCGCACAGAGGGTGCGGGCATGAAAGTGGCTACGATCGGGTTTACCAAGACGACAGCCGAGAACTTCTTCAGCCGGCTTCGCCGTTCCGGTGCGAAGCGCGTCGTGGATGTCCGTCTCAACAACGTCTCGCAGTTGGCAGGGTTCGCCAAGCAGAATGATCTTCGTTTCTTCCTGAAGGAGATTTGTGGGATGGACTACGTGCACCTGCCCGTGCTGGCTCCGACGCAGGATATTCTGGACGAGTACAAGAAGAATAAGGGCGACTGGTCGATCTATGAGCGCAAGTTTCGCGATCTCATGAAGAGTAGGGAGATAGAAAAACGGGTGGACCCTGCGTTGATTGATTCTGGTTGTCTTTTATGCAGTGAAGACAAGCCTCACCACTGCCACCGTCGCCTGGTCGTCGAGTACTTGAAAGACCATTGGAGCGACGTGGAAATCAAGCATCTCTGAGGAACCGAATACCGTAATGGCCATTACCAACCGCGACCGCATTGGCAGGGCGCTGGAACTGCTCAAGGCCGGCCTCGGCCCCTATGTCGAGCGCGAGTTCCGTTCCGCGCTGGAAAAGGGCCGGGCCACGACTACTGCTCGCCAGTTTGCCGAGGATGCCCTGACCCGCGACAAGCCCATCGCCGATTGGGATGCGGCGCTGCTGCTCAAGCTGATGTGGGATGCCTGGAACGAGGTATTCCGCGAAACTCTGGGGCCGGCCGAGCGTGGACTGGTCGGTGAAATCCGGGGTTATCGCAATCGCTGGGCGCACCAGGAGCCGTTCTCGGGCGACGATGCCGACCGCGCGCTGGATTCGATCGCGCGCCTGCTGACGGCGGTATCCGCTCCCGAAGCGGACGAAGTGGGCCGGATGAAGATGGAGCTGCGCCGGCTGATCTTCGAGGAGCAGATGCGCAGCGAGAAGCGCAAGGGGTCGGGCACGGCGATCCAGGGGGCCGCATCGGGTACGCTCAAGCCTTGGCGCGAGGTGGTGACGCCGCACAAGGATGTGGCCAGCGGCCGCTATCAGCAGGCGGAATTCGCCGCCGACCTGTGGCAGGTGCACCTGGGTGAAGGTTCCGACGAGTACCGCGATCCGGCCGAGTTCTTCCGCCGCACTTATCTGACCGAAAGCCTGAAGAAGCTGCTGCAGGGCGCTGCCTTGCGTCTGTCCGGCCAGGGCGGCGATCCGGTGGTGCAGTTGCAGACCAACTTCGGCGGCGGCAAGACGCACTCGATGCTGGCCCTTTACCACCTGTTCTCGGGCGTGCAGCCGGGCGATTTGCTGGGCGTCGAGACGCTGCTGCGTGAGGCTGAGCTGGACAAGCTGCCGGGCGCCCGGCGCGTGGTGCTGGTGGGCAACAAGATCTCGCCGGGCAATCCCTCGGTGAAGCCGGACGGCACCGTGGTGCGCACGTTGTGGGGCGAGCTGGCCTGGCAGCTTGGCGGTGCGAAAGCCTATGCCCGCGTGGCCGCCGACGATGAGCGCGCCACCAGTCCGGGCGACGTGTTGCGCGAGTTGCTCAACGAATACGGTCCCAGCCTGATCCTGATCGACGAGTGGGTGGCCTACGCACGCCAGTTGCATGACGCGGACGATCTGCCGGGCGGCAGCTTCGAGACCCATTTCAGCTTTGCGCAGGCGTTGACCGAATCAGCCAAGCTGGCGAAGGGATGCCTGCTGGTCATCAGCCTGCCGGCGTCGGATACGGTCAGCTCTCCCCATGCCCAAGGCCATGACGAGGAAGTGGGTGGCGAGCGTGGCCGGGCCGCTCTGGCGCGGCTACGCAACGTGATCGGTCGGGTGGAGTCGTCCTGGGCGCCGGCCAGCACGGAGGAAGGTTTCGAGATCGTTCGGCGGCGCCTGTTCGAGCCGATGACCCAGCGCGAGCAGTTCGTGGCGCGCGATACGGTCGCGCGCGAGTTCTACGATTTCTACCGCACGCAGAGCGCCGAATTTCCGCCGGAGACCAAGGACGCGGACTACGAGAAGCGCCTGAAGACCGCCTATCCGATCCATCCGGAGGTGTTCGATCGGCTCTACAGCGATTGGTCGTCGCTGGCCAAGTTCCAGCGCACGCGCGGCGTCCTGCGGCTGATGGCGGCGGTGATCCACAGCCTGTGGGAGAAGGGCGACCGCAATCCGCTGATCCTGCCGGCCAATCTGCCGATCGACGATGTGCGCGTGCGCGACGAACTGACCCGCTACCTGCCAGACAACTGGCGGCCGGTGATCGAGAAGGACGTGGACGGGCCGAACGCACTGCCGTTGCGCATCGACGGCGACGTGGCGAACCTCGGCAAGTTTGCCGCGACTCGGCGCGTGGCGCGCACTATCTACCTGGGTTCGGCGCCGATGGCAGGGGCGGCCAACCGCGGCCTGGAGGATCGGCGCATCAAGCTGGGCAGCGCCATGCCGGGTGAATCGCCGGCGGTGTTCGGCGATGCGCTGCGGCGCTTGGCCACTGCGGCCACCTATCTGTACCAGGACGGGCCGCGCTACTGGTACTCGACCCAGCCGACCGTCACCAAGCTGGCCGAGGATCGCGCCGAGCAGTTGCGGCGTGATCCGGACACGGTCACGCAGGAACTCGACGAGCGGCTACGTACCGATTTGCAGGCACGTGGCGACTTCGGCCGGATTCATGCGCTGCCGCAGTCGTCGGCGGATGTGCCGGATGACCTCGATGCCCGGCTGGTCGTGCTTCGGCCGGAGCACGCCTACAGCAAGGACGCCGACAGCGCCGCGCTGGTCGCGGCCCGGTCGATCTTCGAGTCGCGCGGCAATGCGCCGCGCCTGTTCCGGAATACCCTGGTCTTCCTGGCCGCCGATTCGACGCGGCTGCGTGATCTGGAAGATGCCGTCTGCCGCTTTCTGGCCTGGCGCTCGATTTTGGCCGAGAAGGAGCAACTCGATCTTTCACCGCACCAGGTCGCCCAGGCGGAAACCCAGCGCAGGGCCGCCGAGGCCACGTTGGTGGCGCGGTTGCCGGAAACGTATCAGTGGTTGCTGGTGCCGACTCAATCTGCGCCGCAAGCCAGCGTCGAACTCCAGGCATTCCGCTTGACGGGTCAGGATGCACTGGCGGTCCGGGTTAGCCGAAAGCTTCGAAATGACGAGCTGCTTGTTTCCTCGCTCGCACCATCGATGCTGAGGATCGAGATGGATCGCGTGCCGCTCTGGCGCAATGGCCACGTCTCGATTCGCCAGTTGACCGAGGAGTTCGCCCAGTACCCCTATCTGCCGCGCCTCTCCTCGCCGGCAGTGCTGGTGCGATCAGTGCTGGATGGCGTCGGTTTGCTGACTTGGGAACAGGACACGTTTGCCTACGCCGAGACGTTCGACGAAGACGGAAAGCGTTACCGCGGCCTTCGCGCAGGAGAGAACATCACGTTGACCGAGCAAAGTCCTGTTGGGCTGCTGGTGAGGCCCAGTTTGGCCAAGGACCAGTTGCAACGTGAACGACAGGCTCAGTCCGCGGCAGGCGTCCCGGCAACCGATGGCTCGTCGAGTGGGATCGGGCCGGATGTTGTTATCGACGGCGGCGAATTTCCTCTGGATGGTCAGAAGGTATCGCGCCGTATCGCTGGCTTCCATGGCACCGTTCAACTCGATCCGTCTCGTGTTGGTCGTGATGCAGCCAAGATCGCCGAAGAGGTCATTGCGCACCTGCTCGGACTTTCCGGTGCGGAAGTCGAAGTTTCTCTTGAGATTCATGCGAGATTATCCGGTGAAGTCAGCGATGCGGTTGTGCGCACCGTTACCGAAAACTGCACCACGTTGCGTTTCTCCCCCAGTAGTGGCTTCGAGTCAGAATAGTGCAGCGGCTACAGCCAACGTGGTGCTCGGCGCACCATCGCGGGAGCTTGGTGTCCGTATCGCCGGGCAGTTTCTCAATCCGGAGCACAGCCTCTTCCCGTTGATTCCCCGGAGTTTCCTCGATGGCAACCCTGGCGATTCTGATTTCGGTTTCTGCGGTGGCCGTGGGAGGAAACCGCCGCGGTCAGTAGTGCGGCGGCGGCTCGTGTCCCGGTGAGGCGCGACCGCCGTCGGCGGACTCGGCCAGGCGCGCCTGCAGGTCCACGCACAGGGCGGTGAGACGGTCGAGCTGACGCTGCTGGCGGCTGACCACGTCGCTGAGTTCCTGGAGGGTCGCTTCCTGCCAGGCGATGCGGCTCTCGATGTCGACCAGCTTGTCGTCGTTCATGGCGTTCGCGGTCCGCAGTCGGAAGGTGGGAGGGCGATCATGGCAGCAAGGCAGGCGCGGGCGCCACGCGTTGGCAGCCTGACGGGGCCCGGAACTACAAGCGCGGTCACGGTTCGCCTGCGATTGGAGTGCTACCTTTCCTGCTTCCGTGCGCTGCCAATGGGGGTTGGCCATGTCGGAATATGCAGTGGCGACCGGCGTCCGGCGCCCGCGTTGGTCGGTTGGGCTGCTGGCGATGGCCTGCATGCTCGCCGTGCCTGTGCCGGCGCAAGCCGACCTGATCGCCTACTCCGGCTTCGAGCCGTTGGCCGCGGCGCCGCAGGTGACCGTGCTGCGCGACGATGGCGTGGCCACCCTGGAAATGGACTACGACGCCGAGGATCCCTGGGGGCAGTTCTGGACCATGAGCGGCGGCGCGTCCGACGACGCCGGCTTCCTGGTGAGCTGGTGGCCGCAGTCGCCGTCGACGGCGGAACGCGACCGGATCATCGCCGGCAACGACAGCGGTGGCGGTTGCCTCAATCCGGATCATCTGGCGGCACCGAAGCTGTCGCCGGCCGGGCAGGGCACCGGTGCGCGCTGGCTGGTGACGGCGAACCGTCGCGTGCAGTTGCAGCCGATCGAGAACGATGCCGTCTACCACCTGCGCGTCCAGCGGATCGATGCCCGCGGCCGCATCGCCAGCCTGCCGGCACAGCTGTCGTTCGCCGGTGGCGATGGAACCCGCGTGGCGCAGTTGCGCACGACCATGACCTATTTCGACGACTTCAACCTGCCGATGGGACCGGCCGACCCGACGCTGTGGAACAATGCCGCCTCGACCCAGACCGATCCGCGCTTCAACCTGTTCTTCATCAACGACCAGTTGCATGCGCACACCCTCAACGGCACCCGCACCATCCACTACAGCGACCGCTCGCAGACCTCGCAACGCTTCCGCAAGCGCGTGCGCATCGAACCGGGGCAGCGTCGGCGCATCGTCTTCGACATGGACGTGCCGCTGAGCCCGCGCTCGGTCTGGTATCTCGACCTCAATCCGGTGCCGACCGAACTCACCGCCAACGCCAGCTTCTTCGACGAGGAAGGAGCACTCGGCCTGCCAGCGGGCATCCTGCGCCTGCGTGCCGGCTTCCAGAGCCTGAGCCTCAGCCTGGTCGACCTGCAGGGCGCTTCGCGCCGGCTGGCCGAGGTCGACATGGAGGCGCTGGGGCGCCAGGCCGTGACCAATGTCCGGCGCAGTTTCGACATGCGTGTCGGCACCGAGGGCGTACAGGTGCTGATCGACGGCCGCAGCGCGATCGATACCCCGTATGGCGAGCACACCTTCCCCGCCGGCGACTACGAACTGCTCTGGGTCGGCTTCGGCTACAACACCACCAAGGACGGCGTGCCGTACTACCTGCAGCACTGGGACAACTTCGGTTTCGATGGTCCGGTGGTGGATGCGCGCGTGGTGCGCGACTACGTCACCCGCATCGAAGGCAGCGACTACCAGAAGTCGACCCGGTTCGACAGCCACTTCCCCACCTTCACTGTGGCCATTCCCGACGATCTGCGGCCACTGACCCCGGGCGCGACCGCCGAAGCCTGGCTGGTGTTCACCTACCAGCAGCACGACTACTCGTCGCTGCAGATCCTTCCCGGCGACTACGTTTCGGTCAATGGCAACAGCCAACTGCCGCTGCCGCAGCCGGGCAACAACAGCGTGCCGCTGGTGCCGTCGCTGGTCGATTCGGGCATGCCGCATACCGCCCGGATCAAGCTCGGCGACATCGCCCACGGCGGTGCCTCGCCGTTGCTGGTCGGTGACAACCGGTTCCGGTTTCATGCCCAGAGCGCCGGCATATCGAATCTGCATGTGGAGGTGCTGTATCCGCCGGGCAGCGCGCCGGCCTACACCCCGCCGGCGCAGATACATCACTTTCCGCTGCATGCGGAACTGCCGCGGCTGGGTCCGCCGGCGCGCTTCCAGCGCATCGGTGATACCGAGGTCGTCGAGGCGCACCATCTGGGCGCGACGCCGCCGGCACGCATTCCGGTCCAGGGCGTGGTGCCGTTGAACATCGAGGTCGGCAACCGAAGCTGGGCCGGTTGGGCGCCGCAGACCATGCATCACCCGGTGGTCAGCACCGAGGTCTGGAGCACCGGCGGCACCGCCGGCATCGGTCGGGTCGAGGTGTTCCTGCGTCCGGCCGGTGATCCCGGCAGTCCGGGCACGGCGGTGGCGGCGATTCGTACCGACCGCCACGCGCCGGTGCCGCAGGGGCGCTTTCTGATGCCGTTCGACTCCACGGGTTTCGCCAACGGCGACTACGACCTGTTCGTCCAGGCGACCACGCCGTCCGGTCTGCGCAGCCATCCCAGCTACGGCGACGAGATCGACCATTTCGCCATCGAGGATCTGTCCGGAGCCTACTACCCGATCCGCATCCGCATCCAGAACTGATCGATGATCGCAATGGCGAATCGCCGGATGAAGCGCTGGATCGGCAACCGCTGTGCTGGCGATGGATTCAACGCCGAGCGGTCAGCGCACTGCAGACGACAACGGCGAGGTTGTCGTGATGAAACCCTCCGATCGTTGGAGAACGCCTTGAGCAGGGCAGCCAGGTTCGTCTCCGTTGCGACGTGGATGACGCTGACGGGTGTTGCCGGCACGGCATTGGCGCAACCGGGCTTCGACTGCAGCACACCATCGCTGCCGGTATCGGCGAACTGGACCGTGTTGGGCGATGGCTCGGCGGGCAGCGTATCGACGGCGCAATTGCAGACGGCACTCAACGCTGGTGGTGCCATCCGGCTGAACATCGGCTACGGCACACTGACGCTGTCCCAGGAATTGCGGATCACCCGCGGCACCATTCTCGATGTGGCCGGCGCGACGCTGTCCGGTGGTGGTGCCCGGCGCGTGCTGCGCGTGGAGAATCCGTACAACCTCACCTACAGCTTCGACCTGCTCAACGCCACCATCAGTAGCGGCAGCACGCCGGGTGGCTCCGGTGCCGGCCTGTTCAAGCCCAGCGGCGGGCCGTGGCAGGCGGTGACCATCCGGCTGTTCGATTCGCGCTTCACCGGCAACCACGCCATCCAGGTGGCGCAGGACGATGGTGGCGGCGCCATCTATGCCATCGGTGCCGCCGAACTGGCGCTGGTGCGCACCCGTATCGACGACAACAGCGGCGCCAACGGTGGTGGCGTGTATTCGCTGGGATCGCGGCTGGTCAACCTGTTCGACAGTGAGATTGTGGGCAACCGTGCGACCGGCAGCGGCGGCAATCCCGGCACCGGCGGCAACGGCGGTGGCATCGGGGTGGATGGTGCCCAGCGCCATGTCAATCTGTGCCGCACGCGGTTGCTAGCCAACACCGCCAATGCCTACGGTGGCGGGTTGTTCACCGTGGCCTATGACCAGACCAGCTTCGTGCGCGTGCGCGACAGCACGATCCAGGGCAACAACAGCACCGGCAGCAGCAATGCCCATACCGGTGGCATCTACCTGCAGGGCGGGCCGTTCGAGATCGTCGGCAGTACCTTCCGTGACAACCAGGCGGCCGGCTACGGCGGGCTGGCGCTGTTCGACCATGGCGGCACGGCGTCGTCGGGCAGCATCGTCAACAGCACTTTCACCGGCAACCGCGCCCGTACCGGTCTGGGCGGCGCTATCAACATGGCCGCCAGCGGCGGCGTCACCATCCAGAACAGCACCATCGCCGACAACCGCGCCGAGTGCGCGGTGTGCTTCGCCGGCGGTATCGCCAATGGCGCCGGCTTGCCGCTGACCCTGCGCAATGTCCTGTTCCGCAACAACACCGGCGGCAATGCCTTCAATCCCTGGACGCTGCTCAACGCGCCGGTGGCCGGCAGCCACAACATCCAGTGGCCGCAGGTACGCCCCGACTCATTCGGTCAGCAGGAATCCGCGGTCACCGTTGGCGCCGTCTTTGCCGATGTCGCGCTGGCGCCGCCAGCGCTCAACGGCGGACATACCCAGACGCTGGCCTTGCCGGCGGGTGCGGCGGCAATCGATACCGGTACTGCCACGGGCGCACCGGCGCTGGACCAGCGTGGACGGCCACGTCATGGTGGCGTCGACATCGGCGCCTACGAGTGGCAGGGCGATGTGATTTTCGCCAGCGGCTTTCAGTAGCGACGGGCGCGGCAGGTTGCGGCCGAGGGCCCGTTGACCGGTCTAGTCGCGCATCGGCCGTGACGATCCGCGCGCGTCGGCGCCGGCACCGGGACACCCTCGTTCAGCGGCGAAACTCAGTAATGCTCGAACCCGTCGTGGGACAGGATGTCTTCGTCGGTGACGGTGGCAGGATCGCGCGCGGGCAACGGCAGGCCCAGCGCGGTGATCTCGTCGAACACGGACTGCGGAACCGGCAAGCCCCATTTGCGGAAGAACGGTCCCAGGTTGCGGCCCGACACCTGGCTTGACCGGACCATGAAGTAACGCATCTTCTCCACGTCGGATGCGTCCACGGCTGGCAGATCCAGGCGCGTGCGCTTGTGCAGGTTGGGGAAGAACCGCGGACCGAAGGCCAGACGCAGTTGCTGGAACATGCCGAGCCTGACCCAGAGCGATGTCGTGCTGTCGTTGAAGTTGCGCGAGGCGTTCGGCAGGGCGAGATAGCTGCGGACTTCGTTCCAGCGACCGTCGACGACGAGCCGCGATGGCCGGTGGCCCAGTCCGCGCTCCACCGCCAGGGAATAGAGGTTCACCGTCACTTCGTTCACTGCCGGCCAGCGCCAGCCAGCTTGCTGGTGGGTGTGTCCCAGCTCGTGCCACGGGCCCCAGCCGTTCACGCCCAGGCCTTGCAGCGACAGGATGCGGGAGATCGCCTGCGCGCCAACGTAGAACGTGCGGCGCTGGCTGGCGGCCATGTAGTAGTTGCTGTCCTCCGACTGCGTCAGCAACTGCAGATGGCGTGCCTGGACGTGCTGGGCGGCGCTGCCGTCGAGACCACTCACGCCCTGCTCGATCAGGATGATGCGGTCCAGCAGGGCCATCAGGGCGGTCGGGCTTTCGTTACGATACAGCAGCGCATTCGCCCGCGAGACAACCATCATCGCCCGGTTGCTGAGCAGTTGCACATCCGGCGCGGCGGTCATCGTGTCGAGCATGGTCCGCCATTGGGTATCGCTGGTCTGACCGAGCACGAAGTACGGCATTGGTCGATGGCCACTCAGGAATTCCACGCGGATGCGCCCGGTCGGGTTGCCGCTGGGGCGGGTATAGAACACGTACAGGATGCCGCCGTTGCTGTCGGCGGTGATCGTGGTGACGCCGTTCACCGTCAGCGGCGCGACCACCGGCGTGTAGCCTGCCAGGTGACGGGAATAGGTGCCGATCAGCATCGAGGGTGTGCCGGCGCCAGCCTGTAGCTGGGTGACGCGGATCTGCGCGCTGCCATTGGGTGGCAGATGGAAGCCGGTTGGCCGCGCATCGGCCCACGCGAGGTGGTGGCCGAGGCGGGTCCGCTCGACCGTGGTATGGAGGACTTCGTTGAACTCCTGGGTGGTGGAGGCCTGCAGCAGATCACTGTCGAAGTGGGCATCGATGACCGGCGGATGGGGGGCGGCAGCAAGCGCATTCGCCAGGCGCTCGACGACTTCCGGCTCGGCGGTTCGGGTCGGCTCGCCGTGGTCCATGTCGCACTGCGTCGGATGGTCGGGATACCCACCGTGGTCGACGGCATGAGCCCATGGCGACACGGTGGCGAGTTTTGTCACCGCCATCGCTGCTGACCAGATGAAGAAACGGCGAAGGGTGATCGGGGCCATGGGATTCTCTCGGAATGCCGGTAAGACCGGGGTGGATCGGCGCGGTGCTGATGACCGCGGGACTCGACAGGACGCATTCGGTCGTCGATGTCCAGTCTCGATTTCGTAGAATCGCGTTGAATCGGCTCAGGTCTGCCGCATTTCCGTAGGGATCGCCGGATTTGCCGATGATTTTCGCCGCAATGTATAAGCTGTACCGTAACCCGCGGGTGAACCGCTGACAGTCGGCAGGTGTGCGTGACCCTGCGCCGTACGTGATGCGGGCGATACCCGATAGAATGCCGCTGACGGCAGGAGCCACCTCGATGAATACATCCGCAGCCACGCTTCCCCGCCGCCGCCGCATCTGGCGCGTGCTGGCCATCGCTTTGGCGGCGTTGCTGGTACTGATGCTGGCGCTGATGTGGTGGTCCAGCAGCGAGCCGGACCTGTTCGACCCGGTGCGTACGGCGCAGATCGACGCGCGCGACAACCAGCGCACCGTCGTCGAGGGCTACACCACGGTGGCCACGCTCAAGCGCGTCGCCAGCACCCTGCTCGACAAGCGCGGCGGCTACCTGTCCAACGACATCCTGCCGCCGTGGGTGTTCATGGACAACATCCCGAACTGGGAATTCGGGGTACTGGTGCAGGTGCGCGACCTGACCCGTTCGCTGCGCAATGATTTCTCCCGTTCGCAGACCCAGAGCACCGAGGATCCGGACCTGCAGGAGGCCGATCCGCTGTTCCACTACGCCAACGACCGCTGGATCTTCGTGTCCACCGAAAGCCGCTACCGCACCGGCATCGGCCGGCTGGATGGTTATCTGGCCCGTCTGGCCGATGCCGATCCGTACAACGCCCAGTTCTACGCCCGCGCCGACAATCTGGCCGACTGGCTGTCGGTGGTGGAAAAGCGGCTGGGCTCGCTGTCACAGCGCCTGTCGGCCAGTGTCGGACGGGTTCAGGTCGACATCGATCTGGCCGGTGACCCGGGCGCCCGGCAGACCAAGCCGACTCCGGCGCTGCGCGAAGTGCGCACGTCGTGGTGGCAGATCGACGACGTGTTCTACGAGGCGCGCGGCACCGCCTGGGCGCTGCTGCATCTGCTCAAGGCCATCGACCACGACTTCGCCGATGTGCTGGACAAGAAGAACGCCCGGCCCAGCCTGCGCCAGATCATCCGCGAGCTGGAGCAGACCCAGGACGCGATCTGGAGTCCGACCATCCTCAACGGTCGCGGCTTCGGCTTCTTCGCCAACCACTCGCTGGTGATGGCCAACTACATCTCGCGCGCCAACGCCGCCATCATCGACCTGCGCGATCTGCTGCAGCGCGGTTGAGCAAAAGCCGCTACTCAGGCGACAGCGTCGCCGCTGTCGTTCCCTTCGGCGGGTGGTGCCGTCAGCCGTCGATACGCGCAGGAAAGCGCGATCAGGGTCACCACCAGAACGGGCAACGAGACCAGAGTAGCTATCACCTCGGACACGGCCGACTCTGGCTCGGCGAACACGGCGACCGTCAACAGCACGGGAAACAGCGCGAGGATTGGGAGAATCTGGCAAGCAACCAGTCGCCAGCCGTTTCCGGTCGAGATTCGCCAGGCCGAGATCGGCCCGAGCATGTGCCCGACGGCAGCTGCCGGCAACACCAGGGCCAATCTTGAAGCGACATAGACCAGTGCCACGGTGGTTGTCAGGGCGAGTGTGAGGGTTGCCGGATTCCCCCACAGTCGAGGTAGCCCATCGTCGGACGGTGCCTCCGATGCCTGAACTGAAATCAGCAGCACGAACAGGGCGAGGCTGACCAGCCAGGCGGCAATCGCGCCAAGTACGGCCCACCCGAGGTAGGCCATGTGTGGTCGCGAAGCATAGGCGGCCCAGGCATTGGCAAGGCTGCGCGGACCGAGCAGGGTGATGCGGTGGCAGGCCACCGCGATCCAGACTCCGAACAGCAGACGCAGCAGCGAAGAGAACAGGATTACCTGGTCGATGGCATCACCATTCTCGGCCGACATGCCGAGCAGCCACCCCGTGAGCAGTATTTCGCCGGCTACGGGGAGCGCCACGGCAGACATCAGCGCTGGCCAGTGCGCAATCAGCGTCTGCCAGACATCCGCATAGACTTCTGCGACGGACAGCGGAGAGTCGGGCCGGACAGCGTGGGAGTTCATGAGCGCATCGTCCACGGCGTGTCGGACAACTGTTCTAGCAGATCGTCCATGAGCTTGGAAATCAGGCTTCCAGCTCGCGGCACTGCTCGGAAACTGACATGTCATAGGCTTCCAGCAGCTGCCGGTAGGCGTGGGAGAGGACGACCGCCAGCGGTACCAGCATCAGCGAGACGACGACGGCAGAAGCAGCGGCCAGCGCCGGGCCGTTCAGGCGCTTGACCAGGTGATCGACCAGTCCAAGACCCAGTGCCACGACAACGATCGTCGGCAGCAACGCCAGCAGCAACCGCCAGCCCTGACCGCGTGACAGGTGCAGGGTCTGATCGAGGCTGTCGTCATCGCCAAGTGCACACGCCGGCAACATCAGGACGACCCGCATCAGCAGCCACAACATGACCACAATCGTCAGCAGGCTGATCAACTCGACGGCCGAGGGCAGGATTCCCGGTTCCCAGACACTGGGCGGTGGCGGCAGCCAGCCAGCCACGCCCTGCAGCGCGATGCCGATCCAGATGCTGGCGCCCATGACGACCATCCATGCCATCAGCAGCCGACCGGCGAAACGCAGTGCCAGCTTGATCGTGATGCCGTTTTCGCGGTGGCTTCTGCCAGGACGGTCGCGCAGCGCGAGTCGGTGCACGGATATCGCGGTCCAGGCAAGCAGGCAAAGGCAGGCAATGACGCCGAACAGTGTCAGCAGCGGCGGGGGCCGCGGTGAGGCGCTGTCCATGCCCAGGATCAGCAGCGCCTGCGCCAGTGTCGGCAGGGTGATCGCTCTCAGCAGCGCATGTCGGTCTGCGACCAGTGTGCGCCAGCTCTCGGCCCAGACGCCGGGGACGGAGAGCGGCCTGACGGTCGCGATGCCGGACGGGCCGGGCATCTACGATCGCATCAGCGTGGACTTGCCGAACAGGCTCTCGACCAGGTCGACCGCCAGCTTCGCGGTCATGTTGCGCTTGTCGAAGGCGGGATTGACCTCGACGATATCGAGCGAGCCGAGCCGGCCGCTGTCGGCGATCATCTCCATCACCAGCTGCGCCTCGCGGTAATTGACGCCACCGCGCACGGTGGTGCCGACGCCGGGGGCGATGGTCGGGTCGAGAAAGTCGACATCGAAGCTGACGTGCAGGTGGGTATCGTCGTCGACCCCCATCAGTGCCTGGGTCATGACCTGTCGCATGCCCACCTCGTCGATGTAGCGCATGTCGTAGATGTCCAGGCCGACTTCGTGCACCAGGCGCTTCTCGCCCTTGTCGACCGAGCGGATGCCGATCTGGCGGATCTCGTCGGGCTTGAGCACGGGCGAGGTGCCACCCAGGCGGGTCAGCACGTCCGGGCCGTAGCCGCACAGGCAGGCCACCGGCATGCCGTGGACATTGCCGCTGGGGGTGAGTTCGTTGGTGTTGAAGTCGGCGTGCGCATCCAGCCAGAGCATGCGCAGCTTCTTGCCGTTGCGCCAGCAGTGCCGCGCCACCGCGGTGATCGAGCCGATCGCCAGGCAATGGTCGCCGCCGAGCATGATCGGCAGCCGCGACTGCATCAGTTCGTTTTCGACCGCGCCGAGCAGTGCGCGGTTCCAGGCCACGACTTCATCCAGATGCCGGTAGCCGTCGACCGGGCCGATCCAGGGATTGGCCGGGCCGGCGAGATTGCCGCGATCGACGACTTCCAGGCCGCGTCGGCGCAGCGCTTCGGCCAGACCGGCCACGCGCAGCGCTTCCGGCCCCATGGAGGCGCCGCGATGACCGGCACCGATGTCGGTCGGCACACCGATCAGCGAGATGGGCGGATGGTTGGACATGACGAGGGCATCCGGATGCGGGGGCCGAAGCTTAACCGCTGGGTCCGGTCATCGCGAACCGCGGCGCAGCAATCGCCGATGCCCTGGCCGCGCGCGGTGGCGCATCGTCGGCGCTGTCTGTGCGCATGCCTTCGGCAGGTTTTCGGCCCTGAAACAGCTGCCTGGATCGATCAGGCAGCGCTCGCGCGCAACCGCTCGATCAACTGCAGAAAGGCCTGCACCATGCGCAGCGGCGGCTTCGCGCCGGGGCGCGGTCCGCCGCCGCCGGTGAAGGCCGACAGCCACTGTTCCAGCAGGCGCGCCTGGGCACCGATCTCGGTGAAGCCGTAGCTGCCGGCCGAGCCGGCCAGCCGGTGCAGGGTCTGGCGCAGGACCGGAATGCGGTCCTTGGCCGGTGAGCTGGTCGGCAGCGGCCACAGCGCCTCCAGCTCGTCGGCCTTCTCGGCCATGCTGACCCGGTAGCGCTCGTGCAGCCGATCGATGTCTTCTTCCATGCCTCTCCCCGCGGGCGTGCGTCAGTGGCGGATTGTCGCCGGTTTGACCGGATGCGCAAGTCCGCGCCCGTGGTTTCGCTGTCAAACCGACACGCAGATGACCGACCAACGCCGGGCCGGTAGGCAAGCGACCTGCCGGCGCGGCATCATCGACCGCTCCATGGCCCGATCCGACCGGCAAGCGCGCAAGAACCGACCCTGGCATCGCCGACTGTTGCGTGGTCTGGCGCTGCTCGTGGTCGCCTGGCTGGTGTCGACCATCGCGCTGGTGCTGCTGCTGCGTTTCGTCGATCCGCCGTTTTCCAGTTTCATGGCCCAGCGTGTCGTCGAGGCCCGTCTCAAGCGTGAACCGGACTTCGCCTTGCAGCAGCAGTGGCAGCCGCTGGAGCAGATCTCGGTCAACCTGCGTCTGGCGGTGATCGCCTCGGAAGACCAGAAGTTTCTCGACCACTACGGCTTCGACGTGGCGGTGCTGCGCGAGGTCGCGCGCGAACATCTGGCCGGCGAAGGGAGCCGCGGCGGCAGCACCATCAGCCAGCAGACCGCCAAGAACCTGTTCCTGTGGCCGGGTCGCAGCTGGGTGCGCAAGGGCTTCGAGGCCTATTTCACGGTGTTGATCGAGGCGCTGTGGTCCAAGCAGCGCATCCTGGAGGTGTATCTCAATGTCGCCCAGTTCGGTCGCGACATCTACGGCGCCGAAGGCGCCGCGCAGGCCTATTTCGGCAAGAGCGCGGCGGCCTTGAGCGAGGACGAGGCGGCACGTCTGGCGGCGGTGTTGCCGGCGCCGAATCGCTATCGGGTGCAACCGCCCAGCGAGCATGTGGTCTCGCGCGCCGGCTGGATCCGTCGGCAGATGCACAGCCTGGGCGGCGCGGCCTATCTGGCGCCGCTCGAGAGTGACTGAGGTGGTGCGCGGCCGAACGCTCGGTGCGCACGACCCCCATGTAAACTCGCCGACCGATGCGGCGCCAGCGTTCCGGCGTCATCCAGTGATGGTGGAAGTGGCGCGATGACAGCGACAACCGAGCGGCAGACACTGGCGGTGGTGGTGCCGGCCTACAACGAAGGCGACGGCCTGCGCACCTTCCATCAGCGCCTGGTGGCGGTGCTGGATCGGCTGGACATGGATTCGCGCGTGGTCTATGTCGACGACGGTAGTCGCGACGACACCTGGGCGGTGATGCAGTCGCTGGCCGCGCAGGACAGCCGGGTGGCGACGCTGAAGCTGTCGCGCAACTTCGGCAAGGAGCTGGCGCTGACCGCCGGCCTGGACTACGCCGATGCCGATGCCGTGCTGGTGATCGACGCCGACCTGCAGGATCCGCCTGAATTGATCCCCGATTTCATCGCGCGCTGGCGCGAAGGTTTCGACGTGGTCTACGGCACCCGCGAGGAGCGTGCCGGCGAATCCTGGATCAAGCGCTGGACCGCCGCGACCTTCTATCGCCTGATCGGCCGCATCAGCACCATTACCATTCCCGCCGACACCGGCGATTTCCGGCTGCTGGGCCGCCGCGCGCATCAGGCGCTGAAAGGTCTGCGCGAGCGCCACCGATTCATGAAGGGCTTGTTCGCCTGGGTCGGTTTCCGGCAGACCGCGCTGGTCTACCAGCGCGATCCGCGCCACAGCGGCACCAGCAAGTTCAACTACTGGAAGCTGTGGAACTTCGCCATCGAGGGCATCACATCGTTCTCCACCGTGCCCTTGCGCATCGCCACCTACACCGGCCTGCTGACCGCGCTGCTGGCCTTCGCCTACGGCATCTGGGTGGTGATGAAGGCGCTGCTGTTCGGCGACACCGTGCGCGGTTACCCGTCGCTGATGGCGGTGATCCTGTTTCTGGGCGGCATCCAGCTGCTGGCACTGGGCATCATCGGCGAGTACTTGGGTCGGCTGTTCACCGAGGCCAAGCAGCGGCCGCTGTATCTGCTCGACCAGGTCGAGCCGGCCGCCGCGGATGACCTGCGACCGGCCGGCCACATGGCGACCGGGCCGACTCGCGATCCTGTCGGCGCGCCGCCAGTCATCGGGGATTGATCACAGTCGACGCCAGGTCAGGCCGCTGCCGTCGACAACGGTGTTGGCGTCGACCACCTGCAACGCGTCGTCCTGCATCATGGATTCGTTCTGTGTCGGTACATTGAACTGGGCCGGCGCTTCCATGCGCATGTCGCCGCTCAGGAACAGACCGATCTTGCCCTCGGCATCGACGCCGTTGACCTGCCACTGACCGTTCATGTTGGCCTGGATCGGGATCATGCCGGCCTGCGGGTGTTGCACGCGATACAGGCCGGCCATGATGAAGCTGCCATCGGCGTTGTAGGTCATGGTGATTTCGCCGTCGGTCGGCCCCTGTTCGCCCATGGGCAGCATGCCCTTGACCTGCCAGCGCCCGATCAGGAAGCGCTGCGGATCAGGGGTCGAAGCCGCCGGCTGCGGCATCGCCGAGGGCACATTCGCCATCGCGGGCGGCTGGAACAGGCTGTTCAGGCCGGCGACCTGCGCCGCCGGTTGCCAGCCCGGCATCCCTTCGGTCCAGGCCAGCGTGCCCGGTGTCAGCGTGCCGGCAGCGACGCGCTGACGCAGCTGGTCCAGGCTCAGCGGACCCGAGGGCGAGCCGCCTTCGTCGATGTGGAAGGTCATCGCTGGCGCGTTTGGCAGCGCCGGCGGTTGGGCGAACGCGGCCGATGACAGACAGGCCAGGACGAGGGCAGCAAGCAGCGCACGCAGCAGAGGAAAGTGGTTCATGGGGATGTCCCGTGGCGGTGGATGGCTGCCGATGCAGGCGCCGTTGCTGCCATCTGCGTCGATCGCGGGCGAATCGGCTCACGATGGCCGACGGCACGAATAAGCGTCGGCCGACTGCTCACCCGTGCGCGGCCGGATTCGTTCCGACGCACGACGCACCATCTCCGCACGCGACGCGCGCGGATCAGGTTGCGCCGTATAGGCAAGGCGCGAGCGACGAGGTGACGCGTCGCTACTGTCGGTCGAGGCACAGTGATCGCTTTGCGCCGCAGGCCATGCAGTGACTGCCATGGCAGGGATCGATGACCACCGGACGACAGACCTGATGCGACGGACAAGCGGTTTCGCCACCGTCGCACGGGCGATGGCAGCCGGCCGGAAACGACATGCGCGAGGATGCGCCGCAGCCGGGCACGAAGTAGGTGGCGCCGTCCTCGCAGCGGACGTCCGCGAATCCCGAATGGCGGTCACCGAAGCCTTCGGGCGACTCGCGAGCCGGTGGCACGATCTTTTGATCGGGAAATTCCGACTGTGCCGGAAAGGCCGCGCCGGCGATCAGCAGTGACGACAGGCCGATCAGCAGGAGCAGCGCACCCTCGCGCAGCTTTCGGCTGTTGCGGTGCCTACTGCGAATGTCGCCTGAATGATCACTTCGTTGAACACGCTGCGATGACATGGCCATGGACCTCTACGATGACCGCTGGCGCGGTCTTCCTCGGGCACTGCGCCAATTGCTGGAATTCCGGATCACCACAACGGACGGTGGAAACGCCCGCTTGCCGGTTCGGGTCACACTCATTGATCGGCCGGAGTAGACTTCGGACACCGAAGTTGACGGAGCGGGAACATGCCGAACGCAGGTCATCTGGTCGAGGGCAAGGGTGGCGGGATCTATCGCGTCACTCCGGAAGATTCCGTGCTGGATGCCATCCGGGAGATGGCGCAACGCCATGTCGGCGCGCTGCTGGTGATGTCGGGCGATGAACTGGTCGGGATCGTTTCCGAGCGCGACTACGCGCGCAAGGTGATCCTGCAGGAGCGTTCGTCGAGCACCACACCGGTGGCCGACATCATGTCGTCGCCGGTGATCACCGTGTCGGCGTCAGCGTCGCTGGACGAGTGCATGCGCATGGTCACTGATCATCGGGTCAGGCACCTGCCGGTCGTGGATGAGGGCCGCGTGGTCGGCGTGCTTTCGATCGGCGATCTGGTCAAGGCGCAACTCGATCAGCAGGCGCGCGAGATCGAACAGCTGCAGAGCTACATTGCCGGCTGAATCCTTCGACTTGCCCTTCAAGGCCTGTCCGTCCGATCCCAGCCTTTTGTTGCCCGGGGGCGGAGATCTCTCGTCGAGAATCGCTGTTGGCGAGGCCGCGACGACGCGAAGTTGCCTCGGAGGCCGGGGCTACGATCGGTGCCGGTTGGCGACATCAAGGCGCTTCGATCCACGTATGTGCGGAATGACCGCGTCCACTTGCGGCCGCAGTGCCTTCCCGTTGACCATGACCCGATGCCGACAGCCTCCATCGTTTCTGCAAGAGCGATTCACCGACGCGCCCGACGCGACCACCACGCTGATCCGGACGCCTGGCGCGACACGCGCCGTTGCCGTGACCGGGAGCTTCGGCCGCGCTGAGCGCGGTCGTCGGGGAGGATGGCGGTGACTTCCGGGTCGGATCTGGCCGCGAAACTGAACGCGGTGCTGAACAAACACGCGGCCCGCCTGCGCGTGCTGGTCGCCCAGCATTGTTCGGCAAATCAGGGACTTGACCCGGATGACATTGAGCAGGAGGTGCGCATCCGCCTGTGGAAAGTGGTCGAGCGTGAGAAAAACGACGCCCTCCCTGCGTCTTATGTCCAGCGAGTGGTGGTGACGACAGTGATCGACGCCCTGCGCCGCGGCAAACCGGAGCAGACGGTGGCGCTGCCCGAATCCGGCCAGGAGGCCGGGATCGAGGCACTGCTGGATCCGATCGGGCCGGTTCGCAGTGCCAGCGATGGTCAACGCATGGACATGGTCCGCGCCGCCATCGCCGAACTGCCGTCGCGGCGCCAGCAGCCGGTCCGCCTGGCCTTGCAGGGCTTCACGCCCGAAGAGATCGGCGATCTGCTGGACATGACCGCAACCATGGCCAAGAACCTGATGTATCGCGGCCTGTACGAATTGCGTGACCGCCTGAAGGCGGCAGGACTGGAGGACATTGACGATGACTGACAAGCTGACCCATCTCTATCAGGCCGCGTGCCACGAAGATGCCCGTCTGCTCGAAGGCGTCGATGCTGATCGGCTCATCGACCTGGCCGAAGGCCGTCTCGCTGGCCCCGAGCGGGAGCGTCTGGTCGAGGCCATTGCCGCCTCGCCGGCGCTGGCTGCCGCCTATCGCGTCGCCCGCGCCAGTGGCGACTGGTCGCGCGGCGTTGCCGCCGAACTGGCCGGCGAGCGGGTCGACAACATCCGTACCCTCACACCGCGCACCGCGACCGCCGCGCCGCGCCGTCAGCGCTGGGCTCTGGCGGCCGCTGTTTCGGCCATGGCCATTGGCGCCGTGTTCGTCAGCCAGCAGATGCGCGCGCCGGCTGTCGACACCGGCGATGACGTGATCTTCGCTGCCATCATCGAGAAGGCAGCCGGCGACGGCATCATGGTGACCTCGTTCGATGCCGGTCGTGCTGCCGGCGATGACGACCGCATCTTCACCACCCGGGCGCCGGGCGAGAGCGACGCCATCTTCGACCAGAGTTTCGGCAACGGTTCCTGATCTTTTCACGGCGACGAAGATCGCCGCCTGATTTGCCCCGACAGCGGACGCCGCCGGCCCAAAACCGGCGGCGTTCGCATTCGCGGCAAGTGCCAACTGATCGGCTGGCCATACGCGGCAATCGAATCCCTGCCGTGTGTGACCAGGAGTGATGTCGGCGATTGCATCGTTCGGTGCGGTTTCGACCGTGGCGCAACAGCGGCGTCAGCCGCCACCGCTGGTGCAAGACGGGATTGTCCAAAGGACGGATGTCTCCAGCATCGGCGCCTCGATCGAACATCATGTTCTGCGCACTACGCTGGCCGACGCCGGTTTCAGCTGTCGACCATCTTCTGAGCTGCCAACTTGCGGACATTTGAGTCCGGCGCCTAGTGAGCTCGTTCGTAGACGGCTATGGGTGCTAAGGGGCGGCAAGATCTCGGTCAATCAGACCGCTGAAGCGGGTCCGGTGGTGAAACCCGCTGTCAAACGACATGAAGAAACGGCTGGGGCACGGCGTTCGCGTTGCGAAGGTTCACTCGGAGAGGCTCGCAGCAAGTGCCAGGACGCGATTCGGTCAGATCGGGCGGCGGCCGACGGTGACGCGTTCGTGGCCGGCGAAGTCGGGATGGCTGGCGACCTGGATGAAGCCGGCATCGGTCATCAGGGCGCGCACGGCCGGGCTCTGGTTGTAGCCGTGTTCGAGCATCAGCCAACCGTGGTTGACCAGATGCTGGCTGGTCTGGCGGACGATGGTGCGAATGGCGTCCAGTCCGTCCGGCCCACCGATCAGCGCCTTGATCGGCTCGAAGCGCAGATCACCACGACGCAGATGCGGATCGCCGTTGGTGATGTAAGGCGGGTTGCTGACAATGACATCGAAGCGGGGTTGCCGCATCAGCGCCGAACACCAGTCGCCGACCAGGAAGGTGATGCGCTGATCGAGGTCGAGCCGTCGGGCGTTGTCACGGGCGACCTCGATCGCCTTGGCCGAGGCGTCGCTGGCGGCGATCTCGGCCAGCGGTCGTTCGCTGGCGATGGCCAGGGCGACGGCACCCGAGCCGGTGCCCAGATCGGCCACGCGCGTGTTTCGGGTTTCGGGAATCTCGTCCAGCGCGATCTCGACCAGTCGTTCGCTCTCGGGGCGTGGAATCAGCACATCGCGGGTGACCCGCAAGGGCAGCGACCAGAACTCGCGCTGGCTGAGGATGTAGGCCATGGGTTCGCCGGCGGCGCGACGGCGCAACCGGTCGCGGAACACCAGCACCAGTGGCCGGCTGGCCGACTCGTCGCCGTGCGCGCGCAACCAGGCGCGATCGCGTTGCAGGCCAGCCACCAGCAGCAGTTCGGCCTCGCGCCAGCCGTCTTCGCCGGGCAGCGCCTGCATGCCTTCGCGGATCAGGTCATCCAGGGTCAGGCCGTCGGTGTCGTTCATGGGATGGTCCGGCGAAAGCGGGTCGACTTCCGGGCTGACGGGCGCCCGGTCCTGTCCCCCGGGCTGACCATGCAGGACTGCCGTTCAGTATAGCCAGCCGGATTCGACCGCCCGTGAAAATCGCGTTGGATGGACCAGCTGCGCCCGGTCTGCTTCGACCCGTCCGTACAGACCGGTCGACCGGGGCGGACGCGCGTAACTCGCCAGCGCGTTAGCGCGGTGCTGCGCCAGCTCCGGGTCCGGCATCAGGTGTCAGTGGCACCATCCGTCGTCGACTCGCGCTTCGACTACGGCCATCGCTGTCGCGCAAGCCTGCCACAAGTCACGCCCCGCCTTATTTGCCTCACGATTCGGCCTGGCGGCTGGGTTAGGCTCCCGCGACCCTTTGCCCTGGAACCCTCGCCATGATGCTTCGTCCTGTCCTGTTGTCGGCGGCGCTCGCGCTGGCCGTTGTCGGCTGCAAGCCGGCCGCCGAGACCGCCACCACGGCGTCGCCTGCGGTCGAGGCCATCGCGGCCAGCGATCGCGCCGTGGCCGAACAACTCGATGCGATGTACGCGCAGCATTTCGAGGAATCGCTCGAACTCAATCCGCTGCGTGCCACCCAGCTCGGTGACCGCCGCTACAACGACCGCCTGCCCAACCTGATGTCGCCGGAAGGCCGCGAAAAGCAGCGCGCGTTCTCGCAGCGCTGGCTGGACAGCTACCGTGCCGTCGACGCGTCCTCGCTGACCGGGCAGGACCGACTCAGCTACGACATGATGTTGCGCTCGCTGGAGCGCGAGATCGAGGCGCACAACTATCCTTCGCACCTGCAGCCGATCAACCAGTTCTACAACCAGGCCTCGATGTTTGCGATGCTGGGTTCCGGAACCGGTGCCCAGCCGTTCCAGAACGTGGAGGACTACGACAACTGGCTGCGCCGTCTGGAGCAGTTCCCCGTGGTCATGGACCAGGCCATCGCCAACATGCGCGAAGGCATGGCCTCCGGCGTGGTGCAACCGCGGGTGTTGATGGAGAAGGCTCTGCCGCAGGTGCGCGCGCATGTGGTCGAGAACATCGAGGACAGCGTGTTCTGGCGTCCGGTGGCATCGATGCCCGAAGCCATCGAGGGCGCCGAGCGCGAGCGGATCACCGCCGCCTACCGCGCCGCGATCACCGACACGGTCGTGCCGACCTATGCCCGTCTGGCGCAGTTCATCGAGACCGACTACCTGCCGGCCACGCGCGAAACGGTGGGCATGTGGGATCTGCCCAATGGCCGTGACTGGTACGCGTTCCAGGTGCGCAACACCACCACCACCGACCTGACGCCCGAACAGATCCACCAGATCGGCCAGGACGAGGTCAAGCGCATTCTCACCAGGATGGACGAGGTGCAGCAAAAGGCCGGCTTCGCCGGTTCGCGCGACGACTTCTTCGCCCACCTGAGCAGCGATCCGAAGTTCTTCTTCGCCACCGAAGCCGAGCTGCTCGCCGGTTACGAGGCGCTGCGCGAGGTGGTCGGACCGAAGATGTCGTCGATCTTCGAGTCGGCACCCAAGGCGGAGTTCATCATCCGCGCGGTGGAGCCGTTCCGCGCCGCGTCGGCGTCGGCGGCGTCCTACCAGCGTCCAAGCGAGGACGGTACCCGCCCCGGTGTGTTCTACGTCAACGCCGCCAACCTGCATGCCCGCCCGAGCTGGGCGATGATGGCGCTGTACCTCCACGAAGCCGAGCCGGGTCATCATCATCAGCTCGCCCTGCAGCAGGAACTGCCGGACCTGCCGCGCTTCCGCCGCTTCGGCGGTTACACCGCCTACTCCGAAGGCTGGGGCCTGTATTCGGAATCGCTGGGCGAGGAGCTCGGCGTCTATGACGACCCGTACGCCTACTACGGTCGTCTCGCCGCCGAGCTGTGGCGTTCGATCCGCCTGGTCGCCGACACCGGCCTGCATTCGCTGGGCTGGACCCGTGAGCAGACCCTGGAATTCATGCGTGCGAATTCGCCCGAGCCGGAAGAACGCATGGTCGCCGAGGCCGAGCGCTTCATGGCCATTCCCGGGCAGGCGCTGGCCTACAAGATGGGTGAGCTGAAGATCCGCGAGTTGCGCAACCGCGCCGAAGCCGCATTGGGCGAGCGTTTCGACCTGCGTGCCTTCCACACCCAGATCCTGTCCGATGGCGCGCTGCCGCTGGACGTGCTCGACGCCAAGATCGACCGCTGGATCGCCGCGCAACAGCCGTCGTGATGGCTAGATCGGAACGATAGCCGTCGCCTTCAGGCGCAGACTTCACTCCACGCCAAGTCCTGGCTACTGCGGCGGCGACAAGGCATCGCCGCCGTCTTCCTGGCTTTCGCTTGGGCAGACGTGTTCCCGCAGGCAGAGTCCGTCCAGTCCGGAACATTCTCTCCCCGAACACCGGTCGGCTGGCCTGACGCACGGCGTCTGCCAGCGGCCATGGTTCGTCATCGGCGTTCCACTCGATCGCCATTTCGCCGAGGACATCTGGCCCGACTCCGGCGTGCGCGGGCGGTGCCTGCGGATGCCTGAGCGCCGCCGCAGCGCGACATCGGGGATCAATCGTCGGTCGTATAATGCCGACCCCTCCTGCCACCGGTGATCCCGCCATGTCCGAGATGATGAACGCCCTGGTCAAGCGCGAGGCCGCGCCCGGCATCTGGATGGAGCGGGTGCCACTGCCAGTGGTTGGCCCCAACGATGTGCTGATCAAGGTCACCAAGACCGCGATCTGCGGCACCGACCTGCACATCTACAAGTGGGACGAGTGGTCGCAGCGGGTGATCAAGCCGGGGCTGGTGATCGGTCACGAGTTCGTCGGCCGCATCGTCGAGCTGGGCTCGGCGGTGCAGGGTTACGAGGTCGGTCAGCGAGTCTCGGCCGAAGGGCATCTGGTCTGCGGGCATTGCCGCAACTGTCGCGCCGGGCGCCAGCACCTGTGTCCGAACACCGTCGGCATCGGTGTCAGCCGGGCCGGTGCCTTCGCCGAGTACATCGCCGTGCCGGCCAGCAACCTGTGGCCGATTCCGGACCAGATTCCCGACGAGCTGGCGGCATTCTTCGATCCCTACGGCAATGCCGCGCACTGCGCTCTGGAGTTCGACCTGGTCGGCGAGGATGTGCTGATCACCGGCGCCGGCCCGATCGGCATTATTGCCGCCGGCATCGCCAAGCACGTTGGCGCGCGCAACGTGGTGGTCACCGACGTCAACGACTACCGCCTGAAGCTGGCCGCCGAGATGGGCGCCACGCGCGTGGTCAATGTGTCCAAGCAGTCGCTGCGTGAGGTCATGACCGACCTGCATCTGGAAGGCTTCGATGTCGCCCTGGAGATGAGTGGCAACCCGCATGCCTTCAACGACATGCTCGATGGCATGTACCACGGCGGCAAGATCGCGCTGCTCGGTATCCTGCCCAAGGGCGCCGGCATCGACTGGGACAAGGTCATCTTCAAGGGCCTGGTCATGCACGGCATCTACGGCCGACGCATGTACGAGACCTGGTACAAGATGACCCAGATGGTGCTCACCGGCTTTCCGCTGGGCAAGGTGCTCACCCACCAGATCCGGATCGAGGACTACGAGCGCGGCTTCGAGCTCATGGCCGCCGGCCAGTGCGGGAAGGTGGTCTGCTCCTGGCATTGAATCAGCGATCGCCCGTCTCCTGCGCCGTCATGGCATTCGGATCAGCGCCGTCGCCGTGTTCGTACGGCTGAGCCCGGGTAGTTGCGGGGCTTTTCTCGGAAAAGGTAGCTTGCGTCCCAGGTCGGCGCGCATGCTGCGTCTGCAGCTGGTGAGCGTTTGTGGCCTCCCGTACGCGCGATCAGCGCTGCTTTGTGATCGGCGCGGGCTTGACGCCGGTGTAGCGGGCGCGCGGGCGGATCAGCCGGCCCAGCGCCTGTTGTTCGAGCGCGTGCGCCAGCCAGCCGGTCAGACGGCCGCTGGCGAACAGCACCAGCGCGGCGCTGGGCGGCAGCGCGTAGAGATGACAGATGGCGGCCAGCACCCAGTCGATGTTGGGGCGTTCGCCGCTGACGTCTTCGGCGACGGCGACGATGGCGTCGAGCTCCGACAGGGTTTGTGCATCGACCGGTGCGGCGCGCAGACGACGCAGCAGGGTGGCGGCGCGTGGGTCGCCATCGGGATAGAGCGCATGACCGAAGCCGGGCAGGTCGTCGCCGCGGCGCCAGCGTTCGCCGATGATGTCGTTCGGATCGCCAGCACGTGCTTCAGCAATCAGCGCGAAGGCGCGCGCGGTGGCACCACCGTGGCGCGGGCCGGACAACGCGGCCAGACCGCTGCAGGCGGTGGCGTGCAGGTGCGCGCCGGTGGACGCGACGACGCGCGCGGCGAAGGCGGAGACGTTGAGTTCGTGGTCGGCGCACAGGATCAGAGCAGCGCGAATCAGATCGGCGAAGGCGGCATCGCCCGGTCGCCAGGCATCGGCCAGCAGCTGGTGGACCGGCGCGGTGCTGCGTGGTCGCCCGACCAGCAGCGCAGCGGTGTCGCGCAGCAGTCCGGCGGCGATGGCGTGTCGGGTGCCGGCAGCGGCGCTGAACGAGCCGGGCACGGTCAGCGCCAGCAGTGGCAGGGCGGCCATGGTGCGTTCCAGCGGCGGCAGCGTGGCATCGCTGGCGATGGGCGCGACGGTGCTCGGCCAGGCGTCGTCGTCAAGCGCGGCGAACGGATCGTTGGCGCCGCAGTCCCAGAGCAGGCGCGCTACGGCTTCCAGCGTGGCGCCGTTGTCGACCATGCCGACAGCGGAGCGACCGCGGTAGTAAGGCGCATCCGGTCGGATCAGCGAGATGCGGGTTTCCAGCACCGGCAGGCCGCGATCTAGGCTTTGCGCCGCGCCGCTGGCTGCACCGCGGGCGGTGCGCTGGCGCTGCGCCAGCCGCTCCACGTCCTGTCGCAGGTAGGCGCGGCTGCGGTGGTCGACGCCGGGGCGCGAGCGCAGCAGGCCGCGGCTGACGTAGGCGTACAGCGTGGACTGGCTGATGCCCAGCAGGGCGCAGGCCTGGCGGGCGGTGAGCAGGTCGGTATCGGTGGCCACGGCAACAGGTTGATCGGGCTGATCAAGATTGATCAATGGATCGGATGGTGCCAGATTGGCGCCCCCAACGGGACCGGCTCACGGTCTCGGCTTTGACAGGACCACGCAGGAGTTCGTCATGACCCTCGCTTCCGCCGGCGCCCGCTTCCGCGCCGCACTCGCTGCCGAATCGCCGTTGCAGGTGATCGGGGCGATCAACGCCAACCACGCCCTGCTCGCGCAGCGCGCCGGTTTCAAGGCGATCTATCTGTCCGGTGGTGGCGTCGCGGCCGGCTCGCTCGGTCTGCCGGATCTTGGCATCAACACGCTGGAAGACGTGCTGATCGACACCCGCCGCCTCACCGATGTCTGCGACCTGCCGCTGCTGGTCGACATCGACACCGGTTTCGGCGCCAGCGCCTTCAACATCGAGCGCACGGTGAAGTCGCTGATCAAGGCCGGCGCGGCCGCCTGCCACATCGAAGACCAGGTCGGCGCCAAGCGCTGCGGCCATCGGCCCGGCAAGGAGATCGTGTCGCAGGGCGAGATGGTTGATCGGGTCAAGGCCGCCGCCGATGCAAAGACCGACAAGGACTTCTTCCTGATCGCACGCACCGATGCAATCCAGGTCGATGGCGTCGATGCCGCCATCGAACGCGCCGTGGCCTGTGTCGAGGCCGGTGCCGACGGCATCTTCGCCGAGGCCGCCTACGATCTCGACACCTATCGCAAGTTCGTCGATGCGGTGAAGGTGCCGGTGCTGGCCAACATCACCGAGTTCGGCAAGACGCCGCTGTTCAGCCGCGACGAGCTGGCTTCGGCCGGCGTCGCCATCCAGCTGTTTCCGCTGTCGGCCTTCCGCGCTGCCAACAAGGCCGCCGAGACCGTCTACGCCGCGGTACGCCGCGATGGTCACCAGAAATCCGTGGTCGACGCCATGCAGACCCGCGAGGAGCTGTACGACCGCATCGGCTATCACGCCTTCGAGCAGAAGCTCGACGCGCTGTTCGCTGCCAGGAAATAAGTCCGCGTTGAAGGGTCACGATCCTTCAGCGCAGCAACACACCAATCCATCGGAGCAAAGACCATGAGCGAGAGCACCACCACCCCCGCGCCCGGTTTCAAGCCGAAGAAGTCGGTTGCCCTGAGCGGTACCGCTGCCGGCAACACCGCGCTGTGCACGGTCGGCCGCACCGGCAATGATCTGGCCTACCGCGGCTACGACATCCTCGATCTGGCCACCACCAGCGAGTTCGAGGAAATCGCCCATCTGCTGGTGCACGGCAAGCTGCCCAATCGCGCTGAACTGGCGGCCTACAAGACCAGGCTGAAGTCGCTGCGTGGCCTGCCGGCGGCGGTGAAGGCGGCGCTGGAAGAGCTGCCACCGTCGACCCATCCGATGGACGTGATGCGCACCGGTGTCTCGGTGCTGGGCTGCGTCAAGCCGGAGAAGGATGACCACAACCACCCCGGTGCGCGTGACATCGCCGACAAGCTGATGGCCTGCCTCGGGTCAATGCTGCTGTACTGGTATCACTGGAGCCACAACGGTCGCATCATCGATGTCGAGACCGACGACGATTCGATCGGCGGCCACTTCCTACACCTGTTGCATGGCGAGCCGCCGCCGGAAAGCTGGGTACGTGCGATGCACACCTCGCTGATCCTCTACGCCGAGCACGAATTCAATGCTTCCACCTTCACCTGCCGCGTCATCGCCGGTACCGGCAGCGACATGTACAGCGCGATCGCCGGTGGCATCGGCGCGCTGCGCGGTCCCAAGCACGGCGGCGCCAACGAGGTCGCCTTCGAGATCCAGAAGCGCTACGAGAATCCCGACGAGGCCGAGGCCGACATCAAGGCCCGTGTCGAACGCAAGGAAGTGGTGATCGGGTTTGGTCACCCCGTCTACACGGTCAGCGATCCGCGCAACAAGGTGATCAAGCAGGTCGCCAGGGAGCTGTCCGAGGAAGCCGGCAGTACCAAGATGTATGACATTGCCGAGCGGCTGGAGTCGGTGATGTGGGACATCAAGAAGATGTTCCCGAACCTGGACTGGTTCAGTGCGGTCAGCTACCACATGATGGGCGTGCCGACCGACATGTTCACGCCGCTGTTCGTGATTTCGCGCACCAGCGGCTGGAGCGCGCATGTGATCGAGCAGCGCATCGACGGCAAGATCATCCGACCGAGCGCCAACTACACCGGCCCGGAAGACCAGGTCTTCGTGCCGATTGACCAGCGCGGCTGATCCCGTCGCTCCGATCACGTGACGCCGTGCGACCGGTCGCACGGCGTCATCGAAGCGGCAGCGCAAACCGGTGCCTTCAGATCCCGCGATCGACCGTGGCGAGGGACGTCCATGTTCCCCGCCGTCGTGCTCTGACGGTCTCACCTGCCGGCATGGATCCCGTGCACGGCTCTGTCGTGCCGAACCACCGGCGCGCTGGCCTGCCGCTGCAGGCATCGCACACTTTGCCATCGCAAATCGTTAACGGCGCATGCCTATGCTGCTCCTGCGGCGGCTGGCTGCAGCGGGCGGTGATCCGCGCAGGCATGAGCCGGTGGGCCCAAGTGGACCGGGTTGTCGTGGCATCGGTTGGTTCCGGGTCACGCATGATCCCTTCTGCAGACGGCAGTCGAATTCAAGACGGAGGTTCTCGGAATGGTCTACTGGTGGTTTCTGGTGTTCGTGGTCGCGGCATCGGCGATCTGGGTCTTCATCGATGCCCGCCAGATCGGTGTGAAGAAGGGCCAACTCGGCGGCGTTGCCAACATGGGCCCGATCGGATGGTCCATCGCCACCTTGTTGCTGTGGATCATTTCCTTCCCCGTCTATCTGATCAAGCGGCCGCAGTTCCTGCGCATCAACGGCAAGCCACCAGGCCGCAGCAACCAGGTGTCGATCATCGGCGCCGCCCTGGTGGCGCTAGTGTTGACCGTGACGCTTCTGCTCTATACCGGGCGCATCGGTGTCAGCACCGATCAGATCCGTACCAGTGTGGAAGAGAGTATCCGGACCACGTTCGCTGCCGATCCGCGCTTCGCCGGGGTCACCATCCGCAACTTCAGCCTCAAGCATGTCGATGGCAACCGATACGAAGGCATCCTGGATGCGACCAGCGCGGTGGGCTCCGAACAGGTGGTGGTCGATGTCGTCGTCGAGCGCGGGCAATTCAACTGGAAGATTCGCCCGTCGCAGTGAGACGGCTGGCGCTGGCCAGGGTCGACGGTGAAGGCTGTCGTCGACCGCTGCAGCCGCATGTTGCCGACGATGCGCCACTGCGTGTGATCAGCCTCGTTGCAATGCGCGATGCGGTCAGGCCAGACCTTCGGCGGCGAGCGCGCGCTGGACGCCGGCGTCGGCCCGCATGCGCGTCTCGAACGCGGTGAGGTTGGCGCGGTCGCTGCGATCGACGCCGACGCGTCCGGTCCAGCCCAGCATCACGAACAGGTAGGGATCAGCCAGACTGCGGGTATCGGCGGCCAGCCACTGGCGGCCGGCGAGATGAGCGTCGATGCGTTCCAGATGCGCGCGTACATTCCTGCGCGCCTGCTGCCGGATGCCTTCATGGCTGCTTTCGTCGGCATTGAAGCGCACCGGCGCGAACAGCGGCACGAAGCTCTTGTGTACATCGGAGTTGAGATAGCCCAGCCAGCGGTTGACCTGGGCGCGTCCGCGGATGCTGCCGTCGCCGGCGAGGCCGGCCTCGGGGTGCAGATCCGCCAGATAGTTGAGGATGGCGACGTTCTCGGTCAGCACCCAGCCGTCGTCCTCGACCAGCGTAGGCACCGCGCCGGCGGGATTGATCGCCAGATATGCGGGTGACTTGAGCGCGTCACGGGTGAGGATCTCGATCTCGTAGGGCTGGCCGATCCAAGCCAGCAAGATGTGGTCGGCGAGTGAGCATGCGCCGGGCAGGCAATAGAGCTTCATGGGGCGATTCCTTGGCGGTTGATCGGGTCGGGTGCCGGAGTTTCGAGGTTGCCATCGACAGGCAACGGCGTAGTCATGCGAGTAGCCGCGGGACGACCCCGCGGCGAGCATTCAAGCCACTGCACGACAGCGCGAGAATCTTGCTGCCGCGTGCCTCGCAGCTGCTCAGGAGACGCGGCAGATGAAGCCCTTGAGGTAGGCGGTTTCCGGAATCGCCGGGTGCAACGGGTGATCGGGTGACTGCTGCAGGCGATGCAGGGCGGTGGCATGGCGGCCGGTCTTGATGGCGCCATCGTGGATGGCGTCGAGCAGCTCGGCTTCGGTCAGGTGATGCGAGCACGAGCAGCTGACCAGGATGCTGTCGGGCGCGAGCACGCGCATGGCCAGACGGTTGATGCGCTTGTAGGCCAGCAGGCCTTCCTTGTGATCCTTGCGCCGCTTGATGAAGGCGGGCGGGTCGAGTACCACCACGTCAAAGCGTTCGCCGTTGTCGTTGAGCGTCTTCAGTGCCTCGAAGGCATCGGAATGCGCGCAGTCGATCTTTTCCGACAGGCCGTTGCGAGCTGCGTTGGCTTCGATGTTCTCGCAGGCCGGCAGCGAGGCGTCGACGCACAGCACCTTGTCGGCGAAGGCGTGCGCGGCGCGCAGGCCCCAGCCGCCCTGGTAGGCGAACACGTCGAGCACGCGCCTGCCGCTGGCCAGCTCGACGAAGCGGTCGCGGTTGCTGCGCTGGTCGTAGAACCAGCCGGTCTTCTGCGCATGTGCCAGCGGCACCTCGAAGCGCAGCTCACCTTCCTGCACCTGCACGGTCTCCGGGAGTTCGCCGATACCGGCCTCGACGTATTCGGACAGCGCTTCCAGCTTGCGCACGCTGCCGGTGTTGCGCCAGACCAGCGCCTTGGGTGCGATCACCGTGGCGACAGCGGCTTCGATCTCCGGCCGCAGCGCTTCCATGCCGGCAGTGCCGATCTGACCCACCAGCGTGTCGCCGTAACGGTCCAGCACCAGACCGGGCAGGCCGTCGCTCTCGCCGAACACCAGTCGATAGTGCGGGCTCGGATACAGGCGCTCGCGCAGGCGCAGCGCGGCACGCAGGCGTTCGCCGATCAGGTCGCGATCGACCAGCAGGCCGGGGCGTCGGGTCAGCAGGCGCGCGCAGATCAGGCTGTGCGGATTGGCGTAGGCGGTGCCCAGCGCTTCGCCGCGGCTGTCGACCACCGTGGCCAGCGTGCCCGGCTGCAGGTCGCGCAGCGGCGTCACCGCTGTGTCGATCTCGTTGCTGTAGATCCACGGGTGGCCGTGACGGACGCGGCGATCCTCGTTGCGCTTGAGTCGCAGGATCGGCTGGGGGGTTGTCATGGAGATTCCTTCGGCAATGGCGGAAAGCTGTGGTTGCCGGTCGAGGCAGCAAGGCCGGCGCGCAGGATGCGCAGTGTAGGGACTATGCCGGTGCATTCCGAGCCAGCCGCTGTTGCCGCTTTCGGTTCGCCGCAGCAGGTCAGCGCCTGTGCTGTTCGGCAAGCGCCTGCAGATGATTGGCCAGGGCGACGAAGCCGGTCACCGGCACCTGTTCGGCGCGCAGTCCCGGTTCGAGATCGACTGCGAGCAGATCGTCGGCACCGGCGACACCGGCCAGGGTATTGCGCAGGGTCTTGCGGCGCTGGGCGAAGGCGGCCTTGACCACGTGGGCAAATCGTTCGGGATCGGTGATGCCGACCTGATCGATCGGTTTGGGCACCAGCCGCACGACGGCGGAATCGACCTTGGGTGGTGGATGGAAAGCCGACGGCGGCACATCGAACAGCGGTACCACCTGGCAGCGGGCCTGCAGCATCACGCTGAGCCGGCCATAGACCTTGCTGCCGGGATCGGCGGCCATGCGGTCGACCACTTCCTTCTGCAGCATGAAATGCATGTCACCGATGTGCTCGGCGCTGTCCAGGCAGTGGAACAGGATCGGCGAGGACACGTTGTAGGGCAGGTTGCCGACCAGACGGATCGGTGCCGGTGCCAGCGTGGTCAGGTCGACCTGCAGCACGTCCGATTCCACCACGTCGAGACCAGGGCGGTCGACCGCGCGCAGGCGCGCTGCCAGGTCGCGGTCCAGTTCGATCACCGTGACCTGCGCACCGGCAGCGAGCAGCGGAAAGGTCAGTGCGCCTTCGCCGGGCCCGATCTCCAGCAGGCGTTCGCCGTTCGTCGGTGCCACCGCAGCGACGATGCGGTCGAGCACGCTGCGATCGCGCAGGAAGTGCTGGCCGAAGCGCTTGCGCGGCCGATGCGCATCGGTGCTCATGCCGCGATCCGCCGTTGCGCGATGGCCAGCGCCAGTTCGGCCGCGGCGATCGCGCTGCCCGGATCGGCACGGCCGCTGCCGGCCAGATCCAGGGCCACGCCGTGATCGACCGAAGTGCGCACGAACGGCAGGCCGAGGGTGACATTGACCGAGCCGCCGAAACCCAGTGCCTTCAGTACCGGCAGACCCTGGTCGTGGAACATGGCGAAGTAGGCGTCGAACTGTCGGCGCTTTGCCGGCACGAAGGCGGTGTCGGCCGGCAACGGGCCGTGCAGGTCCAGCCCTTCGGCCTGCAGTGTACGCATCACCTGATCGATGATCTCGATTTCCTCGCGGCCCATGTGACCGCTTTCGCCGGCGTGGGGATTGAGGCCGAGCACGGCGATGCGTGGTCGGGCGATGCCCAGGTCGCGGCGCAGGCCGGCATCGAGCAGGCGCAGCCGTGTGACCAGTCCATCCACGGTGATTGCATCGGCAACCGCGCGCAGCGGCAGATGCGTGGTCGCCAGCGCGACGCGGACATGGGCGTCGGGCCCGATCGCGGCGTCATCGCCGACCAGCAGCATCAGCACCTCGGCATCGGCGCGGTCGGCGAAGAACTCGGTATGGCCGGTGAAGGCGATGCCGGCGTCGTTGATCACGCCCTTGTGCATGGGCAGGGTCAGCACGGCATCGAAACGGCCGTCGCGGCAGCCGTCGGCGGCCAGTGCCAGCCAGTCGAGCACGGTGGCGCTGTTGCGCGGATCGAGATCGCCGGCGCGCACGCGCTGCGGCAAGGGTTGCTCCAGCAGCCGCAGGCTGTTCGCCGGCCGCTCGTTCAACACGGTGTCCGGATCGTAGGCGACGAGAGCCAGCGATGCGCGGAGGCTGTCGGCGGTCGCACGCAGCAACGCGCCATCGCCGATCACGACCAGATCGGCGTTCAGCGGCAGCTGCGCCAGACGAATCGCGAGTTCAGGGCCGATGCCGGCCGGCTCGCCGAGCGTGATCGCCAGACGAGGCAGCTCAGGCATGGCGGCGATGCGGACTCAGCCGGCGCCCGGCGCCGGCAGGCGGCTTTCGACGAAAGCCTCGCCACGCAGCTCGCGCAGGTAGCGTTCCCAGGCTTCGCCGCCCTTGCGTGCGCGGATGGTCTCCGAGGCCTGCTGGCGCATGATTTCCTGGGTGCGGTCCTGTTGACGGATGCCCAGCCGCTGCACGATGTGCCAGCCGGCGTCGCTCTGGAACGGTTCGGAAACGCCGTTGTCGCCCAGGCCGCTCAGCGCCGTCGCAACGCCTGAGCCGTAGCCGTCAATGGGGAACCAGCCCATATCACCACCGAGCGGCGCGGTGTTGTGGTCGGTCGAATGCTCGCGAGCCTCCGCTGCGAAATCGGCGCCATCGCGGATGCGCTGGTGAATGGCGCGGATCTGACTTTCGGCCTGTTCGGCGCTGGTCAGTTCGTCGATGCGGACCATGATGTGGCGCGCGTGATACTCCTCGACCATGCGCTGGTCCTCGCCACGCCGGCCGTACAGCTTGAGGATGTGGAAACCGGCCTGGCCGCGGATCACCGGGGTCAGTTCGCCCTGCTGCATCTGAGAAACCAGCTCCACGAACGCGGCGGGAACTTCGTTGATGTCACGCCAGCCAAGATCGCCGCCGTCGAGTGCATTGGGCGCGTTGGAATAGCGAATCGCGGCGGCCGAGAATTCCATGCCATCGTTGACCAGCTTGTGCACGCCTTCGGCCTTTTCCCGACCGAGTTCGATGGTCTGCGCATCGGCGTTGTCCGGCACCGACACCAGAATGTGCCCCAGGTGGACCTCGCCACGATGGAATTGGTTGCTGCTGATCAGCCCTTCGATTTCGCTGTCGCTGACCGCGACCTGGCTTTGGGTGAAGCGCTGCCGCAGTTGCTGGATCAGCATTTCATCGCGCAGGGTTTCCCGGAACTCGTTGTAGCTGTAGCCATCCTGTGCCAGCGAGGCACGCAGTTGCTCCTGGGTCATGCCGTTCTGCTGGGAGATGTTGGCAATGGCACCGTCGATCTGCACTTCGCTGATGCGGATGCCGGTTTCCCGCGCACGCTGGGACTGCAGCTTGATCAGCACCATTCGGTCCAGCACCTGCCGCTGGAGCACATCGTCAGGTGGCAACTGTCCAGGGTTGCCTGCGTACTGCTGCCGGATATTGCTCACCGCGCGGTCCAGTTCGCTTTGCAGGACCACGTCCTCGTCGACCACGGCAACCACCTTGTCCAGGCTCTGCAGGTTCAGCGACTGCGCCGCCAGCGGCATGGTGAAGACACACAGGGACAGGACAAGACAACGGAAGATCGGACCATTCATGACAGTCGGGAACTCTGAAAGGGTGCGCCAGTGCACCAGAATAGCGGTGTCGGGAGGCTGCCGGCTGAACGCCGGTCAGCGGCCGTAGCGGGTATAGCCCACGATAGCACGGCGCAACAGCTCTTCCGAGCGACGGCCGAGATTGCCCAGACCCTTGAGTTCGACCTCCAGATACACCGCGTTGTCGCGCTCGCCCTCGACGTTGCGCACATAGTGTCGACCCAGCAGACGCACGGCGTAGCAGCAGCTCTCGTATTCGACGCCGGCCAGCGCCTCCAGGGTGGTGCGGTCGCGGATGGCGCCGCTGGAGCGGACCTCGTCGCGCAGCGAGACGTTCCAGCGGCCGATCACGCGCCATTGCTCGTTGATCGGATACAGGCCGGACAGGTCGATCTGCTCCAGGAAGTTGCGCCGGTAGCGGTAGCTGGCGTTGATCACGCCGTTGTTGCGGAAGCGCTTCTGGACCCGCACGCTGGACAGGTCGGTGCGGTCGGTTTCCGGATTCCACTGGTCGCCGACACCGACATACCAGTCATCGGACAGGCGCAAGGTCAATTCGCCGACATAGGCCGAACCGGAGATGTCGATGGCCGGTGCGGTCGGGCTCAGGCGCACGCGCTGCGGCTGGAAATAGCGGATCTGGCCCAGGGTCAGCGCCAGCCGCTCACGGCCGTCGCTGTCGTCGATCAGCCGGCTGGTGACCGCCAGCGTGGCCTGGTCGGCGTCGCCCTGACGATCGGCACCGACGAATCGGTTGGTCTGGAACAGCTGGCCCATGCCGAAGGTAAGCGCCTGGGTGTCGAAGATCGGCAGATCGCTCTGATCCTCGTAGGGCACATTCAGGTAGAACAGCCGCGGCTCGAGTGTCTGCAGCCAGTTCCTGCCGAACCAGTTGGTTTCGCGCTCGAAGATCAGGCCGCTGTCCAGACTGAAGATGGGCAGGCCGCGGTCACGGCTGCGGCCACCCTGGCCGTCGCCCAGATCGAAGCGGTATTCGGTCTGGCGCCAGCCGACCTGCGGGCGGACGAACCAGCCGGCGCGCTCGATCGGCAAGGCCAGATAGGGAAACACGTCCAGGCGCGTCCCCTGCTCGGGGCCTTCGTTCTTGTCGAAGCGGACAAGTTCGCTTTCCACGCCGGCGAACAGGCCCAGCGCCACATCGTGCTCGGCGTCGAACTGCAGGCGCGGCAGGCGCCGGTAGGGTTCGGCGGCGTTGGGCAGGTTGGGGTCGGTGATCTTGTAGGCATCGACGGTGAAGGCGGCATCCCACCAGCTGCCACGACCGTAGACGCCGGCACGCGAGGGCAGCACGGTGGTGGCCGCCAGGGTCAGCGAGTCGCCAAAATCCTCGAAGTAGCGGTCATCGGAGACCTGCTTGATGTCGGCGGTTGCCCACCATTGCGGCGACAGCCGTGAGTAGTGCTCCAGCTCGAAGTAGCCGCGGCTGTCGCCATGCTTGTCGTCGTCGGGCATGTAGGTGCCGAACACTTCGCCGCTGTGGCGCGGGCCGACCAGATAGCGGAACTCCGCGCCGAGCATGAAACCGCGCGAGCCAACGATGCGCGGGAACAGGGTCAGATCGTAGTTCGGTGCCAGATTCAGGTAATAGGGCAGGGTGATGTCGACGCCGCCGGCGTTGGAGCGGCCCAGACTGGGCAGCAACAGGCCGGATTTGCGCCGGTCGTCGATGGGGAAGGAGCCCCAGGGCGTGTACAGCAGCGGCACGCCGCGGAAATACAGGGTCGCGTGCCGGGCCTTGCCGGTGCCGGTGGACTGGTCGATGTCGATCTGGCGCGCGCGCAGTTCCCAGTCCGGATCGTCCAGGTCGCAGGTCGAGAAGGTCATCCGTTGCATCCGCGAACGCTCGGGATCGAGGATTTCGATGCGCTCGGCGCGGCCATTGCCACGCGCGGCCAGGAACTGGTAGCGGACATTGTCCATTTCCGCCTGGTCGTTCTGGATGTTGCCGGTGCCACGGTCGGCCGACAGCAGCAGGCTCTCGTCCTGGTAGGTCAGCGGTGTGTCGGCACGGTAGGCGCCGGTGCCGCTGTCGTAGTCGATGCGGCCGGTGCGCAGCAACTGGTCGGCGCGGCCGATTTCGACATTGCCCTGGATGCTGATGCGTTCGCGGTCGCTGAGGTCGTAGTCGTCACCGGTGACATAGGCCTCGGCGCTGTCGCGCTGGTCGGCACCGGCCAGTCCGGGCACGTAGAAGCTCAGCAGCCGGTTGACCGAGCAATGGGCGAAGCGCTGCCGTTCCAGCTCGCAGTCGGCGTCGTCGGGCAGGCATTGGCTGGTCTGCGCACTGGTCGGGACGGTTTGCAGCAGGCCGCCGATGACGGCGACAACCAGGGAAGAACGAAAGAAGGTCACCGGCACGCAAGGCTGTGTTCTGGAGGCGCTGTACGATGGCACAGCGGGCTGCGCCACTCAATCGGCAGCCGTTTCGAGTGATCGACACCCGGGCCGGCCCGTACCCGGCCTCTGGTGGCCGTGAAGGTCCGGTGCTGCGGGAGGAGCGCCGCTCAGGCTGCCCGGTTCACCGTGCTCTTGGCCGGCTCGTGCAGGAAATTGCCCTGCACGAAACTGACGCCGCACTGGTACAGCACGCTGACACTGGCCATGTCGGCGACATGCGGCGCGATCACCTTCATGTGGTTGACATGCGCCTTGTCGCAGATCTCCTGAACGCGCTTCTGGAAATCGGTGTTGCCGGCGAAATCGGCCAGATAGTTCTGATCGATCTTCAGGAACTGTGCCGGGATGTGCTTGAGCAGCTGGAACGAGGCCAGGCCGGCGCCGAAGTTCTTGATCGTGAATCCGACGTGAAGTGAGGCCAGGCGGCTGAGCAGGGTCTGCAGCGGCTTGACCTGGGTGGCGACCTCGCTTTCGGCCGCCTGCAGGACCAGGCGCTTGCCGGGGACGTTCTTCCGGTTGAGCTCGTCGGTCAGCCAGGTGGCGAAGGTCGCGTCCTCCAGCGTGTCGGCCCCTACGCTGACGAAGAAGGTGGTCGACTTCTTGTCGATGCGCGCCAGCTCGGCGATCGCCCTTGCCACCACCCAACGGTCGATCCGGGTCTGCAGACCGGCTTGCTGTGCCGCCGGCAGGAAGAAATTCGGCAGGATCTCGCCGCGCGGACTGTTCATGCGCAGCAGGGCCTCGAAATACTCGCCCTCCACGCCCTGCAAGGCGACCATGGGCTGGAAGAACAGGACGAAGCCATCGTCCTTTTCCAGCGCCTCCTGGACCAGCTTGAGCCAGTGCGCGTTGCGGCTGGCCTCGGCCTGTTCCTCTTCGTACGGGTCGTACAGCACGACCCGGTTGCCGCCCTGGGCATGGGCGTTGGTCGCCGCCTCGGTGACATGGCGCAACACCGTCTGGATGTTGCTGAGTTTTTCGCAGATCAGCGCGCCGCCGATGCTGAAGGTGACCGACACCGAACTGCTGCCGACGTCGAAGATGTGGTCGCCGATGCGCTGGCGCAGGCGCTCGGCCAGCTCCCTGGCCGGTTCCAGGTTCGGACTGGCGCGCAGGATGGCGAAGCTGTGGTCGCCGAAGCGGGCGGCGAGGTCGCCGGGTTCCAGCATGCCGGCGACGACCTTGGCGATGTCGGCCAGCATCGGATCGGTGTGGTTGACGCCGACCGAGCCGACCAGGGCGTCGAAGTTGTCGATGTCCAGCAGCAGCAGGGCATGGTTGCGCTTGCCGCTGGCGGCATCGACCGAGGTCTTGTCGAGCAGGCCGGTGAAATGCGTGCGGTTGTAGAGGTCGGTGACCAGGTCACGCTCTTTCAGGCGGGTCAGTTCCTGGGCCAGCGCCGGATCTTCCTGCGGATTGCGGATCACGATCTGGATGCAGGCCTCGCCGCCGTAGGTCGCTTCGGAGAACTCCATGCGGCCGGGAAAGGCATTGCTGTCGCTGCGGCGCAGGTTCAGTTCCAGGTGATCGGGCGGCGGTTCGCCCTTGCCGATCTGCTTGAGCACCTTCTTGATGCGATCGGTGTCGGTGGCCGCCACCAGATCCAGCAGCGACTGTCCCTCGATGTCCTCGAAGGCCTCGAAGCCGAACATTTCCAGATAGGCGCGGTTGGCGCGCACATGCATGCCCTCGTGCACGAAGGCGATGGGATCGCGCGAGCTGTCCAGCAGCACGTCGCCGCGGCGCTCGCTCTCGCGCAGGCTGGCCTCCAGCCGACGGACATCACGGCGGATGCCCAGCTGCGTGAATTCGCGCTTGACCGCGGCGATGATCAGCGGCGGATGCGGCAGCTCGACCGCGGTCGCGCCCAGTTCGAAGGCCTGGTTGCGCTGCTCGGGACTGTGCTCGGCGAGCACGGCGATGATGGCGATGTCCTTGCCGGCACGGCCGATGGGTTCCACCACCTGGTCCAGCGCCATCACGCCCGGCAGGCTGACCATGACCAGGTCCAGCGGTTCGCTGGCGATCAGTTCGGCCAGTGCCTCGATGTCCGAGACATGGCTGGGGCGAACCGGCAGACCGGCGTTGCGCAACAGGCTGACCAGACGTTCGGCATCCTCAAGCTCGCGCTCGACGAAGCAGACTCGGATGGGCGTGCTGGACATGGCGGTTTGCTCCCTGACGATCGGCACGAGTGCAGGCGATGCTTCAACCATGCCGATTAACGCATTGATGGCGGAGTATGGCCGGCCGGTCGGCGTCTCACCATAGGGTTTTGCAAAGTGACACAGTTCCTGAGAACTGGGTCACA
The DNA here is from genome assembly GCA_035911475.1 of Lysobacterales bacterium. Taxonomy (GTDB): domain Bacteria; phylum Pseudomonadota; class Gammaproteobacteria; order Xanthomonadales; family UBA2363; genus Pseudofulvimonas. Next base: position 22,317 of record JAMHVM010000046.1, on the reverse strand, counting down.
TTGGCGTCTTGGCGCCCTCGCCGGCGATCTCCCGGACCAGTCGCGGCAGCAGATAGCCCGGCAGTTGCAGGCGCAATTGCGCATGCAGGTGTCGGGCCGTGTCCGCGTCGACCTCGAAGTGCGCGGCACCCTGCACGCGATCGAGCAGGTGCAGGTAGTAGGGCAGCACTCCGTGTTCGTACAGGCGATGGCTGAGCCTGGCCAACACCGGCACGGAATCGTTGACCCCGGCCAGCAGCACCGACTGGTTGAGCAGGGTGGCGCCGGTCTCGCGCAGGCGGCGCAGGGCGGCGCCGGTGTCGGCGTCGATTTCGTTGCCGTGATTGGCGTGCACCACGATCGCGGTAGGCCAGGGCAGTGCCGCCAGCCAGTCGGTCAACGGCCGGTCGACGCGTTCGGGCAGCACCACCGGCAGGCGGCTGTGGATGCGGAAACTACGCACGTGCGGGATCCGTGCCAGCTGGGTGGTGAGTTCGGCCAGCTTGCCGGTGGCCAGCGCCAGCGGATCGCCGCCGGACAGGATCACCTCGCCGATGCTGCTGTCGTCGGCGATGACCGACAGCGCCTGGCGCCACTGGTCGCGCGCAGCCAGTTCCTGCTCGTAGGGGAAATGCCGGCGGAAGCAGTAACGGCAATGGATGGCGCAGGCGCCGGTGGCGATCAGCAGCACCCGGCCGTGGTACTTGTGGATCAATCCAGGCGCCCGGCTCCTGGCCAGGTCGCCGACCGCGTCGGTGCCGAATCCCGGAGTCTCCAGCAGCTCCGCGCCGGCCGGCAATACCTGGCGCAGCAGCGGATCATCCGGATCGCCCGGGCGCATCCGGCGCAGGTAGCTTTCCGGCACGCGCAACGGGAATCCGGTGTCGCGACCGGCCAGCAGCTGATCGGCCCGATCGGCCAGATCCAGCCTTTCCAGCAGTTCCCGCGGATCGGTGATGGCCTGACGCCAGGCACGACGCCAATCGGCCTGCGGCTGCGGTGCCGGGGTGGTTGCGGGTATCATGCGCGGCTCTGCGGGGTACGACGGCCTATTTTAGGTGCTCGCCGGCCCGATCAACTGAACCCGGCCGATCGTCGGCGGGCCAACCCGGTCCGGCGGCGAAGGCGAACCTGTTACTGGAGCACTCATGGCGACTTACGGCCTGAACGATGTCAAGAACGGCCTGAAGATCCTGGTCGATGGCGAGCCCTACACGATCGTCGACACGGATTTCATCAAGCCCGGCAAGGGCCAGGCGTTCACCCGCATCAAGATCCGCAACCTGAAGAACGGCCGCACGGTCGAGCGCACCATGAAGTCTTCGGACTCGGTGGAAGGCGCCGACGTGATGGATACCGACATGCAGTTCCTCTACAACGACGGCGAGTTCTGGCACTTCATGAACCAGCAGTCGTTCGAGCAGGTACAGGCCGATGCCGCCGCCATGGGCGATGCCGCGCAGTGGCTGAAGGGTGAGGAAGAGTGCGTGGTGACCTTGTACAACGGCAGCCCGATTTCGGTGACGCCGCCGAATTTCGTCGAGTTGCAGATCGTCGAGACCGATCCGGGCGTGCGCGGCGACACCGCCAGCGGCGGCGGCAAGCCGGCCAAGCTGGAAACCGGCGCCAGCGTGCGCGTGCCGCTGTTCGTCGAGAACGGCGAGAAGATCAAGATCGACACCCGCACCGGCAGTTACATCTCCCGCGTCGGCAAGTAACTCGACGCCGCCCTGTCGCCGAGCGGCGACAGGGCTTCAGTCCGCCGGCACCGAGGATTCGGCAGCCAGCGGAATCTCCAGGGCGCTGGGATGGCGCCGATCATGGTGCAGCCGCACCCGCACAGGACGGGATTGTTCGGCGGACTCGTGTGCGACCACGCCGCCGGTGTTGAAGTTGCGCTCACCGTGTCTGGAACCGATCGGCGCGAGGGTCAGGCGCAGACGGCTGCCGCGGGCGATGCGCCGGGCGGTGAAGTCGAAACGTTCGAACACATAGGGCTCGATCGCGCCGGGCTTGACCGGTGTCGCTTCGCGCAGACTGTGTCGGTAGCGGGCGCGCATGAGGTCGTAGGTCAGCAGCACGCTGCTGCCGTCGACGGTGATCTCTTCGATGAAGACCTGGAAATCGGAGTCGGGCTGGTCCAGTTCGAGGTAGGCGGTGAGCCGGAAACGCCCGGCGATGTCTACAGGCTGCTCGAACGGGGCGGTGTGGTAGACCAGTCCGATCGCTTCCGGTGCCAAGGCATGACGTTGATCTACCAGCGGCCCGGGCTGGGATTCCAGGTCATCCAGCCAGGTGGCCGGGGAACGCAGCGGATCGTAGACGTACTGGTCGGGCGGGCTGTTGCCGGCGCGGGTGTCGGAGAGACTGCCGGAGGCGAATACGCTGTTGGCGCGCGACTGCACCGAATCCAGGTACATGGTTCGCTTGCTCGCCGTGACCGAGGCCAGATCCGGTGCGTAACGCCAGGCTTCCTCGCCGACCACGTAGTAGGCGACCTTGTCCTTGAGGAAGTCGGGCCTGGGGCCGTCCTTGAGGGTCCAGTCGTACCAGGCCTTGTGCAGCGCGTTCATGTCCAGCAGCGAGGCCTTGCCGAAGGTTAGGCCGCCGACTTCCGCGCGCGGCGTGCGGGTGCCGGGATGATCCCAGGGGCCGATGATCAGGTAGTGGCGGTCCCTGGCGGCGGCGTTGCCGTGACGCATGTGATCGTCGTACAGCGCCAGCGCGCCCGGCTGGTCGCCGTCGTAGTGGCCGGTGATGCTGAGGATGGGCAGTTGCAGGCGCGCCAGTTGCTCCGGCGTCGGGCTGAAACTGTCCCAGTAGGCATCCAGCGTGGGATGCGAAATCCAGGTCTGGAAGATCGGCGAAGGGTTGCCCACGTACTCGTCGAGCTTCGCGAATGGCGCGCCGGCCTGGTACCAGTGCTCGAACTGTGCGTTCCAGAAACCGCTGTCGCCGAAGATCGCGTCCTGCGCCGCGTTGCCGCTGACCAGGGTCAGCCAGGTCATCGCGTAGGTGTAGAACATGTTGCTGCGCATCGGGAAGTCCACGCCCGGCTTGGGCGAGGCCACCGGCACGATGCTGGCCAGCGCCGGCGGAAACTCCTTGGCGGTGGCCCACTGGTTGTAGCCGGCGTAGGAGCCGCCCCACATGGTCACCTTGCCGTTGCAGTACGGTTGTTTCGCCAGCCACTGCACCACGTCGTGGCCGTCCTGCGCCTCCTGCAGCAGCGGTGTGAACTCGCCGCCGGAGTTGCCGCGTCCACGCGTGTCGATCGTGGCGAAGACGTAGCCGTTGGCGGCGAAGTACATGCCGCGCTCGTGGTAGCTGGCGGCGATGTAGGGGGTCAGGGTGAAGATGCAGGGCAGCGCTTCGACCTGGCCGCGTGGGCGGTACAGGCTGGCCGCGAGTTTGACGCCGTCGCGCAGGGGAACCTTCACGCCCCACTGGAACTGCACGGGTGTTTCGGCTGCCTTCTCATTCTTCGTGGCTGCGGCGATACCCGGCGTGCTGCCGGCGGCGCCGGCCAGTGCAACCAGCAGCAGCGTGACGAGACCTGTTCGGCGCATGATGACTCCCCTTGCTCAAGTTCCAGTTGTCGGCGCCAGCGTGCGTGCGGCGCGTGAACGGCGAGTCTACCGGGCCGGGATGGTCCGAGGTGGCGGCTCCCGGCATCGCGTAAAATCGCCGGCCTGAACTGCTGGAGCGACGATGTCCGCGATCGACCTGCTGATCGAGCCGGAATGGCTGATTCCGATCGAGCCGGGAACCACCGTGCTCACCGGCCATGCCGTGGCCGTTCATGCCGGCGCCATCGTTGAGGTGTTGCCGGCCGATCAGGCGCTGTCGAAGTATCAGCCGACCGAGCACAGCCGGCTGCCGGGTCACGCGCTGCTGCCGGGACTGGTCAACTGTCATGTGCACAACCCGATGACGCTGATGCGCGGGCTGGCCGACGACACGCCGTTGATGACCTGGCTCAACGAACACATCTGGCCGACCGAGGCGCGCTTCATCGGGCCGGAGTTCGTCCACGACGGCGTCGAGCTGGCGATCGCCGAGATGCTGCGCGGCGGCACCACCTGCTGCAACGAGAACTACTTCTTTCCGGATGCGATCGCGGCGACCTACCGGCAGCACGGTTTTCGCGCCGTCGTCGGCCTGCCGGTGATCGATTTCCCGACCGCCTGGGCGGGCAGCGCCGACGAGTATTTCGACAAGGCCACCGCACTGCATGACGAGTACCGCGGCGATGCGTTGATCTCGACCGCATTTGCGCCGCACGCGCCATACACGGTCTGCGACGAATCGTTGCAGCGCATCCGCATGCTCTCCGACCAGCTCGGCATTCCCGTGCACATGCACGTGCACGAGACCGCGCAGGAAGTGAGCGATGGCCAGGCCAAGGAGGGTCGCCGGCCGTTCGCCCGCCTGCAGGCGCTGGGCCTGGTCAACGAATGGCTGCTGGCCGTGCACATGACCCAGCTCACGCCGGCCGAGATCGAGGCCTGTGCGCATCACGGCGTCACCGTGGTGCACTGCCCGGAGTCCAACCTCAAGCTGGCCAGCGGCTTCTGCCCGACCGAAGCGCTGCGCCGGTCAGGTACACGGCTGATCCTGGGCACTGACGGCGCCGCCTCCAACAACGATCTGGACATGTTCGGCGAGATGCGCTCGGCGGCGCTGCTGGCCAAGGCGGTCAGTGGCGATGCCGCGGCGTTGCCGGCGGCGTTCGTGCTGCGCATGGCCACCATCGAGGCAGCGCGGGCGCTGCGCCTGGACGAGCGCATCGGCTCGATCGAGGCCGGCAAGCGCGCCGACCTGATCGCGGTCGACTTGTCGCAGCCGGAAACCCAGCCCGTCTACGACCCGGTGTCGCAGCTGGTGTATTCGGCCGCGCGCAACCAGGTGCGCGAAGTCTGGCTGGATGGCCGTCGACGCCTGCGCGGGGGCGAACTGGTCGATCTGGATCTGCCGGCAATCCTGGCCAGGGCGCGCTCCTGGGGCGAGCGCATCCGCGCCGGAGATCGTCGATGAGCGCGGCGATCGCGTCCGACCATCAGGGCGGGCACGGCAATGTCGACGCTGCCGAGCTGGAGCGCTTCGGCGCGCTGGCGGCGACCTGGTGGGATCCGGAAGGGCCGATGAAGCCCCTGCACGATCTCAACCCCGTTCGTCTGGCCTTCGTGCAGCAACACGCCACGCTGGCCGGTATCGATGCGCTCGATGTCGGTTGTGGCGGCGGACTGCTCAGCGAGGCGATGGCCCGTGCCGGCGCCCGCGTCAGCGCGCTGGATCTGGCCGCACCGCTGCTCGATGTCGCGCAGTTGCATGCCTCGGCCAATGGCCTGGCGATCGACTACCGTCGCCAGCCGGTGGAGGTCCATGCCGCCGAGCATGTCGGACGTTACGACGTGGTCACCTGCATGGAGATGCTCGAACACGTACCCGATCCGGCAGCGGTGGTCGCCGCCTGTGCAGCGCTGCTCAAGCCCGACGGGGTGTTGTGCGTGTCGACCCTGAATCGCACCGGCAAGGCCTTTGCGCTGGGCATCGTTGCGGCCGAGTACGTGCTTGGCCTGTTGCCGCGTGGCACCCACGAATACGCCAAGTTCATCCGCCCCAGCGAGCTCGATCGCTGGGCGCGCGCGGCCGGCCTGGAACTGCTGGACCTGCGCGGCCTGCGTTATGACCCGCTGCGTCGTCGCGCGTCCTTGGCCGACGATGTCGACATCAACTACCTGATGGCCTTTCGCAAGCCCGCGTGAGCACGTCCGCGATCACCGGCGTGCTGTTCGACCTCGACGGCACCGTGCTCGACACCGCGCCGGACATGTTGGCAACGGTGAATGTCCTGCGCGCGCGCCGCGGTCTGGCGCCGGCGCCGATGGCTGGTTTCCGCGACCAGGTATCGCGCGGCGCCCGGGCCATGATCGCCGCCGGCTTGCCCGAGTTCGACAGCGATGATCCGCGCGCGGTCGCGGAACTGGTCGGCGAGTTTCTGGCGGTCTACGCCGTTGACATCAGCCGGCACAGCGTGTTGTTTCCGGGCATGGCTGAGGTGCTGGACACGCTGGCCGCGCGCAGCTTGCCGGTGGCGATCGTCACCAACAAGCCGGAGGCGCTGGCCGATCAGCTGCTGCACGCGCTCGACCTGCATCGTCGCTTCGTCACCGTCATCGGCGGCGACAGTCTCGCCGAGCGCAAGCCGCATCCGCTGCCATTGCTGGTTGCCTGCGAGCGCATGGCTGTGACGCCAGGACGCGTGCTGATGGTCGGCGACGATCGCCGCGACATCGAAGCCGGGCGTGCCGCCGGCAGTCGCACCGTGGCTGCGGCCTGGGGCTATGCCGATGCCGTCGAAGTGGCGAGCTGGCAGGCCGATGTGACGCTGGATCGACCGCTGCAGCTGCTGGATCTGCTGGACGCGTGAGCGCCGGCGACGACAGTTTCGTCGCCAAATGGCTGGCTGCCGAACCCTGGCACCGGCTGCTGGCGGTGTTCGACAACGGACCACAGCATCGCTCGCGACAATGGCTGGAGGCGCTGGGCCACGAGTTACGGCAGGTGGTACTGACGGCCAGCGATCCGGCGGTGACCGCGGCGAAACTGGGCTGGTGGCGCGAGGAGTGGCAGGCGCTGGCGGCGGGCCAGCCCCGGCATCCGTTGACCCAGGCCTTGTTCGCGACGCCCCATGCCGATATCGATGCGGCCGCGGGTGCGCCCTGGATCGCGGCGGCATTCGCGCTGGCCGATGGCGACGCCGACCCCGACACTGCTTCCCGACAACGTCGCTGGCAGCGCTTCGGTCAGGCGCAGGCGCGTGCCGGCAGTCCCTGGCTGGGTGAACCGCGCGCTGGCGACGCCGACCTGCATGCACTGACCTTGATGGCCGAGCGTCTGCCGGAGCTGGCCGACGAGCGCGATCATGGTCGCCTGCCGTTTCCCTTGTCGGTGCTGGCCAGCGCCGGGATCACCCGTGATCGCCTGCATGACGACGAGCAGGCGATCGCGGTGATGCTCTCGTCCTACGCGGACGAACTGGCGGTGCGCATGACCCAGGCCGTGTCGCTGCCGGCATCGCCGTATCGACGCGGTCAGGCGGCCCTGGCGCAGCGCCTGCTGACCCACGCACGGACCGCGCCGGCAGCGCTGTGGTCGGGCCAGCGACCGCCGTTGCGCGCACGCTCGGCATGGTCGGTCTGGCGTGCCTGGCGTCGACCCTGACCGCGAAGGTGTTGGCTGCAACCGGCAGCCGGCCATTCGGGAGACACGCGCATGGCACCACGCCGCATGCGAACATTGCGAGCAACCTGTCCTGTTCGCCGACACCGCCTCCGAACGAACCCGATGACATGAAAGTACTGATCGCCTGTGCATGGGTGCTGCTGGCGCTGGCTCCGGCCACGGTCTTCGCGGACAACGAGCCGCCCACACTGGATGAGCTGCTGGAGCGGCATTTCCAGGCGCGCGGCGGCCTGGCCGCGATCCGCGCACTGGACAGTTATCGCGCCAGCGGCAGCTTCGAGATGGGCGGTGCGCGCGCCAGCTATGTCATGACCGCCAAGCGGCCGGGCAAGCTGCGCATGGATTTCCTGCTCAACGGCGTCAGCGGAAGCCAGGCGATCGCCGGCGACGACGGCTGGCAGTTGATGCCGTTCAGCGGCATCACGCGGCCGACGCCGATGACGCCGGAGGAAACACGCAACTTCAAGGATCAGGCGGACATGGATGGTCCGCTGGTCGACTGGCAGGCCAAGGGACACCGCGTCGAGTTCCTCGGGCAGGATCAGGTCGACGGCGATCTGGCCTGGCAAATCAGCATCGACATGGACTCCGGGGTACGGGCCGTCGTCTGGATAGACGCGGCCTCCTGGATCGACCGGCGCTGGCAGGTGAGCACCCAGATGAACGGCCAGCCGACGACGGTGACGATCCACTACGGTGACCACCGCAAGGTCGGTGACCTGCTGTTGCCCCATCGCATCGAGCAGCAGGTGCATGGCCTGCCGGCGGCGCAACTGTTCACGGTCGATCGCTACGAGCTCGACCTCGAGATCGACGATCGCGATTTCAGGATCCCGTCGAGCGACGGTGAAACCGGAGTCACTGCGACGGATGGTGCGTAGTGAGGGTTCGGCATCGGTCGTTCGGCACGATGCACGCCGATAGCGGCGGGCCCTGTCGGACAGACCCACTACCGATTGAACCGGGGCAGATCGCCCCAAGATAGCGTGGGCGCAGTCGCGCAACCCGCCTGTGCCACAACCAGCGCTGGATGGGTTCCGGCACCCGCCTGTGGCATGCTTCACCCCCTTTTCGGTCCGCCCGTCATGACTTCCTCGCGTTCCCTGTCCAGTTCCTTGCCGGATGTCGCCCGCGACGTGGCGCCGCTCGCCGCCGGACGGCTGGACTGGGTCGGCATGAGCGGAATCGAGGCGCCATTGCTGGTGCTGACCGATGCCGGCGAATCGCTGCGCTGTCCAGCGCGCGTGCAGGCCTTCGTCGATCTCGACCAGCCTCAGGCGCGCGGAATCCACATGTCGCGGCTGTACCTGCACCTGGATCAGGCGCTGGCCCGTGATGCCCTGACACCGTTGTCGCTGCGGCGTCTGTTGCGTCAGTTCCTGGATTCGCATCGCGAACTGTCCGGGCAGGCACAGGTGCGTTTTGACTTTGACCTGTTGCTGCGCCGCGCGGCGCTGCGTTCGGACAATGCCGGCTGGCGCTCGTATCCGGTGGCGATCACCGCGCGGATGGACGCCGACCAGTTTGTCCTGGAGCTGTCGTGCCGGGTGCTCTATGCCAGCACCTGCCCGGCCTCGGCGGCCTTGGCGCGGCAATTGATCCAGCAGGGTTTCCAGGCGGATTTCCCGGAAGGCGCCGCGCTCGACCGAACGACGGTGCAGGAATGGCTGGGCAGCGAGCGCGGCATCAGCGCGACACCGCATGCCCAGCGCTCGGCCGCCGAGGTGCGTGTGCGCCTGGGCGGTGCCAGCGACGTGTTTCCGTTCGTGGCCTTGATCGACCGCGTCGAGCAGGCACTGACCACGCCGGTGCAGACGGCGGTAAAACGCGAGGACGAGCAGGCCTTCGCGCAACTCAACGGCAGCAACCTGATGTTCTGCGAGGACGCCGCGCGGCGTGTGCAGTCAGCACTGGACGGCGATCCGCGCATCCTGGATTTCCTGGTCCGGGTCAGCCATTTCGAAAGCCTGCATCCGCACGATGCCGTGGCCGTCGCCAGCAAGGGCGTGGCCGGTGGCTGGCGCGGCGGGATCGATCTGTAATGGCCGGCAATGCGCGTCGCTTCGTCGATCGCCTCGGTGCCGGGGCCGCCTGGCTGTGCGCGCTGCATTGCGCGATGTGGCCGTTCCTGCTGGCTGCGTTGCCGGCGCTGGCGGCCTGGGGCTGGGACGGGCTGGAGCGCGGTTTCGTGGTGTTCGCCTGTGTGCTCGGCCTGGCCAGCCTCACCGTCGGCTATCGCCGACACCGCACTTTCCGCGCGTTCTGGCTGCTGCTGCCGGGGCTGGCGCTGCTGATCGTGGCGTCGATGACCGAACTGCACGAGAACCTGGTCTGGCACGCCGTGCTGATGACAGCCGGTGGCCTGCTGGTCGGACTGGCGCACATATTCAACCTGCGGCTCAGCCACGGTCATGTCCACGACGCGCGCTGCGGTCATCTGCCGGCGGTTTCCGGCGATGTGGCGGGTGTTCCGCACAAGCACTGACTGTTTTCTTCGTCGTCGTCGGGGGTGGCGGCGGTGTGGCGGCTCTCGACCCTTGTCATGTCCCGTGTGCGACCGGTCGACCGCTTGCCCTGATCGCGCAGGTCGACCTCGTTGTCGCGTCGACGCCGATGCCGCCAAGGCAGCCGATTGAAACCCGCTTCGACCGGCCCCGACCGGTGTGATCGCCAGACAAAGGTGAGAACGCCGCCGATTGCGGGTATGGTGGCGCCCGGTTTTCCGGAGACGACGACATGGGCAGGACGGTAGTGATCACCGGCGCGGCAGGCGCGCTGGGGCGGGCCGTGGCGGCGACCTTCCTCGCCAACGGTGACCAGCTGGTGCTGATCGATCGCGACGCCGGGCTGTTGCGTTCGGCCTTCCCCGATATCGACGGCAACAACAGGCATCAGTTTCTGGTCGCCGATGTCACCGATCCGGACGGTCTGACCGAATCACTGGCCGACGTACTCGACATCGATGTGCTGATCCATGTTGCCGGCGGATTCACCATGGGCGAGGGCGTGCATGAGCTGACCCGCGCCAGCTGGCAGCAGATGATGGATCTCAATGCCTGGTCGTTCATCGCCTGTGCCCACGCGGTGATCGCCGGCATGCGCGCGCGCGGTCGTGGTCGCATCGTCGCGATCTCGGCACGTGCGGCGGCGCAGGGATCAGCGCAGATGGGCGCCTATGTCGCGGCCAAAAGCGCGCTGCAGCGGCTGGTGGAGACCTTGTCGGCGGAAGTGCGCGAGCAGGGCATCGCGGTCAACAGCATCGCGCCCAGCATCATCGACACGCCAGCCAACCGCCAGGCGATGCCCGACGCCGATCCCGCGCGCTGGGTGCCGCCGTCGGTGCTCGCCGAGACTGCGCTGTTCCTGGCTTCGGACGCTGCCGGCGCCATCCACGGCCAGCATCTGGTGGTTTCCGGGCTGTCTTGATCCGGCCGACCGGGCTGGTCTTCGGCGATCTGCCGCGAACGGCGGCGCACCGTTGAACGCGCCTGTCTTCCCGCACACCGATGCCGCGGGCTCAGGTGATCGGCGCAGTCACTGAAAGGAAAAACCGCCGGGTCGGATCCGTCCAACCCGGCGGTTGCCAGCAAGCGAACCGTCCAAAGCACGCTGTCTGGGCGTGGATCGCGCGGGGCGGCCCACGGAGGAGAACTGCCGCGTCAGGGAGGGTTGGCGCGTAGTGGCAGATTCCTGTTGGGCCTACAGGCCCGGTTCCTCGGACAGTTCATGCGCGGAAAGGTTCGCCGACCCGACACGTAAGCGCTTCCGGGTTGCCGATTGTTCATCGGGCGGCTCGGGGGTTACCATCGGGTCGCGGTGTGGCCGCTGCCCATGCCGGTATCGCCGTCCACGATACCGGCGCATTTCGGGAGGCAAGAAGGCCGCCTGATCGGCAGGCATACCGATCAGGCGGCGTCCGGTAGCGAGGTGTGGCACTACCAGCGCGAACGAGGGAGTTCGCGGAGGATCTGCACGCCGTCCAAACGTGTTGCCATTCCGGGGAATGGCGCGACCCTCACACCGATATGCGACAAAGCGGGCAACAACCCGACATCAACGCGCACGCAATCCGGAAGCCCGATCACACGCCCGGCGACGGCGCTGCCGGGCTCTCCCCACGCCTGACCGGAAGCACGCGATTTCAATCCTCGGCATCGAATCCGCTGCTGAAAATGGCGTCGATCGACGATGTGTCGCCGACAGTCAACCTCAGCTGTGCCAGATCGTTGTCCGGTTGCGGATCGCTGTTGCGACGCGCCGAGATCCGCGCCGTCAGCCATTGCACCGACGATGCCAGGCTTTCGTCGATGCGCAGCTCCAGCGTGATCGTGCCAGCGTCCGCTCCCGGCTGGATACCGCCCTGCAGTCGGCAACGCACAGTGTCGCGGGCGCCCGAACACGACCATCCGGACAGCGCGGGCGAGGGACTGCCGCGCAGGTGGGTGATGCCCGCCGGCAGGTCGAACGTCACCAGCAGGTCGCTGGCCGGCACCGGACTCAGGTTCCGCGTCTTGAGCCTGACCTGCAGCGGTTGCCCCGCGCGCGCCGGCGCGGTGTTGCCCGGAAAATCCACAGTCAGATCCGCGCTGCTTGGCGTGGTGGCCACAGCGGCGGTGCAGTTGTAGCAGACCAGCGCGAAGTCCTGTCGCGGAGCGGTCAGGTCGGGGTTGCGCGGACCAAGGGCATCAGCGGCGATGTTGCTGGCCAGCACGGACAGGTCCAGATCGAGGCCGCCATGCTGGTCCGGTGACAGGTACACGGCCTCCATGTTGTTGATGCCGTCAGCGTTGCCGCTGGCAGTGGACCAGCCATCGTCACCGATGACGTTGCCGCGATACCAGAGGTTGGCATTGCCCACGCGCAGGTCCAGATCATTGACCCATGCCGGCACTTCGCCACCCAGACCATGTCCCGGCGCATCGGTCCAGACCAGCATCACCCGAACCGGTTGCTCGGGATCGTCGATTCCCACGCGTTGCGACCAAGCCTGGCCGGAATCGGTGAAGACATGCTTCTGGTCGAAGTACAGCACCTGGCTCGACGGGTTCACCGCTGCATCGAGATCCAGGCGCCCGAAACCCTGGAAGCGATCGGGACGATGCCCCATCACGTTCGCGCCGCTGCGATTGGCATTGCGATGGCCGGCCAGGTCGGTGGCCGCACCGGCCAGCGCGGCCTTGATCAACGCCGGACTGGGCGTTGCGTTGTACTGCGTCCGATGCCGTTCGACGAATACCGCCGCCGCGCCGGTCACGTTCGGCGCTGCCATCGAGGTGCCGCAGAAGCCCGGTTGCAGACGGTTGAAACCGGGTCGACCGTTGCCGCCATGGGAATGGCTGTCGATGGCGTCGTCGACCGGGTTGTCGGTGTTGCAGCCGGGTGCCACCAGATGCGGCACGCGGCGGCCGTCGCAGGCATTGCCGTGGCCGGAAACCCAGGCCAGATCGTTCATCAGATGCGGTACCTGTTCGCCGGCGTCGTCGATCAGGTAGGTGGCGCCCACCGCCAGCAGATTCTTGGCTTCATCCGGTGAGCCCAGCGAACCAGGCGCGCAGGGACCGGCGGCATCGTCGCCCTGGCCGTTCATGACCGCCCAGACTGGCAACAACGCCTCGCGCTCGTCACTGTCCGGATCGGCATCGCGGACGGCGAAGTCGACCTGCTGGGTGGGTATGTCGTAGCCGCGCGCGGTCTGCGACGGCCCCCAGGAGTTGTTGACCAGCAGTGCGCCACTGCGTGCCGCTTCGCGCAGGATGGTGGTCATGCCTTCGGGAACCAGTCCGGTATGGTCTTCGCCCAGCAACGGCCGGAAATCCTGGGCGACCATGCCGGCCCCCGGCGCCACACCCAGGCCGCGCAGGAAACCCTCGCGATCGGCAACCCCGCTGATGCCGGTACCGGCAATGGCGCCGGCGACGTGGGTGCCGTGCTGACTGCTGCCGGAGATTCGACCGCATGACGAAACTCCGTCCAGACGAGCCACGCATGGCTCCGTGTTGTCGAGCAGATCAACATGATCCTGACGGAAGCCGACTTCGTCGACGACGCCGACGGTGACACCGCGACCGTCGACGCCGGTGCCTTCCAGCCAGCGCAGGTAGCCGGGGAACGCGAAACCTTGCGCATCGACCTGGCCGACATTGACCTGGTTCTGCAATTCGCCGCGCGCAGCGGCATCCAGGGCGACGTCCTGGACCGCGTAGACACCGGGCAGCGCGGCGATGTCGGGCGCGCGTATGCCGGTGGCGATCAGGTAGATCACGCTGAGGAAACTGTTGATCTGCGAGATCGCGCGGATCGCCCCGCCCATCCGCCCGAACTCGCCCGTGTGCCAGTACCCGAGTTCGTCGTTGGCGGTGAGCAGCATCAGCGCGCGGGTCTCCGATGCCTCGTCGCCACCACGCAGGCTCGGTGCGATCTTGTAGCTGCCGCGGAACTCGCTGACGGCGCGCACGTGTGACGGCATGTTTCCCTGCAACTGCAGGATGGCTGTCTCCGATCCCCACACCACGTAGGTGAATGGCGGCACATAGCTGACCGGGAACAGGTCGCGACCCGCCAGATCGGACAGCCAATCGCGCTTGCTCGGTCCGACGAACTGGACCAGCCACCAGTTGTCCTGGGTCTGCCGGCCACCTTCGTCGCCGCTCGCTGCAGCCACGGTAATGATCGGACGTTCGATCGGATCGAAGGATTCACCGCCCAGTCGCAGCAGGAATGGCTGGGACACCACGGTTGTCGGCGGCGTCGGAGCAATGCCTGCGCGTTGTCCCGGCTGCAGCGAATCAACAGGGAGCCATTGGAAGCTGCCGTAGTCGACGCTTTCCACCGGGCCCAGCCACTGCAGCAGTTGCTGGCGCGTCATTTCCACGCGCGCCCAGGCGTTGTGGCCATAGTCGCCATTGCTGGCCGCCTGCGCCGCGCGATCGGTGCCAACCAGCCCCGCGAGCCCGGCCGCGACGCTGACGAACAGGGAAATCATGAACTTGAATGCAGGGTGATGCATCCCGGGTGCCTCCTGGCTAGCTGGACAAGCTGCGCGCGGGGCGTTCAAACACACCTCCCCGTAAGGCGCAATGCGACAAAACCGGCCCGGACCCGACATCGCGACTGTCGAGAAATGCCGGCCCCCAGATCGCGTCGTGGGCGAGCATGTCACAAGCGGGCCGCGCGGGTATGGGCCGATGGTCATTGCTGCCATCGAACTTGTTCGCGTCGAGCGCTTGGGTCAGTATCGGAAACGTGCCGCAGCGCTTCGTCTGCCGTTGATCCGGGCCGTCCCACCATGAGCGAAATGATCGAGCCGGAACTCCATGCCGGGGCGGTGACCCGGCAGTTGCGTCGTGCCGAGGCCGGTGACGCGAGCGCGCTCGGTGCGGCCTACACCACGGTCTACGAAGACCTCAAGCGCTGCGCGCGCCGGCAACTGCGCAACGATCGCGTGCCGATGACCACGATCTCGCTGATCAACGAGACCTATCTTCGCGTCGCCGCCGATGCCAGCTTCCGGCCGCAGGATCGGCCGCATCTGATCGGATTGACCTCGCGCGCGATGCGCCAGGTGCTGGTGGAGAAATTCCGCAGCATGACCACGGCCAAGCGCGGTGGCGGCGAGATCGACCGCACCTTGTCGGACGAGCTGATCGGTTTCGGTGGTGACGCCCTGGACGCGATCGCGCTCGATCGGGCGCTGGCACGTCTGGAGGGCGTCGACGAGCGCATGGCCAAGGTGGTCGAGTGGCGCTACTTCGGCGGCTACAGCGAAAACGAGATCGCCGAAGCACTGGGTGTGACCGATCGCACCGTGCAGCGCGAATGGCGCAAGGCACGGGCGTTCCTGCTGGTGGCCTTGTCAGGCAGCGACGTGGAGCCATGATGTTGCGGGGCCGCGATGTCGCTGGCGAGTCCGTATCGATGCGGGCTGTGCAAACACGATGCACCGCGACGGCGATCCGGCATTCGGTGACGCGCCGGGTCCGCAGCGGGCGCTAGGTCATGGTGGTTGCAATGGTCTATCCCGTCGATCATCGCCGGTCCGTTCGTTCGGCAGGCGAGTCCGGGCCGCGAGCATGACATCGTCGGCGCAACACACGCGCCTGCTTCAGGGCATGAGCGTTCTGGACGAGCTGATCGATCTCGATTCCGACCAGCGCACGCAACGGCTTGAGCGGTTGAGGCAGGAAGATCCGCCGCTGGCCGAGATCGTGGCACGTCTGCTGGCCGCCGACGCCAGCGACGATTCCCGGCTCGATCAGCGCATGGACCTGCCGGCGATGGACGTGACTGATCCGATGCGCGAGCAGGCCATGATCGGGCGCCAGCTCGGCGCATGGCGGCTGCAGGAGCTGATCGGCCGCGGCGGCATGGGACTGGTCTATCGCGCCGAACGGGTGGATGGCCAGTTCGATCAGCAGTGCGCGATCAAGCTGATCGCGGTCGGACTGGCCAGTGCCGAGGCGCAGCGGCGCTTCCTGCGCGAGCGGCAGATCCTGGCCAGCCTGCAGCATGACAACATCGCCGGCCTGATCGATGGCGGGCTGACCGATCAGGGCGAGCCCTGGTACGCGATGGAGCTGATCGATGGCGTGCCTATCGACCAGTGGTGCGACGCCCATCGCCTGTCGGTACGCGAACGCATCGAGCTTTTCCGGCAGGTGATCGAGGCAGTGCGCTACGCGCATTCGCGGCTGGTGGTGCATCGGGATCTCAAGCCTTCCAACATCCTGGTGACCGCCGATGGCCGGGTGAAGCTGCTGGACTTCGGCGTTGCCAAGCTGCTCGACGACACCGCGCAGGCCAAGGCCGGGCAGACCATCGATCTGGCACTGACACCGGAGTATGCGGCGCCGGAACAGATCGTTGGCGAACCGGCAGGGCCGGCCGCCGACATCTACACGCTGGGCATGGTGCTGTATCGACTGCTCGCTGGCGTGAGTCCGTTCCCGCAGGAAGCGGGCGGCACCACCTTGTTGCGTCGCCGTCTGAGTCGCCTGGACGACGATGTCGAGCCGATCTGGCAGGCGGCCGCACGACAGCCTGCGCAGACCGCGCAGATGCGTCGCGGCAGTCCGGCTGCGCTCCGGCGCGCGTTGCGCGGCGGTCTGGGCGCGATCGTCCACAACGGCCTGAAACCGAGGCCGGAGCAGCGCTACCTCAACGTCGATGCGCTGGCCGATGACCTGCAACGCTGGCTGCAGCATCGTCCCGTGCTCGCCTACAAGGGGCAGTGGCGTTATCGCGCGCGGCAGTTCCTGCGCCGCAACCGCACCGGGCTGCTGGTCGTGGGGCTGGTGCTGGCTGGCATCGTCGCCTTCACCATCTACCGCGGCATGCAGCTCGCGCAGACCCGCTACGAACGCGACCTGTACACCCAGACCTTCAATTTCGTCACCGATGTCATCGCCCGCGCGACTGCCAGCGACGACGGCACCGATCTCACCGTGCGCGAGCTGCTCGACCTGATGATGTCGGAGATGGGCCGGCGCGAGCTGCCGGCCGATGTCCGCGCCTGGCTGATGGGGATGATCGCCGATGTCCATGTCGGCGGCCGTGACCTCGACACCGCGGTGGACATCGCCGGGCAAGGTCTGGAACAGGGGGAAGCCATCGATGCCCTCGTGCAGGCGCGCCTGCACGAGGGCCAGGCGCTGGCACTGGAACTGGCCGGTCGCCACGCGCAGGCGATCGAGAACCTCGACCGCGCGCTGGCCCTGGTTCGCACGGCCCGAGTCGACGAACAGCAGGTGACGACCTTGTCGCGCCTGCTGACCACCAAGGTCCGCTTCGGCATCCGGCAGAACCGCGTGCCGTTGCCCGATGCCAGAGCCCTGATCGAAGAGGCCATCGCCCTGGGAACGGCGGCCCGAGGCCGCCCTGCCACGCAGATCGCCGATCGCGCGCAGGCACAGACGGCGCTGATCGACATCCATATCCTGGAGCACGACTACGACGGCGCCAGACGCGAACTGGAACGACTGCAGGAGCAACTGCAGCGCGCCGGTCTGCTCGGTGACAACCTGCTGCTGGACACGCTCATGGCCGGCCACCATCTGGTGCTGGGTGATACCGACCACGCCGTGTCGGCCTACGAGAACCTGCGCGAGCGCTGGGTCACCCAGTACGGCCGCAATTTCCGTACGGTCGCCAGCATCCACGCGCAGTATGCCGAAGCGCTGGAGCGTGCAGGCCGCATCGAGGAGGCGGTGGTGGCGAGCCGCGAGGCGCGACGTAGCGCCCGTCGCGACAATAGCGACAGCCCGGATGTGCTGGCGCTGGACCGGATGTTCGCGCGCCGGCTGCTGCGCGCCGGACAGGGTGTCGAAGCGGCGGAAATCGCCGGCGAACTGGAAGCCGTGCTGGCCGGACGCAGCGACTCCGAGTCACGGGCAATGCTGGTGCAGACGCGGGTATTGCTGGCCGATATCGCGTTGGCCGATGCTGATGCTGATGCTGATGCTGATGCTGATGCTGATGCTGATGCTGATGCTGATGCTGATGCCGATGCCGATGCCGATGCCGATGCCGACGCCACGGCCGACAACCCACTCGCCGAGCAATGGCTGACCCGTGCCGGCGACGCCTTCGACGCCATGAAGGAGGGCGATTTCGGGCAGGATCGCGCCCGGCGCAGTCTGGAGCGTGCGCGCGCCGAACGCTGCCTCTTGCGTGGTGACACGGCCTGCGCCTTGTCGTTGGCCGAGGCGGTGGTGGATCGCTCCGCCGATGTCCGCGACGATCCCAACGAACTGTTCCTGGCACGGCGGGTGTTGTTGCTGGCCACACAGGCGCAACCCGGCACGCGCGCGCAGGCGGCTGCACTGCGTGCGCGGTTCCGTGACGAGGCCGTGCAGTTCGGTGGCGGTTGCAGTCCGTTCGCGCGCTTTCTCGACGAGGACGCATCGCTGTCGGGCATGGCGGCGCTGGCCAAGGCGTCGTCGACATCCTGCCCGGCGTGATCTTGATCGGCGAAGGCTGACACCGGCACTCATCGGCGGGCATCGGTCCGCCGATGTCGCAAAGCGCTGCGTCGCCCGCGCAGGCGACCTGCGCAACCACGTGCACGGTTCCGATTCCTGACCGACTGCCGAGGCCATGTCGGGTCTCGCGCCTTTACGGCGCATTCACGAACGCATCGCAACGCACCGGCCACCGGTGTGTGCTGGCGCCTGTCGCCCAGATGCTTGCCCTGTCCCGGCTCGCTCGTGAGTCAGTCTGGTTTTGGAGAACCCCTGATGCGCAAACTTTTGTTGGTCGTGGCCAGCTTCGTGCTGGTCGGCATGATGGCGCCATGGAGCCATGGTCACGGTCTGGTGTCCGCCGACATGGCCCGGGTCGCGGCGTCGCTGGCGGCGTACTCGTCCAGCGCGCAGGCGAGCCCGGCGGCTCCGCGCAGCGCCGCCTTCGTCGAGGCGAATGTTCTGGAGGCTTTGGCCAGTGGCCAGCGTCCGGACGTGCTGGTGCGCTTCGCGGGTAGCGCCGACCTGTCGGCGGCAAGTCTCATGCGCAACAAGCAGGCGCGCGGCGAATTCACGCTCAACGCCTTGACCACGCATGCCGATGCCGTGCAGCACGGTGCCCGCCAGACCTTGCAGGCGTTCGGTCGTCAGCCGGCCGCGCTGGAAGACGTCAACGGCTATCAGGTGCTTTGGCTGGTCAATGCCATCGCGGTCAAGGCGATCTCGCAGACCGAACTGGAAGCACTGGCTTCGGATCCGAACGTGGTCGGCATCGAGCAGCAGGTGCTGTTGCCGCCGCTGGAGCTGGATGAAGACGAGCGCGATGCTCCGCGTGCGCCGGCCAGCCACATCGCCCATGTCAATGCGCCGGCGGTCTGGGACCTGGGCTACACCGGCGAAGGCATCGTCATCGGCAGTACCGATTCCGGTGTCCGTCATACCCATGCGGCACTGGTCAACCAGTACCGTGGCAACCTCGGTAGCGGCAGCTTCAACCACAACTACAACTGGTTCGATCCGTACAACTTCAGTGCCGCGCCGCGCAACACCGGCGACCACGGCACCCACACCATGGGCACCAGTGTCGGTGACGATGGTGGCGACAACCAGATCGGTGTCGCGCCCGGTGCCAGCTGGATCGCCTGCATCGGCTTCGGTGGTGCCGGTGGTGGCGCCAGCAACGCGGGTCTGATTGCCTGCGGGCAGTTCGCGCTGGCGCCGACCGACACCAGCGGCAACAACCCCGATCCGGCACGCGCGGCGCATGTGGTCAACAACTCCTGGGGCAGCACCATCTGCAACGGCATGGTCGACCCCTGGTACACCGGCGTCATCGATGGCTGGATCGCCGCCGGCATCATGCCGATGTTCTCGATGGGCAACGCCGGCAACTGCCAGTTGCCCAGCAATCCGCCGGTAGGCCTGAACTCGTCGTCGGCCAATCTGGCCAGGAGCTTCACCATCGGCGCGACCGGAACCAATGACGGCCAGGGCGCACCGCTCAGCATCAAGGGACCGACCCGCAATCTTCATCCGGGCACGCCGGATCTGCCCAGTCACTTCGGTTTCCGCAATCTGAAGCCGAACGTGGTGGCGCCGGGCGTGGGCATTCGCTCTTCGGTCGCCAGCGGTGACGCGGCCTATGGCAACAGCAACGGCACGTCGATGTCGGTGCCTGCCGTGGTCGGTCTGGTCGCGCTGATGTGGGAGGCCGCGGACTGCCTGGTCGGCGACTACCCCACCACCGGCAACCTGATCATGACCACGGCGCGGCCGATTCCGGTCGCCACCGGCAGCAATGCCGACGGCATCGGCAACGTGCCCAACGTCGCCACCGGCTGGGGCGAAATCGACGCGCTGGCCGCTGTCGAGGCTGCCATCGCGCATTGCGACGATCCGACGGTGACCGGTCCGCAGGTGCGTGCCACCCGCGTGATCAACTTCGAGGTCGAGACCGGGCAGAGCAGCACCGCCGATCTGCTGATCGAGAACACCGGCATCGGTTCGTTGACCTGGTCGGCCGCGGAAGCACCGGCCAGCTGCGCCAGCGCTGGCGATGTCCCCTGGTTGAGCCTGGGCAACACCAGCGGCAGCGTCGCTGCAGGCGCCTCGCAGAACGTGGTTGTCACGGCCAATGCCGCCGGTCTTGCCGCCGGCAATCAAGGGGCACGGCTGTGCCTGACCAGCAACGACAGCGACAACACGCTGGTGGAAATCCGGGTGAACCTGGTGGTTCGACCGGCCGGATTCGTGGCACCGTTCCCGGCGCCGTACTGTGCCGTGCACGCCGCGGCGACACCGACCGTGCCGGTCAGCCGAGTGCTGTTCGCCGGCATCGACAACGCATCCTCGCCGGCATCCGGCGCGCCCGTGCATGAGGACTTCACGGCGCAGATCGCCCAGGTCGAGCCGGGGCAGGTACTGCCGTTCCGGGTCGAGATGAACACGCTCGGCGGCAACAACTTCTCCGCCGCGGTCTATGTCGACTGGAACAACGACGGTGACCTCGCCATCGACGAGTTCACCCTGCTCGGTTTCCTCAGCGGTTCCACCGGCACCGACGGCCAGAACATCACCACCAACCTGACGATTCCCGCTGACGCCACGCCGGGCGACTACCGGCTGCGTGTGCTGTCGCGATTTGCCGGCGCGGCGAATTCCCAGCCGATCAATTCCTGCGGCACGATCAACGGCCAGGGCGAGGACTACACGCTGCGCGTCATCGGCGGCGGTGGCGGTACCGATCCGCTGATCGCGGTGGATCCGGACAGTATCGCCTTCAATCTGGCCGTCGGCGCCAGCGGCAGCGAATCGCTGACCATCGGCAACTTCGGTGGCGGCACGCTGAACTGGGATCTGCTCGATCCGGGCGCGCTGGCGAATGCCCGCGGCACGGCGCTGATCAACGAGAACTTCGAGGGCACCTTCCCGCCCGCCGGCTGGACCACGGTCGACAACAGCGCCGCAGCCGACTGCCCGTGGCTGCGCAGCGACGAATATCCGCTGCCGTTGCTGGATCCGGCGCTGAGCCGGGGTGCGGCGATCGATTCCGACGACTGCGGTGTCAGCGGCATGCCGGCCAACAGCATCGACACCTCGCTGATCGCACCGACGCTGGATCTGGGCGATGCCACCGAGGCCTCGTTGACCTTCGATCTGGCCTATCGCCACTGGGCGCCGCAGCGCCTGGATGTCGATGTCAGCATCAACGGCGGTACCAGCTGGACCACGGTGCACAGCACCATCACTGGCCCGAACAGCGGCACCATCAGCACCACGCCGCAGACGGTCGATCTCTCCGACTTCGCCGGTGAAGGCGCGGTCAGCATTCGCTGGCGCTTCAACTCGGGCTGGTCATGGTGGGCCTTCGTCGACAACGTCGTGGTCACGGCTGACGCCGGTGGCGAGCCGCCGGGCAATTGCTGGAGCCCGGGCAGCGCACCGTGGCTGTCGGCCACACCGACCAGCGGCGCCGTTGCCGGAGCCGGCAACCAGGTGGTTGCCGTCGCGGCCAATGCCACCGGTCTGGCCGAGGGCAGCTACGACACCACCTTGTGCGTGAGCAGCAACGACAGTGCCGGCAGCACCCTGGTCGAAGTTCCGGTGACCTTGACCGTCACGGCCGGTGGCGGCAGCGACCCGGTGATCGCGGTGACACCCACCGCACTGGACTTCTCGGTGGACTCGGGCGATTCCGACAGCGACGACCTGAACATCGGCAACGTTGGTGGCGGCACGCTGACCTGGAACATCGACACCACCGGGACCACGCGTGCCGCGGTCGATCTGTCGCGTTTCGCCCAAGCCGCGGTGGCAGCCCGGTCGGTGTCTTCCGGCGCCCGCTCGGGCGCGGCGATTGCCGCCCGTCCGGCCGAAAAGCGCGTGCGTGAGATCGCGCTGCGCGGTGGTGATCCGGTCTCCGTGCTGGTGGTTTCGCCGGACGGCGAGATCAATGAGCCACCGGATTTCCCGGCACCGCCGCAGAACCTGATCGATGACCTGAACGCGTTCCCAGACACCACCGCCACGCTGTACACCGGCGCCCTGGCCTCGGTGACGGCGGCGGCGTTCCAGGCCTACGACGTGGTCATCATCAGCAACAACGGCCGCTGGTCGACCGTCGGTGGTCAGACCA
>JAMHVM010000045.1:0-1816 GCA_035911475.1 Lysobacterales bacterium | reverse complement strand
GAAGGATTCGCGACCAACCGCGCTGTCGTGAAACGACCAGGTCGGCCGCGAGCAGGCGGACGAGACCACGTCGCAACGCCGGAATCAGGCCGGCCCCGCCTCCCGCAAAGCCACAACCGACTCCCGCACATCCACACCACTGGTGTTCTGGAACAAGCGCAACCCGAACTCCGGCAGGATCGCGATCAGGTGATCGAAGATGTCAGCCTGGATACCCTCGTAAACCGCCCAGCGCGTATCCGCGGTGAAGCAATACAGCTCCAGCGGCAGGCCGTTCGGCCCCGGCTGCAGTTGCCGCACCAGCAGTGTCATGCCCTGATGAATGCCCGGATGGGCCTTGAGGTAGGCCTGCACATAAGCGCGGAAAGTCCCGATGTTGGTCATCCGCCGCGCGTTCATCGGCAGCTTGCCGTCCTGACCCAGTCCGGCGTTGTAGTCGTCCAGCTCCTGCTGCTTCTCGTCCAGATACTCGCGCAGCAGTCGGAAGCGATGCAGGTCGGCGAAATCGTCGACGTCCATGAACTGCACCGACTGGGTGTCGATGTCGATGGTCCGCTTGATCCGGCGGCCACCGGACTCGCTCATGCCGCGCCAGTTCTTGAACGGATCGGAGATCAGCCGACGCGTCGGCAAGGTAGTGATGGTGTTGTCGAAGTTGCGCACGCGCACCGTGTGCAGCGCGATGTCGACCACATCGCCGTCGGCGTTGAGCTGCGGCATCTCGATCCAGTCGCCGACCCGGACCATGTCCTGCGAGTTGATCTGCACGCTGGCCACCAGCGACAACAGCGTGTCCTGGAACACCAGCATCAGCACCGCCGCCATCGCCCCCATGCCCGAGAGCAGGATCAGCGGCGAGCGGTCGATCAAGGTGGCGACGATGACGATGGCACCGAGGATGTAGATCACCAGCGCCAGCAACTGGGTGTAACCCTTGATCGTGCCCTGGCGGGCGCGGTGCCGGTGTTCGTAGGCGGCATTGACCGCGCGCAGGGTGCCGGTGATCGCCAGCATGGCCATCAGCACGGTGAAGCTGAAGGCGACATTGCGGACCACGACGATGGCCGTTTCCGACAGCCCGGGTACCAGTACCACTCCAAACTGGACGATCGCCGACGGCACGATATGCGCCAGCCGCAACGGCACCTTGTTGTTGACCAGGTGGTCGTCGAACTCGAAGTTGCTGCGCCGGGCCATGCCGGCGAAGGCGCGGGCCAGCACCCGGCGAGCGAGGAAGTCGCCCAGCCAGGCGGCCAGGACAAGCAGGACCAGGCCTGCTGCGGTGGCCATGGCCGGATGTTCGGCCTGCCAGTGCATCCATTGTTCGATCATCACGCCTCCGCCATGCGGCGAAAATCATTGCGGGGCGTGCGATTGTAACCGCGACGCTGTCGCAGCCTGATCGCGGGATGAACCATCGCCGCGCAGGCAACGGCCGAAACGCGAGGGCGCGAGGATCGTTGCGACCCGCGACGACCCGATATCATGGCCGCATGAGCGAGCAACGCACTGCCCTGGTCACCGGCGCGGCACGCCGTATCGGCGCGGCCATTGCCCGGCATCTGCATGCCCGCGGCCTGCGTGTCGCCCTGCACTATCGCCACTCGCAGACCGACGCGCTGGCGCTGCAACACGAACTCGAAGCGATCCGTGCCGACAGCACGCTGCTGGTGCAGGCCGATCTCGACGATGTCGCCGCGCCGGTGTCGATCATCGAGCAGGTCATCGCCGGTTTCGGGCGACTGGATGTGCTGGTCAACAACGCGTCCACCTACTACGCCACGCCGGTTGCCGAAGCGACCCTGGCGCAATGGGA
>JAMHVM010000044.1:0-21504 GCA_035911475.1 Lysobacterales bacterium | reverse complement strand
ATCGACCACCACGTAGCCGATCACCGGATTGGTCTGCAGGTACTGGCCGTCGATGTTGACGCCCACCTTGGAGAACACCTCGTTGATCTGCGACAGCATGCCCGGCACGTTGCGGTGGATGTGCAGCAGCCGCCGGCTGGACGGATGCTCGGGCAGGCTGACCTCGGGAAAGTTCACCGCCGACAGGGTCGAGCCGTTGTCGCTGTAGCGGATCAGCTTGGCGGCCACTTCGACGCCGATGTTGTCCTGGGCCTCCAGCGTGCTGCCGCCGACATGCGGGGTCAGGATGACGTTGTCCAGATCGGCCAGCGGGGTGACGAAGGCATCGTCGTTGCCCTTGGGTTCGACCGGAAACACGTCGATGGCGGCGCCGGCCAGATGGCCGGAACGCAGGCTGGCGCTGAGCGCTTCGATGTCGACCACGGTACCGCGCGAGGCATTGATCAGCACCGCGCCGGCCTTCATCAGCGCCAGTTGTTCCGGACCGATCATCAGCCGCGTCTGCGGCGTTTCCGGCACGTGCAGGCTGACCACGTCGGCGCGGCGCAGCAGGTCGTCCAGGCTGGTGCTGGCGCGGGCGTTGCCCAGCGACAGCTTGGTCTGCACGTCGTGGAAGATCACCTGCATGCCCAGCGATTCCGCCAGCAGTCCCAGCTGGGTGCCGATGTGGCCGTAGCCGACGATGCCCAGGATCTTGCCGCGTACCTCGTAGCTGCCGGCCGCCGACTTGGACCAGCCGCCGCGATGGCATTGCGCGTTCTTCTCGGGAATGCGCCGCATCAGCAGGATGGCTTCAGCCAGCACCAGCTCGGCCACGCTGCGGGTGTTGGAGTAGGGCGCGTTGAACACCGGAATGCCCAGCTCCTGTGCCGCCGCCAGGTCGACCTGGTTGGTGCCGATGCAGAAGCAGCCGATGGCGATGGTGCGCCGAGCATGGGCGAGCACGTCGGCGGTCAGCTGTGTGCGCGAACGGATGCCGACCAGATGCGCCTCGGCGATGCGTGCCTTGAGCTCGTCCTCGGGCAGCGACTTCTCGACATAGTCGATCGCCGTGTAGCCGGCGGACCGGAAGGCGTCCACGGCGCTGGCACTGACGCCTTCCAGCAGCAGGACGCGGATGTCGGAGCGGGGGAAGGAGGTCGGTGACATGGCGATGGCGCAACAAAACGGCGAGCTGCCGCGACAGGCGGCACTATGCCAGAATCAGCGCCACATGCGGCATTGCAGCAAGTTGTCTGCGCCGCCGCCGACTGTCGCAACCACTGCCAATCGCTCATGGATTCAGCCAACACCTCCTTGTTGCCGGAAATAGCCGGTCTGGTGCTGAAAACGGCACCGGACGATCTGGTCTTCTACGGTCGCGACTGGACCCGTCGCTGGACGCCGGCACCGCGCGCCATCGCCTTGCCAGGCAGCATCGACCAGGTGCAGGCGCTGATGCGCTGGGCCGGCACGCACGGCGTCGCGGTGGTGCCCTCAGGCGGTCGAACCGGCCTGTCCGGAGGCGCCGTGGCCGCTCACGGCGAACTGGTGATCAGCTTCGAGCGCATGGCGGGCGTACTCGATTTCAATGCCATCGACCGGACCTTGACGGTGCAACCAGGTATTGCCCTGGAGGCTGTACATCGGGCGGCAGCGGAGCATGGCCTGATCTATCCGGTCGACTTCGGCGCGCGCGGTTCCTGTTCCATCGGCGGTAACATCGCCACCAACGCCGGCGGCATCCGGGTGATCCGCTACGGCAACACCCGCGAATGGATCGCAGGGCTGAAGGTGGTGACCGCGCAAGGCGAGCTGCTCGAGCTCAATCGCGGCCTGATCAAGAACTCCAGCGGCTACGACCTGCGTCACCTGATGATCGGTTCGGAGGGCACGCTGGGCGTGGTGGTCGAGGCGACCCTGCGCCTGGCCGATCCGCCGCCGGCCTCGCAGGTCATGGTGCTGGCGGTGCCGGCGATGGAAGCGCTGATGGCGGTGTTCGCCGCCTGCCGTAGCCGCCTGAATCTCAGTGCCTTCGAGTTCTTCACCGACCGCGCCCTGCATCACGTCACGGCGCACGGCGCCCAGCGGCCATTCGCCGAGGATTCGCCCTACTACGTGGTCACCGAGTTCGATGCCGACAGCGAATCCCGGCAGGCCGATGCGCTGGCGGTGTTCGAACACTGCCTGGAGCAGGGCTGGGTCAGCGACGGCGTGCTTAGTCAGAGCCAGGCCCAGGCCGCTGCACTCTGGCGTCTGCGCGAAGGCATCACCGAGTCGCTGGCGCCGCGCAAGCCGTACAAGAACGACATCTCGGTGCGGATCAGTGCCATTCCGGCATTCATGGCCGACATGCATGCGCTGTTCCAGCGCGACTATCCGGACTTCGACGTGGTCTGGTTCGGCCACATCGGCGACGGCAACCTGCATATCAATGTGCTCGGACCGGAGGATCTGCCCTACGACGCGTTCATCGAACGCTGCGAGCAGGTCACCCGCGAGCTGGCCGACATGCTTGCGCGCCACAGCGGCAGCATTTCCGCCGAGCACGGCATCGGCCTGGTCAAGAAGGCCTATCTGGAAGGCACGCGCAGCGCCCCCGAGATCGCGTTGATGCGCGCCGTGCGCGCGGCACTGGATCCGCAAGGTCTGCTCAATCCCGGCAAGCTGTTCGGTCCGTGACCATCCCGCCTCCGTTAGACTGACGAGCTTACGTCTGCTGAACGATTAGACCGATGGAACTCAACATCTACTTCAACACCCTGGACGATCTGAAGGCGCGCACCGACTCGCTCAGGGGGTATCTTTGACTACGATCTGAAGAAGGAACGGCTGGAGGAAGTCAGCCGCGAACTCGAAGATCCGAAAATCTGGGACACCCCGGAAAAGGCGCAGGAACTGGGCCGCGAGCGCGCCCGCCTGGAACAGATCGTCAGCGGGCTGGACACCTTGGGCGCCGGCATCGTCGATACCCGCGAGCTGCTGGAAATGGCCGCCGACGAGAACGACGAAGGCACCGTGAACTCGGTCATTGCCGACATCGAGCGTCTGGCCAAGGATGTCGAGCGCATGGAGTTCCAGCGCATGTTCGCTGGCGAGGCGGATCCGCTGCCGGCCTTCATCGACATCCAGTCCGGTGCCGGCGGCACCGAGTCGCAGGACTGGGCCAACATGCTGCTGCGCATGTATCTGCGCTGGGCCGAGTCGCGTGGCTGGAAGGCCGAGCTGCTGGAAGTCTCCGGCGGCGAAGTGGCCGGCATCAAGAGCGCCACCGTGCGCATCGAGGGCGACTATGTCTACGGCTGGCTGAAGACCGAAACCGGCGTGCACCGGCTGGTGCGCAAGTCGCCGTTCGACTCCGACAACCGGCGCCACACCTCGTTCTCTTCGGTGTTCGTGTCGCCGGAAATCGACGACAACATCGAGATCGACATCAATCCGGCCGACCTCAAGACCGACGTCTACCGGTCCTCGGGCGCTGGTGGCCAGCACGTCAACAAGACCGAGTCGGCGGTGCGTATCACCCACGTGCCGTCCGGCATCGTGGTCGCCTGCCAGACCGAGCGCTCCCAGCACGCCAACCGCGATCGCGCCATGAAGATGCTGCGTGCGCGCCTGTACGAGGTCGAGATCCTCAAGCGATCTGCCGAGAAGCAGAAGGTCGAGGACTCCAAGTCCGACATCGGCTGGGGTAGCCAGATCCGCAACTACGTGCTCGACCAGTCGCGGATCAAGGATCTGCGTACGGGCATCGAACGCACCGACACCCAGAAGGTGCTCGACGGTGATCTGGACGAATTCGTCGAGGCCAGCCTGAAGATGGGCCTGGAGGCCGGTGCCAAGCGCGTCGATGCGTGAGAAGCACCCGGAAAAATGCTGCGCGGACGTCTGGCGGCGTCCGGTAGTGCTCGAAATGCTCATGTATCGCCAAATACACTGCGCTTTCTGCGCTCCGGCGGCCATCGCCAGCCGCCCGCTCGCTACGTTTTCCGGACGTTTCACCAACATGGTTCAACTGGATGCGCTGCAATGACGGATTCGATCAAGCCCGATCAGAAGCAAACTGGTGCTGCCCACCCCGACAATGCCGACCGTTCGGGTGCGACGCATGTCGACGACAACCACGTCATCGCCGAGCGGCGCGGCAAGCTCACTGCGCTGCGCGGGCAGGGGATCGCCTTTCCGAACGATTTCCGGCCGGACGCCTTTGCCGGTGATCTGCAGGCCGAGTTCGCCGATGGCGAACGTTGGAGCGCGGAAGCGCTGGAATCGGCGCAGCGGCGCGTGCGCGTGGCTGGACGCGTCCTGGCCAAGCGCATCATGGGCAAGGCCAGTTTCATCAAGCTGCAGGACACCACCGGCGATATCCAGTCCTTCATCCAACGCGATTCGGTGGGGGAGGACGCCTATGCCGCGTTCAAGACCTTCGATGTCGGCGACTATGTCGGCGTCGAAGGCGAGCTGATGCGGACCAAGACCGGCGAGTTGTCGGTGCGTGCCGAGCGCATCCGCCTGCTGGTGAAATCGCTGCGGCCGCTGCCGGACAAGTGGCATGGCTTGAGCGACACCGAGACCCGCTATCGCCAGCGCTATGTCGATCTCATCGTGACGCCGGAGGCGCGCGAGGTGTTCCGCTTGCGCTCGCGCATGATCCGCTACATCCGCGATTACCTGGAATCGCCGCAACGGCGCTTCGTCGAGGTCGAGACGCCGATGATGCATGCCATTCCCGGCGGCGCCACCGCACGTCCGTTCAAGACCCATCACAACGCGCTCGGTCTGGACATGTATCTGCGCGTGGCACCGGAGCTGTATCTCAAGCGCCTGGTGGTCGGCGGTTTCGAGCGCGTCTACGAGATCAACCGCAACTTCCGCAACGAGGGTGTGTCGACCCGGCACAACCCGGAGTTCACCATGCTGGAGTTGTACCAGGCCTACGCCGTCCACACCGATCTGATGGACCTCACCGAAGACCTGATGCGCAGCATGGCAGCGAACCTGTTCGCTGATCGCGAGCAGCCGCTGCAGTTGAGCTGGGAAGGGCAGGCGGTGGACCTGTCGAAACCGTTCCAGCGCCTGGCCCTTGCCGAGGCTGTCCGCGCGAAGAATCCGGAGATCGGCGAACACGAGTACCGCGACCGCGAGGCGCTGGCAGGGCACTGCGCCCGCCTGGGAATCCCGGTCAAGGCCGACTATGGCTGGGGCAAGCTGCTGCTGGAGATCTTCGAGAAGACCGCCGAGCACGACCTGGTCGATCCGACCTTCATCACCGACTACCCGGCCGAGGTGTCGCCACTGGCAAGGCGCAACGACCACGATCCGGAGATCACCGACCGCTTCGAGCTGTTCGTCTGCGGGCGCGAGCTGGCCAATGGCTTTTCCGAGCTGAACGACCCCGAAGACCAGGCCGAACGCTTCCTGGCACAGGTCCAGGCCAAGGACGCCGGCGACGACGAAGCCATGCATTTCGATGCCGACTACATCCGTGCGCTCGAGTACGGGATGCCACCGACCGCCGGGCTGGGCATCGGCATCGACCGTCTGGTGATGCTGTTCGCCGATGTGCCTTCGATTCGGGATGTTCTTTTGTTTCCGTATCTTAGGCCCGAAGCGTCGGGCTGATCGCCGGCCATTCCCGCGGGCTGCCGCGGGAACCGGCCACGCTCCGCTCCGGGTCGGTCGCGATGACACAAAAGATCGCTTTCCGGTGGCGGCACCGGGGTGTAGAGTGTTCCGGATTCATGGGCTTAGAGCGGCTGCTTGAGAGCCCGGCGCAGAATGGAACGCCATGGACGTATTGATCGTCGACGACCAGCTGTCTGCCCGCACGATGTTGCGGCACATCATCGAGGGCATCAGTCCGGACATCCGGATTGCCGATTTCGGTGATTCCGAGGACGCGCTGGAGTGGACCACGCACTCGCATCCGGACCTGCTGCTGCTGGACTACCGGATGCCCAAGCTGGACGGGCTGGAGTTCGCCCGCCGCTTCCGGCGCAATCTCGGTCACCGCGACGTGCCGATCGTGCTGGTCTCGGTGGTCGGCGACGAGCCGGTGCGCCAGGCCGCGCTGGATGCCGGTGTCATCGATTTCATGGTCAAGCCGATCCGGCCGCGCGAACTGCGCGCGCGCTGCCGCAACCTGCTGCTGTTGCGGCAGCAGACGGTGTCGCTGAAGGAGCGCACGCGCACGCTGGAGCAGCAGATCCTGGCCAACCTCAACGAGATCGAGCACCGAGAGCGCGAGATCCTGTACCGGCTGGCCCGGCTGACCGAATCGCGGGACCGCGCCACCGGCGCCCATCTGGAACGCATGGCGCGCTACAGCGGCCTGATCGCCGAGGCGATCGGCATGTCGGACGAGGAAGTCCGTGTCATCGAGGCGGCTGCACCGCTGCACGACATCGGCAAGATCAGCGTTCCCGACGCCATCCTCAACAAGCCCGGACCGCTCACCGACGGCGAGCGCGACATCATGCGCGAGCATCCGCGCATGGGTTTCGAGGTGCTGCGCGACAGCAGCAGCCGCTTCGTGCAGATGGGCGCGCTGATCGCGCTCAATCACCACGAGCGCTGGGATGGCAGCGGCTACCCGCAGGGTCTGGTCGGTGAGCAGATTCCGCTGGCTGCCCGGATCGTCGCCATTGCCGACGTGCTCGACGCCCTGACCACCCAGCGTTCCTACAAGGACGCCTGGAGCATGGACGATGCCATGGCCTACCTGCAGACCCATCGCGGCAAGATGTTCGATCCGCGCCTGGTCGATGCATTGATGGCGCAGGCCGACCGGGCCGAAGAAATCCGCCGTTACTTCGCGCCGCTGGCCGACGACTGACGCGAAAAATGGCTTCGGTGTTCGTCCAGCAGGCGCGCGAGCTGATGGCGGTTTTCCGCCAGCGGTCGGACTCCGAGCACAACCAGGCGTTGATCCGGCTGGTGATCATCGGTCTGGCGATCACCTATGTCGCCACCCTGGCCTTCCTGTTCGGATCGGACTCGGCGTCCGGTGACCTGATGCGGTTGCTTGCCGCCGATATGGCACTGGCACTGGCATTGATGGTGTGGATCGTGGCCCGTCCCGGCGTCTCGCCGGCGCGGCGAGTGGCCGGCATGGTGCTCGACTACGGTGCGCTTTGCGGGGTGATGCTGCTGTACGGCGAGGTGGTGGCGCCGCTGTACATCATCTATCTGTGGGTGACGATCGGAAACGGCCTGCGTTTCGGGCCCAGATACCTGTACGCCGCCATCGGCATGGGAACCCTGTCGTTCCTGGCGGTGATCTCCTTCAACAGCTACTGGCAGCACAATGTCTACCTGAGCGTTGGCCTGCTGCTGGGCCTGATCGCGATTCCGGCCTATCTGTCCTCGCTGCTCAAGGCGCTGACCCGAGCCAGCAGCGAGGCGCGTCAGGCCAGCGAGGCCAAGAGCCGCTTCCTGGCCAACATGAGTCACGAGTTCCGCACGCCGCTGAACGGCATCGTCGGCATGTCCGGCCTGCTCAGCTCGACCCGTCTGACCCAGGAGCAGCGCGAATGCGCCGAGGTCATCGATGCTTCGGCAAAGTCGCTGCTGGCGCTGGTCGAGGACGTGCTGGACATTTCGGTCATCGAAGCCGGCAAGCTGCAGATCCGCAACGAGCCGTTCCGCGTCAAGACGCTGGTACGGGCCGTGTCGACCATCGTCGCGCCGGCCGCGCAGGCCAAGAACCTCACTTTCGACGCCCACGTCGAGGCCGGTGTGCCGGAGATGGTCGAAGGCGACGCCGAACACCTGCAGCAGGTGCTGCTGAATCTGCTCAGCAACGCGGTCAAGTTCACCGACGAAGGCGGCGTGCTGCTGTCGATCTCGGGTCTGCCGCAGAAGGATGGGCGCCTGTTCCTGCGCTTCACCATCCGCGACACCGGCATCGGCATGCCGGAAGCGACCCAGGAACGGCTGTTCGTGGCCTTCGAGCAGGGCGATGCCAGTCGCCGTCGCCGTCACGGCGGTACCGGTCTGGGCATGACCATCGTGCAGTCGCTGGTGCAGGCCATGGGTGGCAGCATCAACTACCGTACCCAGGTCAACGCCGGCACGACGTTCGAGATCGACATCCCGGTGGTGCATGTGGATGCCCTACGCGCCGTCGATCAGCCGGACCTGTCCGGCGACCAGGTCGCCACGGCCGATGCCGCGAATGTCATCGCCTTCGATGATCCGTTCGTGCGCCATCGCGCCCGGGTCAAGCCGCTGCGTATCCTGGTGGCCGACGACCACGCGCCGAACCAGACCGTGCTCAAGCGGCTGTTGACCAAGGCTGGCCATCAGATCCAGTTGTTCGATTCCGGCGAGGCCGTGCTGGATGCGCTGGAACTGGAAGATTTCGACATCGGCATCATCGACCTGCACATGCCGGGGGTCAGCGGACTGGATGTCTTGCGTCAGGCAAGGGTGATGCAGGCCGGCAGTGGCAAGCGCACCCGATTCATCGTGGTCAGCGCCGATGTCACGCCCGAGGCGATCAATTCCTGCAAGCGCGCCGGCGCCGAGCACTTCCTGTCCAAGCCGGTGATCGCCGCGCGCCTGCTCGACTGCATTGCCGAACTCGGCAGTGGTTCCGCGATCGAAACGCCGGCGGCTGCCCAACAGACGACAGCCCCCATCGCCGACGCCGTTGCCCAGGATCTGGATATCAACGTGCTGCGCGAACTGCTGCAGCTCAACCTGGGCGCCGACTTCCTGCCGACCTATGTCGCCGAATGCCAGCGTGACATCAATCAGTGTCTGGCTGGACTGGAACAGGCCATTGCGCGCAAGGACTGGGACGAGTTCCGCGACCAGGCGCACGCGCTCAAGGGCGTCTCCGGCAATCTCGGTCTGTGTCGTGTCGCCGATCTGGCGGGTGAATCGATGCGCCTGCCGACCTGGCAGATGGCCAAGGAGGCGCGTCCGCGGTTGACCGAGCTGCTGTCGTTGATCGAACAGGGTCGCCGCTTGCTGGCCGATCTGCCGACACTGCTGCAGCAGTCGCACATCGATCTGGATGCCTTGCTTGAGGAATCCACCAACCCCTGATCATCTCAAGGGGTTGTCGGCGTGGATGGTGTTGCGGAAAGACCGTCGGCGGGGTGGAAAACCGGCGCCCCGCCACCGTTCGGGCGGGACGCCGAAAAGTGCTTCAACCAATCACACGGCGCCGACGGCTGCCGTTTCGCTGGCGTGATTGCGTCGGATCTGTGCGCGCACCAGCCGCTCCATGGTACGCATGGACTTCTCGCCGAGCTGCATGGCGGTATCGACCCAGACTTCGGTGATCCGCATCAGTTCGTCGTGGGTGACCGGCTGCGCCATGTTGCGCACCTGCTGCATGGCGCGCGCCGCATGCGGAATGCGCTGGTTGCGCCGGATGACTTCCTCGACCGCGGCCACGCCTTCGCCCTTGGGCGCGAGCACGTCGACCACGCCCATCTTGAACAGCTCCTCGGAGGAATAGACATCGCCGCTGAGCATCATGCGTTCGGCCTGGGCCGGGCTGACCCGGCGCGACAGGTAGGAGTACGCGCCCATGCCCGGAAACAGGTCGAACAGGACCTCCGGCAGGCCCATGCCGACGCCTTCTTCGGCGACGATGGTGTGGCAGCACAGCGCGCCCTCGAAACCGCCGCCGAGCGCGTCGCCCTGGACCAGCGCGATCGAGCGCACCTTGCCGCGCGCCAGGTTCTGGAACTTGAAGACACCTTCGATGCACAGTTGCGCGTAGTGCAGCAGCCGATCACGATCGCCGGCACGGATCAGGCGGACGAACAGATCCAGGTCGCCGCCGAGGTTGAACACGTCGGCATCCGAGCACAGCACCACGTGGCTGAGCTGGTCGTTGTCCTGCGTGTCGACCAGGGCACGGCGGGAAATCTCGTTCTGCCAGCTGAGGATGTCATTGAGCATGGGCTCGGAGAAGCACGGCCGATAGACGTTGTGATCCTGCTGGGCATGCATGTAGCCCCAGTGGGTGGCGGTGCGGTGGTCGTAGCGGACCCGTAATGAGTTGTAGCCGCGGACGGTGGCGATGCTCTCGATATTGTTCATGACAGACCCTGATGGCGAACGGTAGGAAAAGGCAAAAAATTGTGAAGCGATTTGAGTCTACTCCCGGTCGGCGCGTTTTGTGAGACGGCAAGCGGGGAAAATGCAAGGGTTTGAGGGCCTTTTTGCCCACTTTTTGGCAGGGTCGGTTTTCGGCAAGCGATCAAAATGAGACACGAATCACACTTTGATCTCGACGGTGGATTTCATCCGTCCGTCGCCAGCTGGTTTCGCGGTGGCTTCGCGGCGGCCACACCGGCGCAGTTGCAGGCCTGGTCGGCGGTCGCCAAAGGGGGTGATGTCCTGGTCGCCGCACCCACCGGATCGGGCAAGACGCTCGCCGCCTTCCTGTCCGCGTTGAACGAACTGGTGGTGCGCGGGCAGCAGGCAACCTTGCCCGACAGCGTCCAGGTGCTCTACGTGTCGCCCTTGAAGGCGCTGTCCAACGACATCGAAAAGAACCTGCAGGCACCGTTGCACGGCATCCGCGACCGGCTGTTCGAACAGGGTCTGCCCGATGTCGATATCCGCACCGCCGTGCGCACCGGCGACACCAGCAGCAGCGAACGCGCGCTGATGCGCAAGCTGCCGCCGCATGTGCTGGTGACCACGCCGGAGTCGCTGTACATCCTGCTGTCCAGCGAGTCCGGCCGGCACATGCTCGGCGATGTCCGCACGGTGATCGTCGACGAACTGCACGCGTTGGCCGGGTCCAAGCGCGGCGCGCACCTGATGCTGTCGCTGGAGCGCCTGACCGCACTGTGCGGACATCGCCCCAACCGGGTCGGCCTGTCGGCGACGGTGCGTCCGGTGGACGCGGTGGCGCGCTATCTCAGTGGCGGCGCGGACACCGCCATCACCTGCACGGTGATCGACACCGGTCACACTCGGCGGCGTGATCTGGCTTTGGAAGTGCCGCGTTCGCCGCTGGATGCGGTGATGGCCAACGAGGTCTGGGCCGAGATCTACGATCGACTGGCCGAGCTGGTCAAGGAACATCGCACCACGCTGATCTTCGTCAACCAGCGCCGGCTGGCCGAGCGCGTCGCCCGGCATCTGTCCGAGCGCATCGGCGAGGAACACGTTACGGCCCATCACGGCTCACTGGCCAAGGAGCACCGCCTGCGTGCCGAGCAACGACTCAAGGCCGGCCAGCTCAAGGCGCTGGTGGCGACCTCGTCACTGGAGCTGGGCATCGACATCGGCGATGTCGATCTGGTCTGCCAGCTGGGGTCGCCGCGCTGGATCGCTGCCTTCCTGCAACGCGTTGGTCGTGCCGGCCATGCCGTCGATGCGGTGTCCAAGGGGCGGCTGTTTCCGTTGTCGCTGGATGACCTGGTC
Source organism: Lysobacterales bacterium (assembly GCA_035911475.1). Lineage (GTDB taxonomy): Bacteria > Pseudomonadota > Gammaproteobacteria > Xanthomonadales > UBA2363 > Pseudofulvimonas. Next base: position 10,125 of record JAMHVM010000044.1, on the reverse strand, counting down.
GAGTGCACGGCCATGCTCGATGCCATCGGCCACGGCGAGCTGGACCGCATCCGCGATGCCGGCGCGCCACTGGATGTCCTGTCCCAGCAGATCGTCGCCGAAGTCGCCGGCGGCGAGTGGGACGAGGATGCGCTGTATGCGCTGATTCGACGCGCGCAGCCGTACCAAGACCTGCCGCGTCCGCTGTTCGACGAGATCGTGGCGATGCTGGCCAACGGCTACGTGACCCGTCGTGGCCGCAGCGGCGCCTATCTGCACCACGACACCGTCAACCATCGGCTGCGCCCGCGTCGTGGTGCGCGCCTGACCGCGGTCACCAATGCCGGGGTGATTCCAGACCAGTTCGACAGCGACGTGGTGCTGTTGCCGGAAGGTCATCGCATCGGCACGCTCAACGAGGACTTCGCCTTCGAGAGCATCCCCGGCGACATCTTCCAGCTGGGCAACACCGCCTATCGCATCGCCAAGATCGAGACCGGCAAGGTCTATGTCGAGGATGCCAACGGCCAGCCGCCGACCTTGCCGTTCTGGCTGGGCGAGGCGCTGGGGCGCAGCGATGAGCTCAGTCTGGCGGTGTCGCGGCTGGTGCAGCGTGTCGATCAATGCCTGCCGGTGATTGATCCGGCAGCACCGCCGGCACCGGCGGAGCTGGCCGCCGCACTCGACAATGAGCCGACACTGGCGGCGCTGCCAGCGGCAGCACGCGCGCAGCTGGTCCATTACCTGGCTACCGCCAAGGCAGCCCTGGGGGTGTTGCCGACGCTGCAGACGCTGGTGTTCGAGCGCTTTTTCGACGAGGTCGGTGACAGCCATCTGGTCATCCACTCGCCCTATGGTTCGCGTATCAACAAGGCCTGGGGGCTGGCACTGCGCAAGCGTTTCTGCCGGCAGTTCAACTTCGAGCTGCAGGCTTCGGCACTGGAAGACAGCATCGTGCTGTCGCTGGGGCCCACGCACAGCTTTCCGCTGGAGGAAGTCACCCGCTACCTGCATCCGGAAAGCGCACGCGAGGTGTTGATCCAGGCCCTGCTGGACGCGCCCATGTTCCCGACCCGCTGGCGCTGGTGTGCCTCGATCGCACTGGCGGTTCGCCGCAACAACGCCGGCAAGCGGTTGCCGCCGCAGTTCCAGCGCAGCGATGCCGAAGACCTGCTCACCGTGGTATTCCCCGATCAGGTGGCCTGCGCCGAAAACCTGACCGGCGAGCGCGAGATTCCCGATCATCCGCTGGTGGCGCAGACCCTGCGCGACTGCCTGCAAGAGACCATGGATGTCGACGGTTTCCTGGCGCTGATCGCCCGCATCCGCTCCGGCGAGGTCAAGGTCGTCTGTCGCGATCTGACGGCGCCATCGCCGCTGTCGAACGCCATCATCAACGCGCGACCGTATGCCTTCCTCGATGATGGCGAGGCCGAGGAGCGCCGCACCCGTTCGGTGGCCGGGCAGCGTCTGGTCGACATCACCGCCGCTGCCGGACTGGCCCGCCCCGATCCCGTGGCGATTGCCCGCGTGCGCGAGGAGGTCCGGCCGCTGGTGCGCGATGCCGACGAACTGCACGACGCATTGGTGGTGCACGGCTTCCTGACCAGGACCGAAGTCGCTTCGTTGGGTCCCGGATTTCTCGAACCGTTGTGCAACCAGGGTCGTGCGGCCTGCGTGGTCACATGCGGCGAGGAATGCATTGTCGCTGCCGAGCGCTGGCCGGAATTCGCGGCAGCCCTGCCTTCGGTACTGCCGCCGCAGGGTTGGCCGGGTGGCAATGCGGAAAGCACGGACACCAGCCTCCGGGAACTGCTGCGCGGGCGTCTGGAGCTGCTGGGACCGGTCACCGAATCAACGCTGGCTCGGTCGCTGGGCATCGACACGGTGCGTGTACAACAGGCATTGCTGCTGCTGGAAGGCGAGGGCAGTGTCATCCGCGGTAACTTCGAAGACATCGAGTGCGTTGCGGACGCTCAAGGCGGCACGCCTCAGTGGTGCGAGCGGCGCCTGCTGGCACGCATCCACCGTTACAGCCGCGAGCAACGCCACGCCCGGGTGCAGGCGGTGTCACCGGCGCGCCTGATGACGGCGTTGGTGCACTGGCATGGCATGGCCGACCCGGAAGCCGGCCCGGCACGCGAAGGCGAAGCCGCCTTGCTGGCCGTGATCCAGCAGCTCGAAGGCTGGCTGGCTCCCGCGGTCAGCTGGGAGCGCGACCTGCTGCCACAACGATTGCGCGGCTATCAGCCCGGCATGCTCGACCGTCTCTGCGCCAGCGGGCGTGTACTGTGGTGGCGGCCACCGGCATCCGGCAACGTGCGGCGCGTCGGTCCCTTGCGTGCCACGCCGATCACCCTGGTCGAGCGCGCGAACCTGGTGCACTGGCAAGCCACGGCTCTGGCCGAAGCCGATGGCGCGCTCACAACCGAACCGGCGCTGGATGGGCGCGCCGTCCGTGTCCGCGATGCCTTGCGCAGTAGTGGTGCCTTGTTCCTCGATGATCTGGAACACGACACCGGCCTGCTGCGCACGGAACTCGAAGCCGCCCTGGCGGAACTGGTCGGACACGGTCTGGTTGCCTGCGACACCTTTGCCGGTTTGCGTGCGCTGATCGCACCAGCCAGCCAGCGCCGCCGCCAGCGCGGCCGGGCGTTGCCAGTCGATGTCAAACATGCCGGCCGCTGGTCGCTGCTGCGCCCGCCACGGGCAGCGGTGAGCGGCGCCGTCACCGCCCTGGCCGAGCCATCCGTCGAGCACATCGCGCGCATCCTCCTGCTTCGCTACGGTGTGATTTTCCGCGCGTTGCTGGCACGCGAATCGAATCTTCCGCCCTGGCGCGAACTTCATTACGTGTTTCGCCGTCTGGAGGCGCGCGGCGAGATCCGCGGTGGCCGCTTCGTCAACGGATTCACCGGCGAGCAGTTCGCGCTGGCCGATGCCGCAGCGGCGCTGCGCAAGGAACACGGCGACGCAGCGCTGGTCGCTGTCAGCGCCGCCGATCCGCTCAATCTCGCCGGCATCGTCACGCCCGGCGACAAGATCACCGCCATTGCCGGCAACCGCATCGTGTTCCGCGCCGGCAGTCCGGTCGCAGCGCTGTCGGGAGGAGAGCTCAACTTCCTGCAGCCCCTGGACGAAGCTGGCACCTGGGCGGTTCGAACGGCTCTGGTGCGGCGAACGGGGACGCCGGCCTCACGCTGAGAACGCGCGTTGCGCAGCTTTCGGCTGCAGCGGTTGAGAGATTGGTTCCGGGTCAAAAAAACAAGGCCCCGGAAGAATCCGGGGCCTTGCTGGTCACCGTGGCGACTGATCAGGCGAAACGATGCCGTGACAGCCAGGCGCCACCGAGCAGTCCGAACAACATCAGCAGCAGCGCCCATGGGCCGCCCAGCGGCACCGGAAGCGCCGGATCCGGATTCGGTCCACCCCCAACCGTTACCGGCACGTCGGCCTGGCAGGGCGCGGGCGTTCCTTCCGGCTCGCAGCGCACCGCGGTTTCCGGAGTCACCGTGACCACGTTCAGCACCGTGGCTGGCGGGTTCTGCGCGAGCTGCGCGGTGATGGTGTAGACCAGTTCGCCGCCAACGGGGAAGCTGGCGACGGCTTCGGCCAGCGCGCCTGACCCGCTTGCCGCGGGACAGGCAACACCGCCCAGGGCCGTGCAGGTCCAGGTCGTGCTGACGACACCGGCAGGCAGCGGATCGCTGATCATCACGTTGTCGACCGCGACGGTGCCGACGTTGGCGACCGTCACCGTGTAGATCACCGAGGCGCCCGGCACGGCAGTGCCGGAGCTGACGGTCTTGCTGACCGCCAGCGCACCTTCCCCGACTGGCGCAACGACCGCGTCGTCGGTGTTGTTGTCCGGGTTCGGGTCTTCCTGGTCGCCGCTTACGGTGGCCGTATTGAGGTACTCGCCCGATTCGTTCACCGTGACCAGCAGACTGAGGGTAGCGCTGTCGCCACTGGCCAGATCGCCGATCGTCCACACCGGTGCCGTCCAGTTGCCGACAGAAGGTGTGGCCGAGACAAAGGTGTAGCCGTCCGGCAACTCGTCGTTGACCAGCACGCCCGTGGCATCCGAGGGACCGTGGTTGGTGACGGTCAGCGTGAAGGTGACCTGGTCGCCAACGGACGGCGCTGCCTCGTCAACCGACTTGATGATCGCCAGATCGGCCAGGTCCTGCGTCGGAATGGTGACGCACTGGCTGCCGGCCGGCGGACAGCTCGGTGGCGTGGTGCCGGTCTCGTAGGCGAGGTTGGCAATCTGCGTGACCCCGGCGGGAATTGGATCGGCGACCTGCGTGACCACAGTCAACACCAGCGAACCACCCGCGGGGATGGTAAGAGCACTCCACGTCACCACGCCAGCAGCATGAGCACCGCCGTTGTCGGCGGAGACGAAGCTGACGTTGGCGTCCAACTGATCGCTTACACCGTAAGCGGTCACGTCCGCGCCACCGGTGTTGGTCAGCGTGATGGTGTAGGTCAGCTGTTCGCCGGGCTCGGCGACGCCGTCTTCACTGCCGGATTCGGCAGTGAGCGCCTTGACCAGCGTGACCGAACCGACCACCGGAATGATCACGCACTGGCTGCCGGCCGGTGGACAGCTTGGCGGCGTGGTGCCGGTCTGGTAGGCCAGGTTGGCAATCTGGGTGACCCCAGCCGGAATCGGATCAGCAACTTCGGTGACCACGGTCAGGACCAGCGAACCACCGGCCGGAACGGTGAGCCCGCTCCAGGTGACCACGCCAGCAGCATGAACACCACCGTTGTCGGCGCTGACGAAGCTGACGTTGGCGTCGAGCTGATCGGTGACACCGAAGCCGGTGACCTCGGCGCCGCCGGTGTTGTTCAGCGTGATGGTGTAGGTCAGCTGTTCGCCGGGCTCGGCGACGCCGTCTTCACTGCCGGATTCGGCAGTGAGCGCCTTGACCAGCGTGACCGAACCAATCACCGGAATGATCACGCACTGGCTGCCGGCTGGTGGACAGCTTGGCGGCGTGGTGCCGGTCTCGTAGGCCAGGTTGGCGATCTGGGTGACCCCAGCCGGAATCGGATCAGCAACTTCGGTGACCACGGTCAGGACCAGCGAACCACCCGCCGGAACGGTGAGACCACTCCAGGTGACCACACCCGCGGCGTGGCTGCCGCCGTTGTCCGCGGACACGAAGGCGACGTTGGCGTCGAGCTGGTCGGTAACACCGTAACCCGTGACATCGGCACCACCGCTGTTGGTCAGCGTGATGGTGTAGGTCAGTTGTTCACCCGGTTCGGCGACGCCATCCTGCGTGCCATCCTCGTCAACCAGTGCCTTGGCCAGCACCACTGCGCCCGGTGTCGGGATGATTACGCATTGCGCGCCCGCCGGCGGACAGTCCGGCGGCGTGGTGCCGGTTTCGTAGGCGACGTTGCTGATCTGCGATACGCCCGCAGGCAGCGGATCGACAACCTCGACGACCACGGTCAGCACCAGCGAACCGCCGGCCGGAACGGTGAGACCGCTCCAGGTGACCACGCCGGCTGCGTGGCTGCCACCGTTGTCGGCGGACACGAAGTTCACGTTGGCGTCGAGTTGATCGCTGACGCCGAAGCCGGTGGCGGCGCTGCCGCCGGTGTTGGTCAGCGTGATGGTGTAGGTGAGCTGCTCACCGGGTTCGGCGACGCCATCGTGCTCGCCATCCTCGTCGGCCAGCACCTTGAGCAGGGTCACGGCTGGCGCGCTCGGCGTGGTGGTCGAATCCGTGCACGGCGGCAAGCTGTTGCCCGGCAGGCAGCGACCATCGTTCGGCGGTGTGACGCTGACTGTATTGACGATCTGCAGCGGTGCCGGATCGGCGACCGTGCCGGTGATGATGTAGACCAGTTCACCGCCGGCCGGGAAGGTGGCGATGATCTCGTTAAGGGCACCCGCGCCGCTCGCATTCGGGCACACCGCGCCGCCACTCTCGGTGCAGGTCCAGGTGGTGCCGGTGATGCCGGCGGGTACCGGATCGGCAACCAGGGTGCCGTTGGCGGCGGTGGCGCCGACATTGCTGACGGTGACCGTCCAGATGATGCTGCCACCGGGAACGGCTTCGCTGACGTCGGCGGTCTTGGTCACGCTGACTTGCGGCACCACAGGCAGTTCCACCGTGCTGTCGCATGGCGCCGTGCTGCCGTCAGCGCAGATGCTGCCAGCCGGTGGTGTGGCTGTGGCGGTATTCGCCACGATCGCCGGCGGGTTGTCGGCAACCGTCGCGGTGATCGTCCAGACCAGCTCGCTGCCGGCCGGGAAGGTGGCCACATTTTCGTTGATCGCGCCGCTGCCACTGGCGTTCGGGCAGACCGCGCCGCCGCTGGCGGCACAGGTCCAGTCGAACGGCGTGGTCAGTCCCATGGGTACCGGATCGGTGACCACGGTGCCGTTCGCCGGCACGCTGCCCAGGTTGCGGGCGGTGACGGTGTAGGTCACGGTCTCGCCGGGGATCAGCACGGTTTCGCTGGCGGTCTTGACCAGTTCGATGACCGGTACCGGCGGGTTGCTGACCGAAGTGCTGCACGGCGGAGCGCTGTTGTCGGGCAGACACACGCCACCATCCGGGGGCGTTGCCGTTGCCGTGTTGACGACGCTGGCCGGCGGCGTCGTCGATACCTGCGCAACGATGGTCCAGGTCAGCGAACTGCCGGCCGGGAAGGTGGCGATGACCTCATCCAGCAGGTCGCTCGGCGGTGTGATGGTGCCGCCGCTGTCCAGCGCAGGGCAGATCGCGCCGCCGGTGCTGGCGCAGGTCCAGTTGGCACTGTCGATGCCGACCGGGAAGGCGTCCTGCACGTGGGTGCCGGGTGCCGCGACGCTACCGCCATTGCTGACGGTGACCAGGTACTGGACGGTACCGCCGGGGATCAGCGAGCCGGGCGGATCGGCGCTCTTGGCGATGCTGACCTGCGGCGCTGCCGGAATGGTCGAGTCGTCTTCGCAGGGCGCGGTGCTTCCATCCTGGCAGATGCCACCGCTGGGCGGCGTGACCGACACGCTGTTGACGATGTTGGCCGGCGGATCGGTCGCGACGGTGCCGGTCAGCGTCCAGGTGACCTGGCTGCCGGCCGGGAAGGTGGCGATGGTTTCGTTGATTGCACCGGTGCCGCTGGCATTCGGACACACCGCACCGCCAGTGGCGGCGCAGGTCCAGGTGGCGCTGTCGACACCGGATGGCAGCGGGTCGCTGACCATAGTGCCATCGGCCGGAACCGAACCGGTGTTGGATACGACCACCGACCAGACCACCGTGCCGCCTGGAATGGCGATGGTGTTGCTGGTGCTCTTGTTCACGTTGACGATCGGCAGCGGCGGGTTGCTGACCGAGTCGCTGCACGGTGGCGCACTGTCGTCCGGGAAGCACAGACCGTCCGGCGGCGTCACGCTCGCCGTATTGATCACGTTCGCTGGCGGGTTGTCCGAAACCTGCGCGGTGATGGTCCAGGTCAGCGAACTGCCAGCCGGGAAGGTGGCGACGGTTTCGCTGATCGCACCGCTGCCACTGGCGTTCGGGCAGACCGCGCCGCCGCTGGAGGCACAGGTCCAGGTGCTGCTGTCGATGCCGGCCGGCAGCGGGTCGTTGACCACGGTGCCGGGTGCCGGCGTGCTGCCGTTGTTGGTCACAACGACGGTGTAGACCACGCTGCCGCCCGGCGTCAGTGCGCCCGGGGGATTGGCTGTCTTGGTCACCGACACACGCGGCGGATGCGGGAACTGCACCGGCGTCGGGGTCGGCGTGTCGCCGCCAGGATCGCCCGGGAGCGTCGGCGAATCGGTCGAGGTGTCGTCGGCGATCAGGCCCGGAGGCGGTACCGGTGTGCCGCCGGGGAATGTGTAGCCCGGGTTGGGGTCGGTGCCGGCGACGGCGCTGGCAAATGCCGAATTGAGTTGCGGTGCAGCCGGCACATCGATCAGCGACGCATAGGACACTTCAACCGTGAACGTGATGGTGCAGCTCTGCCCAGCCGCCAGGCTGTCGCTGCCCGCCAGCAGGTTGTAGTCGCTGGTGCCGTTGAAACCGGCATTGACCGTGCACGGCGCGCCGGCGGTGGGTCCGGTGATGATGTCGATGGTGGGCGAGCCATCGGCGTAGGTCAGGTTGAGGTTGTCACTGACCTGCACGTTCGGCACCGTCGTGGTGCCGAGGTTGCCGACCACAATGGAGTAGGGCACCTGGAAGGTCGTCGCGTCGATCACGTTGACAGTGCCGGCGCTTTTCACCACGTCGAGGGAGAAGTCGGCGAACACGCAACTGCCACCGTCGCTGGCGTTGGCGGAGCTGGCGCCGCTGACATTGGTCGCTGCGCCGGTGGTCAGGTCGACCGTGTAGAAACCGGCTACGGCGTTGGCAGAATTGGAATAAGCGTAGAAGCGTCCGGAAACGTCGAAGAACACCGAGCCGAATGTTTCCTGCGGCAAGGTCGTGGCGATGCGCGAGACGTGCGCCTGTGCCGACCCCAGTCCGGGATTGTCCACGGCGATGCGATAGAGATAGACCGTGCCCGTTTCCTGGGCACGGACGCCGTAGATGACGGTACGAGCGGCCGTGCTTTCGGTCGGATGGACGGCGATGTCGCCGATCAGAAACGTGGCGTGGCCCGTGTAGCCGGCAGGCGGGCTGGCATCGGTACCGTGGGAGATCACCGTGGCGGAGGGTGTCGGTGTCGGGCCGGTGATGCCATCGATCCTGCGCAGCGGTCCGCCGCCACCCTGGACCAAGAAATAGTGGCCCTGCGCGTCGATGTCGCCGCCATCGAAGCCGGCGTTGGGCAGATCGGTCACCGGAACGCTTTGGCCCGGGTCGGCACCATTGAGGTCAACCAGGCCGGTGAGGCCCAGTCGATACATCCCACTGGTGCCGGAGGTTGGGTTGCCGACGCTGTACAGGTGGTTGTCGATGGCGTTGTAGCCCATCGCGTTGACCGCGGGGCTGAACGAATACAAGGCATTGGCGACGTACGGATTGCCGCTGCGATCCAGCGCGTAGAGCGTTGTCGAACTGCCTTCGCGGCGGACCTGATAGAAGGTGCCATCGCAGACCAGGGGATCGTCGGCCTGGGCCAGTGCAATGTTGCTGGCCAGCAGTGCCAGCAGCCCGACCAACACTGCCACGACGCCGAATTGGGGTCGTCGGTGACGAGGGGTGGGTTTGCCTGTGGGGAGGTTGCGAACGGACATGGTCGAAGGATTCCCTGGGGTGGACGTGGTGAATGTCGAATCGGAGGCCTGATACGTTTGTCAGGCGCTGGTCGGACGCGGCGATGGCTGCGACGCTGTGGACGGTTTTGAAACTCGCGGACGTGTTCATCGGAACCGGCAGGGCGGTTCGACGATTGCGCTATGGTCTTGTCCACCGGGATCGGGTGCATCCACGATCCCTCTCCGAACATCACCAAAACTCACGATGCGCGACGCAGGCGAGCGTGGCGTGCGGGAATGATCGATGCGTTCGATACAGCGCATCTCGGGCGTTCGCTGCTTTCGATGCCTGCCTCAGCCTTCAGTCGCGGGACTGCCGACTGCTTCACCTCTGACACAAAATTTGACGATCTCAAGCGGGGGGCTTGGACCACTTTCGTGCGGGTAGTCGGGGCGTCAGGGTGTCTCCATGTCGACTTCCGTTGATGCGGCGGGGTTCGCAGTCGCACCCTCCCGCGCATTGCCGCCGTCGACCACGAACAGGTAGCCGCGACCACGTACGGCCTGCACGGGATTGTCGCCGGACCAATGCCTGGCGATCTTGGCGCGCAGGCGATGGATCAGCATTTCGAGGCGATGCGGATCGAAACCGTGGACATCGTCGGTAAGGCTGGCGATCAGGGTTTCCCGTGCAACCGGCTCTCCCGGTGTCGCCAGGAGCTGGGTCAGGACATCGCGCTCGCTGCGCGAGAGGGTGATGCGTTCGCCAGAAGGCGTGACCAGTCGCCAGCCGCTGCCGCCCATCTGCCAGGAGGCGCAGGTGGTTGTATTGATCGTGGCGTTCGGTGCGGGGTTGCCGAGCCGTCGAGCCAGACTGCCCAGGCTGGCTGCCAGCACATCGATGGTGACCGGCTTGGTCAGGAAGGCGTCCGCGCCTGCACTCAGCCCGCGGATCCTGGATTGATCGTCGGCGCGGCCAGTGAGCA
>JAMHVM010000043.1:0-1703 GCA_035911475.1 Lysobacterales bacterium | reverse complement strand
CGATACTGGATATTAGGAGTCCGGGAACGGAGCATCAGGCGGGGTGAAGTTCGCCGTCCACCGCGCGCCGGTCTCGTAGATGACCTCGTCGATGTGGCCGATCCAGAAATTCACGTTGGTGTCGCCGCCGATGATCAGCGGCGCGCCGTTGTCGTACAGCGCGCCGCTCACGGTCTGCGATATGGCGGAGCTCCCGTTGAGGTACACCTTCAGGCTCGAGCCATATTTCACCAGGGCAACGTGGTGCTGCGTGTTCGCTGTCAGGGTGCCGCCCGTGGTAATAGCCGCCCAGTCCGCGCCGCTCGTCGAGTGCTGCAGCGAGAGCACGTTGCCCGAGCGCCGCAACAGGAACGGCGCAAAACTGGTGTTGTCCGCGCGCATGGTAAAAATGTTGTAGTTGCCGCCGTTGACGTTGCTCGGGCGAATCCACCCGTGCAGCGTGAAGTCGCGGGCTCCCGGCTGAAGCTGCGACGAAGCGGCGACAGAAAGGTAGTCTCCGGTGCCGTCGAAGATCCCGCTCGCGCTGCCGAACTTCGGGGCCACGCCGGTATCAAGCTGCGCGTTGCCGCCAGCGGTGACGGTGCGGGCGTAGCTCGAGCTGTCCGTAAAGGTGGTTGATCCGTCGCTGCCGTCCATGTGCAGCACCAGCAGCGGGCTCGCCAGCGCGTCCGCGCCGGTGCTCATGAGCAGCGCCTGGACGATGGCGCTCATCAGGTCAGCCCCGCGCCGCTGATGATCCAGCTCGTCGAGGCCACCTTGATCGCGGTCGCCACCCCGTTCTGTGCGAGGCTGCGCGTGCCGGTCGTCGTGCTGTTCGCCAGGGTCAAGGTGTCGGTGGTGATCGCGATACTCACGACCTGGCTGGTCTGGTTCACGAAGGTCACGGTGGTGCCGACCGGGAAGGCGACCGAGGCATTCGCGGGTATCGTGAAGGTGCGCGCGTTCGCGTCGCCCGACGGGTGCAAGATGTGCTTCCCAGCGTCAGCCGCGACGAGCGTGTAGTTGGCGCTGTTGCTGTTCTGCGGTATCCCGCGAAAGCCGGCCAGCGTCGCGGTCAGGCCGTCGCCCTGGATGATCGCGGCGGCCTGCGCGGCGGTCAGGTCCTCGGGGGCGCCCGTGCCCGCGGTGGTGCGGCCCTTTATGGTTTGGGTCGCCATGTCCGTCGCGGCCAGTTGGTCGGCGGTCGCGTAGACGCTCTCCCACGCGGTGATGGTCACAGACTCGCCCGCTGCGTCGTCGACGATCACGTCGCCGTCGGTGCCGCCGATGGTGAGCTTGCCCGCCGTGACCGCGGTCACCACCGCGTCGGTGATGTTGTTCGCGACGTTGCCGGTGAAGCCGCTCACGCGCACGTGCATGCCGACCGTGAAGCCGGCGGCCACGAAACCGCTGCCCGAGTCGTTGTAGCTGTTGTCGGCGGCGGCCGCGCTGAGCGTGGCGGCCGTGATCGTCACGGTCGCCGAGAGCTTTTGCAGCTCGATCAGTTCGGTGCCGGCAACCGCGCCGGCGGCGGTGAGTTGTCCGATGCTCTTGCCCATGTCTGTCTTACCCCGTGGTGTCGCGGATGTTGCCTGTGGCGGTCTCGCGCGGGTCGCCGCTCACGACGATGCGCGCCCGGTCGGCGACGAAGATGAAGGTGCGCACCTGGCGCTGCCAGCTCACGTATCCGTCGCGCTCGGCCTCGATCTCGATGCGCAGCATGT
>JAMHVM010000042.1:0-2315 GCA_035911475.1 Lysobacterales bacterium | reverse complement strand
GTTCGTTCAGGCGCAGGTCGGTGGTCACGACCGCCGGCGTGGCGAGGCTCACTGTTTCCAGCCCGCCGTCGACTTCGCGCGTGACGCGCACACGACCGTCCTCGACCTCGACCTTGCTCGCGAAGGTCCCCTGCGGCCGACCCAGCAGCGCGGCGAGCATCTGGCCGGTCTGGTTGCAGTCGTCGTCGATCGCCTGCTTGCCGAGAATCACCAGCGCGGGCTTCTCCTGCTCCACCAGTGCCTTCAACAGCTTGGCCACCGCCAACGGCTGCAGCTCGTCGCCTGTCTCGACCAGGATGCCGCGGTCGGCGCCGATCGCCATCGCGGTGCGCAGCGTCTCCTGGCATTGCGCCACGCCACACGAGACGGCGACGATCTCGCTCGCCACGCCCTTTTCCTTCAACCGCACCGCCTCCTCGACGGCGATCTCGTCGAAGGGATTCATGCTCATCTTGACGTTGGCGATGTCCACGCCGGTGCCGTCGGCCTTGACGCGCACCTTGACGTTGTAGTCGACGACCCGCTTGACGGCGACGAGGATCTTCATGGCAGGGCCCCCAGGTCAGAACTGTTCTTCGGCGAGCGCCATCGTGCTGGCGCCGGCGTGCATGGTCGCCTCGGCGAGCCCGCGCGCCCGCGACAGGTCCTGGTCGGCGAAGAAGCGCGCCGTGGCGACCTTGGCGCGGTAGAACGCCGCATCACCGTCGCCGGCCGCAAGCTTGCGCTGCGCCGCCAGCGCGGCGCGCCCCATCTGCCAGCCGCCGCACACCACGCCGCACAGGTGCAGGAACGGCACCGCGCCAGCCAGTACCGCGTTGAGGTCCTGCATGCCGGTTGCCAGAATCCAGCGCACGCTGTCGGCCAGGCTCTTCGAACCCTCGCGCAGGCGTGCGCCGATCGCGTGAAGCTGAGCATCGTCGCCGGCCTCGAGCTGCTCGCACACGGCGTCGATCTGCGACAGCAGCGCCTGCATCGAGCGCCCGCCGTCGCGCAGCACCTTGCGCCCGATCAGGTCGTTGGCCTGGATGCCCGTGGTGCCCTCGTAGATCGTGGTGATGCGCGCGTCGCGCAGGTGCTGCGCCGCGCCGGTCTCCTCGATGAAACCCATGCCGCCGTGGATCTGGATGCCGGTCGAAGCCACCTCGACGCCGGTCTCGGTGCACCAGCCCTTGAGGATCGGGATCAGCAGGTCGACGCCGGCATGCGCTGTGTTGCGTTCCGCGTCGTCGCTGGCGCGGTGCGCCTGGTCGAACATCGCCGCCACCACATAGGCCAGCGCGCGCATCGCCTCGACGCGCGACTTCATGCTCATCAGCATGCGCCGCACGTCGGGGTGGCGGATGATCGGCACGCTCGGGCCCTTGGGCGCCGTGGCGTCCTTGCCCTGGACGCGATCCTTGGCATTGGCCAGGGCCTGCTGGTAGGCGCGCTCGGCCACGCCCAGCCCCTGCACGCCGACGCCGAAGCGCGCCTCGTTCATCATGATGAACATATACTCGAGACCGCGGTACTCCTCGCCGATCAGGTAGCCGATCGCGCCTGGGCCGTCGCCGAACGCGAGCACCGCGGTCGGGCTGGCGTGGATGCCCATCTTGTGTTCGATCGACACGCAGCGCACGTCGTTGCGCTCGCCGAGCGAGCCGTCGTCGTTGACGAGGAACTTGGGCACCAGGAACAGCGAGATGCCCTTGACGCCCTCCGGCGCCGTGGGCGTGCGCGCGAGCACCAGGTGGACGATGTTGTCGGTGAGGTCGTGCTCGCCGAAGCTGATGAAGATCTTCTGGCCCTGGATCCGGTAGTGATCGCCCTCGGGCGTGGCCTTGCTGCGGATGAGCCCGAGGTCGGAACCGGCCTGCGGCTCGGTCAGGTTCATCGTGCCGGTCCACTCACCCGAGACCATCTTGTGCAGGTAGCGCTGCTTCTGCGCGTCGCTGCCGCGCAGGAAGACCGCCTCGATCGCGCCCTGGGTCAGCAGCGGCGCCATCGAGAACGCCATGTTCGACGCGTTCCACATCTCCATCACCGCGGTGTCGACCAGCTTGGGCAGCCCCTGGCCGCCGAAGGCGGGGTCGAAGCGCAGGCCGTTCCAGCCCGACTCGACGAACTTGGCGTAGGCCTCGACGAAGCCCTTGGGCGTGGTGACGCGGCCGTCGTCGTGGCGCTTCAGGCCCTGCTGGTCTCCGACCTTGTTCAGCGGCCCCCAGACCTCGCTGGAGAAGGTGGCGGCGCCTTCGAGCACCGCATCGACGAGTTCGGTGCTCACGTCGCCGTAGCCGGGCAGCCGGGCAATCGCGTCGAGGCCCGCCAGTTCGTGC
>JAMHVM010000041.1:0-1536 GCA_035911475.1 Lysobacterales bacterium | reverse complement strand
TGTATCCGAGCGCTAGACAAGGATTTTCTGCCGCAAGCGGCACCTGCGGTCGCGCAGACTGCTGGATCTGGACGGATCAGACCGCGAAGCCGCTGTTTCCTTGCCCAGGGGCGGCGTTTTTCAGCGCAGCGGACAGATCTGTCCAGCCGCTTTCGTTCAGTTTGAGCGTGGATCGCGATCATGCGCATAGCGGTGGCGCTCGCAATCGGCGGATAGCGGCGAGGATGGCGCGTACCATCGTGCCGGTGACAGCGACCTCGGCCAGCTGGAAGGTGATGGTGCGGGCGTGACGGACCACACGTGCCCCGATCTTGATCAGCTTCAGTTGCAGGCTGGTCAACGACCAGTCGGCCATGGCCTCGGGCAGCTCGATGCAGCGCAAGAAGGTGGCCAGGTTGTACGCCAGGGCGTGCAGTTGCAGCCGCACCTCATTGTCGCGGAACTTCCGGCACGACAGCCGCGTCCAGCGAAAGGCGTATTTGCCCTCTTTGATGTGCTGCTCGGCGGTGCCGCGCTGGTTGTAGAACCGCACCACCCAGTCCGGCTCCATCGGCAGGTTGGTGACGATGAAGCCGACACGCGGGAACAGTTCGCCCGGATGCCATTCGATCTTGGCGATCACCCGGCGTTCCTTGTCCCAGGACGCCGCCTGATACTCGAATTCCTCGAAGAACCGCTTGACCTTGGTCAGTGACGGCCGCCCGACAGGGCGCGTTAGCCGATGCGCGATCTTGTCCTTGAGGACCGCGTTTGCGGGCAGCCGGATGGCGTAGAAGAACCGCGCTTCTTCCAATCGCTCATAGATCGCCGGGATCGCGTAGGCAGCATCGGCCCGGAAGAACCTGCCACCAAGGTCGCGCTCCGCGTAGCGCGCAATGACGGGGTCGAGAACATCACGCCAGCCATCGGCGCTGTGGACGTTGCCATGGCGCAGGGCGCAGCGTTCCAGCATCCCGAACTGGTTGAACAGAAAGTTGGGGTGATAGCAGCTACAGTCGAAATGGCCATTCCAGGCGGACCCTTCCTGGTCGCCATGGGTCGGGCTGACCGAGCTGTCCATGTCCAGAACGATGTACTTCAGCCCGTTCCGGTCATGGAGCCGGTCGATCCATTGCCCGTTCAGGTCGGCCAGCGCGGCACGGTTCCCGGCCAGAGCCAGCGTCTCGGTCTCGAACCGTCCCATCTGCGATGCCGAGGCCGCTTGTGCATCGACCGCTCTGCCGCCGACAACTTGGCGCATGACCGGATCGCAGGCGAGACGGTTGGCGTCGTTGACATCCTCGTATCCGGCCAGCCGCCCAAAGACTGATTGCCGGAACAGGCCGTCGAGCCGATGGACCGTGTTCTTGCCAGAGCGAGTATCGCGCAGCGCCGCTGACGCCAAATCGGACAACCCGAGCGCGTCATCAAGCTCGCGCATCACCAGAAGGCCGCCGTCGGAACTGAGCTGCGTGCCGCGAAATTCCAGCCGCACGCGAGGGTCGAAATCCACCCGATCTGCCCGTTGCAAGCCCGCACCCTCTGGGTGATCCATGA
>JAMHVM010000040.1:0-99703 GCA_035911475.1 Lysobacterales bacterium | reverse complement strand
GAAGCGGTTGTACAGACCATCACCGGGGCCGAAGATCACGCTGGGCCGGACGATGGCCCAATGCAGGCCGGATTCGCGGACGAGCTTTTCCGCCTCGCCGCGCGTCTTCAGATAATGGCTTTCACCTTCGCCGGCGCGCAGCGAGCTCATCTGCAGCAGGCGCGGTACGCGCGCGCCGCGGCAGGCGATGATCACGCTCTGCGCCAGTTCGACATGGGCCTTGCGGAAACCCTTGCCGCTGAAGCCGCGCTCGTTGAGGATGCCGACCAGATTCACCACCGCATCGGCGCCGGCAAAAGCGTTCGCCAGCAACTGCCGATCATGCACGTCCAGCGTGCGCAGGCTGACACCCGGCAGCACGCGCAGATCGCGCTTCATTTCGCGGTTGCGGCTGAGCACGGTGACGCGATGGCCGGCGCGCGCAAGCCGTGCCACGAATTGCCGGCCGACGAAGCCGGTGCCGCCCAGGACCACGATGTTCAACGGCTTCACGGCGCGGTACCCGGCTCGTTGCGGCTAGGGCAGGTGACCGCCCGGGCGCTGTCCAGGCTGGGCACGCCGGCATAGCGCTGGCCGGGATCGGGCAGCCGGCTGGCCAGCGGCCGCGCCTTGCCGTACAGGCGCCAGTCGTAGATCACACTGAAGGCGAGCACGCGGGCGACGTACTCGCGGGTTTCCTTGTACGGGATCGTCTCGATGAAGACATCGGCCGGCAGCGTAGGCCGTGCGCTGAGCCAGCGCTGCACCGGTGCCGGCCCGGCGTTGTAGGCGGCGCTGGCCAGCCACGGGCTGCTGCCGAAGCGGTTGGCCTGCTGCGACAGGTAGCGCGTGCCCAGGCGGATGTTGGTGTGGGCATCGAGCAAGGTGCTGGTGCCGTTCCAGGTGATGCCCAGTTCGCGGGCCATCTGCCGGCCGGTGCCGGGCAGCAACTGCATCAGGCCGTAGGCATCGGCATGCGAGCGGGCGTCGGACTGGAAGGCGCTTTCGGCACGGATCAGCGCGAACACCCATGCCGGGTCCAGACTGTTGGCGGCGGCCTCGCGTTCGACCACTTCGCGCTCGCCGGCCGGAAAGCGCAGCGCGTAGTAGCGCATGTCCTCGCCGCGGTTGAGTGTCATCAGGGCGCGGTCGTACCAGCCCTGCTGCGCGGCGATCACCAGGGCCTGGAGCAGGTGCTCCTTGGGCGCGTTGCGCATGGCGAAATCCCAGGCGCGGGTGGCTTCGGCGCGCCAGCCCACCGACTGCAGCTCGAGTGCCCGGGCGATGTCGGTTTCGGCGCGCAGCACCAGCGCCCGGTGCGGATCGGGCGTGACTTCCAGCGGGCACACCGCGTACGGCGCCTGCACCTGATCGGCGGCCATGAAGCCGTGGAAGTTCGCTTCCAGCGCCAGTGCGCGGAAGGCGGCATCGGCGGCGTCGCCCTGGCCCAGCTCACGCAAGGCGCGGGCCCGCCAGTACCGCGGCCGCGGGGTATCGACCAGTTCCGGCGGCAAGCCGTTGGCGACATCGCGCACGGCCTTCCAGTCACCCCCGACCAGCGCAGCACGCAGCTGCCATTCCATCAGCTGTTCGTCGCGGTTCGTCGCCGGCACCTGCTCGAACCAGTCTTCGGCATCGGCGCGGTAGGCCACCGCGGCGTACAGGGCGATGGCGCGCAGCACGGCGCCACGCTGGGCCTGGTCAAAGGCGAATCGCCCGGACAGGACCTGCCAGTGGCCGATGGCGCTGGCGACTTCCTGTCGCGCGCGGCGCTGCAGGGCCCAATGCGCGGCTTCGCGATGGATCGGCTGGTCCGGCCAGGTGCGCGCCGCGACCAGGGTCCCTTCCGGATCCGACAAGGCCTTCGCCAGGCGTTCGCCGTCGGCGCGTTCGCCGGCCGGCAACTGTCCGATCAGATGCGTGGCCAGGCCGGCATTGCTGTCGGCGAGCGCCAGGCGCAGTCGTGCCATGACCTGATCGCCGTCGATCCAGCCGCGACCACGGCCATAGGCGATGGCGTCGTCGCAGGCGTTGGGCAGGCTGGCGCCGGTCGGCCACAGGGCCAGCAGCTCGTCGCGGATCGCGTCGCTGTCACCGCCGGTGGCGATGCGCGCGCGCAGGCGCTGGCAGCGCAGGGTGGTGCCGACATCGGTGGCACCGGTGTCGAAGGCGAGAAAGCGCGTCCATTCCTCGCGGCGCGCCAGCTCGGTCTGCCATTCCTGACGGAACTGGTGGCCCAGCTGGGTGCTGCTTTCGGCATTCAGGAAGGTTCGCGCGCGCGCGTCGTCGAGCGTGCGCAGATCCTTGCGCAAGGTCGCGTAGTCCAGATACGGCGCCAGCACGTAGCCATCCAGCGCCTGCCGTCGACGCTGGAACTCGGCGCTCTGTCCGGCGGCCAGGGCCAGGCCCGCGGCGAGGAATTCGGTGCGATGCGATGGGCCGCTGCCCGAAGGCGCAGGTGTGGTGGCTGCGGCAACAACGGTCGTCAGCAAGGCGATGGCGACGACCGGGAGCCGGACGATCAAGGTGCGTGGCAGGTGCATGGCGCGAGTCTAACCGCTATGCCGATGGCGGTGGACTTCCCGCCATTGTTGCGCGCGTATCGGATGTACCATCCGCCTCGTCGGGAGGGCAACGATGAAAGTCGCTTTCGATGTGGGCATGTTCGACGGAGCCGATACCGAGTATCTGCTGGCATCCGGCTTTCGGGTGATCGCAGTCGAGGCCAACCCGGCCTTGTGCCAGCGTGCCGGCGAGACCTTCGCCGAGCCGGTGCGCGACGGGCGGTTGATCATCGTCAACAAGGCAGTTGCCGCTGCCGCAGGCGCTGCGGATCTTTCGCTGTGCAGCGACGATCTGGGTTCCAGTTCCATTGTCAGCGACAAGATCGGGGAATCGCGCCGAGCGGGCGAGCTGTCGGTGGCGACGATTCCGATGACCGCGCTGTTCGTCGAGTACGGCATCCCGGAGTTTCTCAAGGTCGACATCGAAGGCGCTGATCGGCACTGCATCCTGCCGCTGACCCGGGACAGTGCGCCGCACTACCTGTCCTTCGAGGTCGACGAGGACGTGGAGGAACTGGTCGATCACGTCGCCACGATCGGCTACTCGCGCTTCAAGCTGATCGGCCAGTGCAGCTTTCTGGAGATCGACCACGAGCTCGGGCTGTCCAAGCGGCTGCGCGATCGGCTGATGCACATGCTCGGCTACGACGAGCCGGAACGGGTGTGGCGCAACGGCCGCTGGTTCCGGCTGATGCACAGCAGCGGCCCCGGTCCCTGGGAAAGCGACGGTAGCTGGTATTCCGCGCAGGCCCTGCTCGGCAAGTGGCAGCGCAGCGGCGAACGCGGCACGCGTCAGGGCTGGTACGACGTCCACGCGATGCGCTGATCGTTCACCGGATCGACCAGCAGCGGTTGAGGCGGAACGGCTGTTCGCCCATGCCCTCGTGATTGATCGCACAATGGCCGTTTCCCCGGATCAGTCCTGACCGTGTCATTGCTCGAAATCTTCCTTTACCTCGCGCTGGGCGCAGCCGCCGGCTGGTTGGCCGGCCTGCTGGGCATCGGTGGTGGCCTGGTCGTGGTCGCTGCGCTGGTGTTCCTGCTGCCGCTGCACGGGTTTCCCGCGGAAGCCCTGATGCAGGTGGCGCTGGCGACGTCGCTGGCCGGCATCGTGTTCACCTCGATGTCGTCGACGCGCGCGCACTGGCGCCGTGGCGGAGTGCGTTGGCCGCTGGTGGCCTGGCTGGCGCCGGGGCTGGTGATCGGCAGCGTGCTTGGCGCGCTGGCGGCAACCTGGCTGCCCAGTCGCCTGCTGGCTGTGTTCGTCGCCGTCTACTGTCTGCTCAGCGCCTGGCAGCTGGCGCGCGGCAGGACCCGCGCCCTGGCCGAACGCGCCGATCAGGTCGGTCGCGGGCTGCTCGCCGTTGCCGGCTTCGTGATCGGCGGGATCTCGGCCATCGTCGGTATCGGCGGCGGCTCGATGACCGTGCCGCTACTGGTGTGGCGCGGCGTCGTGCCGGTGCAGGCGGTGGCAACTTCGGCTGCCTGCGGTTTCGTGATCGCCATCGCTTCGGCGGTCAGCTACAGCCTGGCGCCGCGCGCCGGCGCGGTGGATCTGCCGGACTACACCATCGGTTTCGTGTATTGGCCGGCGGCGCTCGCGGTGGCCGTGACCAGCGTGCTCACCGCGCCGCTGGGCGCGCAGCTGGCGCATCGCCTGCCGCCGCAACGCTTGCGTCAGGTGTTCGCAGCGTTTCTGCTGCTGATCGCCGTACTGGTCGGCTTCTCCGCCTGGCGCGGTTGATCCCGGAATGGGAAACGAGTGGAGAGAAAAGAGTAAAGCGTTCGATCGCTGATGCTTGCGTGTGGCAGCACCACCCGCGATCTTCTCGTTTCTCGTTTCTCGTTTCTCGTTTCTCGTTTCTCGTTTCTCGTTTCTCGTTTCTCGTTTCCGCGCGCTTCAGCGCCTCAACGCCTCAACGTCCTAGGGCTGGTTTTCCAGCAGCCAGCCCACCACTTCCAGCGCGGTCGCGCCGGTCGGCTGGCGCGTGCTGACGCGGTAGCGGCCGGAGACGATGAAGGTGGGTGTGGCATCAACCTGGGCCTGCTTGACGTACTCGCGACCGGCGGCCATGGCCGCTTCGACTTCCGGTGAACGCGACACCTCGATGAACCGGCTCGAGTCGACGCCGGCACTCGCCGCGACCCCGGCCAGATCCTCCAGCGTGGCAACCGGCAGCCGGCGCTGATAGATGGCATTGAAGAAGGCGCGATGCAGGCGGCCGTGCGCACCCATCGCGTTGGCGGTGTGGAAGGCGCGGGCGAACGCCGTCCAGGCCGGCTGGAACTCGGCCGGTACATAGCGCAGGCGGACGGCATCGCCGCGCTCGCGCTTGAATTCGTCGACCTGCGGCTGGATGGCGGCGCAGGCCGGGCAGGCGTAGGAAAACACTTCCACCACCTCATTGGCCGGCGCGTCGATCGGTGTCGCCAGACGGTCGTAGTGCTGGCCGACCTTGAAGCGTGCCTGGCTGTCGTCGCCGGAGGCCGCCGGTGCGCTGGTATCGCCACCGCAGGCAGCGAGCATCAGAACGGCGGCGCCGAGCAGGGCGTGGGCGAGGAAACGGGTCATGACGCGGAGTCCTTGTCGGTGGTGGCGATTGGCAGGCGGCAATCCTGCGGCAGACGTGCGGTCAGCGCCACCGGCAGATGATCGGAAAGGCCGATGCTGGGCGCTTCGCAGCGCAGCGATTGCAGGGAATCGGAGAGCAGGATGTGGTCGATACCGCGCACCGGTGCCCAACTGGGGAAAGTGGCCGGCGAGGCGTCGGGGGGCGCCAGCGGCGTCTGGTCGTACAGCGCGAGCATTTCCGGTGCGGTCGAGGGGCAGTTGAAATCGCCCATGACCACGACGTGGCGATGGCCGTCGATGATCGAACGCACGAAATCGATCTGGCGCTGGCGCGCGCGCAGTCCCAGCGACAGGTGCACCACCACCACCACCAGCGCGTGCTCGCCCTCGCCGAAGCGCGCCCACAACGCACCGCGGCCCGGCAGCGTGCCGGGCAGGGCGTAGTCACGCACCTCGCTGGGCTCGTGGCGCATCAGCAGCGCGTTGCAGGTGTTGGCCAGGTTGCCGATACGGCGATTGCTCTGGCTGCTGAACCAGCCAAAACCCGCTTCCTCGGCCAGGTACTCGATCTGGTTGACGAAGCCCGAGCGCAGGCTGCCGGCATCAGCTTCCTGCAGGGCGACGATGTCGTACCCGGCGAGCAGGCCGGTCAGCTTCTTCAGGTTGCGCTTGCGCGCGCCGTGCGGCAGCACGTGCCGCCACGGCCGGGTGACGTAGTGGTGGTAGCGCTCGAAATGCGCGCCGGCCTGGATGTTGAAACTGAGCAGCCGCAATTCACCGGGGTGGCTGGCGGTGCCGCTGTGCGCGGCACCGTCAACGCTGGCTGTCGAGGCGTCCACCGCCTCGCGACCGGACCTGCTCAGGAGCCGGTGGTGGCTGCGGCGCCGGCTTCGCGGGCGACCAGGAAGTTCACCACCTGCAGCATTTCCTGATAGCCGCTGACGGTCGGAACGCGGTACTTGCCGGCCACCACGATGCTGGGCGTACCTTCGATCTGGTACTTCTGCATCTGCTCCTGGCCACGACGGATCTTGACGTCGGTGGTGGAGGAATTGGCCGCCGCAATGAAGGCTTCGCGGTCGATGCCGTGCTTGGCGGCGAAGTCGGCGATCAGCTCGACCGTGGTCAGGCGCTCCTTGTCCACGTGCAGGGCCTTGAACAGCGGGTTGTGCAGCTTGTCCAGCTCACCCAGTGCCTGGGCGGCGTAGTAGGCCCGTGCGAACGGTTCCCAGCTCGGGCTGAACACTGCCGGCAGACCGCGGAATTCGGCCTGCTCGGGCATGTCGCGCTTCCACGCGGCGATGAACGGCTCGAAGTTGGCGCAGTGCACGCAGGCGTAGGAGAAGATCTCGACCACCTCGACCTTGCCCGTGCTGACCTCGGTCGGCTGCGGCGTGGCCAGGGTGTGGTAATGGGTTCCTTCCTGATACGCCGACTGTGCGCCGGACAGCATCGGAAACAGCGCAGTCAGCGCGAGGGCGGCTAGGCGGAAAAACATCGTGATACTCCTGGGCGGCCACAGCCGCGGGGTTGGCGAATCCGGTGTGACCCCGGGAGCCGTGTCAGGTTCCCGGGATCGGCGCCGCCTTATTCAGCCGGCTCGTCCGGCGTGGCGGCATCCACTTCGGCGTCGGCCGCCGGTTCGGCGCTCGGGGCCGGTTCGGCTGGTGGTGTCGGTGCTGCCGGCGCCGCCGCAGCGGGCGTATTCCCGCTGCTCGCCACGGCATTCGGATCGACGCGATGCAGACCTTCGATGTAGGTGGCCAAGGCGTCGATCTCGGTCGGCGTCAGGCGCTGGGCGATGGTGGTCATGATCCGGCTGGGGTCATCCTCGCGGCTGCCGTACTGGTTGCCGTCGTGGAAATAGCGCAGGCGGGCCGCGGTGTAGACCGCGTGCTGGCCACCCAGTGCCGGGTAGCCCGCGCCAGGTACGCCGGCGCCGGTCGGGCCGTGGCAGGCCAGACAGGCCGGCACACCGGTATCGGCCTTGCCGCCGCGGTAGATCTTCTGGCCAAGGCCGGCGTAGGTGTCGTCGACACCGTCGATGGCGCTGTCATCGGCGACGCCCGGCACCACCTTCTGGGTGGCGTAGAAGGCGGCGATGTCGGCGATGTCCTGATCGCTCATGCCCTGCACGAACGGCAGCATCATCAGGTTCTCGCGGGCGCCGTCTCGGATCGCCACGGTCTGGCGATAGGTGTAGTCGGCGCTGGCACCGGCCAGCTTGGGCCATTCCGGTGCCGGCGAGTTGCCGTCCATGCCATGGCAGGCGGCGCAGGGCGCGGCCTTGCCGGCACCCGCCTGGGCGTCGCCGACCGGAATCGGCGTTGCCGCCATCAGGGGTGCGCTGCCGACGGACAGGGCAACCAGCGCCAGGACCAGCCGCTTGCTCATCGCGTTCACTCCACAAGAAATCGATGCGAAGGCGGATTTTAGCCCGAAACCACGGACCGCATGGCAGGGGCCGACCCGGGATCGGGCAAGCCCGTATCATGACGGGGTGAGCAATCCCTTCAACCGCGCCCGGTTCCGCCTCAGTGGCGAGCGCCGATCCGACCTGCCGCCCGATGCCGGCCGCGAGCTGGCCTTCGCCGGCCGTTCCAACGCCGGCAAGTCCAGCGCCATCAATGCCATTGCCGGTATCGGCGGTCTGGCGCGTACCTCGCGCACGCCCGGCCGCACCCAGCATCTGGTGGTGTTCGATCTGGACGAGGACCACCGGTTGGTCGACCTGCCTGGCTATGGCTACGCCAAGGTGCCGACTGCGGTGCGCGAGCACTGGGGTCGAGAGCTGGGCGAGTACTTCCGCGAGCGCGAGAGCCTGGTCGGCCTGGTGCTGGTCATGGACAGCCGGCACCCGCTCAAGGACAGCGACTGGCTGATGCTGGAGGCCTGCGCCGATCGCGGCATTCCGGCCCTGGCCCTGCTGACCAAGGCCGACAAGCTGTCACGCAACGAGCAGCAGGCAACCCTGCGCTCGGTCAGCAGCCAGCTGAAAATCAACGGGGCACCGGCCAGCGCCCGGTTGTTCTCGGCGCTTCGGCCGCTGGATACAGAAGGAACGCGCACAGCGCTGGCCGACTGGCTCTGGCGCGGTCAGGCGCCAGCCTGATCCGGGTGCATGTCATGCGGTGTCCGCGTAACGACAGGGCACCTGCCGGTTCGGCAGGTTTCGCCAATGCGATGCCTCAGTAGCTGAGCACCGCCTGCAACGGCAATGAATCCGGCCAGCGCTCGCGACCGGCCAGCGCGGTGATCTCGATCAGCACGGTGGCGGCGACCACCTCGGCACCGAGGCGATCAAGCAGCGTGCGCGCGGCCAGCAAGGTGCCGCCGGTGGCGAACACATCGTCGACCAGCAGCACGCGCTGACCCGGCGTGATCGCGTCGGCGTGGATCTCGATGCGATCCTTGCCGTACTCCAGCGCGTAATCCTGGGCGATGGTCGCGGCCGGCAGCTTGCCCGGCTTGCGGATCGGCACGAAGCCGGTATCCAGCTCGCGCGCCAGCGCTGCGCCGATGATGAAGCCGCGCGATTCCACGCCGACCACACGATCGATGCGCTGGTCGCGCCACGGATCGGCCAGCGCGCGGATCGCCGCCGCGAAACCGTCTCGGTCCGCCAGCAAGGGCGTGATGTCCTTGAACACGATGCCTGGTGCGGGGAAGTTGGCGATGTCGCGGATCAGGTGCTGGAAGTCGCTCATGCGCGATCACGGCCGATGTGGCGGGCCAGTGTACGCGCTGGGCGCTACCCGTGGGCACGCGGCTGCTGCCCGACGGAAGCGGCATCACTGGTCTGCTCGCCTTTGCGACTACCCTTGCGCTGAGGCATCACGACGCCGCGATCGGAGGAGTGCTGGAAATGAGCCGATACGTCATGTCCCTGCCATCCGTACTGGTCGCTGGCCTGTTACTCGCCGCTGCCGCTGCCATTTGGTCCGCCGCTGCCGCCGCCCTGGCCGGTCCGCCACCGTCGGCGGTGGTCGTGTCGGACTGGACGATGTTGCCCGAGGCGCACCGCGACGACACCCCCATCGGCAGTCGCGAGGCGCTGGCCCTGCACCTCGCCACGCATGCGCCGTATCTGGGCGCTGCCAGCATGAATCGCAGTCCGTTCAGCCGGCTTCCGGATCGCGCGCGGCAGCGCTTTGTCCAGAGCCTGCGGTTTCATCCCGAGCACGGTTTGGTCGGCGGCAGCTTCGGCTTGCTGACCCGCGACCTGACCCGTGAGCAGGCGCACGAGTTGTTGACACTGATCGGCAGCTACGTGGCTGCCGACGCGATTCAAGGATGGCGTTCATCGACGACCGCCGAGTCGGCCGACGCCCTGGCCGAGCCGCCGATTCCGACTCGCCATGAGCGCATTCACGATGAACTGGTCGCCATCCAGCAGGCTGATGGCTGGTGGCGCAGGACGGCAGCGCAGCACCTGGCAGCGATGGATCAGCAAGTCGCCGAGGTGCTGTTCGATCCAGGCGTGGAGGGCGTGCTGTCCGGGCTGGACAACAGCGATCTGGACTGGCTCTGGGAGGTTGTCAACCACGTCGGCTTCTACACCGATGCTGCCGTGTACACGGACCGGGTGGTTGCGGCGCTCGAGGAACTGGCCAGCCGGCAGCTGGCCCAACCCCGACATGTGCTGGGCACCCTGGAGCGACTGATCGCAGGCCGTCGCTTCGTCGCCGCCGGTGTGCTGGCGGAGCGCTTCAACGCAGTCGAGTTGCCGAACGCGCCAACGCTGATCGACGATGGTAAATCCAGTAAAGGCGTCGTGGTCTATCGGCCGCGCAGCCTCGAAGAACTTGTGGTTGAGCGCGTGGACATCTCGCGTGGGTGGCAGGTCGTCGGCATGGTGAGCCCACATTGCGCGTTCGCGCGGGAGTTGCTGGATCACCTCGCGGATCACCCGGCGCTGCTGGATGGCGTATCGACCCTGTGGATCGAGACGGTCAGCGGCAATCTGGGCCTGCAGGAGCTGCTGGATTGGAACCGCGCTCACCCGGCGCTGACGATCGCGATTCCCCATGCTGCCGCAGACTGGCCATTCGTCGAAGCAATGGCGACTCCGCAGCTGTGGTTGCTTCACGACGGCGTGGTGGTGCAAACCCTGGACGGCTGGCACGACGACCTGTCGCAGCAGCTAGCTGATCTGCTAACGAGGGCGCGGCGTGGCGGTAAGGCGCACAGCGCCGACTGAGCGCGGCGCCGATGATCAGGCCGGGTCGGCTTCCTCGGCATGCGGGATCGGTGTCTTGCGCCCGGCCAGGCGGACGATGCCGATGAAAATGCCCAGCAGTGCCATGGCCACGCCCAGCCATTCCAGCGCGCTGGTCTGACGCGCAAACAGCAGTACATCCAGTACGAAGGCCAGCGCCGGCTGCAGCAACAGCAGCAGGCCGACGATGGAAGCGGGCAGGCGCGGCATGGCCCGTGCGATCAGCACCCAGCCGATGCACTGGCCGATGATGCCCAGCGCCACCAGCGCCGTCAGCGAGCGGCTGTCGGGGATGGCGAATGGCACCCGCTCGACCAGCACGAACACGGCGAGTATCGCGGCGCACAGCAGCGAGTTCATCGCCAGCAGCTGCGAGGAAGACAACTGCGGGCTGTGCTCGCGCTGGCTGTGCCTGAAGCTGAGCAGGTAGACCGCGTAGGCCAGTCCGCTGAGCAAGGCCAGCGCGATGCCGCCGCGGTAGGCGCCGGAGAAGGTTGCCCAGTCGATGCCGACCAGCAGCCAGGTACCGGCGAAGGCCAGCAGCAAGCCGGCGAGGAAACGCGGTCCGAGCCGCTCCCGGTACAGGATGAAGCCGGCCAGCGCCATGAAGAACACCTGGAAGTTGGCCAGCAGCGTCGACAGGCCGGGGCCGATGCTGAGGATGCTGCGATGCCAGAGCGCCAGGTCCACGGCCATGGCCAGCGCCGGCAAGGCCATCCAGCCCCAGTCGCGCAGGCGTGCCGGCCGCCATTGCCGCAGCGTCAGCAGGGCCATCGTCAACACGACGCCGCCGAAGGCCATGCGCCAGAACGCCGATACCGTGGCCGGCACGTCGGCGTACTTGACCAGGATGCCGGTGGTGCTGATCAGCGCCGCGCCGCTGGCCAGCATGAGCAGGGCGATGCGGTCGGTACCGGAAGCGGTCTGTGTGGTGCGCTCGTTCATGATCGAAAGCGTGGCGATGTCGGATTCACCCGACCGCGATGGACGGTGGCGTAGTGTGTCAGGAAGGCGCATGCTGCGACGATGAACTTTGCCGTCGTCGTCATTCGCCATGGGCATGAGACAGGAGGGACACCATGCGCAATTCGATACTGACCGCGCTGATCTGCGGACTGATGGCGACAGTGGCGCCGGCGTACGCACAGGACGAGCCCGAGTACGAGGACAGCCCGCCGCCCATGCGCGATCCAGCGCAATCCTTGCCCAGCCGGGCCGACGGCCAGTCCGTGCTGAGCGGCCGCGAGGCCTTTGATCGCGGGCCGCAATTCCAGCTCGGTCGCCGTGAGCGCCGCACCGAGGCGGCACCGGAAGACGCCTACGCCCAGCTCACCGGCCAGGCGCAGACGCTGTCCTACGAATGCGACATCGGTGAGCGCCTGGAGCTGGTCGGCGCCGACAACATCGTTACCGTCACCGGCCAGTGTCTGGCCCTGAGCATTGTCGGCAACGGCAATCAGGTCGACATCGAGGTGGTCGACGACGTGCGTATCCAGGGCGACAGCAACGACATCCGCTGGGGCCGCGGTTTCACCATGGCGCGTCCGGAAGTGATGCAGCTGGAAGGCAGCAACACCGCGCGTAAACGCTGAGTGCATCGCCGCTGCCCGACTGTACTCGGCAGCGGGCTGCCTCAAGGCCTGACGTTCAGGCGTGCACGTGCAGCGGCAATCTCCGCCAGCAAGCTCTGGTGCTGTTCCAGCAAGGGTGATTGGGTGGCCCGTGCCGTGGCGAGCAGCGACGCGAGCAGCGTGTCGGCCTCATCCAGCGAGATAGCACTGCCTTCGGCGACATGGTCCAGGACGATCTGCTGGTTCGCCATCTGTGCTTCCGGAGACTGCCCGCCGAGGTGCTTCTCGGCGATTTCCAGCCAGCGCCGGTGGTGACGCAGGGCCTGGGCAACATCACCTTCTTCGCGGGCGATCTTTCCCAGCACGCTCAGCGGTCGGAAGAAGTGGACGTCGTCGGCTTCGATCAGCTCGCCCATGCCGGCGATCGCCGATTCGACGGCTTGGCGCGCCCGCAGCAGGTCGCCGGTCTGCAGCAGGGCCTCGCCATAGTCGGCGCGTGCACGCCAACGCTGCAGGTCGCCGGGATTGTCGACCGCACGATAGATGCGCTCGGCCTGCAGGAACTGCTCGGCCGCCTCCTGATAGCGCTTCTGGCCGAGCAGGGCACGCCCCAGATAGCGTGTCGAATGACCATCGTAGTTGCTGGTACCGTCGGATTGGCTCAATACGAAGCGGAAGTCCTGCTCGGCGCCGACAAAGTCGAGCATCGACAGCAGCAGGATGCCGCGCGAGAACAGAGTGCGCGTGTAGTAGAACGATTCCCGGCCGTAGAGTTTTTCCTGGGCTGCCAGCGCGCGCTCGAAATACGCCGCAGATTGCTCGTGCCTGCCAATCCGGTCGAGCAGGCCGGCATAGCTGGTCCAGACCCGCGCCAGGAACGGGTCCGGCCCTTTCCGGGCAGCTTCCAGGATCGGTAGCGCCAGACGATAAGCCTCGTCGGCCGCTTCGAAGCTGTAGATGTCTTCCAGGTACACGGCCAGCACGGCACGATGCTCGGCGACGATCACGCTGTCCTCGCCGTGCTGCGCCTGGCTGCGCGCAACCACCTGTCGCTGCAGATCGACCGACTCCTCGACCCCGCCGGAGAATCGCAGCGCCGAGGCCAGTTCCTGATCGATGTTGTTGATCAGGTCGGCGTTGCCGACCGGGTCGCGTTGGGCAATGGTGCGTGCCCGGCGCAGATCGGCGGTGGCTTCGACCGACCGATCGGTCATCGAATAGACCCCTGCCCTGGCCGCGTAGGCCTTGGCCAGGCGGGAGTCGCCCGGTTGCGTCGTGCGCTCCAGCAGAACGATGCCACGTTCGGCATGGTCGAGCGCGAGATCCCAGTCGGCCAGTGCCTGTCGGATCTCCGAAATCGCAATCAGCAGCTCGCCCAGGGTATCCGGATCGTCCTGGAAGCGGGTCTCCAGGTTCGCTTGACTGCGCTCGAGCATCTGTTCGCCGGTGAGTGACTGTCCCTGGGTGAGCGACGGATCGTTCTGGCGGAACAGGTCGATCAGGAACGCCTTGACCTGTTCGGTGCGTCGCACCTGCTGCTCGGCACGCTGCGCCTGTTCGCGGGCGATGCCTGCCTGCCACAGCGCTACGGCCAGGCCGGCAACCAGCGACGCCAGCACCAGCACGGCCGCGGTGACGGCCAGCATGTTGCGCCGGACGAACTTGCCGGTGCGGTAGCCAAGGCTGTCCGGGCGCGCAGTGATCGCCTGACCGGCCAGCCAGCGGCGCAGGTCGTCGGCCATGGCCGAGACCGTGAGATAGCGCCGCGCCGGCTCCGGCTGCAGCGCCTTGGCCACGATCACGTCCAGGTCGCCGGCCAGCTCGCGCGAGAGCTGCCGACCATCGCCGGCGCGCCCGTATAGCGGCTGGATGTCGCCGACGGCAGCCAGGGCCTGGCTGGCGCGCTCACCGGTTTCGTGGGTCAGGCCACTGGCCAGGACATCGGGATTGCGCGAGCGGCGCTGGTGCGGCAAGCGGCCGGTGAGCAGCTCGAACAGCAACACGCCCAGCGCATAGACGTCGGTGCCGGTGCCGATCGGCTCGCCACGGATCTGTTCCGGCGCGGCATAGGCTGGCGACAGCAAACGTGTGCCTGTCCCGGTCAGGGTCTGTTCGCCGCTTTCCTCCAGCAGCTTGGCGATGCCGAAGTCGAGCAGGTGCGGCGTACCCTTGGCATCTACCAGCACGTTCGACGGTTTCAGGTCGCGATGCACCACCAAATGGGCGTGTGCGTGCGCCACCGCATCCGAAATCGTCACGACCAGCGCCACGCGCGCACGCACGTCCAGTGCCTGCCCGCTGGCGTGGCGGGTGACGCTTTCACCATCAACGTGCTCCATCACGTAGTACGGCCGGCCATCCGTGCTGACGCCGCCATCGAGCAGACGCACGATGTTGGGATGGGCCAGGCGTGCCAGGATGCTGCGCTCGCGCCGGAACCGCGCCAGAACCGCGTCGGTATCCATGCCGCGCTTGAGCAGCTTCAGGGCCACCCGCTGCTGGTACTCGCCGTCGGCGCGCTCGGCCAGCCAGACATCGCCCATGCCGCCGCTGCCGATGCGCTGGATCAGGCGATAGTGGCCGATGCGGGTGTCGACGGCCGAGGCCTCGTCGAGATCGCCGGCCAGACGGGCGTGCAACTCCGGCGCCAGTTGCTGCAACGAGTTGTCCAGCAGGCCGCTGTCGCTGTCGTCGCTGGCGAGCATCGCCGCCAGCCGCTGTGCCAGCGCCGGATCTTCGCCGTGCAGTTCGGCCAGACGGCTTGCGCGTTCCGCGCTCGGCAGATCGCCTAGTTCGTCAAACAGGCTCAGCAGCCGTTGCCAGCGGTCGGTATCGAACGAGGTCTCGGCGCCGGGTGTCATGACAGGCGAAACGCAGGTTTCAGCCCGGCGGGGCCGCGGCGTCGCTGCCGTCGGCGGCCTGGTCGAAGGTGTTGCCGAAGTCGCCACCGATCTCGCTGTGCAGGAAGGCGCGGGCGCGACGCCAATCGCGCTTGAGCGAGCGCTCGGAACGGTCGAGCAGGGCGCTGATCTGGCTCAGTTCCAGACCGCCGTAGAAGCGCAGTTCCACCACCTGGGCCAGATGCGGGTCGACCACCGCCAGGCGGTCCAGAGCCTGGTTGAGGGCGAGGATGTCGTCATCGCGGATGCTGCTGCCGTCGGCAACCACGCGCAGCGCGCCGGTGTCCAGCGGATCGATGCGGAAATCACCGCCCCGACGACGGGCGTCGCGGCTGCGGATATGGTCGACCACGATCTGCCGCATCACCCGCGAGGCGATCGCGTAAAAGTGTTCGCGATCGTTCACCGCCAGGTCGGCGCCGCGCGCCAGCTTGCACCAGGCCTCGTGCACCAGCGAAGTGGCATGCAGCGGTGCGTCGCCGCCGGCGAGCTGGCCGCGGGCCAGTCGCCGCAGCTCGTCGTAGAGCGCGGTGAACAGGCGATCGCGGGCGTGGCGGTCGCCCGCCCGGGCCTGCCCGATCAGTACCGTGATCTCCGTCACTAATGCCATTCCCGTCCCAACGCGGCATCTTGCCACGCCGCCCGACGCTGCGCTGGTGACGAGCGCAAGACGGCGAATCCGCGCCGGTCGCGCACTGGTCCGCAAGGTCTTGCGGTCCGCAGCTCTGTAGGGCTGGATCCTGCGAGACAACGACGAGCAAATGCTTGAGCCGGTGAAGCCTACAAAGGTCGCGCTGGTTATGTGTATGCGCAGGCCGCCGACCATCGACAATACCCGGCGAAGCGACGAATTGCACGCTACCGTCGAGGCAGCGATGCCCGCCTGAAACCTATCGCGCGAAATACCGTTGCTGAATTAATCGTTAGATCTCAGTCCTTGTCACCGCGCCCACGATTGCAGACTTTGCACAGTGTCCTGAGGTTGTTCAACTCGTTGGTGCCACCCTTTGAGGCATGAATGATGTGATCAACTTCCAGTGTTACGCCCTCCGCGGCGCCTTTGCCACAGATGGTGCATTTGTGCCCGTCACGGTTGAGTGTCTGATACCTAATCGCTGGTGGCACTGGAGCTCGACTTTTGCGAGGACTCTCCCAACGTTCGAGTAGTTGTTTCTCGGAGATTCGCTTCCCGTGGAAGTCTACGACTCGCGCGGCAAGTCGACGGAGCCCGCCAAAGTGCCTCTTGTAATGGCCAAGTGTGTACTTTGAGCCATGCTTCTCGAGGTGGGCGGCAAAAGCCTTGTCAGTTGGGCAGTCATCATGCTCTTCCCAGCAGTCCATGAAGGTCTCAACCATTTCGGTTGGGTCTTTAGTGAAGGTCCACTGCGGCGAAAGGCCGGCAGACTCCATTGCCTTGTGCCAGCCGGAGAAGCGAACGCCAATCTGAGAGGAGCACAGAACCCGTCTGGGCCAGCGGTCATATGCTTTCTGAGTGAAAGTCTCGATTCGCTTCTCTCGCGCGAACGCTTGAAGCGATTCAACGATTTCACGCTTCGTAACCTTCGGCCCGGAGCGGACATGCTTCGAGAAGTTGTAGCTCCTTTCTTTCACGAATGCGAGCCCTCCCCTCTGAGATCTAACGTCGTGTTAGCCATGATGCGCGCGACGGTGGCAGTTTGGACACAGTGCGAGCGCATTGAGCACCGTATCCTCTCCGCCATGCGCGAGCTGTAGCCGGTGATGGACCTCGAGAAAGGGCTCACCGTCTAGGCGCCTCTTGAAGGGAGCCGGGCGTCTGCACCTTTCGCACTTGCCTTTGGCCCTGGAAAGCACCTCAGCCACCACATCTGGGTTTCGATCAAAATAAGATACCTCGCGAAGTACACGCTTCGGAAGCTTCGGCGCCTTCGCTAGACGTGCAGCGCGAGCCTTCGGGTTCCTCATTGCCACCGCAACTCTGCGATTGAACTCAGTCTCCGTAGACTTAGGTTCCCTATGTATCTTGTAGCCGTGTTTCGGGACTTCGCGTATTGCGTCAGACGTGTTGAACTGGCTCGGTTTCACGCCTAGTGCGAGCGCGAATACGTACTTGAGGGGGTACGTGCGGCCTCGGGAGGCGATGAGATACCACGCTCTCGGCTGCGTGTAGCGAAATGGGCGCTCTCCAGCATCGTATCGCCGAATAGCGGACTTCAAAGCTGCAGAGGTGACGGTAATCATGGCCAACTACTATTCGACCCCGAACGGGGGTGTAGCGGGATTCTGCCATCGTGAGATGATGGGTCGTCAATCGGACAATTCCGATATGCAATCTTCTGTTGCGGCGATTCCCTGTTTTTTTGGGGATGCGCGCAAGGTGAGGGTGTTGTCCGGCGAGGAGACCCCGATATGCGATATCCCGGCGA
Source organism: Lysobacterales bacterium (assembly GCA_035911475.1). Classification (GTDB taxonomy): domain Bacteria; phylum Pseudomonadota; class Gammaproteobacteria; order Xanthomonadales; family UBA2363; genus Pseudofulvimonas. The sequence continues at coordinate 82,494 of JAMHVM010000040.1, read as the reverse complement.
GGCCGCCCCGATATCCAGTGGCTCAACCGATGCAGGGCGGCCTCGGTTGTTGGGCGAAGTTCGCCGACGATTGCGGCTGAGACGTAACAGTTCGCCCATCGAGAAGGCGCATGTGCCGGGTTCGCTGGTATATCCGGGCGCTCGTGATGTGGCATCCTCGCGGACTTGACGGGGTGATCGCGGCGGCCACGTCCACCTGAGCAATCGCGTCATCGAAAGGTTCGGGCGAGGTCAGTTGTCAGAGGGGGTCGCCACACAACATGTTCAATGCCCGCGTCTGCTGACGCCAGACAAGCCAGGCAGCGACGACTTTCGGCGCCGGCCACAACGTTTGTGGGCGTTGCTGTCGGCGCCTCGCTCAGCCGCTTTCGGTTGGACTCGAATGAGAGCTCAGTGGCCCTGGAAGCCATCGGCGAAGATCAGGTCGAGCACGGCGCCGCGTTCGATCGCGCCGACATCGCAGCCAACGCCGTCGGCCGGGCGCTGGAATCCGCGCTGGTCGACCTGGGCGAGCTGGCAGCCAGCACCGTTGGCGGCGTCCAGCAGCGCGCTGCCGGGCGCCGGCAGAAAGCTGTCGGTGAAGCCACCGTTGTCCGTCAACGGGCCCATGCGCAGCTGCAGTTCCGCGACCTGCTGGTTGCTGCCGGATGGCATCTGGCAAGTGGTCCCCGGTGATTCGATGTTGCCGGTGGCGTTGGTGATGCTGCCACCGCCGCCGAAGGCACAGGTGCCGCGGAACAGCGAGTTGACCACCAGCACCTGCGTGGCGCCACCGCGCACGGTCAGCAGCGATCCGGGGGCGTTCGCGGCGAGATCAGGCGCGCGCCGCAGGGTGTTGTGCATCAGCGCTACCGAGGTCGGGTCGCCGCTGCCGTTGTAGACGCCGATGGTGTGGCCGTAGCCATTGGCGACATCGGCGCGGAAAGTGTTGTCGTACAGGGTGGAGTTGGTGATGCCGAGGCGACCACCGGCCAGCACCCTTACCGTCGCGCCGTCGGTGCCGCCGCCACGGTTGCCGATGATCAGCGCGCGATGGATGCTCCACAGCGGGCCCGCCTCGACCAGCAGCGCGGCAGGCAGGGTGGAGAAGCCGGCACTGTTGGCGGTGACGTGATCGCGGATCTCGATGTCGTTCATGGAAACGACACCCACGCGATCACCACGGATGGGTCCGTAATTGCTGATGAAGCGCGTACGGGTGATGGTGACCGGTGCTGCGGTAACGTTGCCGGCGTGCATGAGATCCAGCGGACGCAGGCTGTGGCGGACCAGGCTGTCGCGCACCGTCAGCGGCGCCGTGCCGACAGTCACGATGCCGTACTGGTTGGCGCCGGCCGACTCCGGGCCGAGGATCGACCCGATCACCTCCACCACCACGGCCTCGCTGACGACGCCGATGCCGGTACCCAGTTCGCTGTCGACCACCCGGCAACGCCCCTGGGACTGGCGACAGATGACCCGGTTGTCGCTTCCGAACCGGGACTGCTCGATGCGCAGGTCCAGGCTGGTGTCGGCCGCAGCCCCGGTATCCACGCCGCCGCCGCCATCCGGCACGGTGATGTCACGCAGCAACAGTGACGACGCGCCGGCAACCATCACCGCCTCGTCATCGGCGTTGACCATCTCGATGCCCTGCAAGGTCACGTCGGCAAAGGTGTCCACCAGGACCAGCGTTCCGGGGATGTTGCCAACCAGTCGAGTCTGGTCGCTGCCTGTCCCGGTGATGGTGACCTGGCCGCTGACGACCAGTGCGCTGGTGGACAACTGGTACTGGCCGGCCTGCAGGCGCACCACGTCGGCTTCCGGCGTGGCCAGCGCGGCGGCGACAGCCTCGCGCAGCGAGCAATCGGTCGGCAGGCAGCCGTCCGGTGGTGGGTCGTCGGCGCGAGTGACATTGAATTCGGCGGCCGAGACGCTGGCGGTCAGCAGCAGCGTGGCGAAGGTGGCGAGCAGGCGGCGGAGCGGCGTTGACACGGACATGGATCGATTCCAGGACGGGGAACGCTGCAGTCCACGGCAACGGTGGTGACCGGGGGCCATTGGCGTCGGTTATCGCGAGGGCAGCGTCTGTTGGCCCCCGCTCGCCGCTTCGCACGTGTTTGCAGGTCGTCCCGACGGCTGCGGCCCCGGCGTGTCCCCCACCTGCAAGGAGTGTTCCATGTTCCCGTTCAAGTCCGTGCTCACGCTGGCTGGCCTGATCGCCGCTGGCCTGTCGTCCCTGTCCTGGGCCAAGACCGCCGTGGAGGGCGAGTTCGTCATCCACGGAACCAGCCATCCCGCGGTCGACGCCATCGCCTGGATCAACGACGACGAATTGCGGCTGGTGTTCACCGACAAGACCTTCGACCGCGCCGCTTTCGCCGAAGACGGCGAACTGGACAGCTTCGATTTCATGCGTGGCGAGCAGATCACCTACACGGTGACCCTGGACCCGGACAGCGGTGAGGTGAAAGCCATCGCCACGCAGTCAGGCGGCATGAGCGGCTTCATGACCGGGGTTGGCGAAACCATTGCGTTCGATCATCGCGACGCCACCCGCATCGCTGGCCGCTTCACCGCCAACGGCGGCGTCGCGCTGAGCTTCGATCTGCCGATCACCGGCAAGGTGATGGAGCGCCCCGGCACGGCACTGCCGGCCGATGGCGGCGAGCCCGGCAAGGTGCTGCTCGCGCGCATGGCGGCGGTTCACGCCGGCGACCTGGACGAACTGATCGCCAACTCGCCACCCGACCAGGCGCAGGAGATGCGTCAGGCGGTGGCCAATGGCGAGGCCGAGCAGTTGCTGGCGATGGCCAAGCTGTTCACGCCGACCGACATCACTGTCACCGGCGGCCATCAGGATGGCGACACCGCCTGGGTCGACTTCACCGGCAAGGAATCCGGCGGCAAGGTCACCGGCGTCGCCAAGCTGTTGCGAGTCGATGGCCGCTGGCAGGTGAACACGGTCAACACCAGCACGGTGGCCGAATAGCGCATTCGCGTCGGGGGCCGTCGACCTGGTGGCCGGCGGTCCTCTTCATGTGGGAAGCATCGCCTGGCCGATGTTTCCTGGAGCCTGCAAAGCGATTGGATGGCTTCAACGTCACGCCTTGTTGATCCGGCCCGGAATCTGTATGAACGCCTGTGCTGCCAGGCTTGCCCGGCAGGGAATGGGGCGAGCCCATTCCTGCAAGACAAGGGCCGCTTCTATGGGTTCGTCTCAGACGCGGTGCGTACGCCACACGCCACTCGTTGACGGTAAGCGAGTTTCCCGGAACCAGTTCTCCGCCAGCGCCGTTGTCGCTGCCGCGAGGTGACGCCATGCCGACATCTGTGCCTAGACGGTGTCGCTGTCGGTGTGCGACGCCGAATGACGCCGGTCCACTACCGCGAGGCTGAAGCCAGCGTCGCCAGCGCTTCGCGCAAGCGCGCCAGGCCGATCGCGACTTCATCGGCGCTGATCACCAGCGGCGGCACGAAGCGCAGCACCTCCGGGCCGGCCTGCAACAACAGCACGCCGTGTGCGGCGGCGGCGTCGAGAATCGCCGCGGCACGGTCACGCCAGTCAGGTGCAAGTACGGCGCCCAGCATCAGGCCGTGGCCGCGTATTTCCTGGAACACGCCGCCCAGTTCGTCGTCTATGTAGGTGAGGCCGTCACGCAACTGCCTGCCGCGTGCGGCCACATTCGCGCCGATCTCTTCCGAGGCCAGCTTGCGCAACGCCACGCGCGCGACCGCTGCGGCCAGCGGATTGCCGCCGAACGTGGTGCCGTGGCTGCCGAAGTCCAGCACCTGCGAAATCTTGTCCGCCACCAGCGTGGCGCCGATGGGAAAGCCGGCCCCCAGCGCCTTGGCCAGGGTCATGATGTCCGGCGTGACGCCGGCATGCTGGTGCGCCCACAGCTTGCCGGTGCGGCCCAGCCCAGTCTGGATCTCGTCGAACACCAGCAGCGCACCGGACTGGTCGCAGCGCTGACGCAGATGGCGCAGGAAGGCGGCGTCGGCCGGCACCACACCACCCTCGCCCTGAATCGGTTCGATCAGCACCGCGGCCACGTCATCGCCGAACGCGGCATCGAAGGCCGCGATGTCGTTGTAGCGCACATGGCGGAAGCCGCCGGGCAGCGGTTCGAAGCCGGCCTGGTACTTCGGCTGCGCGGTGGCGGTGACCGTGGCCAGGGTGCGGCCGTGGAACGAGCCCTCGAACGTGAGGATGACCCGCTGATCCGGTGCACGACCCTGCTGCGTGGCCCAGCGCCGCACCAGCTTGATCGCCGCCTCATTGGCCTCGGCGCCGGAATTGCAGAAAAACACCCGGTCGGCAAAGCCGCTGGCGGCGATCAGCTCTGCCGCCAGACGTAGTGGCGGTTCGCTGTAGAAGATGTTGCTGGTATGCCAGAGCTGATCGGCCTGCGTGTGCAGGGCCGCCAGCACGTCGGCATCGCCATAGCCCAGCGCATTCACCGCGATGCCGGCGGCGAAGTCGATGTAGTCGCGGCCATCAATGTCCCACAGGCGTGCACCGTCGCCGCGCGCCAGTACCAGTTCGCGCTGTCGGTAGGTCGGCACCAGGCGGCTGCGGGCCAGGGCAACCAGGTCGGCGGTGGTGGTGTTCGGGCTCATGGTCGGTGCGTGTTCAGAGGGCGGCCATTGTGCCCGAGTCGGGTCATCCACCGACTGCGCCGATACTGCTTGGTCACCCAACCAGCCGTGGCGAGCCTGTCGACTATCATGCCGGGGACGGTGGTCGCTACGCAGCGGACTATGGCGAAGACGAAAACAAGGCGCGATCAGGGACGGCTGCGCCTGCGTGTGCTGTTCGGTCCCGATGTGGTGCTGGGGCCCGGCAAGGCCGACCTGCTGGAAGGCATCCGCGACACCGGCTCGATTTCCGCCGCCGGTCGGCAGATGCAGATGAGCTACAAGCGCGCCTGGGATCTGGTCGAAGCCCTGAACGGCTACTTCAAGCAGCCGCTGGTTCAGACCAGCAAGGGCGGCAGCGGCGGCGGCGGTGCCGAACTCACTGTGTTTGGCGAACAGGTTCTGGCGGCCTATCGCCGCATCGAGGCACGCAGCACCGAGGCCGTCGCTGACGAGCTGCGCTGGCTGCGCAGCAAGCTGCCATCACCCTGACCAACGGCGCTATGCCGCGGTGGTCGGCTGCGACCACTTGGGAAAGACCGCTTGTGATCCTTTGCGGGGGCGGAAAGCGGATCTCAAGACACTTCTTTGCAGTCGCGTACCGTCTGTCACTCCGAGGTGCCGCCGGGCAGTGGAGCGATACGGCCAGTCGCCGCTGCATCATGAGTCGGCAGAAGTCACCTCGGTGATCAAGACCCGCACGTGTTCCTGGGCGCTGCCGGAGAGTTGCAGCAGCAGATCACGACCGGCAACCAGGTCGAACTCGACGGTCTTGCGCAACAACGGGCAGGAATGGCCACCCTCGAAATCCAGCGTGGGCACGGCTGCTCCGCCGTCAACCACCTCGATCCACAGGCGCGTCGAGACCGAGACCCGGTAGCGGCCGCTGGCGGGAACCTGGAAGGTCAGCATGCCGGAAAAGTGACCGGCATCCGGCCAGGTCTTGCGCGGCTCCACGGCCAGCGCCACCTCGGCCTGCGGTGCCAGCTTTGCCGCATAGCTCATGCTCGGCTCGATGCGCGCGGAACCGTCCTCGCCACGTCGGCCGGCGTCGATCGCCGCCGGTTGCTGCGCCAGCAATGCCAGCTCCCGCGAGAGGTCACGCGAGAACCCGTCGCATCCGACGGGGGTGTGCTTGCTCGCCATCGTTTCGGCGATCGTCGGCGCACAGAACAGGACTGCCAGCAACGGCCAGAAGCGAAACGGGTACTTGCGCATGGGACGACACCTCGCGATATGGTCAGGTGAATATATCGAACCCGGTGTCGGCCACCAAGCAATCGCCTTGTCATGGCTCCAGACTGGTGGTCGGGATGGGGCAGTCCCCGTCAGACACAGACATTCCGATCGCAGTGCTGCGCCCGAAGGTGGTCGCGTGGACTCGATCTGTGGCTCCGGTCGGCTCGCGCGCCTCCCTGGATCCGCAGCATCATTGCCAGGCATGGTCTAGTCATCACGCCACAGCACGAGTGCAGCAGGAACGATGTTCCGCCATCGACCAGGGTTGGCCACGCCCGGACCGATGTCCGCGTATGATCGAAATTCCTGCCGGTGCGAGTGCAGAATCCCATGGCGATGAATCGACGTTCGCGCCCGATCGCCGCATCGGCGATGCCATGGCATTGACGCTGACAAGTTCGCTGGCGGTGCCGGTGGCGATGTCCTGCACCCGGTTTTCAGCGGCAGGTCGCCCGCTCAGTCCGGGCGTATTCCTCGGACGCGATCGAACGCAGCCCTCAAGGAGCCCATCATGAGCAAGTGTTTTCTTCATGCGGTGCTGACAGGCATCGTTCTGGTTTTCCCGGGCATGGTGCCCGCGGCGACCTATGTGGTGACTACCGTCGAGGACAGCAACGGCGGTGTCTGCGACAGGGAGTGCTCCCTGCGCGAGGCCGTGGCGGCGGCCGTGGCCTCGCCAGACGACGACGTGATCGAGTTCGATCCGGTCGTGTTCGCCACGCCGCAGGTCATCGTCCTTTCCGGCAACGAGATCCTCATCTCCGCCAACGGTCGCCTGGACATCATCGGGCCCGGCGCTGACCTGCTGACTGTCAGCGGCGATGGTGCCAGCCGGATCATCGCCAACGGCCCCCAGGCCGTCACCAGCATCAGTGACATCCGCTTCGCGCGCGGCAACGGCGTGGGTGCGAACAACTCCGGGCGCGGCGGTGCGATCTACAACTTCGGCGGCAATCTGTCGCTACATCGGATGGTCTTGTTCCAGAACACCGCCAATACCGGCGGCGCCCTCAACAATGCCAGCGGCGGATCGCCAAGCGTTCCCGGTACATTGATCCTCGAAGAAAGCCTGGTGCGAGCGAACACCAGTGCGTCTTCAGGTGGCGGGGTCCAGAACTTCTCCAGCAGTACCATGACGATTCGCAACAGTGCCTTCGTCGGCAACACCAGCGGTGGTACCACCGGCGGTGGTGCCGCACAGCTGAACGGTATTGTCACCATCAGCAACACGACCTTCTCCGGCAACGACGCGCCCGGCGGTTCCGGTGGTGCGATCCAGTCCAATGGCCCTCAATTGGTGCTGGTCAATGTGACCATTGCCGACACACCTCCAGCACCAATGGCGGTGGCCTGCATCGGGCGACGACCAGTCCGAACGCCTTCATCCGCAACACCATCCTTGCCGGCAACAGTGGCGGCGAGTCGTCGCCGGACGTGACCCACTCCGCCGATGGGCTGACCTCGCTGGGCTACAACGTGGTTGGCGTCGTCGGTACCAGCACCGCCTGGGTCGCCTCCGATCAGCTGAATGTGGATGCCTCGCTGGCGTCACTGGCCGACAACGGCGGGTTCACGCCCACCCACGCCCTGCTCGAGGATTCGCCGGCCATCGACGCCGGCGACAACTGTGTGCTCGACCAGAGTTGCGACGGGCAGAACATTGGTGTCGACCTGGACAGCGATCAGCGCGGCCAGCCAAGACCCTTCGGCACGGCGGTGGACGTTGGTGCCTACGAGGCCGGCGAGAGTGACGTGATCTTTGCCAATGGCTTCGAAGGTCAGGTGCCGCCCCGCTCGATGGCCTGGTGATCCAGCGCGCTGGCGCGCGAACGGTGTGGCGGCCGTCCGGTCGCCGCCCCGGCCGATCAGCAGCGGTTCCCGCGAGTTGACGGGGCTGTCACGCCGGCTCCTGCACAGCCGGGGATTGGTTGACAGCGTCGATGCCCGCCGCCCTGGTGGCGCCACGTCGGCGGTTGACCTGTTGCAACGCTTCGCGACCAGTGGGCAAGGTTGTTGTCCGGTGCGAATCTGCGGCCGGCCGCGACGTCATCTGTTCACGGTGACCCAGCGGGCCTGGCGATGGTCGGCCGCCAGGTTGTCGTGCCCGTACGGCGATGGCCGTTGAATCGTGCCCGCGATGTTCGGTGTGCGGCATCGAACCGGTGGCTGTGTTGCATGACGGCTGGATCGGCCGGTCGACGCAAGGGTGGGCTGACAACTCGACGGACGCTGTCCTTGCCACCACCGTGCCGATGATCGGACACTGGGCACGACCGATGCGAGGCGAACGTTGTGACCAATGGTGATCTGCAGGGCTTGCGTTGTCCCGACGACGGCACCTTCCTGTCCGATGTGGCGCTGAGCGAAACCGGTGCATCGCACGCCGCCGGCGAGCATGTCTGCCACCGTTGCGACGGCAGCTGGTTGCCGGGCGCGCTGGTGACCGCGCATCTGGAAGTGCCTTCGGCGGATCGACTGCGTGCCGCGGGCGAAGTCAGCGAGCGGGCCTGTCCGGTCGACGGCAGCCGCCTGTTGGCACTGGAGCATCACGACATCGAGATCGACGTGTGCGCGACCTGCGCCGGCATCTGGCTGGATGCCGGAGAGCGTGACCGGCTGCTGGCTGATCGCGAGCAGGAATCGGAGCTGGACGAGACCTTCGACACCGATGTCGACACGGAGGTCGATATCGATGTTGCCGACGACGGTGGCACGCTGGATTCCGTGGGCGAGGTGATCGGCAGCATCTTCGATTTCGTCGGCGACCTGTTCTCCGGCTTGTAGCGCGCATCCGGTCGTGCCCGACGCGGCGGGCTTTCGCGGTCAGCGACGCGTTGAGCAAGCCAGGCAGTGCGTCGTCGGGTCTCGCAGTCCGTTGCTGGTCGCCATCGTCAGGGCGCGGGCAGGGCCTGCGCCTGGCCGGGATTGCTGACCTGGGCGTGCAGTTCGTCCAGGAATCGGCCCGCCAGCGGCAGCACGCCGAGCAGCCCTTGCCGGGTGCCGGACAGCACCCGCAGCATCTGCCGGCGACCACCGGGCAGGCGGCCCATCGGATGGAAGGCGAGATCGCGCAGTCCGGCCAGCCGGTCACGCTCGGACTGGAACAGCGGCGTCAGCCAGCGGCTCCAGAGCTGATAGATGCGCACATGTCGGCGTCGTTGTGACTGGTAGGCCTGCAAGGACTCCGCGACGCTGCCGCCACCACGCAATGCATCGCGCAGGACCAGCGCGTCGAGCAGCGCCATGTTCACGCCCTGACCCAGTTGCGGGCTCATCGCGTGGGCACTGTCGCCGATCAGCACGGCGCGACCGTGGTGCCAGTGCCGGAGGATGGTGTCGCGGTATCGCGCCCGCGCCAGCTGATCGGCAGAGGTCAGCCCGGAAAACAGCGCCTCCGCCTGCGGCCACAGATCGCGCAGCTCGCTGCGGAACGCTTCGAAGCCATCCTCTTGCCAACGCTCGAAGGCATCGCTGCGCAGGCTCCAGAACAGGCTGATCCGGGTGGTTGCGTCGTCCGGGCAGCTTCCCACGGGCAACAGGCCGATCATCTTTCGCGCCGCCCGGTAGCGCTGCCGCAGTTCGTCGACATGGGGCCAGTCGGCGGCGGGCAGCAGACACCACAAGGCGCCCCAGGGATAGGGGCGATCCAGTGTCGGCTTGGTCACCGCGCTGCGCAGTGTCGAGGCCGAACCATCGGCGACCAGCAGCAGATCGTAGGGCCCGAAACGTTCTCCGTTGGCGTCCTTGAGCAGGCCACGCTCGGTGTCCAGCCAGACGATGTCGTGTCCCGCGCGCAGGCGGCGGGCGCGCTCGTTCCAGGCGGACGCGAGAATGGCGAACAGCGCGCCACGCTGCAGGCCAAGGCCACAGAGGCGCTGGTCCAGCCCGGCGTAGCGCATGTCCATGACCGTGCGACCCGAGCCCGTGTCGCCATGCAGGCGGGTGACCCGGGCACCGTATCGGAACACCTCGCCGAGCAGTCCCATCTGCCACAGCACCTGCAGCCCGGTGGGTTGCAGCAGGAATCCGGCGCCGACCGGCCCCGGTGTGGCGACGCGCTCGAACACGGTGACATCGTGGCCATCGCGCGACAGCAGTACGGCGGCAGCCTGGCCGGCGGTGCCGTAGCCGACAATGGCGATCCGCAGGCGTGTCACCGGTCGCCAGTCACCGTGGACATCGATCCCGGCGCGCGGCGACAGCGCCGGTGTGGATCATGTCGGCCACCGGGCCGATGCCGACGTCGACGCCGGTCACTCGGTCGGCACGCGCTGGAACCGCGATGCACGTGTGGCCGGATCACCGTCGCAGTCGGCACGATACGGCTCGGCCACCAGCCCGGACGGGCCACGCGAGAACACGTTCGCTTCCACGAAGCGTTTGCTGACACTTTGCTCGCAAGTGTCCATGAAGACCTCCGGGAAGCTTTGCAGCACCTTGACGTCGCCATCGCGCACCGAAACCAGTTCGATGGAGGTAGCGAACAGCCCCATGTGCAGGACATCGGACGCCAGCAGCAGTTCGTCGACGCCGTCGCCGTCAACATCTGCGACGGCGGCGATGCGCCAGAAGTCGACCACGAACTGGGTGATGATTCGGCCGTCCTGGTCGAACACTGCCAGCATCGGTTTGGCGATCTCGTAGCCGCGCGGCTGCATGGCCTCCCGGCGCAGCAGGATGTACGCGGTCTGGGTCTGCTCGGTCGAGGTGAAGTGCCCGCTGGCGCGTGCGGTGAGCTCCAGATCCTCGGGTGCGCCAGTACCGAAGGTGGCCGCCACGATGCGACGGGTTTCCTCGGCGTCGGCCTGGAAGTCGGGCGTCTCCTGGCGCAGGTCCAGCACGATGTCCTGTTCGGTGGCCGAAGTGGCGGCACCGGGCTCGCCTGGCGGTATTGACGAGGATATCGACGGCTTGTCGTTGGCGGTTGCCGACACGTCGCGGGGCGCATCGGCGCAGCCGACCTGGGCGACCAGCATCATGGCCAGAGGGACGAGGAAACGCGATGACCCGAATGACCCGCGGCGCGGGTTGGCGAACGGCAGGTTGCAGGTGGTCATGGCACAACGTCCTTGGGTCGTCCCGGGATGATCAGGATACCGGTCAGGCGTGATAGGCATGTGCTCGCAGGACGCGGTGGTTGGCACCGGCCGGCGCGGTCCGTGCGGCTTGGTCGGGGAATTGCCGGTGGCGGCGGACGAATCGGCGACGGATGTCGGTCAGGCCCGCAGCCCGGTTGTCAGGCGCAGGTGTCGCTTGTCGCACCGCGAGTTCGATACCGACTGGTCGGCAGGTCGACACCTTCCGTCACGCGATCCATCCGTGTCGCGCTGCAGCGATCAGGCGCGCCTGGCTGCGGCCTGATCACGACTCCGCCACGCGCGTCAGTCGCTCAGCAGATTCGGCGAGATGTGGATGCGCTGGCCGTTGACCTCGATCCAGGTCAGGAAATCCACATGCGGGCCGGTGCTGCCGCCGGTGCTGCCCTGGGCACCGATGTCCTGGCCGGCTTCGATGCGATCACCGACGCCGACGTTGAAGCTGTTGGCGTGGGCGTAATGCGCGAACACCGGATAGTCACGGCCCTCGTAGCGATAGCTCAGGTCGGTGCGGGTAATGATGCGGTTGCCGTAGCCGGCCGCGCTGTAGGGCGGAATCGACTCCACCGTGCCACCGAACCAGGAGCGGATGCGGCCGTCGGTGGCCACATAGTCGATGCCCAGGTTGTAGACACCCTGCGGCACCCGTTCGGCCACGGTCGGGTTGTCCGAATAGATCGCCTGTGTCTCACGCTTCTCGCTGTGCGGGCCGCCGCGGGCCATGAAGCCTTCGGTCAGGATGAAGTCGCCGACGATCGGCGAGGTGATGGTCATGCGGCCCGGCGTGCCGCGCTCATGCACTGGCTGGTTGAAGCCCAGATCAACTGCGCCCTGCACCGGCGATTCCGGCTCCGGTACGGGTTGGGCGTTGTCGCTGAACAAGGCGGTGGCTGTGGCCTCGTCCAGGCGCCCCGTGGCCGGAAGATCGTTGGCGCCCTGGAAGGCACGGATGGCGCGCGCGGTGATCGGCCCCAGCTGGTTGTCGACGAAGTCCGCGCGATTGCCCGGCGCCACGGCATTGAGGTCGACCAGCCGCTGCTGCACGGCGTCGACGCCGCCGAAGCGGTTGGCGATCTCCAGCTGCGAGGGTTGCGTCGGTCTGGGCGCCGCATCCGCGCCAAGCAGCGCCTGCGCGGTTGCCTCGTCAAGCAGGCCGGTGACCGGCAGGTCGTTGTTGCGCTGGAAGTCGCCAATTGCGCCGGAGGTCAGCGGCCCGAACTCGTCGTCAACGAAGCCAGCCTGATGTTGCGGTGCGACCACGCCGGCATCGAGCAGATGCTGCTGGACGTTGGCGATACCGCCGTACAGGCGCGCAACCACGGGTTGGGCAGCCTCGCCTGACGTGATTATCCCATCGCGGTTGTAGTCCAGCGCCGAGTTGGCGCGATAGGCCCGGGTTCCCTCCGAGAACAAGGTGGTGGACGGGTCAGGCCGCGCGTGGCCACTGAGAACGGAACTGTAAAGGCCCTCGATCGAGCCCAGCCTGCCCTGCAGATGAGGCTGGGCCAGATAGCGCTCGACGTAGGCGAGTTGTTCCACCGAGCTCATGCGAGCGAGTTCGGCGGTGCTCGTGCCCATGCCAGCTGCGGTGTCCGGCATGAACTGGATCAGGCCGGTGGCGCTGCCGCCGGCCAGGTTCCGTTGCGCCGGATCGAAGCTGCCGCCGGTCTCGAAACTCATCAACGCCATCACATGTTCGGGACGCGCACCGACGCGCTCGGCGATGGCCTCGACTTCTGCGATGAACTCGGGCGTGACATGCGGGTTGTCGCGCACGCCGACGATGTTGTTGTAGTCGAATTCGCCATCCGGAGCGGCGGGTTGAGAGGGATCGACTTCGACCGGTGCCGGTGCTTGCGGCGCGGGCGCTTCTGGCGTGGGCGCTTGCGGTGCCGGTGTCTGGGGTGTTGCCGGCTCGGCCGGTGTCGGCTGCTGCGGCTGCGGCGTCGCCGGCTCCGGGGCCTGTTGACGGGTCGGCGGCACCACCAGACGATCGCCCGGATAGATCAGATCCGGGTTGCGTATGCCATTGGCGCTGACCAGTGCGTCCACGCTGGTACCCAGCTCGCGGGCGATGGTGGTCAAGTTGTCACCGGATTGCACCGTGTAGCTGCGCTGATCACCGGTCGGGATGTTGAGCTTGTCGCCGGCGTAGATCACGTCCGGATTGCGGATCTGCGGATTGCTCTGCAGCACCGCGTCCATCTCCACGCCGTAACGCTGGGAAATACCGCTCAGGGTCTCTCCCCGGGAAACGGTGTGCGTGCTCTGGTTGCTGTCCTGGAGCGTGGCGGCATCGTTGTTGGTCGATGCAGCGGAATTGACAGGCGTGGTCATGGCCGTTCCCGAGCTGACTTTGACCAGTCCACGATAGGTGGCGACAACGTCCCGGCCTAGCTGGGGGCAACCCGGTTGCCGACAAGCGGACCATCACGGAAACCCCGGGGAAACCCTGTGCCGGAATCTGTGCGACCGGGTCGGTCTGTGCTCGCCGTCGCGATTCGTCAGCCGACGGCCGCGCGACCGGGCAACAATCCCGCTGCGGTGGATCAGCCGTTGACCGCCGAGCGGGTGGCGATGATCGGATCACCGCGGGTGACGATGACGGTGTGCTCGAACTGCGCCGAGCGATTGGCCGGGTGCCCGACCAGCGTCCAGCCGTCGGCGGCTTCGGTGACCTCGGTGCTGCGCGTCGAAAGGAACGGTTCGATGGCAATGACCTGCCCGCATCGCAGCCGGCGGGTGTCGCGCGGGTTGTGGTAGCTGACGATGCCGTCCGGTTCTTCGTGCAGCGACCGGCCGATGCCATGGCCGCCGAGATTGCGGATCACCCTGAAGCGATGTGACCGGGCAACGGCCTCGATGGCCTTGCCGATGCCGTTGATCGGTGCGTCCGCACGAGCCTGTGCCAGGGCGCGCTCCAGCGCCAGCTTTGTGGTCTGAACCAGCAAGGTGTTCGGGCGCGACGCCGGCGGCGCCACCACCGTGCCGCCGGTATCGGCGAAGTAGCCTTCCAGCTCCGCCGACACATCGACATTGACGATGTCGCCAGGCTGGATCACCCGCGCACCCGGGACCCCATGCGCCGCCTCTTCATTGATGCTGATGCAGGTATGGCCGGGAAAGTCGTAGACCAGCACCGGTGCCGAGCGTGCGCCGAGGTCTTCCAGCATCCTCCCGCCGATCGCATCCAGTTCGGCGGTGGTCATGCCGGGTTCTATCGCGGCGAGCATGGCGTCCCGCACCTGGGCGACCACCGCGCCGACCTTCAGGATGCCGTCGACATCGTTCTGGTTTTCAACCGTCATGTGTGTTTCTCACTACTTGGCTGAGCCCGAAGGCTTGCAGATCGCAGTTGGCCTACCCTACTACTGTCTTTCCTCAATCTCCGGGCTGTCAATCCACATGTACACGTGAGAGGAAAGGTCGCGAATGAGCAAGTCAATCTCTTGGCGGCTCATCGGCTGCTCATTGCCATCGCGGTTTTCGGCGTACATGTGGTCGAACAAACGGCGGTATTCCTCGGTCGCCTGGAAGCGGCGGAACCGGTGCTCGCGCAAGGCCCGGAATTCCTCTCCAGACAGATTCAATCGCTCCGTCTCGATACCCTTCCTGATGCTCACCACGAAGTATTGCTCAGAAATGGAGCCATGCCCGAAGCGAAGGTAGCCGATCACCTTTCCCACAGGAACGATCAGGGCGCCGGTGTACCAGTCGGCGACGACTGGTGGTTCTTGGGTCGGAAATACAACTGACCAAAGATCTACCTGCCGGCGCTCGATCCCCTTGCCCTTCTGCTCGAGGTGTTCGGCTCCCAATGCCTGCAAGAGCAGGCGGCCGTCTTTCAGCACCCACGTGGCGACGTACCCACGCCAAAGCGCAGTCGAAGTGAACTCCAAGCCTTTGGGCCGCTCTGGAAATGTTGCCAGGTACGGCTCCAGCGGGTTGGTGTTGAGTGCATGGGAAACATCGTCGATGACGATGACATCGGGCTGCTGCAATGTTGCCTGCACCCATAAGGCTGACAGGCTGAGCAAGCTCCCGAGCAGGAGGAGCGAGCACCGCTTGCTGCACTGGATCATGACCACCATCTCGATAGCCCATGTGTTGAAACATACCCGCTTTTCGCCGGGCTCAGGGCCGCGTCCATGGCGGATCGGCGAACACCTGCGCCAGATGATCGACGAATGCCCTGACCCGCGGCGGTACCAGCACGCGCCCGGGCATCACGGCATGGATGCCGCTGGATGGCAGGGGATAGTCGGTCAATACCGCCCGCAGCCTGCCTTCGCGCAGATCCTTGTTCACATGCCAGACCGAGTGCATGGCGATGCCCAGGCCGGCCACAGCGGCATCGCGCAGGGCCTCGCCGAAATTGCTTTCGAATCGCCCGTCGACGCGGACATCGACGAGATGGCCGGCCGGATCGCTCAGTTGCCAGTTGCGTTGCGTGCCATCGCGACCGGTCAGCAGGATGCAGTCGTGATCGGCGAGGTCGGCCGGCGTCCGCGGCATGCCGCGTCGGCGCAGATAGTCCGGTGAGGCGCACAGCACGCGATCGTTGACCGCCAATTGCCGTGAGACCAGGCTGGAGTCGCTCAGGCTGCCGATGCGAACGGCGAGGTCGTAGCCGTTTCCGGTCAGGTCGGTCAGGCGGTCATCCAGATCCAGACTGACCCGCAACTGCGGATATCGGGCCAGGAATTCCGGCAGCAGTGGCGAGATGTACTGTCGGCCGAACGAGGCCGACGCGGTGACACGCAAGGTGCCCGCGACGGTGCCGCCACGCTGTTTCAGGCGCGCGCCCAGGTGTTCGAGTTCCTCGATCAGAACGCGGCCTTCCGCTGCCAGTGCCATGCCTTCCGGCGTCGGGTGCAGGTTGCGCGTGGTCCGGTGCAGCAGCCGCACCCCCAGCTCGCGTTCCAGCCGCTTCAGCCGCTGGCTGGCCACCGCTGGTGACAGATCCAGATGGCGGGCGGCCGCACTGATCGATCCGAGGTCGACAACCTGGAGAAACAGGGAGATATCACCGACTCGGTCCATGGTTATCGCGATTTTGTTGAAACTGATTGCCAATTATCCGTGTTTTAGTCCAGATGAAACAGGCCGACAGTAGCCACCTTTCCTGTCCCGGGTTGCCCCCATGTCGACTGCCGCTACCGCTGCTTCCCACCGGATGCCGATCGCCTTGTATGCACTGACTGCCGGTGCGTTCGGTATCGGCACCACCGAGTTCGTGATCATGGGCCTGCTGATGCAGGTTGCTGCCGATCTGGAGGTGAGCTTGTCGATGGCCGGCTTGTTGATATCCGGCTACGCGCTTGGTGTCTTTGTCGGCGCGCCGGTGCTGACCCTGGCCAGCAATCGGTTGCCACGCAAAACGGTGTTGGTGGCGTTGATGGTGGTGTTCACCATCGGCAACCTGGCCTGTGCCTTGGCGCCCAACTACACCTTGTTGATGGTCGCGCGCGTCATCACCTCGCTGGCACACGGCACCTTCTTCGGCGTGGGCGCGGTGGTGGCCACCAGCCTGGTGGCACCGGAACGCAAGGCGTCGGCGATCTCGCTGATGTTCACCGGGCTCACCGTCGCCACCTTGCTGGGTGTGCCGGCTGGTGCCTGGCTGGGCCTACAGCATGGTTGGCGTGCCACGTTCTGGGCGGTGGCAGCGATCGGTGTGCTGGCCACGGTGGTGATCGCTGTTCTGGTACCGGCTGATCGCGGAGACAGCACGCGAACGCGCGTGCGCGATGAACTCGCCGTCGTCGCCCGTCCGCAAGTGCTGCTGGGTCTGCTGATGACCGTGCTGGGATTCGGTGGCGTGTTCGCCGTGTACACCTACATCCAGCCATTGCTCACCCAGGTGACGGGCTTTCCGGATACCGCGGTGTCGCCGATTCTGCTGGTTTTCGGTGTCGGCATGATCGCCGGCAACGTCATCGGCGGGCGACTGGCCGACCGCAGTGTTTCCCGTGCCCTGATGCTCAGCCTGCTGGCGCTGACCCTCGTGATGGGTGTGATGAGCTTCGCCTTGGGTAACGCCGTAGCGATGGTCGTCTTCACCGGACTGCTCGGTGTAGCGGCGTTCGCGACGGTATCGCCATTGCAGATGTGGGTGTTGCAGCGAGCCGCTGGCGCGCAGAGTCTGGCGTCGAGCCTGAACATCGGCGCGTTCAATCTCGGCAACGCCTTCGGGGCCTGGCTGGGAGGCGCCGCTCTGGCGCATGGCTTCGGCCTGGAATCGCTGCCCTGGATCGGTGCACTGGTGCCGCTATCCGCGTTCGCGGTCGCCTGGCTTGCGGTCTGCGCGGAACGCGACCGCGCCATGCCACCGGGGTGCGCAGACGCCGCGTAACTCCTCTTCTCTCACGGAAACTCTCCCATGGACTATCGCTATCTCGGCGCATCCGGACTGAAGGTGTCGGTGCTCGGCTTCGGTGTCGGCACCTTCGGCGGCAAGGGCCCGCTGTTCTCGGCCTGGGGCAGTACCGATGTCGCCGGTGCGACCCGGCTGGTCGATGTGTGCCTCGACGCCGGCGTCAACTTCTTCGATACGGCCGACGTCTATTCGGACGGCGCGTCCGAATCGATCCTGGGCGCCGCCATCAAGGGCCGGCGCGACAAGGTGATCCTCTCGACCAAGACCGCATTGCGGCTCGGCGACGGTCCGAACGACGTGGGTACATCCCGCGCGAGGTTGCTCAAGGCCGTCGACGCATCGCTCGAGCGTCTCGGCACCGACTACATCGATTTGCTGCAATTGCACGCCTTCGACGCGCATACGCCGATGGAAGAAACGCTGTCGACGCTCGACGATCTCGTGCGCGCCGGGAAGATTCGCTACCTCGGAGCGTCCAATTTCTCCGGCTGGCAGTTGATGAAGGCGTTGGCGATAGCCGACCGGCGCGGCTACACGCGCCACGTTGCCCACCAGGCCTACTATTCGCTGATCGGCCGCGACTACGAATGGGAGCTGATGCCGTTGGGCCTCGACCAGGGTGTCGGTGCGGTGGTGTGGAGTCCGCTGGGGTGGGGACGACTCACGGGACGGATTCGACGCGGCCAGCCGCTGCCCCAAGGCAGTCGCCTGCACGATACGGCCGCGTTCGCGCCGCCGGTGGATGACGAACGCCTGTACCGGGTGATCGACGCGCTGGATGCGGTCGCAGCGGAAGCGGGCAGGGCCGTTCCGCAGGTGGCGTTGAACTGGTTGCTGCAACGCCCCACGGTCGCCACCGTGCTCATCGGTGCGCGCGACGAGGCGCAGTTGCGGCAAAACCTCGGTGCGGTTGGTTGGCGCCTCGATCCGGACCAGATCCGGCGTCTGGATGCCGCCAGCGCGACCACCACGCCGTATCCCTACTATCCCTACTGGAACGGTCAGTTCGCCGAGTTGTCACGACCTCCGGTTTGAGCTGCAGCACGCCGAGGCGGCAGCGCAACGCGTCCGCCGTAAGCGCCGTCAGCACGGGGTGCCCGTCCGCCAAGGATGACTCGGGCCACGGTGATGAGTGAACGCGATACGGGCTCAGCTGGTCGGAAACGCGCGTTCGATCAGCGCCGCCAGCGGTGCGCCGGGCGGCAGGGTGCCGAAGCATTGGCCGTGTTGGCCGCCCAGGCGTGAGGCAATGAACAGGTCGGCACTGTCACGATGGCCGGTGCGGATCAGCTGCACCGCCTGCAATGACAGCGCGATGCGCTCGGTGACCAGCCGCGAACGCGCTTCCAGCGTTGCCGTGTCATCCAGGGCTGCGGCAAGCCAGGTCGCCTCGGCGTCGAGTTCGCGGTTGTCGCCGGCAACGCTGCGCAGCTCGGCGAACAGCGCGTCGCGCGTTTCCGGTTCGCGGCGCAGCGCACGCAGCACGTCCAGGCACTGGATGTTGCCGCTGCCTTCCCAGATCGAGTTCAGTGGTGCCTGCCGGTACAGCCGCGGCAGGATGTTTTCCTCGACGTAGCCCAGACCGCCGAGACATTCCTGCGCTTCGTTGACGAAGGTTGGGCAGCGCTTGCACACGTAGTACTTGCCGATGGCGGTGCCGATGCGTGCGAACGCGGCCTCCATCGGGTCGCGCGGCGCAGCGTCGATGGCGCGGGCAACGCGCATGGCCAGTGTCATGGCGGCCTCGGATTCCAGCGCCAGATCGGCGAGCACGTTCTGCATCAGGGGCTGATCGGCCAGGCGCTTGCCGAAGACATGGCGCCCACGGGTGTGGTGAATGGCTTGCACCAGCGCCTGACGCATGATGCCGGCCGAGCCGATCAGGCAGTCCTGTCGGGTCAGCGCGACCATTTCCAGGATGGTGGCGACACCGCGACCCTCCTCGCCGATCAACCAGCCGGCGGCGCCGAGGAACTCCACTTCCGAGCTGGCGTTGCTCCAGTCGCCGAGCTTGTCCTTCAGGCGCTGGATGCGGATCGGGTTGAGCGTGCCATCGGGTCGGAAGCGCGGCAGCAGGAAACAGGACAGGCCGCCTTCGGCGTAGGCCAGCACCAGGAAGGCATCGCACATCGGCGCCGAGAAGAAGAACTTGTGTCCGACCAGTTCGTACAACGCGCCGGGTCCGGGCGAGCCAACCGGATACGCGCGGGTGCTGTTTGCGCGCACGTCCGAGCCGCCCTGCTTCTCGGTCATGCCCATGCCGATGGTGTTCCCCACCTTCTCCCAGGCCGGCACAAAGCGGCCGTCGTAGTGCGCGGCGGTGATGCGTGGCAGCCACTCGCGCGCCAGTGCCGGTTGATGGCGGATCGCCGGCACGCAGGCGTAGGTCATGGTCATCGGGCAGTTGTTGCCCTGCTCGGGTTGCATGTGCAGATAGGCCAGCGCCGCGCGGGCCACTTTGGCGCCGGGCGTGTCGGCATGGCGCCAGCTGAAGTTCGGCACGCCGTGCTCGACGCCGAGCTGCAGGATGCGGTGATAGCTCGGATGAAACTCGACTTCGTCGATGCGATGGCCATAGCGGTCGAACGGTTTGAATCTCGGCTTGTGTTCGTTGGCGAGAAAACCCAGGCGCAACAGTTCGCCGCCGGCAACCGGGCCGAAGGCGGCGACCTGTTCACGCGCCCAGCCGCCGCCTTCGCGTTGCAGGGCTTCCTGCAAGGCGGGATCGGTGGCGAAGGCGTCGTAGTCGACCAGCGGCGTGGCCTGGTTCTCGACGGTGTGGGTAACGAAGCGGTCGGCGATGGACATACGCTGGGTTCGTGCTGTGCGAAAGGGTCGCGAGTGCGCGCGGAAATCCGACGAGCGGAATGGCTCAATCGGCGGCGAGCGCGTCTAGTAGCGCGCGGTTGAAGCGCGCGGGTGCCTCGACCTGCGGCGAGTGACCGAGGTCGTCGAACTCGATGAATGTGGCGTTGGGGATTGCCTGTGCCGCGCGTCGACCCAGCGCCGGATAGTCGCCTAGCCGCGCGGCGACATCGGGTGGTGCGCGGTTGCGGCCAATGGCGGTGCGGTCGAGCTGACCGATGAACAAGGTGGTCGGCTGGCTCAGGCGCGGGAATTCGTACAGCACCGGCTGGTTGAACACCATGTCCGAGGTCAGCGCCTGGTTCCAGGCGACGATGTCGCGGTCGGGACCGGCGTACATGCCGGCCAGCATCTCGACCCAGCGATCGTATTCGGGCCGCCAGTCGCCGTTGTAGTAGACGTCGAGCTGGTAGTTCTTGATCGACGCGAACGTGGTGTTCAGCTCGCCGCGGTACAGGCCGTCGATGGCTTGCCAGGGCACGCCCTCGGCCTTCCAGTCTTCCAGGCCGATGGGGTTGACCAGCATCAGCTGCGAGACGAGATCGGGGTACTGCAGCGCCATGCGCGTGGCCAGCATGCCGCCCATGGAATGGCCGATGACGACGGCCGATTCGATGTCCAGCGAATCGAGCAAGGATTTGGTATTGCCGGCGAGCTGGGCAAAGGAGAACTGGTAGCGCGACGGCTTGCTCGATTTGCAGAAGCCGATCTGGTCGGGGGCGATCACGCGGTAGCCAGCTTCGCTGAGCGCGGTGATCGCCGATTCCCAGGTCGCGGCGCAGAAGTTCTTGCCGTGCAGCAGCACCACGGTGCGGCCGTTGCCATCACTGACTGGTGGCACATCGAGATAGGCCATTTCCAGCGCCGAGCCTTGCGATTGCAGGGCGAAGGTCTGCACCGGATGCGGGTAATCGAAGCCCTGCAGTTGCCCGCCGTAGGTCGTCTGCGGCGTCTCCGCCGCTGCGGCGGTCCAAGTCAGGATCAAGGTCAGGCAGGTAACAAGTCGGTACATGGGCGATCCGGTTTGACGATCAGAGGTGTCGGTCATTCGATGTGGTGATCGGCTGTGGGTTGATTCCGGCGATCACGGATGACGCGCGAAAATTCTTGGACCTCGAATCCGCTGAAGGTTCCTCAGGTCGTCGCGCTGACGCCGGCTGCGGTGAGCTGCTCGCGCAGCAGGTGCTTCTGCACCTTGCCGGTGGGCGTGCGTGGCAGCGCATCACGCAGGTGCAGTTCGCGCGGCAGCTTGTAGCGCGCCAGTTTCTCGCCCAGCCAGTCGCGCAGCGTGTCGATGTCCAGCGACTGCTCCGGCTTGAGCGTGGCGAAGGCGATGATGGTTTCGCCCCATTGCGCGTGCGGCTTGCCGATCACGGCGGCGTCGGCGATGGCCGGGTGGGTCATCAGCGCATCCTCCACTTCCTTGGAGTACACGTTCTCGCCGCCGGTGATGATCATGTCCCTGGCGCGGTCGACGATGGTGGCGTATCCGGCGTCGTCGAGACGGGCGAGGTCGCCGGTCTTGTACCACTCGCCATCGAACGCGGCCTCGGTGGCTTCGGCATCATTGAGGTAGCCGCGCATGATGGTGACGGCGCGGAACCAGACTTCGCCAACCTCGCCGGGGCCAGCCTCGCTGCCGTCAGCCTTGACCACGCGTCGGTCGATGCCGGGCAGGGTGCTGCGACCGCAGGAGCCGGCGCGCTCGATCTGTTCTTCGGGATACAGGATCGTGCCGCTGGGACCGGTCTCGGTCATGCCGTAGACCTGGAAGAAGCGGTCGTTGCGATAGCCCTTCTGCAGCAGGCGTGCCGTGTCGGCACCGATCGGGCCGGCGCCGTAGATGAAGGCGCGCACCGAGGACAGATCGAAGTCGGCGAAGTGCGGCACCATCTGCAGCGGCGCCAGGAACGACACCGGTGCGCCGAAGTACAGGGTGATCTGTTCGTCCTGCACGGTCTGCAGGAAGTGCAGCGGGTGGTATTCGCGCAGCAGCACGATGGTCGCGCCGATGAACAGGCCACCGAGCAGCCAGTTGTTGAGCGGTGAGGCGTGCCAGATCGGCATGGCGATCAGCGAGCGGTCGTCGGCTCGCATCGGCACCACGGCGCTGGAGTAGGCGGCGACCAGACTCAGGCCGCGATGGTCGTGCATGCAGCCCTTGGGCTTGCCGGTGGTGCCGGAGGTGTACAGCACCTGGGCGAGATCGCCTTCCTGTGCCAGTTCGTCGGGAAAGGCCTCGGCTGCCGCGAGCAGGGCGTCGAAATCAGCCAGGCCCTCCACGGTGCTGTCGGTGCTCAGCACCGGGCAGGTTGCGACCGCCGTGACCACCTTCGCCAGCGCGCCATCGCAGATCACCAGCCGCGCGCCGCAGTGACGCAGCACGTAGTCGACTTCCGGCGCGGCCAGCTTGTGGTTGATTGGCACCACGACAGCGCCCAGCCGCCAGGCGCCGAAGGCGGCGATGACGAAGCCGGACGTGTTGAAGCACATCAGCGCGACGCAATCGCCGCGGGTGACGCCCACGTCGATCAGCACCCGTGCCGCGCGCTCGGCGCCGGCCTGTAGTTGCGCATAACTGATTTCCCGGCCGGCCGCGCGAATCGCCGCCTTGTCGGGATAACGGCGGGCACTGCTGGCCAGCATCGTGCCCAGGGTCAATTGCATGCGGAAATCTCCGAGAAAGCGATATCGAATCCTCGGCGCGCCGGCCGATGACACAGGACAAGCACGCACGAGACATCTTCAATACTAGTGCGTATGGATGTCTGGGCCTGGGCGGCGCTGTGCTGCACTGCGGCAGGCCAAGACGAACACCGACTGATCCGGCGCTGATCGGATCCCCCGCGAAAACCCCACCGGTGGCGTCACTGCGGCATCGCGATGATGAGCGGCAGGCTTTGCTGACGAGATTCGGTCGGTGCTGACGACGTTGGTTGCCAAGGGCGCGCATCCCCCGTGCGGCCTCCTATCCCGATGGCATGGCAGATCGTCGGCGGAAATTGCGCTGGAGATGACAGGTCGTGGGTCGTGGCCATTGAAACAGGCCGGCCGAAGTGCGACCCGATCACATCCATCCCGCATCAGGAGTTCATCATGCGTACCCTTGCCAGCCTCTGCAGCGCAGCCCTTGCCACGGCTGCGGCCTTCCCCTTCGGTGTAGCCGCCCAGACCCCCGATTCCGAGCGGATCCGGATTACCGATCCCGCGCAACTGGTTCGCTGGGGCTACGCACCGGACGCCCGTGACATTTATGCCAAGGTTGGTTTCGACACGGCCACGGTTGTCGGTGACCACGACGAGCGTGGCTCGCGCGGGATCATCCCCACCGGCCCGAGCTATTGGGCGACAGCGACCGGTTTCAGCTTCCACCCGCTGACCAACGCCGGCGAGTACGTGAAAGGGCCGTCGTTCCTGGTGCTGAACGGCGCGGTCGTGGTCACCGGCACGGAGCGGGTGCTGGAGGCGCAATACGAGTTTCTCGATGGTTCCCGTTTGCGTTACGTCGAGACCTTTGGCTTTCACAACCATGCCAGCCACGAATTCGTGTTCAACACCATCGAACGTTGCCTGCCCTACCTGGTGCCGGGCAATCCGGTGGAAACCGTCCTGATCTCGACCACCGTGAACGATTCCGCAGGCAATTTCATGGTCTCGCGATCGCTGGGTGATGGCGGACACCTGGTGAACGCCCGCGATTGCAGCTATCACACACGCGCCATTTTCGGCTCCGGCGGCACTGCGCCGGGGTTGACCATGCACCTGACCAAGGTCCGCGCGGAACTGACGAAGTGATTCCGGCCATGAATGCGACCCGATGCAGGAGAACTCCGATGCGATTGCCGATCATGACGGCGATGGCCGTCTTCGCGAGCCTGGTCATGGCGAATACGGCCATGGCGCAAACCGACCGGGAGCCGGTGACCGACCCGGCGACACTGGAGGCGCTGGGCTATGCGCCCGATGCCCAGAACATATTCCGGCTCAAGGCCGATGCCGACCACGGTCATCTGAAGTATCAACATGACGACGGCCAGTCGGCCAGCCTCTCGTTCGATCCTTTCCCGGCCGGTTACGCACGACACACCACGGCCAGCGGTTTCGCCTTCTTTCCGCTTACCCACACGAACGAGTATGCCAAGGGACCCTCGTTCCTGATCATGAACGGTGGTCTGGCCAGCATCACCGCCGGCGGCATCTACGAGACACAGTGGAATCTCGCTGATGGCTCCAAGATCCTCATACTCGACACCTTCGGCTATCACAACGAGACCTCACGGGCGTTGACCGTGACCCTGGTCGAACGTTGCCTGGACTTCCTCGGATCGGGCAATCCGGTTGAAACCGTGCTGCTTTCAAGGGACATCGCTGCGACCGGCGGAAACTTCGTCGACGCGGCAGCTCTTCCGCCACACATCGCCGACGCGCGCCGGTGCAGCTATCACAGCCGGGTGCGCTTCAGCGAGGCCAGTGCGCCGTCGCCGGGTCTGGACATGCAACTGACCAAGCTGCGCCTGGTATGGATCCCGGACAGGATCTTCGTCGACGGCTTCGACACGCCGGAAGCGACGCCCATATCCGGGTATTGATCCGCGCGGGAATCCCGGCCGAGCGAAGCCGGAGCATCAGCGGGCGCTGGGACGATCGTGCCGACAACGGCACGATCGTTCGCTTCGGGCCGAGTGAGGAGTCGTGCTGTCGGCTGCATGGGGCCTCGTCAGCGGTCGTGTTCCGGCCACGGCCCAGGTCCGGCCGAACGATCACCGTGGCCGACCCGATCAGCCGGCTACCGGCAGCAAAGCGGGTGGCATAGCCGCTCTGCGATGCGCAGTGTCTGACGGGATGGGCGGATGATCGCGGCGCCGCCGCCGTTGCAGGCGCAGGGCGGTTTCCGCGTTGACTCGACCCGAACGCGACCGACTCGGTCGCTCGGGAGTCGCGCGCATGGCAGGAAGGCAGGTGGGAATCGCGGCGGGCTGCCTGGTCACGATGGTGATGATCCTGGTCTGCGCCGAATCGGCTCAGGCGCAGCTGACGCCGACATGGCAGGCGACGTGGGATTCGCAGATCGGCATTTCCGGTGATGAGGCGGTGCGGGTGATCGCGGTTCCGGCTGGCGGCTCACTGATGGCGGTGGTCAGCAACGACGAGGTGTTGAGCCTGCTCCGTCACGACGCCGACGGGCAGCCGCTGTGGCAGCAGGCGGCTGTCGGCCATGTCTACGGCGATCAGATCGATCTGGCGCTGGCCGACGATGGCAGCGCGGTCATGGCGGCGATCGATCCGTTTGCGCCTGCACTGGTGGTGCGCCGTTTCGACAGCGATACCGGTGCCCTGCAATGGCAACGACAGCGGCCGTTGACCAGCGCAGGACTTACCGGTCGGCACGCGCCGACGATCGCACTGGACCGGCACACTGGTCATGTCCGGATCGCAGCATCGGACAATGGCGACTGGTTGATCGTCGACTACGCCGGCGATGGCACGCCGGGACCGGAGATCGTCTCCGGATCACCCGACCAGCTCGATTTCGCCAAGGCCATCGTGGTCGATGGCCCCGGCCGTGTCGTGGTCGCCGGCTACGAACTGGGCGACAACAGCCTCGGCAGCCTGCGTGTCGTCGCCTTCGATGCCGATGGCAAGCCGCGGTACACCGACCGGGAGACCGGCGATGTCGATACCGTGTTCCTGTCGCAGCCGATGGCCATGACCCTGACCGACGACGGTGGCGTGATGGTACTGGGTGGGCCGGAAAGCCGATGCGGCACATTCCAGGCGCGCCTTTGGCGACTAGATGCCTCAGGTCAACGTGTGTGGACGCAGATCTGGCCGACATTCCCCTGCTCGCCGTTCGCGCCCGTGACGATGGCGCCGCTGGCCGATGGCTCGGTGATCGTGGTCGATTCGCGCCGTTCGGCCGCGGTGCGCATCGCCGCCGATGGTCGGTTCCTCTGGCAACATCCCGGCACCGGCTTTGGCACCGGGCCCACGCCCGCGAGCGTGCTGGCTGATGGCGACGGGCGAGTGCGGGTTATGGGTTTCGTATCGACCGGTGCCCAGGGTAGTGCGCGTCCGCACCTCATCGAGTGGACCACCGATGGCGGTCTATGTGCTGTCGAAACCGGTGTCGAGGGTGCGTACGGCGTCATTGCCATGACTTTGCTGCCCGATGGCTGGCTGGCAGCCGGCATCGCACCGCCCGCGACCTGGCCGGGCTCGGATGCGGTCCTGCTTCGTTATCCGCGTGTGGACCCATGCGCCGTTCCCGGGCTGTTCGCCGGTGATTTCGAAGTGCCGGCCTGGCCGTTTGCGAACGTCGCAATGGCTCCGTCGGAGAACGCGAACTGACGCCGCGCTACCGGCTACGCGTCCGACCAGGCCAACTCGACCCGAATGCTGGCGATGCCCGGCTGCGATTGCGCCGGGCAGTCGCCCAGCCGGGCCTGCATCGGTCTTGCATCGATCATCCGGCGCCGCGCGCCGCTACTCGAAGTCGTCCTCGAAAATCACGTCGTACGCGGGTGAGAACTCGCTGCTGTAGCCGTTCGCGTCGGTCGCGACGGCGACGAACGGAATGCCCGCGACGCCCGGTGGCAGCGTGAACGTGATCGTGCGTTCGGTCTGCGCGGCGCCTTCGGGATACGTGTCCTGCCCGATCAGCGCGCCACTGCCGCCGCGCCGGTTGACGTAGAAGTCGATGTCCAGCGGATAGGTCGCGTTCGCGGGTGTGCTGTCGACCCGGTAGGTGACGGTCAACTGATCGCCGCTGCGGCTGGCGGAAACGATCTCCGGATAGTTCTGCCCACGATTGGAGCCGGCATCGGCGTCGCCCGGATCGTTCGGTGAGGGACCAGCCACGCCGATGTCGATGTTTACGCCGCGGTGTCCCCGGTTGTGGTGGACGATGTTGCCGCGATTGTCGAAATACGCGATGAAACCGCTCTGAAACGCGATGATGCCAGCGCCCCGGTTCCGGGCGATCAGGTTGGCCTCGCCGGCGCCGAAGCCGCCGATCGGATAGGACTCGTCGCTGGCATTGCCATGCACCCCGATGCCGCCACCATACTGCGCGGAGGCGGGATTGGGATGCCCGTTCGGCAATGGGTGCGTGCCGCTCCAGTCGGTGCCGATATGGTTGCCGAGAATGGCGGAATCGGCGAGGGGTCCGATTCCCGCTCCGCTGGCGAAATTCGGAACGATCAGGATGCCCCAGGGCACGTTGCCGGAAATCACGTTGCGCGCGTTGGGGTCGGTGCCGCCGACCAGCAGGTTCCGGCGCGTGCCGATCAGGACGCCGCCCCAGCCACCTATCCCGTTCGGGATCGCCATCGTGCCGCTGGCATCGGTGCCGATCAGGTTGCCCTGGATCGTTGACGGGGCGCTCGCCATTACCGCGCAGGCGTTGCCCGAGAGCAGGTTGCGCTGCCACGGCAGCGTGCCGCCGACGACGGTCTGGGTGGAGAAGGTGCGCACCGCGCAGTCGGCGTTGCCCGAGCCTCCCAGGGCATCACCCTGGATCGTGGTGCCGATGAAGTTGCCGTAGACGAACAGGCGCGCGCTTTCCGACACACTTTGTCCGCCGCCGATCGCGATGTTGAAGCGGTTCATGGCAAGCCCCTGCACCGTCAACTGGGCGTTCCACTGCATGTGGAATCCGGCGATGGCGCCGGTGTTTTCCGCCCGGGTCAGTTCGATCATGAGCACGGTATCCAGCCCGCCCTGGTCCGGCGCCCGCGTGTTCATGGCGCTGCCGGGCTGGCTGTAGCCATCGACGGTGAGCGTGCCGGTGATCTGCGGCAAGGCGCTGGCGAGCGCGATCGTGTGCGGGCCGTCGCCGGGAATGGCGAAGGCGATGGTGTCGGCGCTGGCAACGGCGTTGGCATCGAGGATCGCCTGCCGCAGCGACCCCGCGCCGCTGTCGGCGGTGGTGGTCACGGTGAAGGTGGCGGCCTGCGCGCTGGCGGCGAGCGCCGCCAGCATCGCAAGGGCTGAGCACGGCAGGCAACGGATGGCATGGCGCATGGGGTTCTTTCCTGGATCAGGGATGTATGCGGCGGCCGGTGTCACTCGAGCCCGTTGGCGAAGATCTGGTCCGATTGCAGACGCAGGATCGCGGCCGAGGAGTTGGCGGCATAGGTATGGCCGGCGATCACCGGTTTGCCGTCGGCGAAGGTCATCGCCAGTGCGTCGTCCTGCGTCGGGGTGATCTCGTAGCGGGCGACGCCGTTGCCGTCGAAATCCGGATCGAGGCCGCCACCGGGCAGCAGGCGCGCGACGTAGAAATCGCGGCTGCCGCCGGTGTGGTCGATCGAGCCGGCGGCGAGGAGACGGCCGTCGCTGCGCATCGCGAGCGCTTCGATGCGGCTGCCGTTTTCGCGGGTGAGTTCGCGCAGGCCGGACATGCCGTAGCTGGTGTCGAGCGATCCGTTGACAGTCAGGCGCGCTACGCCGCCGCGGTTGCCGCCGTTGATCGGTCCGTAGTTGCTCACGCCGAGGTAAAGCGAGCCATCACCGGCCGATGCCAGCGAGGTCACGTTCCATTCCGCTTGCGCAGCCGCCGGCAACCCCGGCTGGGACAGGCCGTTGCCGTCCGCACCGAAACTGACGTCGGCGCTGCCGTTGGGCATCAGTCGCACGACCAGCGCGTGACGTCCGCCGCCGCCCACCGATCGGCTTCCGCCGAGCACGATGCGGCCCTGCGCATCGACGTGCAGGGCGCCGAGCCGGGGATCGCTCGTATTCGGCGTCGGTACCGCGCTCCAGCCGGAGGTTCCGAAGGTCGAGTCGCGCGTGCCGTTCACGTTGATGCGCAGGACCACGGCACTGTATGTGCCCACGCAACTGACGCAGTAGCCGCCGAACAGGTACTTGCCGTCGGGCTGGCGTGCGACGGCGCGCAAGTACACGGTCGCGTTCGGCCAAAGGTGGGGGTCGAACACGATCCGCCCGTCGCCATAGAAGCTCGTGTCCACATTGCCGGCGGCGGTGAGCCGCATCATCGCGGCATGCCCTGCGGCGACGATCTCGTCCTCGACCTCGGCACGCCCGAGCAGCATCAGCTTGCCATCGGCGAGCGGAAAGATGCCCATCAAGATGTCGGAGCCAGCCTCCACGAGATCGAAACCGGCCGTGCGATAGCCCAAGAATCCGAAGCTGGTGTCGATGGCACCGTTGCCGCGCAGGCGCGCGATCGCGAAGTCCCGATTGTCGCCGGTGCGCGTGATCGTGCCGCCGACCAGCACCGATCCCTGCGCCGTGACGGCCAGGCGGGTTGCCTGCACTGGCCCGCCGGCCCAGTCGGCGAAGGCGATGCCGTCGCCCGAGAAGGTCGGATCGGGATCGCCGTCGTCAGCCTGGACGGCACTGGCGAAGAGCCATAGCGATGCCGCAAGAATCGTCGCGAATGTGCACGACGCGCGCGCGCGCGTGGAGGTCGTGGTGTTCATGATTGTTCCTTGAGTGTGATGACGCCCGATCACAAGCGCGGTTCACTCGAAGCCGTCGGTGAACAGCGTGTCGTCCCCGTCCGTTTCCAATGCACCGACATCGCAGGAGGCATTGCTGCCGGGACGGCCGTAACCGCGCTGATCGGCGGGCTGGCAGTTCGTTTGGTTGGCGTTGCCGATGGCGGTGCTGCCGGTGCCCGGAAGATGGGTCGGCGTGCGGCCGCCGTTGTCTGCAAGCGGGCCGAGCGCGAGGCTGGCGCCGCTGACATTGACGATATTGCTGGTGGTATTCAGGCCGCAGGTGTCGCTGGGGCTTTCGATGTTGCCGTTGTTGTTGCCCAGCACGCCGCCGTCCATTGCGCAGGTGCCGCGCAGGATGTTGTTGGAGCCATGGACTCTCACATTCAGATTGTTGCCGTGCCCGCCGATCGCCGAGCCGACGCTGCCGGGGGACAGGATCAGCGGAGGCACGATCGTGACGTGGTTCAGGGACAGGATCGCGCCATCGCCGTTGC
Organism: Lysobacterales bacterium; assembly: GCA_035911475.1. Lineage (GTDB taxonomy): Bacteria > Pseudomonadota > Gammaproteobacteria > Xanthomonadales > UBA2363 > Pseudofulvimonas. The sequence goes on along the minus strand of JAMHVM010000040.1, from coordinate 52,334 downwards.
GATAGCCGATCGCCGCGCCGCGCGCGCCGTCGCCGCCGGCGGCGGCGGTGAAGTTGTTGCCGGAGAACGTGCTGTTGCGGATGGTCAGGCGGGTATCGTCCTCCAGCACGATGGCCCCGCCCGCATTGCCGTCCACGCGATTGTTGACGAAGCTCGATCCGGTGACGGTCCACTGCGCTCCGCCCGCCGCGTACAGCGCGCGCACCGTGTTGTTCTCGAACAAGCTGTCTTCGATGGTGACGGTGGCTTCGGCCTCGGTGCGGATTGGGCCGATGTTGTCGATGTAGTGCACGCGACGCAGGGCGAGCGTGCCCGAGAAGCCCTGGAAGAAAAATTCGGCATGCGTGATCGTCGAATCCTCGGCAATCAGCGTGCCGCGGATCAGATGCATCCGCCCGGTGTAAGGGCGCTCCGGGTCGAGCGCGCCGTCGACGAGCACCCGGCGCAGCGTCAGCCTCGAGCTCTCGCCGCCCTGCACGACGAGATCCCGGATTGTGCTGTCCTCGACCAGGGTCTGGCCGTTGTTGCAGTACAGCGTTGTCCGGATCTCGCTGTGGCGCACCGTGGTGGTGCCACAGGTATCAAGGGTGCCGCCTTCGAAGACGACGTCTTCGATGACAAGCGGAACACCCTGGAAGCCGATAATGCAACTGGAGACGGGGGATCTGTGGGAATCGAGGCTCATGCCGACCACCGCAAGGTCGCCCCCTTCGGCGGTGTGGAACACGTTGGTGAAATCCTCCGTCTGGACGACGCGGGTCAGGTTCGAACCGGCCCCCTGCACGCGCAGTCGCTGCGCGACGACGCTCAGCTCGCCGCGCGTGAGCAGGATGGTGCCCGCCGGCACGATGACCACGTCGGTGGCGCCGAGCGGATCGTTCGCAGCAGCCGCTGCCATCGCCTCGCGCAGCGAACAGTCGCCAGGTATGCAGCCGTTCGGCAAGGGATCATCCGTGCGCGTGACCGTGAAGGTTTCCGCGTGGGCGTTCAGGGCCAGCAGTACGAGCAGGCTGGCAACAACGGGCCGGCGCATGGGTGCTCTCCGCTCCGGCGCAATGCCGGGCACCTCCCACGCCACGGGAATTCCCGCCGCCAGGGGCCAGCCGCCGCGTGATTCCCCCGGCGCGTCGCGAGGTCGTTACCGACGCCGCTCGCGGCGCCGCGGTTCAGCCCGGCTCGACCCGTGCGCTGGCGATGCCTGGTCGCAACTGCGCCGGCCAGTCACGGTCGACCGCGACCTGGGCGTGACCGCGGCTGGCTTCGAGCAGATCCCGGTCGAGGTCGGCGATCACCCAGATCGCCTCGCCGCTGGTCTGCGTGACGATGCCGTCGGCCGGGAGGTCGACGTCCATGGGCGCATAGATGGTCGCCTCACCGGTGTTGACATCCAGCGCCGGGCTCCAGGCCGCCTCGCCGGCGGTGACCGACTGCACCACGAACAGGCGGTTCTCCAGCGCGCGGGCCAGGCAGCCCACGCGAACACGCGTTGCGCCAGCGGCGGTGTCGGTGCAGCTGGGCACCAGCAGCAGGCGTGCGCCGGCTTCGTACTGGGCGCGCACCGGCAACGGGAATTCGCAGTCGTAGCAGACCGCGATGCCGACCCGGACACCGTCGAGGTCGAATACTTTCAGCGCGTCGCCCGGATCGATCACGCCTGTGGCTTTCTCGAAGCCGGTCAGCTGCAGCTTGTCCTGCCAGCGATGGCCGCCGTTCGCGGTGAACAGGTCGGCGCGGTTGCGATAGCGACCCTGGCCGTCGTCGAGCAGGAAACTGCCGGCGACCAGATGCAGGCCGGTATCGCGCGCCAATGCCACGAACAGATCGATCCAGTCGCCGCGGTAGCGCTGGATCGCCGCCAATGACGCGTGCAGGTCAGCGCTGGTGGCGTCATCGAACGTCGCCGCCAGCTCCAGCGACAGATACTCCGGCAGCACCGCGATGCGCGCGCCGGTCTGCGCCGCTGCGCGCACGTGCGAGGTGACTGTGTCGGCGAAGGCGGTGAAATCGCGCGGCTGGCCGATCGGGTACTTGGCGGCGGCGACCTTCATGGCGTCACCGCCAGTGCCCGGGTCCAGAAGGTCAGCGCGTGGTCGACTTCGCCGCGCTCCAACTCGTTCCAGCCCAGGTGCATGATCATGCCGGGCTGCCGCTGATAGCCACGCTTGCCCCAGAACACCTCGTTGCCGCGATGGCCTTGCGGGCGCCGCGGATCGTCGGCATCGCGATCGACCGCCGCGAAAGCGGTCAACGCGAAACTGCCCAGACCGCGGGCATGGTCCTCGCGCTGGTCGAAGAAGGCGTGGCCCAGGCCGCGGCCGCGGTAATCGTGCAGCAGCACCGACTCGCCCAAATAGAACACCCGCTCGATGTCGAAGCCGTGCTCGCGGAACGGTTGCTGGAACGCCGGCGCATCCTCTGCCAGCGGAATGCCGGTCGAGGCACCGATCACCCGATCGCCGTCGAAGGCGAGGACGAACACGCTGCGCGGCGACTTCGCGTAGGCGGCGAGGTAGTCGCGCTCGTAGTCGAGGTCACCGGCATACAGGTAGGGCCAGTCACGGAACACGGTCATGCGCAGGCGCGCGACATCGTCCAGGAATGGCCGCATGGCGTCGCCGGAAAAGCGACGCACATCGAGTGGGGCGGGGGTGGTCATGACGCGATTGTAAGCATGCGCGTCGGTGTTGCCACCGGCTCTGGAAAGCCGATGACAGCGGCTTTCCGAGACCATTCCGCAAGCGCCGGTGCCAGCAACAAGGCGACAGGCACGCTGCGCTTTGTCTCAGAAGCCGGCGCCACCGGTTCGCGACAGGGCCAGATCGAAATCCAGCGGCGGTTCGCGGCCCAGCAGGTGCTCGACGAAGTAGTCCCACAGCCGCTGCGTGTAGTAGGCGTCGGTGCGGAAGAAGTTGTGGTCGCGATTGGGCAGCGCCAGCAGGTCGTAGCGGCGGTTGGCCTTGGTCAGTGCGTCAACCAGCTGCAATGTCTGCGCCGGGAAGGCGTTCTCATCCAGGTCGCCGTAGACCAGCAGCAGCTTGCCGCGTAGGTTCCTGGCCAGCGGCATCAGGTCGAGCCGGTCGTAGGGCGCGGGCACGTCGTCGTGCCCTACGCGCAGGCGTGAGCCATCGCCGTAGTCGGGCGGGCCGAAGAACAGGTCGACCGGGTAGAAGCCCTGGAAGTTGTGCGGGCCGGCCGAGGACACCGCGACCTTGTACAACTCGGGCTGGGTCAGGATGGCGCGCGCCGAGACATAGCCGCCAAAGGAATGCCCGTAGACGCCGACTCGGTCCAGATCCAGGTTGCCGAAGCGTTGTGCCAGCTGCTCCAGTGCCGCGGCATGGTCAAGCAGCTGCACCTCGGCGAAGCGACCGCCATGGCTGTGATCGTTGAAGCTGCGTGATCGCCCAGGCGTGCCGCGGGCATCGATGGTGACCACGATGAAACCCAGCCGGGCCAGGCTGGCCCGCGATACCGGGTTGAGGGTGGCGATGGCGTCCATGAAGTCAGCCGGCGCATTGGTGATCTGCGGGCCACCGTAGACGGCGTGGATCACCGGGTATTTTTCGCCCTCGCGCGCATCCGGCGGGAAATACACCGTGGCCCAGATCGGGGTTTCGCCATCGGCGGCGAGCAGGCGCACGCGCGTCGGCGGCTGCCAGCCGGCGGCGAACACGGCGCTGGCGTCGGCCCGTTCCAGGGTTGCGACGATGCGACCGTCGTCGGTGGCGCGGATCACGCTGACCGGTGCCTGCGACAGCGTCGACCAGGTATCGACCAGCCAGCGGCCGTCGGGCGACAGCGCCGAAGGCGCAGTCGTCGATGAGGTCAGACGCCCGACCGGCGCCAGCGCGACGCTGTGCACACCGTCGCGTCCGGTCAGACGTTGCGGTTCGCCCTTGTCCAGATGCACCCGATGGATATGCGTGTGGTAGGCATCGTCATCGTCCTCGCCTCCACCGCTGGTGTAGTAGACGAAGCGATTGCCGGCGTCGATGTCGATGATGTCGCGCACGCTGCGGTCATCGGCGCTGAGCTTGCGCTTGAGCCGGCCGTCAGCGAGGTCGTGCAGTTGCAGGCGGCCCCAGTCGTCGGCCTGGCTGAACCAGATCACCTCGCCGGTGTCTTCCAGCACGCGCACGCTGGGTGGGCTGTACAGGAAGGTGCCGAATGCTGCGCCGGTGGGACTGCGTTCCTCGATCACCAGACGCAGGCTGCGCGCCGCCAGATCGGCCTCGAACAAGGCCTTGCCGCGGAAGTCGCGGGTGACTGCCAGACCCCACAGCTTGCTGCCATCCGCCGACCAGTGGATCAGCGGGTGCATGAAAACACGCCAGCCTGCAGGCATCGCCAGGGTGAAGGTTTCGGCGCTGGCGACGTCGATGCCGAACAGCTCCTGCACCGGCTGTTCGGCGTCACCCATCAGCGCGATGCGTGGTTGCCAGACTTTCGGGCGGAAGCTGCCATCCATCGGCGTCCACTCCACGAACGGATACGCTTGCACGCGGCGCTCGTCATGGCGCACGCCGAACACGCGGCTGCCGTCGGGCGACCACTGGGTTGCGTGCGGCACCGGCGTCGGGCCGGCGCGCAGGTCAGCGACACCTTGATAGGACGAGCCCGGTCGTGCGCCGTAGGCGTTGTGCGCTTCACCGTCGTCGGTCAACCGTCGCTCCTGGCCGGTGTCGCCGTCGCGCAGCCACAGGTCGTGATCGCGCACGAACAGGCCACGACGATCATCGGGCGACCACAGCGCATCGGCGCCGCGCTCTGGACCGGACCAGCGACATCGTGCCGGTTCGCTGCGGCAAGCCATGGTCCGCGCGCCCGCGCGCACCGTGATGAGGAAGTTGTCGTCGTCCGGCTGGATCCGTTCGACCATCGGTATGCCGTCGAGCGCGGCCCGGTCGTCGGTGGCTGCAGCCATGGCGTGTTGCAGCCCGGCAAGATCAATGACCGGGCGCCGGTCACCGGTCGCGGCATCGACGACGACCCACTCCGGCCCCTGTTCGCCATCGCGCCGATACCAGAACGTGCTGCTGTCGCCGATCCAGGTTGGCAGCACCTGCGCGTTGCGCACCTTGCCGCGCAGGTTGCCGTCGAGCACCCGCTCGGCGGCGACGTAGGCCTGCTTCAGTGCCGCACTGCCGGCGTCGGATGCCTCGGCGGGGGCACCTGCCGCGATCAGCACCAGCAAGGACAGCCATCGCATCCATGCCCTGCGGCGAACCGGTGATCCGGCAGCAGGACGCGGTGTGGCCCCGTTGAAACCGGTTGCAACCGGAGGAATGGGCGGCATGGTGCCGCGCTGGACATCGCGGAAAATGGGCATGCAGGAAGCGCCGCTGGCTGCTCGTACCGGGATTATGTACGTCGCGAGCGCCGCGATGTTGTCACCGGCTATCCGCCGGCAAGCCGATTTCCCTCGTCGTCGGGGCGACGATGACCCCGCTGCGACGCCCTAGAGCTTGACATCGACCACGCCCGCGTCGTCGTCAGGCACGAACACCAGCACGTTGCCGTTGATGCAGTAGCGTTTGCCGGTCGGCGGCGGACCATCGTCGAAGACATGGCCGAGATGAATGCCGGAGCTGGCGCTGCGGACCTCGGTGCGGCGCATGCCGTGCGAGCGGTCCTCGTGCAGGGTGATCGACCCCTCGACCGGATGGAAGAAGCTGGGCCAGCCGGTGCCGCTGTCGAACTTGCTGTCGGAGCGGAACAGCGCTGCACCGCTGATAGGGTCGACGAAGGTCCCAGGCCGGGTCTCGTCCAGATGCGAGCCGGTGAAGGCATATTCGGTGCCTTGCTCGAAGGCGATCTTCTGCTGTTCCGGTGTCAGCAGTTGGTAGCCCAGCCACTTCCAGAACCGGCTCTGGTCGCCGTTGTAGCCGGTGTAGCGCGACACCTCGGCACCATTCTCGAACAGCACGGTGGTCGGCGTGGCGAACAGCGGCTTCTCCAGCGTCCAGCCGGTCGGTGGCTGCGGCGTCAGGGTGGTCACAATCGGCACCTGGCCGCGCCAGTGGTCGATGATCTCGCGCTGGAACATGGCACAGAACGGGCAGTCTTCCGCCTCGAACACGATCAGTTGCCGCTCGCCGGACAGCTGGTCCGGCGACAGCGCGACCTGCGTCGGACCGGCTGCGGGATCAGCAAGGTCGCCGTGGTGATAGGCGACGCCGGTGCCGCCCAGCCCGCAATAGCCGTCGGGATTGCGGCGCAGATAATCCTGGTGCTCGGCTTCGGCACGGTTGTAGTGACGCAGCGATGCAATCTCGGTGCTGATCGCCCCGTGCCCCGCCTTCGTCAGCGCCGTCTGATAGACGTCGCGGGTGGTCTCGGCGACCTGCCGCTGGGCATCGTTGGCGTAATAGACCGCGCTGCGGTAGTTGCTGCCGATGTCGTTGCCCTGGCGATCACCCTGGGTCGGATCATGGTTTTCCCAGAACCCGATCAACACCTGTTCCAGGGTGATCCTGCCCGGGTCGAAACTGACCTTGACCACCTCGGCATGGTTGCGCGCCTGGCTGCGTCCAGCGCGGATCTGCTTCTCCAGCGCCAGCACATCGCGATAACCGGCCTTTTCGGCATCGCCACCGGCGTAGCCGCTTTCCACGTCGAGCACGCCCGGCAGTTCCGCCATGCGCTTCTCGGCGCCCCAGAAGCAGCCCATGCCGAGCACGATGCTCTGCGCATGGTCGGGCAGGGTCGGCGCGGCCACCGGTTCACGGCAGCCGGACAAGGTCGCGATCATCGCCAGCAGCGCCAGCGTCCAGCCAATCGAGAGATTCATGCTCAAGCTCCTGAGGTCAGGATGTGGCGCCGCGCCCGCTACCCGAAGGTGATCGATCCTGGCAGCATCGGCGTGAGTGCGACGCGGTGGTGGTCACCGAGCCGTCAGACCCGCGATCGGTCGCCGGGTTCCCGGACACGCCCCGGTCGCGGCCCGCCAGGGCCGGCTGGCGGGATTTCCGTGGCCCGCGACGATCGTTTTGCGCGTGTGGGGTGAGCATGTCCGACGATGCCTCCGAAGCCCGAAAGCGCCGCGTGATGGCCTGGCTACGCCGCCTGGGTCTGCTCGCCGGCGTGCTCATCGTGCTGCACCTGGACCTGGGTTCCTGGAACCGGTTCACCGACTGGATCAGCGAACAGCATGACCAGCGCGAACCGCTGGAGCGCCTCGGTCCGCTGTTGCTGGCAAAGCGCGAGGCCGGCACGCGGGTCTATCTACTGACCGCGCGCACCTCGCTGCAGCGCAGCTCACGGCTGTCGGTGAACCGGATCAGCGCGACCGAGGAACTGCAGGTCGACCTGTGGTGCTTCGACGCCGCGACCCTGCAGCCGGTCTGGGTGCGCCGGCTGTTGACCGAGCCCGAAGGCCGTCCCTACGACCTGCATCTGTACGGTCTGGATGGCGACCGGCTCTGGTTCCATCTGCGCGGGTTGATCGCGGTTGATGCCGACAGCGGCGAGATCGTGCTGGACGAGGAGGGGCTGGTGCAGCGCAATCCGGAGCTGGCGGGACGGCTCAAGTCCGAGGCGCGCTACTACGGATTCGATGCCGCCGGGCTCTACCTCACCGACGACCAGGCCCGGCAATGGCGTATCGAGAGCGCCACCGGACAAGCCATCGCGGTGACGCCGACACCGGCCAGCGCTGGCGAGCGGGTGGTGATGCCGGCGAAGTGGCTGCCAATCGCCACCAACTCGTTCAAGTTGCGCGGGATCGAGCTCGGCAGGCATTGGCTGGGGCTGCTCAGCGACGCCGACCGTGCCCGCCTGACCCCGCCGGATGCCGAAACCGACGCGCGTGGCGCCTTGGCGCAACACCAGGCGTCGATGCGCGAGCCGCGCTATCTGCCCTTGCTGGAGGCCAGCCGCTATCGGCTGTGGCAGGCGAGCATCCGCCAGGTCTCGGCGGCGCCACCGGATTGGCCCAAGGATTTCCCGGACAACTGGGGCCATCGCAATGTCTATGGCGACTGGCAGCCGCTGCCGGTGGCACCGGAATTCCTCGACGCCGGCCTGCTGTTCAACGGCCGCGGCGAAAACCCGCTGTGGGCGCAGGATCCCGATAGCGTGTTCGTGCTCGACCGCGAACGAGTCGGCAACGAGCAACCGCTGTACCTGAGTCGCATCGCCGGGCCGGACGGGCGGGTGGTCTGGCGCACGCAGCTGCCGATCAGCGTGCTGCAATCGGTGTTGCCGCATGAGGGGCAGGTGGTGTTGTTCGGTCGACGCTATCCGCTGGATGCCGCCGAAGTTGTCGGCGATCCCTACCACCGCAGCATCGAATGGCTGGTCTCGCTGGATCTGGCTAGCGGCGCGCTGCACAGCTTCGCGGTCGATGCCGAGGGTCGCCAGGTGCTGGACGAGAACACGCCGTAGCGGTTTGCGCGAGGCGATGGTCGTATAGTCGGCGACAACCACTTCCCTGTCTTGCGCGATCTACCGCCCGCATGTTGCATCCAGCGCCTGCCGCCTTGCGACCCTTTGTCAGGACCCTCTGGTCGCATCAGGCCATCGCGGCTGCCGATGGGCGGGAACACGCCCGTGAGCACGTCCTGCCCAGCGGTTGCCTGCATCTGGTGATCCGGCTGGACGGTCCACCGCTGCGGCTGATCGATGCCGACAGCGGCCGCGCCAGCGAGCCAGGGCTGGCCGTCGTCGCCGGTATCCGTGATCGCTACTACGCGAAGCAGGCCAGCGATGCAGCCACGTCCGTCGGTGTGCAGCTGCTTCCCGGCGCGGCACGCGCACTGTTCGGCGTATCGGCGTACGAACTGGCGGGCCGACATCTTCCGCTGGATGCTTTGCTCGGTCACGACAGCGATCGTCTGCAGGAACGGCTGCGGGCACTGGCGCAACCCGCACAGCGTCTGGCGCTGATGGCGGACTGGCTGAGCGCGCGACTGGCGTCGGGGTGCGCTCCGCATCCGGCCGTGCTCGAAGCCATCGTTGGGTTGCGGGCGGGGGGCAGCGTCGCCGAGGTGGTTCGGCGCAGCGGCTTCAGTCATCGCCATCTTGGCGCCCGCTTTGTGGATGCGGTTGGTCTGACGCCGAAACGCTTTCAGCGCGTGCTGCGTTTCCAGCGCGTGTTGGTCGCGGCCCAGCGCCGGCCAGCGTTGCCCTGGTCGGATATCGCGCAGGCCGCCGGCTACAGCGATCAGGCGCACTTCAACCGCGAGTTCCGCGCGTTCACCGGCGTGTCGCCCGGTGCCTGGCGACGGGCGGCGCCACGCCATCGGCATCATCTGCCGATCGCCTGAACCGGCTCAGCCAAAGCTCCGGCGCCTTGGCCTAACCAGCCTGTGAACACCGTGGCGAGCGGGCAGCTGGCGTTGGCCGCCGGGACGCAGGAAGCGCTGTGCATTCGCGATACATGAGGTTTTCCGACACTGCCGGACACCGTCAGACGCAGGCGCAGTCGTTGTTCAGAGGTTCCCCAAGGTCGATTTTGTTCAAGACGCCGTCGCCCTGCTCGGCTACGGTGGCGAACACAGTCCTGTCAGCGGAGTCATTCATGGCCATCCACGAAGTGTTCGCCTATCTGTGCGTCGCCGATACCGCCGCGGCGATCGACTTCTATGCGCGTGCCTTCGGTGCCACCGAGAAGTTCCGCCTGACCGAGCCCGGTGGCCGCATCGGTCACGCCGAGGTCCTGCTCGGCAGCCATACCCTGATGCTGTGCGATCCGTTTCCCGAGTACGGGATTCAGCCACCGCAGACGGCGGCGCCGGCATCGACCACCATCCACCTGCATGTCGATGATGCCGATGCCTTGATCGCGCAGGCGCTGGCGGCCGGCGCGCGACTGGAACGCCCGGCCAGCGATGCCTTCTACGGCGAACGCAGCGGCAGCGTGTTCTGCCCGTTCGGTCACCGCTGGCTGATCGGGCACAGCATCGAGGAAGTGACGCCGGAGGAGATGCAGCGCCGCTACGACGCCTTGATGACGGGCGTTGGCGATTCCTGCGCGCCCGAGTCGTCGCGCTGAGTCCCGGCCGTCGGTTGCGGCTGCTTCGACGACGGTCACACCGCGTCGACCAGGCGGTCGCGATAAAGTCACCTTCCTCCTGGCAGCGGTGGCAGCGATGAACGACCTGGTGCTGTGGCACAACCCGGCTTGCAGCAAGTCGCGTGCGGCGCTGGCGCTTTTGCGCGAGCACGGCATCGAGCCGCGGATCGTCGAATACCTGAAAAGTCCGCCCGACGCGGGCGAACTGGCGCGGGTGCTGGATCTGCTGGGTCTGCAGCCGAGCGAACTCATGCGCGACCAGGAACCGGTCTATCAGACCCTGGGCCTGGACAACCCGACCCTGGACAGCGACGCGCTGATCGCCGCGATGGTCGCCAACCCGGTGCTGATCGAGCGGCCGGTGGCGATCAGCGGCAATCGTGCCGTGCTCGGCCGACCGCCCGAGCGGGTGCTGGATCTGCTGCCGGATGGATGAGCGACGCGGACAGCGGTCGGTGCTGACCGCCCGCTGCCCGCGGTATCGATCGCGGGCGAGCTACTGCTGGAAACCGTTGGCGAAAATCACGTCCGGCTGATAGATCCAGACCGCGCCGCGCGGACGCGTCTGCACCGTGGTGCCCGACCAGGGATAGCCGACCGCCAGTCGCCGCTCCGCGACATCGAAGGCCAAGGCATGGCCGAACCAGCCCTTGTCGCGAAGCAGCAGGGCATTGATCGCCGCTGGCCGCACTTCGCCGGAGTAGTAGAAAACCGTCCACTCGTGGTCGCCGGTTCGGCGCAGCTCGACCATGCCCACTTCGTCGGCCTGGTTGCCGTTGGTGGTACGGCCGTGGGTGGCTGGCGCCGACACCGCGATCAGGTTGTCGTAGCCGACCGCGACGGCGTTGCCGAAACGCATGCTGGCGTGCGGTCCGTTGGGAACGTTGATACCGCCGCCATCCTCGCGATGGGTCCAGCCGACGAGCGGCACCAGCTCGTAGCGATGGGCGGTTCCCGGGCCGGGCAGTGTCTGCAGCGAACCCCACCGGTTGTTGGGTGCGCCGACCACCAGCTGCGTACGGTTCATGGCCACCGCGGCGCCAAAGCGCGCCAGGGCACTGCCGTCGCTGCCGACCGGACTCAGCCGCAGGATGCTGTTGGCATTCCAGGTGGCATCGTTCAGCGCGCGATGGAACAGGTGCACGCTGCCGCGTGGCCAGATGCTGCCGTCGTAGATCGTGTTGGGTGCGCCTACGGCGAGGCGCACGTTTTGCTGCGTCAGATCGAAGGGTGTGGGTTCGTACAGCGCCAGCGCGGTGCCCAGTGCCTGAGCGCCCAGGGCCTGGCCCAGCAGGTTCGCCTCGAACACCGCAGAACTGTCGTGGAAGGAGTCTTCGACCTCGTTGCGACGGACGATGCGGACACGACCGGCGCCGCCGTCGGCACCCGGGCAGCCGGTGGCCAGGTAGTTGCGGCTGAGCGCGATCGAGGTGCCGCAGTTGGCCGGCAGGCCGACGGTGTACATGTTGGTCAGACCGCGGTAGACGAATGCCTGGGTGTCCTCGTTGAATCGCCATTGCGAGACCGCGCCGGATCCGGCGAACTGTTCCGACGAGGAGTATTCCGGGCAGCCAATGAGCAGATGGGGCAGGCGGAGGGCGACGCTATGGCCGCAGCGGGAACCGTGGATGCCGGCGATGGTGATGGCCCGCTGCGTCTGGACCCAGCCGCCGGCGCCACGGCGGAACACGAACACGGCGCCATGGCTGCGACCGGTCTGGTCGACCACCGTGCCGGGCGCGCCGACCGCGAGCCAGTCGCCGTGGCTGGCGATGCTGAAGCCGAACTCCGGACCGTCAGCGGCATTCTGGTCCGGCAGATCGGTGAAGTCGCCGGTGATCGCCGCGGTGCGGATCTGGCCGTGGACATCGGTGACACCGCGCTGCTTCGGCGCCGGATCGCCAGCGACCAGTTCGGCATCGACCTGTGCCTCGATCTGCGCGGTGATTCGTGCCCATTGGCCGGCGTCGATGCCGGGTGGCAAAGCCTGTGCGGCGCTCGGTGCACTCGGGCAGAGCCCAATGGCCAACAGGGTCGGGAACAGCAGTCGCGGCAGGATACTCGGGCAGATCAGACGCATGGCAGGGATACTCCGGTTCCGGGATATCCAAGGCCACGACGAATGCCGTCGACGGGGGCCACGCGATGCCGACGACGGCCTGGCCGGCGCTGTCCGTTGCAGTGGCCAGGCCGGCCGCCATCTCAGCGACGCTGTCGCTGCCGGCTGTCTCTGCTGGCGCCGGATCGGTGGCGGCCGCGGGTGCCGGCGCCGCGAGGGGATGCTGGCGTGGCGTCGGCGATGCGGTACTCACCGGGTTGCAGGCCATCGAGACGAAAATCGCCGATGCCGGTGCGGATCAGGCGCAGTGTGGGATGGCCCACGGCGGCGGTCATGCGTCGGACCTGGCGGTTGCGGCCCTCGCGGATCACCAGTTCCAGCCAGGTGGTGGGAATGGCCTGCCGGAAGCGCACCGGCGGATCGCGTGGCCACAACCAGTCTGGCGTTGCGATGCGGCGCACCTGTGCCGGCAGGGTCGGACCATCCTTGAGTACGACACCCTGGCGCAGGGCGTCGAGCGCGGTCTCGTCCGGATCACCGTCGACCTGCACGCAATAGGTCTTGGCCTGCTTGTTGGCCGGATCGGTCAGGCTATGCACCAGCGCACCGTCGTCGGTGAGCAACAGCAGGCCTTCGGAATCGTGGTCGAGTCGACCGGCGGCGTAGACACCGGGCATCGGTATCAGGCTGGCGAGGGTGGGACGGCCGCCGGCGTCCGTGAACTGGCACAGGACGCCGAACGGCTTGTTCAGCAGGACGATCAGCCGGCGTCGCTCCGCGTGCCGCGCTGGGGGCCTAAAGCGATACCCGATCGGCCGACCTGCCTATGCGTCGGACCTGGCTTACTGCCGCCTTCCATTGCAGCAGCGATCCGGTGAAAAGCCTCGGCTTGTCGTGTTGCCGCGAACGACCAGCGACGCAACGCGATCACCACGATCACCACAGCGGTGATCATCCCGGCCCAGAGCGCCAGGATGACCAGCATGAAGAACGACGATCCCAAGCCGGTTACGGTCATTGAGGTCATGGTCAGGCCCTCGTGACGATCAGTCGCTGGAACCGTCGGCGCGGTCCATGCCCTGACGGTGGATGGTGTCGCTGAGCGGCTTGACGAACTTCAGCGTCATGCGATTGGACTCGCCGATGGCCTTGTACTTCTCGGCATCGTCGCCGTCAGCGACACGCAGCGACGGCGGCAGGTTCCACACGCCATTGGGGTGATCACCGGTGTCGGCCGGATTGGTGTTGATGTCGCTGCGCTCGGCCAGCTCGAAACCGGCGTCGGTGGCCAGCTTCACCACCGCTTCTTCGGTCATGTAGCCGGAATCGGGCTTGTCGCCGGCGCTGCCGCTCTTGACGCTGTGCTCGACCACGCCGAGCACGCCGCCGGGCTTGAGCACCTTGAAGAAACCCTCGAACATCTTCGGTGCGGCGCCGGAACCGACCCAGTTGTGCACGTTGCGGAAGGTGACCACGACATCGGCGCTGCCTTCGGCGCCGAAGCTGGGCGATTCCAGCGAGAACGAGACGATCTCGGTGCTGCCGTACAACTCCGGATCGGCCGCCAGCTTGGCACTGTAGGCGTCGGCGGCGCGGGTGTAGTAGTCGCGCGAGCGCTCCGAAGCGCTGGCCGGATCGACCACGGCAGCCAGCAGCTTGCCGCCATTGGCCAGCGCCGGCCCGAGGATTTCGGTGTACCAGCCGCCACCCGGCGTGATTTCGACCACGGTGCTGGTAGGTTTCACCCCGAAGAAGGCCAGGGTTTCGGCGGGATGGCGCCAGGCGTCGCGGGCCTTGTTCTCGGCCGAGCGATGCGCGCCGGCCATGGCGGCTTCGATGGTCTTTTCGGCGCTGACGGCAACCGGGGCAGCCGGCGCGGCCGGTGCCTCGGCGGCGGCAGGTGCCGGCGATTCGGCAGCAGCCGGTGCTGCGGCCTGTTCGGCCGGCTTGGAACAGGCAGCCAGCGCGGCGGTGATGGCCAGGGTCAGGATCAGGTTGGTTCGGATCGACATCTCGAAGTCTCCAGGCGGCGGACAGGGCGGCAAACCTAGCACATGGCGGCGCGGCGGGCTTCGCCAGTCCCCGTCGCTCGCCAGCGCCATGCAAGCGCCGATCGGCCGGTCGATGAGGTCGGCGCTCGAAGGCCGACGGCGCTTCGGCCGGATCAGTGGCTAGGCGATGGCAGGCGCGTGCTGGCCGGGTACGGCGGCACGTCGATGCCATCGCTGGAGGCATAGGCCTCCTGCACCTGCCGCCACCAGCCCGGATCGAAGATCTCGCCGTGCTCGGCCACCAGTGCCTCGCGAAGTGCCCTATCGACGCCAAGAAAGCGCGGAAACTGTTCGGGAAAGACATCGGCGGGACCGACGTGGTACCAGGGCTCGGCCGACAGTTCGTCGTCGTCATGCTGGCTCTGCGGCACGCTGCGGAACACGTAGTCGCCGATCAGGCCCAGCTCGTCGTAGTCGTAGAAGACCACGTTGCCGTTGCGGGTGACGCCGAAGTTCTTCAGCAGCAGATCGCCGGGGAACAGGCCGCTGCGGGCCAGATCCTTGATCGCCTTGCCGTAGTCGAGCACGGCGGCGCGGGCACGCTCCGGTGCTGACTCGCGTACGTACAGATCCAGCGGGCGCACCCGTCGCTCCAGATAGCAGTGGCCGATGACCAGGTCGTCGCCATCCAGCTGCACGGTATGGCTGCAACCCTCGAGCAGTTCGCTGCGCAGTTCGTCGGTGAACTGGTGGCGCGGAAAACGCAGTTGCCGGAACTCCTGCGCTTCCAGCAAGCGGCCGACGCGGTCGTGCATCTGCACCAGTCGGTACTGCGCGATCACCTGCTCGCGGGCCATGTTCTTGGGATACGCAAAGCGGTCGCGGATCAGCTTGAACACCACCGGATACGAGGGCAGCGTGAACACCACCATGACCATGCCGGGGATGCCGTCGGCGTGCACGAACAGCTCGTCCGGCCGCGCTTCCAGATGCCGGAAGAAATGCCGGAAGCGTTCGGTTTTGCCCTGCTTGGCGCGGCCGAGCAGAGTGTAGATGTCGGCCACCGACTTGTGCGGCACCAGCGTGCGCAGGAACACCACGGTGTCGCCGACCGTGGGCAGGTCGGCCAGGAAGTAGCTGCGGGTGGAACCGAACAGCAGCGCCAGATGATCGGGCCGGGTGATCACCGCGTCGACGCGCAGGCCGCCGGGTTCGTTTACCACCGCCAGCACCACCGGTGACCAGCGTTGTTCGCCGAACACGCGACCGACGATGTAGGCGCGGCGCTCGCGATAGAACAAGGTATCGAGCAGCTCGACGCCGGTGATGGCGGCTGGTTCCCAATCAGCGAAACGCGCGGCCAGTTCCCGCGCGATCGCCTGTGCGCAGGCCTGCGGATCGGCGTAGGGCACGGCGAAGGGGTAGTCCTGCAGCGCGCGCCGGAACAGGTCGGCCGGATCGTCGCCGACGGCGTAGCTGTGTCGCGCCACCGGATGGGTGATGGCGTCGGTGGGCTCGATCTCCAGCGCGATGAACTCGATGTCGGCGGCGACGCCGCGGGTGCGGAAACAGCGCCGGGTCAGCGAGTTGAAGAAGGTCTTGTACAGCTCGCGGTCGATCAGCGGATCGATCAGCGCGGCAAAGGCATCGCGGATGCCGGCCCACAGGCTGCGCGAACGGAAACGGTCATCGAGCCGGCGTTCCAGCCGATCGATGGTCTCGGCGATCAGCACGTCGTACAGCTCGATGCGTTCGACCACATCCTGCTGCATGCCGCGCCAGTCGCGCTGCTCGAAGCGACGGCGGGCACGCCGAGTGATGTCGGAGAAGCGCGCGTTGTAGTCGGCGAAACCGTCCAGCACGATGGCCGCGCAGTGGCCGGCCTCGCCGTTGGCTGTACCGACGCCGTTGCGGCCGCGCTCAGCCATGCAGGGCGCGGTCGGCAACGACGATGCCGTCGGCGTCGGCGTACAGCCAGTCGCCCGGCGTGAAGCGCACGTCGGCGAAGCTCACGGTCACGCCGGCACTGCCGCCGTGCAGACCACGCAGGCTCTTGCGCGGATGCGCAGCCAGCGCCTTCACGCCGACCGCCTGGGCTGCCAGTTCCGACACATCACGGACGCAGCCGAACACCACGATGCCGGTCCAACCATTGTCCACCGCCAGCTGTCCGAGCAGGCCGCCGACCAGCGCGCAGCGCAGCGAGCCGCCGCCGTCGACCACCAGCACGCGGCCGTCGCCGGGTGTTTCCAGCGTCGCGCGCACCAGCGTGTTGTCCTCGAACACCTTCACCGTCTCGATGCGGCCGAAGAACGCGCTGTTGCCGCCGAAGTCGCGGAACAGCGGCGCGCAGACCTGCGCATCGGGGTGGGCGTCGGAGAGATCTGTAGTGAGTGTGGTCATGGCAGTCAGGAGTCCGGCGACGGCATCGCTTCTGGCTACGATAGACGCTCGCCATCACCCGGCCAAGGGTTGGCCGGAACAGGGTGATTCCGCCAATTGCCGCATCATCGTTCCGGGAGTAGATTCCCGCCGTCCACGGAACGGGAGAGTGTGATGCGAACGATCATGGTGGTCGGCTGGGCTTTCTCTGTCCTGGCCATGGATGTCGGCGCCTGGACTGGCGACGAGACGGCTTACCCCGATGCAATCGAGTCGGCAGGACAGGCGTGCCTGGTGTCCAACACCCCGATTCCCGACAACGCCCCAGCCGGCATTACCTCCGAACTGGTGGTCGCTGGTTCGGGTATGGCGACCAACCTGCGCGTTCGTCTGGGGATCACCCACACATGGATAGGTGATCTGATCATCCGCCTGAGGCATGTCGGTACCGGCGTGACGATCACGCTCATGGACCGGCCAGGCGTTCCGACGACAACATTCGGTTGCGGTGGCGACAATGCGTTCGTCGTCGTCGACGACAACGCGGTGTCGACGCTCGAGGGCAGCTGTTCAACCGGGAATCCAGCCTATCCCTTTGATGGCAGTTATCGGCCGAACCAGCCATTGGCGGTATTCGCTGCCCTGACGCTGCCCGGAGCCTGGTGGCTTCAGGTCAGCGACAATGCATCGGGAGATTCCGGAACACTGGTCTACTGGTGTGTCGTCTACGACGACCTGATCTTCAGCAACGGTTTTCAGCCGTAGCCGCCCGTGCAGCGGTTTTGCTCGCGATCGAAAGCCCTGCAGTCGGGCGTGCGGAAGCCGTTCCGCACGCCCGTCAGGATCACATCGCCGCGATCACGCCGTCGGCGAACTGCGAGCACTTCACTTCGGTGGCACCGTCCATCAGACGGGCGAAGTCGTAGGTGACCTTCTTGCTGCCGATGGCACCGTTCATGCCCTTGATGACCAGGTCGGCGGCTTCGGTCCAGCCCATGTAGCGCAGCATCATCTCGCCGGACAGGATCACCGAGCCGGGGTTCACCTTGTCCAGGTCGGCGTACTTGGGCGCCGTGCCGTGGGTGGCCTCGAACACGGCATGGCCGGTCACGTAGTTGATGTTGGCGCCCGGCGCGATGCCGATGCCGCCCACGCAGGCGGCCAGTGCGTCGGAGATGTAGTCGCCATTCAAGTTCATGGTGGCGATCACGTCGTACTCGGACGGGCGGGTCAGAATCTGCTGCAGGAAGGCGTCGGCGATCACGTCCTTGATGATGATGCCGGCGCCGCGCTTGCCGTCCGGAATGATCATCCACGGGCCGCCGTCCAGCTCCACCGCACCGAAGAAGTCGCGCGCAACCTGGTAGCCCCAGTCACGGAACGCGCCTTCGGTGAACTTCATGATGTTGCCCTTGTGCACCAGGGTCACCGACTTGCTGCCTTCGGCGATGGCGTACTCGATCGCGCTGTGCACCAGACGCTCGGTGCCCAGGTAGCTGACCGGCTTCAGGCCGATGCCGACCTGCACCGGCGTCTCCCGTGCCGGGGCGCCAATGCCTTCGAGCTGCTTCTGCCAGTCGGCGCTCTTCTTCGCCGAGCCGAAGCGGATCTTGTCGAAGTCCTTGGCGAAATTCTTTTCCAGAAACTCCAGCAGCAGCTTGTTCTCGGCGGTGCCGGCGGCGTACTCGATGCCGGCATAGATGTCCTCGGTGTTCTCGCGGAAGATGGTCATGTTGACCTTCTGCGGCTCGCGCACCGGGCTGGGCACGCCGTCGAACCAGCGCACCGGGCGCAGGCACACGTACAGGTCCAGCAGCTGGCGCAGGGCCACGTTGAGCGAGCGGATACCGCCACCGACAGGCGTGGTCAGCGGTCCCTTGATCGAGACCAGGTATTCGCGGCAGGCCTCGACCGATTCGTCGGGCAGCCAGTTGCCGGTCTGGTTGAAGGCCTTCTCGCCAGCCAGCACTTCCATCCAGGCGATCTTCTTCGCACCGCCGTAGGCCTTATCGACCGCGGCGTCGAGCACGCGCACGCTGGCGCGCCAGATGTCCGGACCGGTGCCGTCGCCTTCGATGAAGGGAATGATCGGCTGGTCGGGAACGGTGAGCTTGCCGTTGGCGATGGTGATCTTCTCGCCGCCGGCAGGCGGAGTCAGTGCAGCTCCGGTCATGGGCATCCTCGTTGGTGTTCGTGCCGTCGCCGTCGACGGCAGGCAGGGTTTCGGGATCGGGCCGTGCGTGGGCTGGGCCGATCCGGAATCGGTGGCGTATTGTCGCCGCTGGCGTCGTGTTTGGGAAACCGCCGACCGATCACCGCGGCCGGGGTGGCTCATGCGAGGGCGTCACGCGCCGGGAACAGCTCAGCTTGCGGCGGTGCAGCATATGGATCGCGGAAGTTCGCCAGTCCGACGCCGGCGAGCCGATAGCGCGTGGTTTCCGGCAGATCGACGCGCCGGCACAAGGCCATCGCGATATCGGTGAATGTGGCCAGATCGGCCGGCGGCAGCGGCGGCGTCAGGCTGCGGGTCAGGATGCGGAAATCGGCGGTCTTGAGCTTGAGCACCACGGTGCGGGCGATGCGTTTCTCCTTGCCAGCGGCGGCCCAGGTCTTTTCCGCCAGCTGGCGCAGATGCGGTTCCAGTTCGGCCAGCGGCAAGTCGTCCGGGAAGGTGTCTTCGGACGAAATGGATTGCGTGGGGCGCTCCGGTTCGACCGCGTGGTTGTCGATACCGCGCGCCAGGTCCGCCAGGCGTCGTCCCCAGCGCCCGAAATCCCGCTGCAGCACCTGCACGTCGATCTCGCGCAACTGGCTGACGGTGGTGATGCCCAGTTCGCCCAGGCGGCGTTCGCCGACCTTGCCGACGCCGGGCAGGCGCGCCACCGGCAACGGCGCGAGGAAGGCGTCGACCTGGTGTGGGCGGATCACGAACAGGCCGTCGGGCTTGTTCCAGTCGGAGGCGATCTTGGCCAGGAACTTGTTCGGTGCCACGCCGGCCGAGGCGGTCAGCGAGAGTTCCTCGCGGATGGCATCCCGGATGGACTGGGCGATCGCGGTGGCGGAGGCCAGATCGCTGATTGGTTCGGTCACGTCCAGATAGGCCTCGTCCAGCGACAGCGGTTCGATCAGCGCAGTGTGCCGGGCGAAGATCTCCCGGGTGTGTCGCGACACAGCCCGGTAGCGGCTGAAGTCCGGCGGCACGAACACCGCGTCCGGACACAGCCGTTCGGCGCGCGCGGCCGGCATCGCCGAACGCACGCCGAAACGCCGCGCCTCGTAGCTGGCCGCGCAGACCACCGAACGCGCGCCACGCCAGGCCACCACCACCGGGCGGCCGCGCAGCGCGGGATCGTCACGCTGTTCCACTGAGGCGTAGAACGCATCCATGTCGACGTGAATGATCTTGCGGGTATTCATTGGCCGATCGCAGAAGCCGGGTCATTGCCTTGGGCCGGGCAGGGTCGGCCGCCCGCGTCACCGGCATTGAATGACGTATCGAATACCGGTGACAGGCGATGCACTTGTTCCATGACCGTGCGGCGTGGCGGGGAGTGTAGTCCGTCGGGCAATTGTCCAGCCCCGGTGCCGGCTGCGCTGATGGGGCTGCCGACGGCGACATCACTCACCACGACCTATGCTTGCTCGCGCTGCCTCAGGACGATGTGCCATGGATCTGAAAAGCGGATATCCCTACTGGGCAGTGAAGAACGGATTGATGCTGGCCTTTCCGCCCTTGCAGGAAGACCGGCGTTGCGATGTCGCCGTGGTCGGTGGCGGCATCACCGGCGCGCTGGTGGCCGACGAGCTGGCCAGGAACGGACACGAGGTCGTGGTGCTGGAACAGCGCGATGTTGGCTGGGGCAGCACCGCGGCCAGCACGGCCCTGCTGCAGTACGAAATCGACACGCATCTGGTCGATCTGGCGAAAAGCTACGGCGAAGACCAGGCCGTGCTTGCCTACCGCGCCTGCGCCCAGGCCATCGAGTCGCTGGCCGCCCTGGCCGGCGCGGTGCGCGATGTCGATTTCGGGCGGCGGCAAAGCCTGTACTACGCCAGCGTGCGTCGCCACCGCCGTCGCCTGCTCGCCGAGTTCACCTTGCGAAGCCAGCACGGTTTCGCGGTGACCTGGCTGGAGCGCGGGGATTTGCGCGCGCAGTTCGGCATCGACCAGCCGGCGGCCATCCTCAGTCACCAGGCCGCGGTAGTCGACGCCTACCGGTTCGCGTACCGCCTGCTGGGGCAACTGCGGCGACGGGGTGTGGGCGTGTTCGACCGGACCCGGGTCGAGGACATCACCGCCAACGCGCGCGGCGTGGTCCTGCGCACGGATGGCGGACAGCAGGTCCGTGCCAAACACGTGGTGCTGGCCGCCGGCTATGCCAATGAGCGCTGGCTCGCGCAACGCGTTGCCAGCAACCGAAGCAGCTATGCCTTCGTCACCGATCCGATCGCTGACGCCGCTTTGGGGCCGTTGCAGCAGACGCTGCTGTGGGAATCGGCGCGGCCATACCTGTACCTGCGCAGCACCGGTGATGGCCGGCTGCTGGTCGGTGGCGAGGATGATGCGATCGACGTGCCGGCCAAGCGCGACGCCCGGGTGGACAAGAAGGCGCGCAAGCTCATGAAGCAGGTGCAGCGCCTGTTTCCGGACCTGCCGCTGCAGCCGACCTTCTCCTGGGCCGGCACGTTCGCGGAAACGCGTGACGGCCTGCCGTTCTTCGGCGCCCACGATCAGTTCGGTCCGCGCGTGCTCTATGCCATGGCCTACGGCGGCAACGGCATCACCTACTCGATGGCGGGCGCCGGCTTGCTGCGCGCGCTGATCGAACGTCGGAAACATCCGCTGGCGTCGATATTCGGCTTCGCCCGGTTGCGTTGATGGTGATGGCGCTGCGTCGGGAACGCCAGGCGGCACGCAGGTGGTCCGGCTGCTTGCCGGATCGCTGGCTGCGTCGCTGGCGTCAGCGCGCCGGGAGACCGGCTCAAGCCGGGTGGCCGGGTAGTCGGTAGGCGGCGCTGCCGTTGCAGACCACACTTCCCGCGCATTCGGACAGCGGCACGACCTGTCCGCCGGTGAACAGCGAGAACGCCGGCAGTACCGTCATCGACCGCCCCAGCCAGAACAACGGGTGTCGCCCGACATCGGGGAGTTTCGCGACCGGATGCAGATGTCCGCAGATCAGGTGAGCGCCAGCGCCAGCCGCTCCTGGCGCATGTCGGAACGCGAACGGACCATCGCTCAGGCCATCGGGCAGTGCCACTACGCCAGCGGCATCGGCATCGAGGGCACAGTCATGGTTGCCGGCGATCACGCCGATTTCGAGGGAAGCATGGCGTGCGCGAAATTCCCGCCAGGCAATGTCGACCGCGGCGTGGCGAGCGGCGTGCAGGAAGTCGCCGAGAATCCACAGCGAAGCCGCCTGCGTGGCTGCGACCAGCCGGTCCAGACGCGCCAGATCGCGATCCGTGCCACCGGTGGGAACCGCAATGCCGGCACTGCGGAAGGTATTGCCCTTGCCCAGATGCAGGTCGGCAATCAGCAGGCGTCGTCGGGCCGGCCAATACAGGGCACGATCCGCCCAGGCCTGCATCCGCTCGCCGGCGATTTCCAGCGCGATCGACTCAGCCATGGCGTCGTTCCAGCTGTTGCGCGGCGCGTCGTACGCGCGTCTGCCAGTCCTCGCTGCTGAGCGTGCCGCGGACCATTTCCGCCCAGAGCGGGAACGACAGTGGCGTCAGATGCCTGGGACTTTGCAGATCGATGTCGAGCGCGTGGCAGCGAGCCAGCAGCTGGCGCAATGCGGCGATATCCAGGGTCTGCTCGAACACCTCGCGCTCGGCCTGCTGCAGCAGCATGTGCCCAGGATCGTGCGCGCGCAGCACATCGAACAGCAGTCCGCTGGAGGCCTGCAGCTGGCGCAGGCTGCGCGCCTGTCGCCCGGGCAGCGACGGTGGCAACAACCCGGCGACCCGGGCGATGTCGCGAAACTGGCGACGTGCCAGCTCGCCGAGGTTGGCGCCTTCGCGAAGATCCAGATCCAGGCCATGCGGGTCGAGCAGCTGGTGGATCTGCTCGGCGCCGACATCGGTTTCCGCCTTGGCCGTCAGCACCAGCCCGTAGTCGTTCACGGCGAAGGCGAAGGTGTTCGGTGCCTGCCGGCTCCAGCGCAGCGCCAGCAATGCCGCCAGTCCCTCGTGCAGCCCGCGCCCGGCGAACGGAAACACGAACAGGTGCCACCCTTCGCGTGTCCTGGTCCACTCGACCAGCAGGCGCTCCGGCGCTGGCAAGGCGGAGACTTCGGCCTGCAGCGTCAGCAGCGGCGCCAGTGCCTGCATCTCCGGGCTTTGCGGCGGATCGGCGAGGACGCGGGCAACTCTCGCGCCGAGCGCGGTCGACAACGGCATCCGGCCACCCTGCCAACGCGGCACGATGCCATCCGCCTGCTTGACCACGCGCACGTAGGCGGTCATGCCTTGCAGGCGAACCAGTTCCAGCGTCCGTCCGGCGAACTGGAAGCGATCGCGCGGACGCAGTCGCGCCAGAAAACTCTCCTCGACGCTCCCGAGCGAACCGCCTCGCAACAGCTTGACCTGCAGCGCACCGTCGCTGCTGATGGTGCCGATCGAGAGACGATGCCGAAAGGCGACGCGGCGGTCGCTGACCCGGTAGATGCCAGCCTCGTCGATGACCACCCGGCGATACTCGGGATAGTTCTCCAGCGCCGCACCACCACGCACGATGTAGTCCAGCACCGCCTGCCAGACGGCGTCGCTCATATCGGCAAAGGCATGGGTTCCCTTGACCTCGTCCTTGAGCTGCCGGGGATCGAAGCCGCCGCCCAGCGCGAGCGTCACGCAATGCTGGGCGAGCACGTCCACCGACAGGATCGGCGCTGGTCTTGATTCGATCTCGCCGGCGGCCAGCGCCTCGCGCACGGCGGCGTATTCGGCCAGTTCCAGCGCGTGGGTCGGCACGCAGATGACGCGTCCGGCTTCGCCAGGGCGGTGCCGGGCGCGACCGGCGCGCTGCAGCAGTCGCGCCATGCCTTTGGGGCTGCCGATCTGGATCACCTGGTCGACCGTGGGGAAATCCACGCCCAGATCCAGGCTGGAGGTCGCGACCGCACAACGCACCGTGCCATCACGCAGCCCCTGCTCGACCTGCGCGCGCAGCCTGGCGTCGAGCGAGCCGTGATGCAGCGCGAGCGAGGAAGGTTCGTCCAGCCAGATAGCCGACAGCGCGCGGTGCCACAGCTCGGCCTGGCTACGGGTGTTGGCGAACAGCAAGGTGCTGCGCGCCTGATCCAGTTGCCCGGACACGCGCTGCATCTGCGACAGCCCGAGGTGCCCGGCCCAGGGAAAGCGTTCGCCGTGTTCCGGCAGCAAGGTATGAATACTGAGCGATCGCGCGCTGCCGGCATGCACGATGGTCGCGTCCGGCGCATGCGGCAGCAGCACGTCGCGCGCCTCGGCGAGGTTTCCCAGGGTGGCGGACATGCCCCAGATACGCACCGTCGGTGACCACGCGCGCAGTCTGGCCAGACACAGTTGCAGCAGCACGCCACGCTTGTTGCCCAGCAGCTCATGCCACTCGTCGACCAGGATGGCCTGCAGTCCGCTGAGCTGTTCGCGTGTCTCGGGATAGCTGAGCAGCAGGGCCAGCGACTCGGGTGTGATCACCAGCGCGTCGGCACGGCCCTGTCTGGCCAGACGCTTGTCGCGCGCGCTGGCGTCGCCGGTACGCAGGGCAATGGTCCAATCCAGACCGAGCGCATCGACCGGTTCGCGCAAGGCCCGCAGCGTGTCGTTGGCCAGGGCGCGCAGCGGGGTGATCCACAGCAGTCGCGTGCGCGGGGCGACCTTGTTGCCGCGTTTGCCGGTGGTCGCCTTGGTGTCGTGGCATGCGTCCAGCAACACGCCGCCGAGGGCTGCCAGCGTTTTCCCACTGCCGGTCGGCGACACCAGCAAGCCGGATTCACCGCGGCGATAGCGGCGCCAGGTTTCGCGCTGGAATGCCGCCGCTTTCCAGCCGCGGCTGGCGAACCACGCCGACAAGGGCGCGTCGAAGCGCTGGCGCGTGCCGTCCGCGGTCATCGCGCCAGTTGCCGCAGCGTATCCAGCCGGTCAGCCTCCTCGGCGCGCTTGTCGTGGCGCCAGCGCAGGATGCGCGGGAAGCGCACGGCAATGCCTGACTTGTGCCGGCTGGAGCGGTTCACCGCCTCGAAGCCGAGTTCGAACACGTGATGGGCGGTGACCGACCGGACCGGGCCGAAGCGCTCCAGCGTGTTGCTCCGGATCCAGCGGTCCAGCCGCCCGATCTCGGCATCGTCCAGGCCGCTGTAGGCCTTGGCCACAGGCACCAGCGTGTCGCCATCCCACAGGCCGAAGGTGTAGTCGGTGTACAGGGTGCTGCGTCGGCCGTGACCGGCCTGGGCATAGAGCAGCACGGCATCGACGGTCAGCGGGTCGATCTTCCACTTCCACCAGTCGCCGCGCTTGCGGCCCTGCTGATACGGCGCGCTGGCGCGCTTGAGCATCAGGCCTTCGACGCCCTGCGCGCGGGCACCAGCGCGCAGGCGGGTGGCCTGCGACCAGTCGTGGGCAGTGATCAGCGGCGAGGCAGCGATGATCGGATTCGACGCCGGGCCGAGCAGCCGCTCCAGTGCCGTGCGCCGGTCCGAGAGTGGTCGCGTCCGGTAGTCGACGCCTTCCAGTTCCAGCAGGTCGTACACCAGCATCCGCGCCGGCGTCTGGCTCAGGATTCTGGCGCCGGGTTTGCGGCGCTGGATTCGCGTCTGCAGGAAAGTAAACGGCAGTGGTTGCGGGTCATTGCCACGCCAGGCCAGCAGTTCGCCGTCGAGGACGCAATCGACCGGCAGCGCCGCGGCAGCCGCTTCGATTTCCGGGAACCGGCCGTCGAGACGCTCCTCGCCACGCGACCACAGCGCGACATCGCCCTGGCGACGGATCAGCTGCAGGCGAATGCCATCCCATTTCCACTCGATCAGCCAGTCCTGGATGGGGCCGAGCGCGCGCTCGACCGCGGCAGGATCGCCAGACAAGGTCGAGGCAGGCCCGTCGCCACCGGCATCGTCGTGATCGCTCGTCGGCGAGTCCGAAGGCGTCGTGGATCCAGCACCCGTCGAATCATCACGCAGTATCGCCTCCAGAGGCGTGGCCAGATAGAACGGATAGGGCTGCTGGCGGTCGCTGGCCAGTTCATCCCTCGACAGCAGCTGGCCCATGAACCCGGCCGACGGCGTCCATTCACCGAGCATGCGCTGCGCGATCCGGGCGATGTCGACGCCACTCATCTCGGCCAGCGCCTGCTGCACCACGCGTTGCGACACGCCGACGCGCAGCGCGCCGGTGAGTAGCTTGTTGAACAGCAGGCGTTGATCGAAGCGCAGCGTGCGCCAGGCGTCGGTCACGATGCCACGCCGAAGCGACACGTCCTGGTTGGCCACCGGCAGCAGGCGACCCTCGATCCAGTCGGCCAGCGCGAGTTCGGGGGCCGGTTCGGCTGGATCGTCCAGCAGCAGGGCCAGGGTTTCGGCGAGATCGCCGACCTGCTCGTAGCTGTCTTCGACCAGCCAGTCGGGCAGGCCGGCCACTTCGGCAATCCAGTCGCGCAGCTCGCGGGTGGTGGCGATCTTGCGCTTGGCGCTGGTGATCTTGCCACCTGACAGCAGATGCAATGCCCAGGCGGCATCGCGCGGCTGCGCCGTACCGAAATAGCGCACCAGCGCGGCGCGCTTGTCCAGCGTCGCGGTGCTCTGGTCCAGCTCGCGGAACAGGCCGGCGAACAGACGCAAGGTCAGTCGTCTCCGTCGAAGGCGGTGCGGAAGGCGCCCGCGTCCACGCCCGCCTCGCGCAGGCTGCGCACGATGGCGTCGGTGTTGCCGTGGGTGGCGATGATGCGCGAGGCGCGGGTTTCGGCAATCGTGCGGATCAAGTCCGGCCAGTCGGCGTGGTCGGAGACGACGAAACCGCGGTCATGGTTGCGCCGCCGCCGGTTGCCGCGGATGCGCATCCAGCCGGAGGCAAACCCGGTCTGCGCGCGTCGGAAGCGGCGCATCCACGGGCTGCCGGCTGCCGATGGTGGCGCCAGAATGAGCTTGCCCGCGAAATCCGTGCCCTTGGCGTGCTCGGCGACCGGTTCGGTCGGCAACATGGCGATGTTGGCGCGACGATAGACCTCCACACCCGCGGCAACGGCGCCATGCAGAAGGGCGGCTTCGCCGGTGTGCGCTGCGAGCTCGGCGAGGACGCGCTGGGCCTTGCCCAAGGCGTAGCAGAACAGGATCGCCGCCACCCCTTCGTCGGCGCAGGCATCACGCCAGCGCACGATCTCCGCGGCGACTTCACCGGTGTCAGGCCATCGATAGATGGGCAGCCCGAAAGTCGCTTCGGTGATGAAGGTGTCGCACGGCACCACTTCGAACGGTGCGCAGGTCGGATCGGGCTGACGCTTGTAGTCGCCCGACGCCACCCAGACCTGACCGCCGGATTCGATGCGCACCTGCGCCGAGCCGAGCACGTGCCCGGCCGGGTGCAGCGAAACGCGCGCCTGACCCAGGTCGAATGGTTCGCCGTGCTCGTGCGTTTTATAGGCCTGCTCGCCCAGGCGCCACTGCAGAATCGGCAGGCTGGCGGTCGTGCAGTGATACACCCCCATGCCAACCCGGGCATGATCGCCGTGGCCGTGGGTGATCACCGCGCGCGGCACCGGTTTCCACGGATCGATGTAGAAGTCACCGGCTGGGCAGTACAGGCCTTCCGGCCGCAGTTGCACGAGATCGGGCCGGGGTTTCATCCGCGTGCGCCGAGTTTGGATGAAGGACTCAAACAGTGCGCGAATCGTGCGCCGCATCGCCGGCCTTGACAACGAGCCCACGGAACGGGCGATGCGGATCCGCTGGCGACCGGAACGTCGGATAACCGGTGTTCGGGCGGCGAGCGCCTTGCCGCAGCGGCGTTCGCTTTGATTCGCTGCGGACAGGCGCGTCTGCCCGACGGCAGATCGCGACGAAACATGGGCATGAAGCGATTCCTGCGTAACCGGGATGGAATGGCCATCTGGAGCTGCCTGATCCGGAATCTAGTGCTGACGAGGTGAAGGCCCGGTCGGAGCCGGCGTCACCGTTCAGCAACCTGACTGCGCGTTGCCGCGTCGCAGCCACTGCGACCTGCGCCTGCTAGCGTGGCTGCATGGAGCTGATGCACAAGCTGACAGTACTCGCCGACGCCGCCAAGTACGACGCGTCGTGCGCATCCAGCGGCGCGGGCAAACGTCATTCGCTCGGCACCGGCGGCATCGGCAGCACCGAAGGCATGGGCATCTGCCATTCCTACACGCCGGACGGTCGTTGCGTGTCGCTGCTGAAGGTCCTGCTGACCAACTTCTGCATCTACGACTGCGCCTACTGCGTCAATCGCGTCAGCAGCAATGTCCGCCGGGCGCGGTTCACCACCGAAGAGGTGGTGCGGGTGACGCTGGATTTCTACAAACGCAACTACATCGAGGGCCTGTTCCTGTCCAGCGGCATCATCCGCGACGGTGACTACACGATGGAGCAACTGGTCGAGGTCGCGCGCAGCCTGCGCGAGGACCATCGTTTCGCCGGCTACATCCATCTCAAGACCATTCCCGAAGCGTCGCCCGAGACGATCGCGCGCGCGGGCCGCTATGCCGATCGCCTCAGCATCAACGTTGAACTGCCGACCGAGGAAGGCCTGAGGCAGCTGGCGCCGGACAAGCAGGCCACCGGCATCCGCCAGGCGATGGGGCAGGTGCACGAACGCATCGCCGAGAACCGCGAAGCCAGGCGACGGCGGGCAACGAGTACGCCGGTTCGCGCGCGCCCACCGCGCTTCGCCCCGGCCGGACAGAGCACGCAGATGATCGTCGGCGCCGATGGTGCCGATGACGGCACCATCCTGCGCAGCAGCCATGCGCTGTACACCGGTTTCCGCATGCGTCGGGTCTACTACTCGGCGTTCTCGCCGATTCCCGATGCGTCGGCGCAATTGCCACCGCGGGCGCCGCCGTTGCAGCGCGAGCATCGCCTCTATCAGGCCGACTGGTTGTTGCGCTTCTACGAGTTCGACGTGGACGAAATCGTCGACGCCGGCACAGCCGGCGGCATGCTCGACCTCGAGGTCGATCCCAAGCTGGCGTGGGCGCTGCGCCATCCGCAGCAGTTTCCGGTCGATCTGAACCGCGCACCACGGGAAATGCTGCTGCGGGTGCCGGGACTGGGTGTGCGCAACGTGCAGAAGATCCTGGCTTCGCGTCGACACGCGCTGCTGCGCATGGCTGATCTGGGCCGGCTGCGCGCGCCGCTGTCGAGGCTGTTGCCGTTCGTCAGCGTGCTCGATCATCACCCGGGCCAGCGCCTGGACGATCCGTCGCGGTTGCGCGCCGAGCTGGCGCCGCGGCCCCGGCAGGCGGATCTGTTCGGATGAGATGGCGCGCGACCGTCGAGCCTGGCTGGTCGCTGGCGGCCTGGCGCGAACGCGCGCGCCAGGCATGGGAAGCCGGCATCGCACCGGATCACCTGGACTGGGACGGCGACGCGCAAGGCACGATGCTGCCGGGACCGCCGATACAGGATGCGCCCAGACGTCGCAGCGGACTGTCGGTGTCCCAGGTGCTGCTCGATCTGGCTGCCAGTGTCCTGTGCCATCGCAGCCCCGGTCGCCAAGCGCTGCTGTACCGGGTGCTGTGGCGGATCGGTGCCGGCGAGCGCTCGTTGCTCGGCAACCCGCTGGATCCCGACATCGACGCGTTGCGGCGCATGGACAAGGCCGTGCGCCGGGACACCCACAAGATGAAGGCCTTCGTCCGGTTCCGCGCCGTGCCGGGCCAGGAAGACACCTGGTGCGCCTGGTTCGAGCCGGAGCACCAGATCGTCGATCGCGTTGCGCCGTTCTTCATGCGCCGTTTCGCCGGCATGCGCTGGTCGATCCTGACCCCCGACCGCAGCGCGGTCTGGGATGGACAGACGCTGTGGCTGGGGCCGGGTGGCGACCGCGCTGCGCTGCCACCCGAAGATGCCGGCGAGGCCTTGTGGTGCGCCTACTACGCGAGCATCTTCAACCCCGCACGCCTGAATACGCGGATGATGCGTCAGGAAATGCCGCAGAAATACTGGCATCTGCTGCCGGAGGCCCGCCTTCTGCCGGAGCTGGTGCGCGACGCCGGCGCGCGCACGCAGGCGATGGCCGAGCGCAAGCCGCAGCCGACGCGTCGGCGTCTGCTACGCACGCAGCCGAAGTAGGGCGGCTGTTCCTCGATTTGGTAAACGGTGATGGTCGTGCGCGGCTGGTCGCGTCTGCCGTGCGGGGCTCCCGGTTCAGTTCGGTTCGGTCGAGCGGCGTCGGCAGCACAGGCAGGCAGCGCGAATCGTTGCCATGCTCCGCGACGATCTGCCGGATACGGTGTGCGATCCAGCCAGGCGAGGTGGACCAGAGGTCGACAGAAGACGATTCGCGATCTCGATTGGGACCATCTGCTGCCCAGGCCGCAATCGTCGACCTGGCTGCAACCGACGAGCCTCCGCAATCGAGTGAAAGACGGTGTCGGTCGATGGATCGTCGCGGCCGCCAACTGACGCCGACCCCGCAGCCAGAGCGGCCGGGAAGCGGCGTAGACTGCGAATCCGGAGTGGCCGGGCATCCCTTGCGAAGCCAGCGCTGCCGGCTATTCCGTGAACTGCATCGGTCGTTTGATGCGGCTTGCGCAACCCAAGCGCAACGGCTGGATTGAACCGGGAGGTTGTTCCCGTGGTCACATGCGGCAAACGATTTCCGGCGTATGTTGCCGGTGCTGTCCGCTGGTGTCGGTTCGGCCGGGCACGCCGTCGAAACCTGGCGCCGGTGGTGACGGTGTCTGCTTGCCGGCCAGTAAGCGCGCCGCCACGAGCCAGCGGCGATCTGCGTCCTGTCAGCAGCGACAGCCTCTAAAAAGGAACGAAGGAAGGTACCCACCATGAATCACTGGAAACGTGCTGCGATGCCCGGGCTGAGCCTGTTGCTTTTGACGGCAGTGGCGATGCTCGCCGGCTGTGGCGTCGCCGACGACGACAGCGCGCCGGTACTGGTCCGTGGCGAGGCACGCCTTCCCGACGGCAGCCGTTTCCCCGACCAGGGGACGCTCGAAGTCGCGCTGGTCAACACCTTGCTGGCGGATACGCCCACCGCTGTGGTCGCGCGGCATGCGGTGGAAGATCCGGCCGGTGGCAAGAGCTACTTCGAGTTTCCGGTGGAAGGTGATCTGATCGAGGACGGCATGGTCTATGCCTTGTCGGCAACGTATCGCGATGCCGATGACCGGGTCTGGTTCGTCACCGACAGCCAGGCGACCATCGAACCGCGCTCGAAGACCATCAATGCGCTGGCCATGATTGCCGTGGCGCAGGAGCCGGGTGCGGAGGCCGCGCCGGCACCGGCGCCGGTGGAAGGCCCGGTCGAGGCGCACTATCTGTGCGGTGAAACCCCGGTGCGGACGATCTACGAGTCCGGCCAGGTCACCCTGCATTTCCAGGGCGAGGACGAGCCGCTGGTGCTGCCGACGGCGATTTCCGCCTCGGGCGCGCGCTTCGCGCAGGACGGCAGCGAGTTCTGGAGCAAGGGCCAGGAGGCGACGCTGATCCGCGCCGGCCAACCGGCGATCACCTGTCAGGAACGCACGCCGCCGACGCCGCAGGCCGAGCTACCGGCAGCGTCACCGGAGGCGGACACGAAGCCGACGGATTGAGCGCCCGGTGATGCCGCGTGAGCGTGTTCTCCAGCTCCTGTGACGCCCATTTCAGCTCCGGATCGTCCGGCGTTCGCGCCAGTTCCTCACGGACCTGAGCCAGGAAGCAGGCGGCGCGGATCGAGCGGCGGATGCGGTCGATGGTGTTCATCATCTGTTTGACTCCGACAACGTGGCTGAGCGATGGCCGGAGCGCTCCGGCACCGGGTCGTGACACGACGCGGCCGAGCATGCGCCTGCCTGCGCCGGACCGCCTATCGGATTTTTCCGGTTCCCGGCTAGGCGTCGCCTGATCGTGGCTGATGTCGATCAGATCCTCGGTCATCGGCGTGGACAGCGGTTTTCCAGTGTCGCCGGCAGATGCGCGGGCGAATGCGATGTCTCGTGCGCGCCGTTGTCCATGCGTCTTCGATCAGGCCTTGCCCACGCCCGGCCGCGCTTGTTGCGCGCGGGTGTGTCGGTAACGGCTACGCGAGGGCGACACGCTACTGGCGCGAATATTGTCGCGACAACGACTCAGTTCACGCGGCCTTCCAGCTCCGCCAGCCAGTCGTCGTCGGAGCCGTCGTTGACGTCCTCGAACAGGAAGGTCGACAGATAGCGTTCGCCGGTGTCCGGCAGCACCGCCAGCAGCACGGTCCCCTCGGTGGCCGTCTCGGCGGCGTGCAGCGCAGCGGCCACGGTGGCGCCGGCGGAGATGCCGACGAACAGGCCTTCCAGCGTGGCCAGCCGCCGCGCCGTGTCGCGGGCAGTGACATCATCGATGGCGATCAGCGCATCGGCGATGCCACGGTCGAGCACTTCGGGAACGAAATCCGGCGTCCAGCCCTGGATCTTGTGTGGCGTCCATTCCTTGCCGGCCAGCAGCGGCGCCGCCGCCGGTTCGGCGGCCAGGATCTTGAGGTCGGGGCGCGCTGCCTTGAGCACCCGCCCGGCGCCGCTGAGCGTGCCGCCGGTGCCCCAGCCGGTGACGAACCAGTCCAGACGGCGGCCGGCGAAATCGCGCAGGATTTCCGGACCGGTGGTGCTGGCGTGATAGTCGGGATTGGCCGGGTTCTGGAACTGCCGGGCGAGGAACCAGCCGTGCTTCTTCGCCAGCTCCTCGGCCTTGCGCACCATGCCCGAGCCGCGCTCGGCGGCCGGCGTCAGGATCACCTTGGCGCCATAGGCGCGCATCAGCTTGCGCCGCTCGATCGAGAAGGTTTCCACCATGATCGCCACGAACTTGTAGCCGCGCGCCGCACAGACCATGGCCAGGGCGATGCCGGTATTGCCGCTGGTCGCTTCCACCACGGTGTCGCCGGGTTTGAGCAGGCCCTTGCGTTCGGCATCGAGGATGATGCCGATGGCCAGGCGATCCTTGACCGAGGCGCCGGGGTTGAACGATTCGACCTTGGCGTACAGCTCGACATGCGCCGGCGCGATCCGGTTCAGCCGGACGATGGGGGTGTTGCCGATGGTGCTGGTGATGTCGTCGTGGATCATGGCGATTTCCTGTCGATGCGGCGTGGCTGCGATCCGGCATGGCTGCGTGGCGAGTATGGCCCGCGTCGGACGCGATGGGTGGGCAGACCCGGCCGTGGCGGCAGCGGTTCCCGGTCGGACGCTGGCGACCAGCGGACCGCGGTCGTGCCTGGGGCGGTCTCGTCGCTCTCGGTTCGCTCTCCGACCGCCATGCGACCACCTGCAGGCAGGCACTCGTCACTGTCCAGCCCCCTCAATCGGCAGCGGCGCCGTCATGCGCACCGGCTGCTTAGCGCCCTACCCCGGAGTGACGGTGATCGTGGGTGTGCTCCGATCCAGCCCGGAAATGACCATCGCTCAGGTCGTCATGACCGCAGGTAATGTGCGCCAACGGCGATTGCTGGCAATGTCGACGGCCCGCCGTCCGCCGACGCCGCCAGGCCGGGAGTCGGCACGGCCGGGCAGCCCGCGAGCACGCGACCGGATCGGACATTCCCGGTGCGACGGCGCTCGCGCTAGCCTTGCCTGATCGTCGGTCGGCGGCCTTGTGCCGCGATCGACGAAACCAGCTACCAGAACCATCCCATGACCCTGACCCAGTTCCGCTACCTCGTCGCCATCGCCGATTCCGGCCTGAACATCACGCTGGCGGCGCAACGCGTGCACGCCACGCAGCCCGGTGTGTCGAAACAGCTCAAGCAGCTGGAGGACGAACTCGGCTTTCGTCTGTTCACGCGCAAGGGCCGCAGCCTGGCCGAAGTGACACCGGCCGGTGCGGAAGTGATCGAGCGCGCGCGGATCATTCTCGAGCAGGCGGCGAACATCCGTTCGCTGGCCGCCAACCTGCGTGCCGATGATGAGGGCGAGCTGCATGTCGCCACCACCCACACCCAGGCCCGCTATCTGCTGCCACCGGTGCTGTCGGCGCTGAAGCAGCGCTATCCGGGCATCAGCGTGCATATCGCGCCGGGTGGTGACGGCGAGACGCTGGCGCGGCTGGCCCGTGGCGAGGCCGATGTGTCCATTGTCAGCACCGCGGGCGGGCCGCCGGAAATCGGTCTGGCCCTGCCCTTGTACCGGTGGCGGCGCAAGGTGCTGGTGCCGCGCAGTCACCCGTTGGCGGCGTTGCGTCGTGCCGTGACCCTGGCCGATCTGGCGGCGCTGCCGCTGGTCAGCTACGAGTCCAGCCAGTCGCCGGATTCCTCCCTGCGGTTGGCCTTCGAGGCCCAGGGGCTGACGCCACGGATCGCCTGCACCGCGCGCGATGCCGACCTGATCCGCACCTACGTCCGCGCCGGCATGGGCATCGGCGTGCTGGCCGAGATGGCGATCGACCCGGCTGATCCGGAGTTCGTCGCGCTGGACACGGATGACCTCTTACCGGTCTGCACCACCTGGCTGTTGCTGCGCGACGACCGCGTCCAGCGTGACTACGTGGTCGCGCTGGTGGGGCAACTGGTGCCGGGACTGGATGCGCGCGATCTGCGTCGTGCCCTTGCCGGCGAGCTGGAACTGGCGATCACGCCGCCGGACTGGCCGCTTCCCGCGCTGTCGACTACGCCATCGTCCTGAGGTCGTCGGGCGCCGGCGGCGCCAGGCTGGTCAGCAGTTGGTCGATCACCGCTTGGGGCTGCTTCATCCAGGCGAAGTGGTCAGCGGGCACGCCCAGGGCTTCGGTGTCCAGCACGGTAGTGGTCGCGGAGCTGGCAGGCATCTTCGCCAGCAGCGCCTCCAGTGCCGGCGGCGGCGCCAGCCAGTCACTGTC
Organism: Lysobacterales bacterium; assembly: GCA_035911475.1. Lineage (GTDB taxonomy): Bacteria > Pseudomonadota > Gammaproteobacteria > Xanthomonadales > UBA2363 > Pseudofulvimonas. The sequence goes on along the minus strand of JAMHVM010000040.1, from coordinate 17,897 downwards.
GAGCAGCACCGCGCGCGCGGGCTGCGTGACCGAGGCCAACGCCGCTTCCAGGATGTCCGGCAAGCCATCGGCACGATAGCGGCCGGTGCGACCGACGCGCGACCAGTCGCGGATCAGGCCGCGTGCCTCGGTGCCGCCGAAGCCCAGCCGGTGCCCCGGCAGGGCGCCGCACAGCTTGGCCAGCACCGAGAAGCCGGGATAGACCATCGGCAGCAGCCAGCGCCGAGGCGCCGCATAGCCGCGCCAGTACGGGGTGCCGGCAGCGACCAGCCACAGGCCGGACAGTCCCTGGCCGGCCAGGCCGGCATGCAGACAGGCCAGTTGCCCGCCCAGGCTGTGACCGCCGATCAGCAACGGCGATGAGCCCGCCAGCGGCGCGACCGCCGCGCGGCTGGCAGGCAGGTCCAGGCTCAGCAGTTCACGCAGTCCCCAGTTCTGCTGCCGACTGGCGCGCAGGGAGCTGCTGCCGTTGCCGCGCCACTCATGCACGACCACGCCGACGCCGCGCTCGGCCAGGGCCAGGGCGAACGGCTGGTAGTGGCGCGCGGCGACGCCCATGGCCGGCAGCCACAACAGCGCCGCGCGTGGCTGCTCCGGCCAATGGCCGGTGAGGCGCCAGTAGTGGCCGGCGCCGGCTTGTACGGTGAGATCGAGTGCTTGCAAAGGAACCTCGGAAAAGCCGTTGCGGGCGTGCCGCCGTGCCCGGCGAGGTCCGCATGTATAGCGCAAGCGGGCCTGACAGTTGTTCCGGCCATCACCGGCATGACGCGTCGGATTGCACATTTCCCCGATTTCCAGGACGGCCGCGGAACCTATGCCGTGCTTGTGCAGTCGTAGTCCCGTCCCCATGAACTGCCGTGATCGCCAGATTGCCGGGATCGGCTTGGCGACCGCGCGATGGCCGGCGTTGCCGGCCGAAATGCCCGGCGACTTGCCGTGGCGCGCGACCTTGTCTATGGTGATTCCCATTCATTGTCCGGAGACCGGCTTCATGTCCGATCAGCGCATTGCAAGCAACTCGACCGTCACCAGCGCCGCGCTGCCGAGCGTGGTCCGCAACACCTACATCCTGCTGGCCATGGTCATGGCCGTGGCCACCGTCGGCGCGTTCATTGGTCTGCGCACCGGGCTCCAATGGAGCATGGGGATGTGGCTGGTGTTCATGGTGGTATTCATCGGCGGCCCGTTCGCGATCAACGCCGCGCGCCGCGGCGATGCCGCGATCTGGATGACCTTCGCCTGGGCCGGCCTGGTCGGCTTCCTGCTCAGTCCGCTGGTAGCCGCCTATCTCGCCATTCCGGGCGGCTCAACCATCGTGATGAACGCACTCGGTGGCACCGCGGCGCTGTTCATCGGCCTGTCGGCGGTGGCGCTGACGACCAAGAAGGACTTCAGCTTCCTGTTCTCATTCCTGGCCGCCGGCGTCATCGTGGTGCTGCTGGCGATCATCGCCAACCTGTTCCTGCAGATTCCGCTGCTGTCGCTGACCATCTCGGCGGTGGCCGTGTTGCTGATGAGCGGCTTCATCCTCTATGACACCAGCCGGATGATCCACGACGGCGCTGCCAACCCGGTCTACATCACGGTGTCGCTGTTCGCCAACATCGTGGTGCTGTTCACACATCTGCTCAATCTCATGTCGTTCTTCGGCGGCGACGACTGAGAGCGATGCCGGTCGCACCGCGCGTTGTTGCGCGGATCAGACCCGGCAGCGACGGTGCCGCCCGCAACCGGGCGGCATCTGCCCGCAATCCCTATCGATGAACCCGAACGGCTGGTGTGCGCGCACACCGGCCGTTTTCGTTTCCGCAGCCAAGGAGAACCTGATGGCCTACACCCGAACCCAAGCCAGGAACCTGCTCACCGCCACTGAACTGAGCCTGTTCGACGCCGGCCGAGCCACAGACGTCAAGGCGCTGACGGCCACACAGCTCAAGTCCAAGGTCGAGCGCACACGCAAGCTGCGTGACAAGTATCGCGACCTGTTCAAGCGTCAGCGTCTGGCCGCACGCGACCGCACCGGCAGCAAGGGTGGCCGCAGCGGTGTGGCCAACGCCCGCTCGAAGGAAAAGGCCGTGTTGTTCGGCGAACTGCTGGAGCGTTTCCAGGCGCGCCTGAAGCTGGTCAATGCGGCGGCCAAGAAGTCGGCAGCCAGGACCACGGCCGGCAAGAAGGCAACCGCGAAGAAGGCGGCTGGCAAAAAGGCCGCTCCCAGGAAGGCTGCGGCGAAGAAGATGGCTGCCAAAAAGTCCGCCACCAAAAAGAGCGCCACCAAGAAGACACCGGCCAGAACATCGTCGACGAAGAAGGCTGCCGGCAGCACGGGCAAGAAGACCGCGACCCGCAAGGCCGCGGCGAAGAAGCCGGCTGCGAAGAAGGCGTCAGCCAGGCCTTCCGGCGGGAAAGCAGGCAAAGCCCGGCCGGCGGGAACGACAGCTACTGGCAAGGCAACCCAGGTGGCGGACTCGGTATCGAAACCCGCGGCGGCCAATGACAGTCAACCGCCGGTTCGCAAACCCGGCCGATCGCGCAGGTCGCTGGCGGATGTGGCCGGTGCCGATGTGTCGCCGATTCAAGGCGGATACGTCAGCGGCAAGGCGAAAATCACCGCACTGGAGCGCCGTCTGGCGGAGAGCCGCGTCCGGCCCATCCAGGCACACATCAGTTCGTCCGGACGGCGCAACCAGGCGCGGCGGGACAAGCGCAGAGGCTGAGTTTCCGGGCAGGGCGATGATGTCGGCGAGCGTGCCGGCATCATCGGCGAGATCGGCAGCGCTGGCGATCGGTCGGCTGCTATTCTCGCGCCCTGAACGACCGCGGCATCGCCGGCTCCCTGCGTGCTCTGCGGCGATCGCGCCGAACCCCGCCCGCGCAGGATTTCAGCATGACCGCCTTCGACAAAGACGCGCCGACGTTCTCCGATGTCGAGGCCGCTGCGGCGCGCATCGGCAAGCACATCAAACGCACGCCGGTGATGACCTCGCGTTCGCTGGACGCCCTGGCGGGCTGTTCCCTGCACTTCAAGTGCGAGAACCTGCAACGGGTCGGCGCGTTCAAGTTCCGCGGTGCCTGCAACGCGGTTTACTCGTTGACCGACGAGCAGGCCGCGCGCGGCGTGGTCACCCAGTCGTCAGGCAATCACGGCGCCGCAGTCGCCCTGGCCTGTCGTCGGCGCGGTATTCCCGCCACCGTGGTGGTGCCGGCAAACGCGCCGAAGATCAAGCTGGCCGCGATCATCGACTTCGGTGCGCGCGTGGTGCCGTGCGCCGTGGATCAGGCCGATCGCGATCGGGTCACCACGCAGGTGCTGGCCGAGACCGGTGGTCATCTGGTGCATCCGTTCAACGACGCGCGCGTGATCGCCGGCCAGGGCACGGCAACGCTGGAGTTGCTGCAGGAGGTGCCCGATCTCGACATCGTGATCGCGCCGGTCAGCGGCGGCGGCCTGCTTTCCGGCGCCTGCATCGCCGGACACGGTCTGAACCCGAATCTGCAGATGTACGGTGCCGAACCCGAAGGTGCGCGTGATGCTCACGATTCGCTGCGAGACGGCCGGCGCGTGACCGGACGCAAGGCGGACACGCTCTGTGATGGCCTGCGCGCGGAACTGGGAACGCTCACCTTCGCGATTCTTCGCGAGCATCTGCGCGAAATCCTGCTGGTCGATGATGCGCGGACGATCGCGGCGATGCGTCTGATCTGGGAACGATTGAAGATTGTTGTCGAACCCTCGGCGGCAATCACATTGGCTGCGATCCTCGCGCGTCGCGATGTGTTCGAGGGTCGACGCGTCGGCGTGATCGTTTCCGGCGGCAACGTCGATCTCGATTCGCTGCCCTGGCAGGGCTTATAACCAAAGTCACAGTGTGTCAAGCACAAAGGCGCGCCGTTTCAGGCGTGTTAAGGCTGCGCTGAGCATCATGCGGCGGCGCATCATCGATGAGCTCGTGCGAATTGCTTCGAGCACATGATGATCAGCGAACAATCCAGTTCGAATTCAACGACCGCTTGCTGCCGCTGAGGGCAGCAATCGGTTTGATGGCGAAGCGCGTTGATCCGCAGCACGCCGTCACGTGTCGGAAGGCCGCAGAACATGGCCGCTGATGCGACATCCATCGTGCCGACAGGCCGATACCGATCCCGGCTCATCCGGAACCAGCGACGCGCTTGCGCTCGCGCGTGTTGCGGGTGGCCAGTTCGATTTTGGAGTCTTGATCATGAAACTGGAATGGTTACTCTGGCTGGCGTCGATCCTGCCGCAGCCTCTGGCCGACCACACCTGTCTGGCCACCACTGTCTATCTGGAAGCGCGCAGCGAGCCTATCCTGGGTCAGCAGGCGGTCGCCGAGGTCGCCATGCGTCGGCATCAGTCCGGTCGCTGGGGCGACACTGTCTGCGCCGTGGTCAATGCCAAGGGTCAGTTCGCCCAGAGCCTGGTCAGCAAGCACTATCGACTGAAGAATTCGGCAGCCTGGGGCAAGGCCTGGCGTGTTGCCGGCGACAGTCTGCGCAACTGGTCGTTGCCGCCGGCACAGCGCAAGCTGATCGTGCCCGATGCCGATCACTTTTTCGCCCAGGCCATTGCCAATCCGAGCTGGAGCGGCAATCGCGTGGTGGCGGTAATCGGCGGTCATTCCTTCATCAGCGTAAACTGAGCCGTCGCCGACAAGCCTGCCTTCGCCGGTTGTGATCGCGACGCAGCGTTCAACCTTGCAGCGCAGGAGTTCAGGCTCATGATTGGCACACGCATCATCGTTCTGCTTGCTTTCGGCGCCGCTATTGCCGCCTGCAGCACCGGTCCTGCCAACGAACAGGGCGGCGTCGCAGAGCCACTGTCCGGTGCATGGAAGGTGGCGCAACTGGACAGTCGTTCGGTCGAGGGACCGACCCTGCAGTTCGCCACGGATGGTGGCGCCAGCGGCAGCACCGGCTGCAACCGGTTCTCCACCTCGGCGAACAGCGATGGCCGCGGTGGCCTGAGCTTCGCACCGACGGCGGTCACCAAGATGGCCTGTCTCGATGGCGACCGCATGAAGGTCGAAAGCGCGTTTCTGGATGCGCTGTCCAAGACCGTCGGTCATCGCCGGGTGGATGGGCGGCTGCAGCTCACCGATGTCGATGGTCGCGTGCTGGTCGAGCTGGAACCGGCGCCCGCCGATCCCTGAGCCTGCGGCTTTCGCTGACCTTTCATGACTGCCGGATGGCAGGTGCCGGGTTCCGCCCGTGCCTACTCGCTGCCATCGCGTCCGGCCAATACACTGCGCAGATCATGGTGCGCAGCGTGGAACGCAAACGGACTCAGGCCCTGCCGCCCGCTGTCGGCGCGGCCGGCGCGCTGCTCGCCCAGAGCACCGCGGCCCAGGGCTGGCTGGATCCGGACGGTCGTCTGCGCTGGGCCAATCCCGCCTTGCTGGAAACCATCGGCCGCCCCTTGACCGAGCGCGGCCTGGCCTTCGCCGACTACGTGCTGGAACCCGCGCGCATGGAAGCGGCGTTCGCGCGTGTATGCAGCAGCGCCGGCACCGTGCGTCTGCCTGCGGTACCGCTGCGTCCGCATGGCGCCATCCATGCGCTGGCCATGACTGCGCTGGACGGTCTGCCCGGCTACTGGCTGGATTTGCGCACCGGTGACGAACCGGCCGCGGTGTCGGTAGCCGCCAGTCTGCGCAGTCTTGCCCACGAACTGAAGAATCCGCTCGGTGGCCTGCGCGGTGCCGCCCAGCTGTTGTCGCGACGGGTGCTGGATGCCGATCTGCGCGCCTACGCCGAAGTGATCACCTCCGAGGTCGATCGGCTCAATGCCCTGGTGATGCGGCTGCTGGCGCCGGCCAGTCAGGCGACGCCGGTGCCGGTGAACGTACATGCGGTGCTGGAGCGGGTGCGACTGCTGCTGCACATGGAAGGGCATGAGGCCGAGCGCGACTACGATCCGAGCTTGCCCGAAGCGATCGGCGAGCATGACCGGCTGGTCCAGGTCTTCCTCAATCTGGCGCGCAACGCGCTGGAGGCCGGCGCGCGGCGCATCGTCCTGCGCAGCCGCTTCGAACGCTCGGCCTTGTTCGACAATGGTCGCGCCGATGCCCTGCGCATGGATGTGGTTGATGATGGCAGCGGAGTGGCCGATGCCTTGCGTGGCATCCTGTTCCTGCCGCTGGTGACCGGTCGCGAAGGCGGCACGGGTCTGGGACTGGCCACCGCGCGCGAAATCGTCGCCGACCACGGCGGTCGGATCGGTTTCGACAGCCGTCCTGGCCACACCGTGTTCTCGGTGTGGCTGCCGATACCTCACGGAGCGAGTTGATGCGCCACGCGGTCTGGATAGTCGACGACGATGCCTCGCTGCGGCTGGTGCTGGGCGATGCCCTGCGCGACGCCGGCGTCGATGTGCGCATCTTCTCCGGCAGCGGCGATGTCCGAGCGGCGTTGAGCGAAGCCAGCCCCGATCTGCTGGTCACCGACGTGCGCATGCCCGATGGCGATGGTCTGGATCTGCTCACGGCGGCCCGCAGCCGGCATCCGGATCTGCCGGTGATCGTCATGAGCGCGTTCACCGATGTGCCAACCACGGCCGGTGCGTTCCGCGAAGGCGCCTTCGACTATCTGGCCAAGCCCTTCGATCTGGACGACATGGTCGCCGCGGTCAAGCGCGCGCTGGGCGAAACCACGCCGGAGCCGTCGCCATCGTCCGTGCACACGCCCGGCCTGATCGGCGAAAGCTCGGCCATGCGCGAGGTGTTCCGCGCCATTGGCCGGCTGGCCCAGTTGAACCTGCCGGTGCTGATCACCGGCGAGACCGGCACCGGCAAGGAACTGGTGGCGCGCGCACTGCACGCGCACAGCCCGCGCGCGGCGCAGCCGTTCGTGGCCTTGAACACGGCGGCGATGCCGGCCGAACTGCTGGAATCGGAACTGTTCGGGCACGAAGCCGGCAGCTTCACCGGCGCCACCCGGCGTCATACCGGCCGCTTCGAGGAAGCCGCGCGCGGCACATTGTTCCTCGACGAGATCGGCGACATGCCGCTGCCCTTGCAGACGCGCCTGCTGCGCGTGCTGGCCGAAGGCGAGTTCTATCGCGTCGGTGGTCGCGAACTGATCCGCACCGATGCCCGGGTCATTGCTGCCACCCACCAGGATCTCGATGCCAAGGTCGCCGCTGGCGCCTTCCGCGCCGACCTGCTGCACCGGCTCGACGTCGTGCGCCTGCGTCTGCCGGCACTGCGCGAGCGCCGTGACGACATCGGCCTGCTGGCCGACTATCTGCTGGCGCGTGCCGCGCGCGAGTTGAGCATGCTCGGCAAGCGGCTGACGCCCGAGGCGCTGGCGCGCATGCGCGGCTATCACTGGCCCGGCAACGTGCGGCAACTGGAAAACCTGTGTCGGCGCCTGACTGCCTTGCTGCCCGGTCGCGACATCCGTCCCGGCGATCTGGATGACCTGCCCGGCGCATGCGGCACCGAAGTCGCCAGTGCAACCCCGGGCGCCTGGACCGATGGCCTGGCCGCCTGGGTCGATGAACACTGGTCGCAGGCAGCGCCGGGCTCCCTGCACGCGCGCGCCCTGGCCGAGTTCGAGCACGCCCTGTTGTCGGCGGCGCTGGTCCACACGGAGGGCAACCGTGTGCGCGCCGCCGAGCATCTGGGGCTTAGCCGCAACACGCTGACCCGCAAACTGGGTCGCAAGCATCGTCAATCCGGCTCGGAATGAACGCGACCAACGACGCATCGCCGACACCGTGTTGACGCCGGTCCGGCTGACCGCGCAGCAGGCGCGCCTGCTGCATCTGCACGCGCAGGGACTGCTGGCCCGGCCGCGTCGCCGCGCGCGCAAGGCCGATCTGCTGGCGGTGATCGAGCGCATGCGCCTGCTGCAGATCGACACCATCCATGTGGTCAACCGCAGCCCGTATCTGGTGCTGTTCTCGCGACTGGGGAACTACCCGACCCGGTGGCTGGAAGAACTGCTGGCCGAGGCGGCGCTGTTCGAATGCTGGTCGCACGAGGCCTGCTTCGCGCCGACCGGTGATTTCGCCTGGCACCATGGTGCGCGCCAGGCGCGTGACCATCACTGGTCGATGAAGCACGCCCGGCGTACCCGGCGCGAACACGGTCAAGCCGTCGACCGGCTGCTGGCGCACATCCGCGAGCATGGTCCGGTCAAGGCCGCCGACTTCGTGCGCAACGATGGCCGCGGCAGCCCCTGGTGGGGCTGGAAGGACGAAAAGCGCTGGCTGGAAGCGGCCTTCGCGCTGGGCGAGCTGATGGTGGCGCGACGCGAAAACTTCCAGCGCGTCTACGACCTCAGCGAGCGCGTGATCGGTGCCGTGCGGCCGGACTGGTGCGCGTTACCCGAACCCGACGCGGTGCAACGCTGGCAGGTGCTGGCGGCGGCATCCGCGCTCGGCGTCAGCCGGGCCCGCTGGCTGGCCGACTATTTCCGGATGCGTGGTCGGCTCGACGACGCGGGCCTGGACGACCTGGTCGCTGCCGGCGACCTGATTCCGGTGACGGTCGATGGCTGGTCGGCGCCGGCCTATGTCCATCGCGACCACAGCCAGGCACTGCTCGCTGCCGCGGCCGGCCGCCTGCGTGCGACCCGCACCTGCGTGCTGTCGCCGTTCGATCCGGTGGTCTGGGATCGCGAGCGCGCAAGCAGCCTGTTCGACTTCGACTACACGCTGGAATGCTACCTGCCGGAACCGAAACGCCGCTGGGGCTACTTCGTGCTGCCGATACTGCGTCGCGGCCGTCTGGTCGGACGACTCGACGCCAAGGCGTACCGCAGCGACGGCGTGTTCGAGGTGAAGCGCCTGTATCTGGAAACGGAAGCGACGCCCGACGAATCCCTGATCGTCGATCTGGCGCAGGCCCTGCATGAGTGTGCGCAATGGCACGATTGCCCGCGCGTCGTCGTCAGGCGCAGCGATCCACGCGATCTGGCCGTTCGCCTGCGTCGCCAGTTGAAGGAACGGGAGTCGACATGAACATCCGCCTGCGCGCTGCACAGGTCACCGATATCGAGCGCATCGCTGCCTTCAACGTCGCCATGGCGTTGGAAACCGAGAACAAGGTGCTGGATCTGGTGATCCTGCGTGCCGGCGTGGCCGCCGTGTTATCCGAACCGGCGCACGGGTTCTATCGCGTGGTCGAAATCGATGGCGAGGTGGTGGCGGCCTGCCTTGTCACCTACGAATGGAGCGACTGGCGCAACGGCCGCTGGTGGTGGCTGCAGAGTGTCTACGTCCTGCCCGAACACCGCGGTAGCGGATTGTTCTCGATGCTGTATCGCCAGTTGCACGCCGAGGCTGCCGCAACGTCTGCGGTCTGCGGTCTGCGCCTGTACGTGGAAACCGACAACGCCCGCGCCCGTGGTGTCTACGTCGCGCTGGGCATGCACGAGGAACCCTACCGCATGCTCCAGGACAGCTTCAGCGTTGTCGATCAGCCTTGAGTGTGGCCGGGATGCGTCGCTGCAACGGATGGCGTGCCGTGGGTTGTTGATGAAGATGGCGAAATGCCATCAGCAGATAAGCCGTCATCAGCAGCGCGATAGCGAGCCGATTTGGGCCTGAAACCGGTCGAGCGACAGGAGCCCCGGCACTTCCTGATGGCTCGTACAACAAGGTGACGCCATCGGCGTGAGGGTCGATGTAAAACCATCTGCCGCCGGAGCCCGTCACCCTGCCACCAATGATGCCCCTGTAAGCGGTAAGGGTCAGGCTGAGACCTTCCCAACGCCAGGAGAAGTCTTCGGGTCGGGCGTTCGGGTCCGGAATCTGGTTCAGTCCAGTGGGATGGGTGGGGTTAGGCGCGTCGATGTAGCCCGATCTAGGCGACCAATAGTCTACGAGAGAGGTGTATTCCTGCAATCCGGGAACATTGATGCGGATGGCGCCAGCGGGCTGCCGGATCTGTTCGTGATTGAACACCACGCGCCAGACTGAATGGGCGCCCGGTCGCGGGCTGGGCAGCGCCGGATCATAAGGTTCGACGGAAAGGAACAGAGGTACAGCAGCCTGCGCTCCCTCCGGTTTCGCGGCGGTATGCCCAGTCATCATCGGCAACGCTACGACGAGCGCCAGTTGGATCCAAACCGATGGCTTGGCGACGGGGGCTCGACTCATGGTGCTCCGCAACGATTTCACGGCGAGTCTCTCAGAAGGCTGTGGTCGTTCAGGCCGATTGGCGAAGTTCGCCGATGATAGTCACCTTCTGTCGCTGAGAGCATCCGTGAATCGTTCGAGTACGTAGCGCTCGGCCCAGCTGTGCAGCCGCCAGTTTTCCAGGAAGCCGCAGTGGCCGCCGTGGCGCAGGATGTCCAGGCGAACGTGTTCGGGCAATTTCAGATTGCGGAAATCGGCGACCGGAATGATCGGATCGTCTTCGGCGGTGACGATGGCGGTGGGCACCTGCAGGCCGGCCAGACGGTTGCCGGCGATGCTGTAGCCGTCGAGATAGTCTTCGAGGGTCGGAAACTCGCTGTTGCGGACGATCAGCTCGCGGGTCAATGCGCGGATGCCCAGGCCGCGCGTCCAGTTGCCGAAATCGTAGGTCTGAGGAAACGCAGCCTGTTTGCGATGCAGCGAGCGCCGCCACTTGATCAGGAAGTGCTGGCGATAGAAGAACGGCGCCGCTTCCATGGCCTCGAGGACATGTCCCGGGTGGATCGCCGGGCAGATGGCCACGACCTGGCGCAGTACGATGCCGGCCGCGGGCGCACGCAGCGCCACACGCAGGGCAAAGTTGCCGCCCAGCGAGAATCCGGCCAGCAGCAGCGGCAGATCGGGCCAGCGTTGTGCGGCGGCACGCACACCACCGACCACTTCGTCGATGCGGCAGGAGTGGAACAGGCCCTCGTTGAGGTGCTGGCCGTCGCCGTGGTCGCGGAACTCCAGCCGGAAGATCGCGAAGCCGGCGGCGCGCAGCGCCACGGCGGTGTTGCCGAGGTAGGTCGAGCGGGCGCTGCCTTCCCAGCCGTGCAACAACACGGCCAGACCGCGCGCTTCGCCGATCGCAGGCGTGTGGAACGCCTGCAGACGGACGCCGTCGCCGCAGTCGACCACCAGCGCCTCGCTGTCGCGCTCCAGATCGGCCAGTTCGCGCGAACGCAACCAGCGACGCAGGCGGTGGCTGGCAAGAATCGATTGCAGGTGCGGGTTGCGCAGGCCGCGCGGCGGGGCGAAGTCAGGCGCCGGCGCGGTCATGGCCGGACTCGCTGGCGTCAGGGCTGTCGACCACGGCGGCGATGCGGGCGCGGGCGATCTCGGCCAGGTTGCGGCGACCGTCGGCGTTGGCGGTCAGCGGTTCCAAAAAGTGGATCTCGCAATCCATCGGTGCCTGTCCGAGCAGGCGCAGCGCGTTGGGGAAGAACTTCTCGCCACGCCGGAACGGCACGCTCAGGTCCATGCGGCCGTTGCGGCCGTAGAGCAGGGCGACCGGCTGGATGGCCACACCAGTGTCGACCGCGACCTGGAAGATGCGGGCATGGAACGGCCGCACCTTGTCGCCGCGGCCGGTGCCGCCCTCGGGGAACACGATGATGGACTGGTCGGCCTGCAGGCGCCGGCGCATCTCGGCCATTACCACCATCAGCGAGTCGTTGTCGCCGCGCTTGTGGAAGATGGTGCCGGCCTGGGCTGCCAGCCAGCCGACCAGCGGCCAGCGGGCGATTTCGGACTTGGCGACGAAGCTGGCGGCGCGCTGGCTGTGCACGGCCTCGATGTCCAGCCAGGAGACGTGGTTGGCAACGAACAGCACCGGATCGGGCAGGGGCTGTCCGATCGCCCGGGTGCGAAAGCCGAACAGGCGCAGCATGGCGCGTGACCAGGCCAGCACCAGCGGGCGCCAGTAGCGCACGCCGAACAGGCCGCGGCGGCCGGTCAGCGGGTTGCCCAGGAACACGGTCAGCAGCACGCCCAGCAGCAACATGATCAGCAGACCGGGCACGCGCCAGACATAACGCAGCGGGCGCAGGGGATCGAAGCGCCGGGTGGCGCTGCGGGCCGGGGAATCGTCGCTGGGGATCAGGTTGCTGCGCACGGAGGGCACTCTACCGCATTGCAGCACATTGCTTGCGGGATCTGGCGCGGCGCTGGCAAGGCGGCGGCCATGGTTCAGGCGCCGTCGGTCAGGCTTTCCGGGAACATCGTCTGCCCCGCCGGGGTCACTGAGGACTTCGAACCCTTGCCCATGTCCAGAATCCTGCTGCCCCTGCTCGCGCTGTTCCTGCTCGCTGCCGCCGATCCGGCGCAGGCCATGCGTTGCGGCAATCGCCTGGTTGCCACCGGCGACTACGACTTCCAGGTCCGCGAACGCTGCGGCGAGCCGTACTGGAGCAACGGTTTCAGCGAGCTGCACGTGCGCGGGCTGGATGGCCCGTTCGAGCACCGTCAGGAGCGCGTCTATGAGGAGTGGTTCTACCAGGATGGCCCGCGCCGGCTGGTACGCCGTGTCCTGTTCGCCGACAACCAAGTCGTGCGCATTGAGACCGGGGGCTACGGCGTGCGCTCCATCGGCAACGAGTGCAGCGACCGGGCCTTCCGCCGCGGTGCCGCGGCGGGCGAGGTGTTCCTGCGCTGCGGTGCGCCGGAGTCGCGCAACCAGCGCTACGAAGACGTGGTGACCCGCGACGGGCGTGGCAACGCCCGGGTCCGGCCGATCCGGCGCGAGGAGTGGTTCTATCCCTTCGACGGGTCGCGCTTCGTGCGCAAGCTGGTCTTCCACAACGGCGTGCTGGACCGGGTCGAACGCATCGCCCGCTGAGTCGTTGCGCGGAGGCGTCTTGGCGTCGACTGCGCCTTGACCGATAGACTGGCGGCCGTTCCGGCGGAGCCCCGTGATGACACAGCAGTCCGAACCGAACCCGGCGGCACCGGCCGAGCCAGTCGCGCCCGGCAGTCGCATCGCTTTCGAGAAACTGCGCGAACGTACCGACGAGCTGGAGCTGATCGTTTCCGGTCTGCTGGCTTTTGCCCTGTTGACCGTGCCGGATCTGATCTTCGGCTTCTGGGCCCGGAACTCGATGCATGTCGAGGGCTTCCTGGAATCGGCCCTGATGTTCACCTACATGTTCACCGTCAGCCTGAGCTACACGCTGGCGGTGGCATTCATCATCCATCTGGCCATCCGTGGTTACTGGATCGGCCTGATCGGCCTGAAGTCGACCTTTCCCGATGGCATCCGCTGGGATTCGTTGCCGATGTCCGGGCCGATCTCGCGGCGCTTCTACCGCGGCCGGGTGATCGACCTGTGGTCGGCGATCGAGCGTGCCGATCGCGCAGCGTCGATCCTGTTCGCCATTGCCGTATTGATCGCGCTGAGCCTGACCTGGGCCACGGTGATGATCGTGGTCATGATGCTGTTCGGCGCCATGCTGGGCTGGCTGCTGGGCGACGTCGAGCGGATCACGCTGATCGCGCTGATGGCGACCTACGGCGTGTTCATGCTGGGCCTTCTGCTGGTCCTGCTGGTGGACGGCATTCTGGTCAAGCGCCGGCCGCAGCTGCAGGAACTGCCGGCGATACGGCGCTTTGTGGAGACCATGCTCAGGCTCATCGGCTTCGTCGTGCCGCAGCGGATCATCCTGCCGGTGCAGATGACCCTGATGAGCAACCTGAAGGGCCGCGGCTACATGGTTCTCTACTTCGGGGTGAGTTTCCTGGCCGCGCTGCTGGGTGCGTTGATCCTGGTGAGCTCGCGACAGTTCGCACCGTTCAACGACTACAAGGTGCTGACCACCGCGGCGGTGAATCAAGGCATGCTCGGCGCGCACTACGAGAACCTGCGCTCCGAACAGGACCGGCTGTTGCGCTATCCGATGATTCCATCGGACCGGATCGCCGAGGCGCACCTGCGTGTGTGCATCCCGCACCAGCCGCTGTTCGACAACCTGCTGGCGAAAAAAACCTGCCCGGATCTGGTCGACGGACACAATGAGGCCAGGGGCGCTGCCGCACGCGAGGTCGCGATTGGTTGCCTGGAGCGGATCTGGCGCGTGACCCTGGATGGCCAGGCGGTGCCGGTGAGCGGGTTTCTGCCGATGGAGCGGCGCGATCTGGGCATGCGCGGCATGGTCGGCTATCTGCCGCTGACCGAACTGGCGCCCGGCCGCCACGATCTGCTGCTGATCTGGAACAGCGACGGCGACAACGAGGGCAGGCTGCGTCGACGCGAATACCGGATCCCGTTCTGGTTCACGCCGGGTATCGAGCAGGGCATCTAGCGCCGGGTCGAAAACCTGCGCAGCGCGTGTTCGACCGCATTTCGCGCCGGGATCACGACGGCTTGCCGAGCAGGGCCGCCATGCGCGCCAGATGCGAACTGGCCAGTTCGCGCGAGTGGGCGGCGTCGCGATCGGGTTCGCGGCCGTCCCAGTGCAGCTCGGCCGCCGGCATCTCGTCCAGGAACCGGCTGGGCGTGCAGGCCTCGAAGCTGCCGTAGCGCCGGCGCTTTTCCGCGTAACTCAGGGTCAGCGTCTGCCGGGCGCGGGTCACGGCGACGTAGAACAGGCGTCGTTCCTCGTCGAGCCGGCCTTCGTCCAGGCTGGTGGCGTGCGGAAAGATGCCGTCTTCCATGCCGACCACGGCGACATGATGGAACTCCAGGCCCTTGGCCGCATGCACGGTGGTCAGGCGCACGGCATCGCGATCGTCATCGTCGCGGTCACTGAGGATGGCGACCAGCTGGGTCAGTTCCGCGAGTCCGGTCCGGCGTTGTGCGCTCAGGGCTTTCAGGACCTGGCGCAGCGCGTCGAGATTGCGTTGCCGGCGCTGGCTCTGCTCGATGCCCTTGCTGGTGGCGAGCAGATGCTGGCCATAGCCGACGCCATCCAGGATGTCGCCGAGCAGCGCATCGGCATCGAGCTGGCGCGCGCGCTGCCGCCAGGTGCCCAGTTGCCTGTCGAAGGCGGCCAGCGCCGAGCCGGCGCGTGCCGGCAGTCTGGCCAGCACGCCATCCTGGCCGGCGGTCTGCGCCAGTGACAGGTGCAGTCGGGCCGCTTCCTCGCCCAGCCGGTCCAGCGTGGTCGCGCCGATCTCGCGCCGTGGCGTGTTGACCACGCGCAGGAAAGCGCCGTCATCGTCGGGGTTGGCGACCAGACGCAGATAAGCCAGCGCGTCCTTGACCTCGACATGATCGAACAGGGAATCGCCACCGGCGACCACGTACGGTACCTGGGCCAGTCGCAGCGCCTGTTCCAGCGCGCGCGCCTGATGCTTGCCCCGGTAGAGCACGGCGCAGTCGGCCCAGCGGCAACGCGAGCGTTCGTGGTGGGCGACCAGTTCGGCCGCGATCTTCTCGGCCTCGTGCTCGTCGTCGCGGCAGGGCATGACCCGGATCGGCGGACCTTCCGGCAGCGCGCTCCACAGGGTCTTGGGATGCGGGCGATCGTTGTTGCCGATCACCGCGTTGGCGGCGCGCAGGATGCGGGCGGCGCAGCGGTAGTTCTGTTCCAGCTTGACGATGCGCAGGGTCGGATAGTCCTGACCCAGGCGGTGCAGGTTTTCCGGGTCGGCACCGCGCCAGGCATAGATCGACTGGTCATCGTCTCCGACCACGGTGAACGCGCCGCGTTCGCCGGCCAGCGCCTTCAGCAGCCGGTACTGGGCGCCATTGGTGTCCTGGTATTCGTCGACCATGAAGTAGCGGTAGCGGGCCTGCCAGCGACGGCGTGCCTCGTCCTCGCTCTCCAGCATCCGCAGCGGCAGCCGCAGCAGGTCGTCGAAATCGACGGCGTTCCAGGCCGACAGCCGCTTCTGGTAGTCGGCGTACAGGCGTGCCACCTGGCGTTCGCGCGGACTGCCGGCGAGGGCGAGCGCCTGTTCGGGATCGTGGCCGTCGTTCTTGAGCTGGCCGATGGCCTGGCGCAGCAGGTACAGGCCTTCGTTGTCGATGTTCGGGGGCGACAGCGCCTTCAGCGTCTTCGTGGCCTCGTCGGCATCGAGCACCGAGAAGCCCGGGCGCAATCCGGCCATCCGCGGCGTGGCCTGCAACAGGCGCAGGCCCAGCGCGTGGAAGGTGCAGATGGTCAGGGCATCGGCGTCGTCACGCAGACGCGATTGCGCCCGCTCGCGCATTTCCCGGGCGGCCTTGTTGGTGAAGGTGATCGCCAGCAACTGGTCGGGGGCGAAGCCGCGCCCGGTCAACCAGGCCAGCTTCTCGGTCACCACCCGGGTCTTGCCGGAACCGGCGCCGGCCAGGACCAGCAGGGGGCTGTCGATGTGTTCGACAGCGGCGCGTTGGGCGGGGTTGAGCGACACCGGCAGGGAATACGGCAGCAAGGGGCCGCGGATGATCGCACAGACACCGGCGCGGGCCGGACTGGTCGCCGGGCACGCGTCATTCGGCGTCGAGCGGCATTGTTCCGAGGCGATCCGGTGGCGCTGCTGGCGGTCATCCGCCGCTTCGGGTCCGCATCCAAGGCGCAGCGCGAAACGCGTCGCGGTTGCCGCTGCCCGGCCCGGCGACCTAAACTTCCCCTGTTACAGGGTGGGGAGGCGCGACCAATCGGCCGATCCACACTGCGACTTGGCGCGGACACCTGCCGGTTCGCGCAGGGAATGATTGCCGAGACCGGTTCGCCAAGTGGTTGATGGCGTTCGGAAACCGGCTGCGGCGGAGACGCTGGCGGCGTCGGAGGCGGGATTCGTGGCGACACGATCGGCTCCGGCGACATTGGAAGAATTGCGATTGAAGGTGAAGCGATGACCCCACGACGCATCCTGGCCGGCCTGGCCATGCTGGCGGTAAGCGCCGCCCCGGTATGGGCCAACCCCAAGCCGTGGCAGCTGAACATGACCCAGGGCGTGACCGAGATGAGCCGCGAGGTCTACGGCTTGCACATGCTGATCCTGTGGATCTGCGTGGTCATCGGCGTGCTGGTGTTCGGCGCCATGGGCTATGCGATGTTCAAGTTCCGCAAGTCCAAGGGCGCCGTGGCCGCCACCTGGAGCCACAGCACCCCCGCCGAAGTCGCCTGGACCGTGATTCCGGTGCTGATCCTGATCGGCTGCGCCTGGCCGGCGACCAAGACCCTGATCCGCCTGGCCGATTCCAGCGAGGCCGAGCTGACCGTGAAGGTCACCGGTTACCAGTGGCTGTGGCGCTACGAGTACATCGGCACCGACGTGAACTTCATTTCCCGTCTGGACCGCGACTCCGACCGCACCCGTATGGTGCGCAGCGGTCTGAGCCCGAATGATGTCCAGGTCAACGGCGAGAACGTCTACCTGCTCAATGTCGACAAGCCGCTGGTGCTGCCGACCGATACCAAGATCCGCTTCGTGATCACCGCCGACGACGTCATCCACTCCTGGTGGGTGCCGGTGCTGGGCTGGAAGCAGGACGCCATCCCCGGCTTCATCAACGAAGGCTGGACCCGCATCGACACACCGGGTACCTACCGCGGCCAGTGCGCCGAGTTGTGCGGCAAGGACCATGGCTTCATGCCGATCGTGGTCGAGGCCGTGCCGCGCGCCCAGTTCGATGCCTGGCTGGCCGAACAGGATGCCGCCGCCAAGACCGCCGCCGTCGCGACCGGTTCCGATCGCCTGATTGCCGACGCCCCTGCGGCGCCGGCTCCCTGACTGTCCAGAGGTACGCCGCCATGGCCACCGCCGCCCATCACGACGACCACGACCACAAGCCGGGGTTCATCGACCGCTGGTTCTTCGGAACCAACCACAAGGACATCGGTACGCTGTACCTGATCTTCTCGCTGGTCATGTTCCTGATCGGCGGCGCCATGGCCCTGCTGATCCGCGCCGAGCTGTTCATGCCCGGCCTGCAGGTGATGCAGCCGGAGTTCTTCAACTCGCTGACCACCATGCATGCGCTGGTGATGATCTTCGGCGCGGTGATGCCGGCCTTCGTCGGCCTGGCCAACTGGATGATCCCGCTGATGGT
>JAMHVM010000039.1:0-1309 GCA_035911475.1 Lysobacterales bacterium | reverse complement strand
CCGCCTGACGCACGCAAAACCGCGGGTCGAAATGTTCTTCCAGTGGGTGGCCCGCCAGTTTGAAAACCAGGGCTTGCTACCGAGCAGCCCGTTCACCAAGGCCCTGGCCTACGCCCGAAACCGACGAAACGGACTGGAAGTCTTCCTCACCGATCCGGATGTCCCCATCGATACGAACCACCTCGAGCGGGCGCTGAGGGCGATTCCAATGGGCCGGAAGGCATGGATGTTCGCCTGGACAGAACTCGGCGCCAAGCATATCGGCATCGTCCAGAGCCTCATCGTTACCTGCCGCCTGCACGGCGTCGATCCTTACAACTACCTGGTCGATGTGCTTCAGCGCGTCGGCCAACACCCCGCTGCCGACGTCCACCTGCTCACCCCCAGGCTGTGGAAGACCCACTTCGCCGCCAACCCGCTTCGTTCCGACCTCTACAGCATCGGAAAATAGCCGGCAATCACGCCGCAGGCTTAACGCTTACGTTCCAGATGGCCTCGCGCCAGGGCCAGGCGGCGCGCACAGTGCGGCAGGAAATCCGCGTGCTGCGCCAGGCCTTGCCCGATGGCGAGGGCGGCACGGTGAGCGTGAGCGTGGTGCTGGCCAGCGAAGTCGATGCGCCGAGTGGCGTCAAACCCGTGCAGTGGCGGCTCTTGAGCAATCGCCAGGTGGTCACGCTTGAGGAGGCTGTGACGCTGATAGAGTCCTGAATCCGTGATCGCCATTTCCCCGCCTGGCAGCCTGTCCGCATAGCGCGGCGAAATGGTTTTCGAATTGAAATTCGAATCCAGATTCCGCATGAAACCGCATCGCCAGACAACATTGACGCGTCGTTGCCTTGCCAAAAACCGGGCTTGCGCCGGCTTTGGCTAGGGATGGACGAGCGCGGACTGCCTGGCGGCATCGAATTGCGACACACGGGAAGCTCGCTCAGCCGGAGAACTGGAGCAGGGTTTGGTGGTGACGCTCGAACACGGTGAAGGCGGCGCAGCGCTGGCCAAGGCCAAGGGTGAGACGTCGGGCGTGCGCAATGACGCGGGCGGCGACGCCGATGATTTCCTGCATCACGGTCCGCAGGCGGCGGCGCTTGGCGGGATGACGATGCGGGCTGTCGTCGGGGTCGATCAAGGTCGCCTGGCCGATGGCACGCAGAATGTTGAAGGCCAGCACGGCCAGGGACAGCACCAGATCGTTGGTGGCGAATTTGCCCGAAGGCAGGCGCTCCAGTTCCAGATCGGTCTTGAATTCGGAATGGAACTGTTCATGGGTGCCGTGCGCCTGGTACAGCGCGACGATCTGGGCGACGGGCAG
>JAMHVM010000038.1:0-3986 GCA_035911475.1 Lysobacterales bacterium | reverse complement strand
CCAAGCAACACGTTGATGGAGTCCGATCATGACTGAGTTTCTTCTCGTATTTGCCCTGGCGATCGGTCTCGGATGGCCGCTCGGTCGCTATCTGGCCGCGGTCATGCGCGGCGCGCCGATGCGCGGCGACAGGCTGTTTCTGTGGCTGGAGCGGCCCCTGTATGCGCTGATCGGTACCAACCCCGAGCGCGGCATGAGCTGGCGCGGGTACGCCGGCGCGTTCCTGCTGAGCAACCTAGTGCTGGCGGTCATCGTGTGGCTGATCCTGATGACCCAGGCGTGGCTACCGCTCAACCCCAACGGCGCGCCCAACATGAGCTGGGACCTGGCGCTGCACACGATGGTGTCCTTCCTGACCAACACCAACCAGCAGCACTACTCCGGGCAGGCACAGCTCTCGTACCTGGCCCACATGACGGGCATCGTGACCTTGCAGGTCATCACGCCCATGATGGGTCTGGCGCTGGTCGTAGCGACGCTGCGCGGGTTCTTCGGCGGACGCAATGCGCAGGAGCGCAAGGCCGATGGGCAGGAGCAGGCCCCGGTGGATGTCGGCAACTACTGGGCCGATGTGATCCGCCCCACGCTGCGCTTCATGCTACCGCTGTGCCTGCTGTGGTCGGTGCTGCTGACCAGCCAGGGCGTGCCGGCCACGCTGGATGGCGGCCCCGTGGTCGCTCCCGTGGATACGACGGTAGAAATGAAGGAACAGAAGATCCCGCTGGGTCCGGTGTCTCCTATGGTCGCCATCAAGCAACTCGGCACCAATGGCGGTGGCTGGTACGGCCCCAACAGCTCGGTGCCGCTGGAGAACCCCACGCCGCTGTCGAATCTGCTTGAAACCTTGGCACTTATTTTGGTCCCAGTCGCGGTGGTGTTCATGATCGGTGGACTGACCGGACGACGAAAGTTTGCCGGATTGGTGTGCGGCACGATGTTGACCATGTCCGTCGTGTCGGCGGGATTCGCCATCTGGTCGGAAGGGTTCTCCTCGACCTCGCAGGACATCGCGCTGATGGAAGGCAAGGAAGTCCGCTTCGGCGCCGAGCCTTCCGCGTTGTGGGCCGCATTGACGACACAGACATCCAACGGCTCGGTCAACGCCATGCACGACTCGCTGGCGCCTCTGACCGGCCTGGTCACGATCAGCGACATGCTGATCAACGCCATCTGGGGCGGCATCGGCAGCGGCTTGCAGCAGTTCCTGACCTATCTCCTGCTGGGCGTGTTCCTGGCCGGCCTGATGACGGGGCGCACGCCGGAACTTTTCGGACGCAAGATCGAAGCGCCCGAGGTCCGCCTGCTCGCAGTGCTCGTGCTGCTGCAACCGCTGATCCTGCTGGGCCTGACCGCCATCACGCTGGCCGTGCCGAGCCTGACGGGGAGCTCGAACCCCGGCTTCCATGCCATCAGCCAGGTCTTCTACGAATACACGTCGTCCTTCGCCAACAACGGCTCGGGCTTCGAGGGGTTGGGCGATGCCACCGTCTGGTGGAACGTCACCGCCAGCTTCGTGCTCGCCGCGGGTCGCTATCCGGCCCTCATCATTCCGCTGGTGATCGCAGCCATGCTCGCGCGCAAACGCCAAGCCCCGGAAAGCACGGGAAGCCTGCACATCGAAACCCCCACTTTTGCGCTCACGCTGATCGCGGTGATCGTCATCCTGACACTGCTTCAGTTCATGCCCGTGCTGGTGCTAGGCCCCGTTGCCGATCATCTGAGCCTGGTCGCGCGTTGAGGAAAACATCATGAACCATACAACCTCGAAAGAACACGCGGGCCGCCGCTCGCGCCTGCATGAGCGCGGCTTCGCGCCTGCGCTGGTCAACTCCTTCATCAAGCTGGCGCCGCAGCACATCATCAAGAACCCGGTGATGGCCGTGGTCTGGCTCGGTACGCTGGTAACGGCGGTTGCTACCCTCGCGGGTTGGGCGCAACCCGGTTTCGGCTGGGCCGTAACCGTGATCCTGCTGATTACCGTGCTGTTCGGCAACTTCGCCGAAGCCGTGGCCGAATCCCGCGGACGCGGACAGGCGGCGTCGCTGCGCCGAGCCCGCAAGGATTTGATGGCCCGGCGGCTGGACACCGCCGGCGGCGAGAAGACGGTGCCGGCCGCCGAGCTGCGCCCCGGCGATCATGTTATGATCGAAGAAGGCCAGTTGGTGCCTGCCGACGGCGAGATTGTCGAAGGTCTGGCGACGATCAACGAGGCCGCCGTGACCGGCGAGTCCGCGCCTGTGCTGCGCGAGGCCGGCACCGACCGCTCCGGCGTGATCGGCGGCACCAAGGTGCTGTCCGACCGCATCGTGGTGCGCGTCACCGCCGAGCCGGGCAACAGCTTCCTCGACCGCATGATCGCGCTGGTGGAAGGCTCCAACCGGCAGAAGACGCCCAACGAAATCGCCCTGGGCATCCTGCTCGGTGTGATGACGCTGACCTTCCTGATCGTCGTCGTGACGCTGCCCTTCATCGGTGGCTTCGTCGGCGTGAACGTCAACGTCGTGCTGCTGGTCGCCCTGCTGGTGTGCCTGATCCCAACCACCATCGGCGGGTTGCTGCCGGCCATCGGCATTGCCGGCATGAACCGCGCGCTACAGGCCAACGTGCTGGCCAAGTCGGGCAAGGCCGTGGAGGTCGCGGGCGACGTGGACGTGCTGCTGCTGGACAAGACCGGCACCATCACCTACGGCGACCGGCAGGCCACCGCGTTCCACGCGCTGGCCGCAGTGGATGCCGCGCAACTGCGTCAGGCGGCGCTGCTGGCTTCGCTGGCGGACCCGACGCCGGAAGGCAAGTCCATCGTCAAGCTCGCACGCGGCAAGAACGAGAAGCTCGATGAACCCGAAGGCGCGCATTTCGTGCCGTTCTCCGCGCAGTCACGCATGTCGGGCGTGGACCTGCCTGGCGAGCGCGTCATCCGCAAGGGCGCGATGGACGCGATCGCGCGGCATGTGCAGATGCTGGGCGGCGTCATCCCCGCCGAACTCGAAGCGCGTGTGTCGGATGTGGCCCGCAAGGGTGCCACGCCGCTCGTGGTCAGCGATGGCCGGCACGTGCTGGGCGTCATCGAACTGTCCGACGTGATCAAGCACGGCATCAAGGAACGTTTCGCGCGCCTGCGCGAGATGGGCGTCAAGACCGTGATGATTACGGGCGACAACCCGCTCACGGCGGCGAACATCGCCGCCGAGGCCGGTGTCGATGACTACATCGCTGAGGCACGCCCGGAAGACAAGCTCGCGCGCATCCGTGCCGAACAGAGTGGCGGTCGCCTGGTAGCGATGGTGGGCGATGGCACCAACGATGCGCCGGCGCTGGCCCAGGCCGACGTGGGCCTGGCAATGAACTCGGGCACACAGGCGGCCAAGGAGGCCGGCAACATGGTCGATCTCGACTCCGATCCGGCCAAGCTGCTCGCCGTGGTGGAAATCGGCAAACAGCAGCTCATCACGCGCGGCGCGCTGACCACCTTCTCGCTGGCCAACGACGTGTCCAAGTATTTCGCCATCCTGCCGGCGCTGTTCGCCGCAACAATCCCGCAGATGGCGGCGCTGAACGTCATGAACCTGTCGAGCCCGAACAGCGCCGTGCTGTCGGCGTTGATCTTCAACGCCATCATCATTCCGCTGCTGATTCCGCTGGCCCTGCGCGGCGTGCGCTTCAAGCCCGCGAGCGCGACGCAACTGCTGCGCAACAACATGCTGGTCTATGGCGTGGGTGGCGTCCTGCTGCCCTTCATCGCGATCAAGGTGATCGACGTCGCGATCTCCGCCATGTTCTCTCTCTGAGGATTCGATCATGTCTCATAACGCAACTACAACTCCCCGCACGCCGGGCAATGTGTCCCCGGCCATCTCCGACAAGGGCCTGCTCCGCGGCTCCATCGGCCTGGCGATCATTTCGCTGGTCGGTTTCGGTCTGCTGTATCCGCTGGCGGGAGTCGGGCTCGGCCAGGCGCTGTTCCCGAGCACTGCCAATGGCAGCCT
>JAMHVM010000037.1:0-30981 GCA_035911475.1 Lysobacterales bacterium | reverse complement strand
TCCGATGCAGTGCGAGTTTCTGGCGCTGGATGGTCTGAGCAAGCTGATGCAGACCGTCACCGCCATCCAGTCGCACACCAATCCCAAGCTGGAAATCGAAGGCCTGCTGCGGACCATGTACGACGGTCGCAACAACCTGGGTCAGGATGTGTCCGGCCAGTTGACCGAGCACTTCGGTGACAAGGTCTACCGCACGGTGATGCCGCGCAATGTCCGGCTGGCCGAAGCGCCCAGTCACGGCGTGCCGATCACCCTCTACGATCGCGACTCGCGCGGTGCGATCGCCTATCGGGGTCTGGCCGGTGAAGTGTTGCGTCGCGAGCGCGGCAGTCTTGTCGCCCAGGCCGCACACGGTTGACGCACGGGGAATGACGATGGCGACCAGGAAGCGCGGCCTCGGACGGGGTCTGGATGCCTTGATCGGCAATGTCCGCCCGGCGACGAATGAGGCATCGACCGAAGCGGACAGCGAACTGCGCGAGCTGGCCATCGGCGATATGCGTCCGGGCAAGTACCAGCCGCGAACCGGCTTCGATGCCGATGCGCTGGCCGAGCTGGCGCAGTCGATCCGCGCCCAGGGGCTGATCCAGCCGATCGTGGTGCGTTCGCTGGCGCAGGGTGGCTACGAAATTGTCGCCGGCGAGCGGCGCTGGCGCGCCGCGCAACAGGCCGGGCTCAAGCAGGTGCCGGTGCTTCTGCGCGATATCGCCGATCGTGATGCCGTGGCCATGGCGCTGATCGAGAACATCCAGCGCGAGGATCTCAATCCGCTGGAAGAAGCCGCTGCGCTGAAGCGACTGATCGACGAGTTCGATCTCACCCATCAGGACATCGCTGAAGCAGTCGGTCGTTCGCGGGCTGCCGTGAGCAATCTGCTGCGCCTTCTGGAACTGCCCGACGCGATCCGGCGGTTGGTGGAAGCGCGGCGTCTGGACATGGGGCACGCCCGTGCCTTGCTGACCTTGCCCGAAGCGCTGGCGATCCGGCTGGCCGAGCAGGCTGCCGAGAACGGCTGGAGCGTGCGCGTGCTTGAGCAGGAGGCGCGGCAGGCAGCCAATCCGCCGGCTGGCAAACCGAGCAAGCCGGCGGCGAGTGGTTCGCGTGACCCGGATATCGCACGCCTGGAGCAGGAGCTCAGCGAGCGGCTGTGTGCGCCGGTATCGTTGCGACACGGTCGCAACGGTCGCGGTCAGCTGGCGATCCGCTACCACAGCCTGGACGAACTGGAAGGCATCCTGGAGCGTCTGCGCGGCGACCGCTGAACCCGGTTGCGGCACCATGCCGGCTCAGCGGTAGGCCGGATAAAAAAAGGGACGCCGATGCGTCCCTTTTTCACTTCTGCGGGCTGAGGGTCAATCCTCGGTGGAGCCGCGCTCGCGCTTGCCGCCATGGCCATGACGACCGCCGTGACGCTTGCCTTCGAAACGCTGGCGATGCTCGGCACGGATCTCTTCCATTTTCGCCTTCTGCTCGGCGCTCAGGATCTGATCCATCTGAGCCTTGTGTGCCTCGTGCAGTGCTCGCTTCTCGTCACGCTGGCGCTGAAACAGGTCCCGACGTGCGGCGTGCTGCTCGTCGATCAGCGCCTTGATCTGCAGTTGCTGGGCATCGGTTAGGTTGAGCGCCTGGGTGAGGTGTTCCAGGCGCTTCTGCGCCCGTTCCTCGCTGTGTACGCCGCGCTCGTGTCCGGGGGCAGCCTGGACAGCCGTGGCCAGACCCAGGGCCAGTGCGGTCGCGATGATGAAAGGCTTCATGGGTGACTCCTTGGTGCTGTGAGAGCGGTCGATCCCGCGTGTTGCAGATTCGGCTCCGACATCGCAGCCATCGTGGAGGAAGGGTGTGGCGTCGATCCTGTTGTGGCGCCGTTCAACTGGCTGCGGCTGGCGCCGGCGGCGGCCGAGCCTTGCTGCGTGCGCGTAAGGCGACGATCAGCACGCCGCCTAGCACCAGTGCACCGCCCAGAAGCAGACGCCAGCCAGGACGGTCACCCCAGAACGCCACACCCAGCAGAACCGCCAGCACCGGGGTCAGCAGCAGATGCGGGGTGACCGAGGAAACGCCGTGCCGGCGCACCAGGGTGAAATACAGGCCATGGCCGAAGATCGATGCGAGCAAGGCCGAGTAAGCGGCGCCGGCAAACGCCTGCGGCTGCGCCTGCGCCAGGTTGTCGAGCACCGGTCCCTCCAGCCAGTGCGAGGTCACCAGCAGCAGCGGCAGACCGATCAGCGCGCTCCAGGCCTGCAGCGAGAACGGTCCCACGCCCTCCAGTCCGCGCATCAGTACCGAGCCCAGCGCCAGGCTGAGTGCCGAAACCAGACACAGGAACAGCGCGAACGGATGATCGGCGATACCCGGGTCGGCGCTCAGCACGATGATGCCGCCGAAGGAGATCGTCACCGCCACGGTCGTGCGCCAGCCGATCCGCTCGCCCAGCAGCCAGACCGACAGGATCACGCTCATCGGCACGTAGCTCTGCATCGCGATGGCCACCGGACTGAGGTCACTGGCCTCACGCAGCGCCCAGAAGTTCAGGCCGAAATGCAGGCTGCCGTTGAGGATGGCGACTGCGGCCAGACGCGGCCAGTGACCGGCTGCCGGCGCGCGCAGAAACGGAAACAACACTGCCAGCACCACGGCCAGGCGCACGGCGGTGTACAGGAACGGCGGCATCGACTGCAGGGCGATCGCCGAAACCAGGAAGTTGCCCGCCCAGGCCAGACAGACCAGCCAGAGCAGCAACAGGTGGGTCGCGGGCATGGCGCCCGCGATTCTATCGGTCCGGCAACGTCGGCGGCGGCTTGGTGGCCGGCGCTACTGCCGGTGGCGACCAGCGCGCCGGCAGCAGCCGTTTAACTACGGGGTCATTCGACCTTGAAGGCGCGATTGCCGCTGGCAACACCGTCGACCAGGATCTCGACCTGATAGTCGCCGGTCGGCCAACCTGCCGGGTTGCTGATCTTGAACCGGTGCTGGCTGGCGCCGGTGGCTTCGATCTTACCGTCTTCCTGATGAACCGCCTGGCGATCGGCACCATAGGTCCAGCGGGCGCCGAGCGCGTGGCTACCGGTGCCGCTGGAGAAAACCAGCACGCTGATGTCGTCGGTCGGGGCGAAGCTGGCGGTCGGCTGCGCGGTGCTGGTGTCGTCGCCAACCATCTTGACCGTCTGGATCTCGGTAATGGCGAACGCCGGCTGCGGTGGCGGTGGCGGCGGAGTGGGTGCCGGTGCCTGGGAAGTTGGAGGCGGCGTCGCCGGTGGCGGTGCGGCGGGTTCATCCTTCTTGCAGCCGGTCAGCACGATCGCCGCGGCAATACCTGCGGCAACGAGGGATAGGCGGACTTTCATGGCGGTCTCCTGGAGTGAGGGTCGGTTGCTGGATGCGTGGGTTGGCTGACTACTTGTCTTCGCCGGCTGGCAGTGCCGGAATCTTCAGCACCTGTCCTGGGTGAATCAGATCCGGGTTTTCCAGCTGGTCGCGATTGGCCTGGAAGATCAGCGGCCAGTGCTTGGCGTTGCCGAGCTCGCGCTTGGCGATCTTCGAGAGTGAATCGCCGGATTTCACCGTGTAGGTGCGCGCCTGGTCGCCGCCGGCGGCACTGCCAGCGCCAGCGCCAGCGCCTTCGGCGACGACATCGGCTGACTGGAAACCGCCCTTGACCTGACTGAAGTCGGGCTTGCTGGCCTTGGGCGCCGCCTTGTCGTCGCTCTTGAAGCTGCCGGTGACACCGGAGAAATCGGGCTTTTTGTCCTTGCTGGTCATTGCGTGTGCCTCGATGGCGGTAAGGCCGCCTGTATACACCGGTGCTTGTTAGGGATTGGTTACGGTGCGTGGTGGCCGGAAACACCGGAAACAGTCGGTGAACCGCCGGTCGATGCCAGAGGGATCGCGGGCGGAACCTCAGGCACGATGACTGCCGGCGATCGGTTGGCCGTTGTGCGAGACGAACGGGCGTGGCTGCGAGAACAGGAAGCCCTGCAGTTCGTCGCAGCCATGGGCGATCAGCCAGTCGCGCTGGCGCCGGGTTTCCACGCCTTCGGCGACCACTTTCAGGGACAGGCTGTGTGCCAGGGAAATGATCGAGCGGCAGATGGCCTCGTTCTGACGGTCGATCATCAGATCGCGCACGAACGACTGGTCGATCTTCAGCTTGGTCACCGGCAGGTGCTTGAGATAGCCCAGGTTGGAGTAGCCGTTGCCGAAGTCGTCGATGGTGACTTCCACGCCGATCTCGGCCAGGCCTTCGATGGTGCGCACCACCCGCTCGGGATCGACCAGGATCACGCTCTCGGTGATCTCCAGTTCCAGCAGGCGGCCGTCGGCGCCGGTCTCCTCCAGACATTGCGCGATCTCGGCCAGCAGGTCGTCGTGCATGAACTGCTGTGCCGACACGTTCACCGCCAGCGGACAGGGTCGGCCGGCGACCTCGGCAGCCACCGCCTGCAGGCGGCAGGCCTCGCGCAAGGCCCAGCGACCGACCGGCACCATCAAGCCGGTTTCCTCGCAGATCGGAATGAAACGTCCGGGTTGGCGCAGCGTCGGCGGGCCATGCGGCCAGCGCAGCAATAACTCCATGCCGGTGATGTCGCCGGAAAGCGCGTCGTGCTTGGTCTGGTAGTAGAGCGCCAGTTCACGGTCGAGATTGGATTCGCGCAGGCGTGAAACGGTCTCCAGACGGTTCTGCGCAGCGCGGTGCAGGATGCTGGAATACATCACCGAGCGGTTGCGTCCCAGGCGCTTGGCCTCGTACATGGCGGCATCGGCGCTGCGGATCAGCGAGTCGGCATCCTGCCCGTCGCGCGGGCCGATGGCGACGCCGACACTGGCGGTCATGTACTGGCTGGTACCCATGACCTCGATCGGTTCGGCCATGGCATCGCGCAGACGTTTGATCAGCGCTTCGGCAGCTTCGGCTTCGGTGAGGATCATGAACTCGTCGCCACCGAAGCGGCCCAGGGTGGTGTCCGGGCCCATGGCGTCGTGCAGGCGTCCGGCGACGGTGCGGATGACCGTATCGCCGACACCGTGTCCGAGCGCATCGTTGATCACCTTGAACTGGTCCAGGTCCAGGAACACCACCGCCAGTTCGCCGCCGTGCTCGCTGGCCACCGCCAGCCAGGCACGCAGGCGATCTTCCAGCGCGCGCCGGTTGGGCAGGCCGGTGAGCGCGTCGTGGCGCGCCTGGTGGGTCAGGATCTGCTCGAAGCGCAACTGTTCGGTGAGGTCACGCAGCACCGCCTGGATGCCTTCGCCGTGGTGGTCGCGGTAGCTGGACACGGCCATTTCGGCGAGGAAATCGGTGCCATCCAGTCGCTTGGTGCGAACCTGGCGGGTGATGCCGAACCAGCTGTGGTCGTCCAGCAGCGCGCATAGCGCCGGATCGAACACCTCCTGGATCGGCCGCCCGACCAGAGTCTGGCCGGAGCGCAGGCGCAGTGCTTCCGAGGCCGAGGAGTTGCCGTAGACGATGATGTTGTTGCGCATCACCAGCAATGGCAATGGCAAGCGTTCGACCAGACCGCGGTAGGTGGTCTCCTGCTCGATCAGCGCCTGCTGGGCTTCCAGTTCCGCAGACCGGTCGAGCATGCCGCCGATCATCCGGTGTGGCGCGCCGTCGCCGTCGCGCAGGACGAAGCCGCGGTCGCGCACCTGTGCGTAACCGCCGTCTCGGCGTCGATACCGGTAACTCATGTCCCAGTGGTCGGTGCGCGACGCCAGCGCCTGTTCGCGCTGCTCGGTGACCTTGCGCCGATCGTCGGGGTGGACGCGTTCGATCCAGGTCTGCAGGTCGCCGTCCAGACGTTCGGGGTCGGCGCCGAAGTGATGCCGGTAGCTGTCGCTCCACCACAGGTTGTGATGACTGATGTCGTAGTCGTAGATGGCGTCGTTGCTGACCCGTGACATCAGGCGGAAACGGGCCTCGCTCTCGATCAGTTCTTCCTGGGCCAGCACCTTCTCGGTGAAGTCCACGCAGGCGACCAGATGCGCGCTGTCGCCATCGAAGTCGACTAGGCTGGTGTAGCCGCGCACGTAGATCAGGTCGCCATTGCGCCGGCGATGCGGCCAGATGGTGCCGTCCTGCACCCCGGGATCGTCGAGCAGGGCCTCGCCATGGATGTGCTCGTCCGGCGCGAACAGCTCGACCGCGCGCATGCCTTGCAGTTCGGCGGTGCCCCAGCCATAGAGATCGGCCATGGCCTGGTTTGCGGCGAGGATGCGTTTGCTCGGCAAGTCCAGCACGAACAGCGGAATCGGGCTGCGCTCGAACAGGTACCGGTACTGGGCCTCCACCCGCATCCGCTGTTCGTGTGCGGTACGGCTTTCGGTGACATCCAGCAGCGTGCCGGTGACGACACGGCTGCCATTAGGCGCGACGCGGGTGCGGGCGCGGACATGCAGATGCCGGGTCGGTTCATTCGGGACGGCGATGCGGATCATCTCGTCGATGGGCTCGTCGTTACTGGCACACTTGACCAGCAGGCGCATCGCGCGAGAGCGGTCGTCGGGATGGATCCGCGTCAGTGCATGGAACCGCCGACGTGGGTCCGGTGCCTGCTCCAGCCCGAGCAGACGCTGGGCGTCGCCCGACCAGGTGATGGTGCGGTTGAGCAGGTGGTATTCCCACAGGCCCAGCTCGTTGATCCGGTGCACCTCGTCCAGGCGTTCGTTGTCGGCAGCCAGCCGTGCGAAGGCCGATTCGTAGCTATCCTGCTGGCGCCGCCATTGCGCGGTGGCAAGCAGGATCATGATCAGGGCCAGGATGCCGCCGAGGGCACCGGCCGGTTGCAGCCACTGCCGCCAGCCGGTCGGCGTCATGGCATTGGAGCGGACCGATACCACGACCCCGTACTCGGGCAGGGACCGGCTGAAGCCGGGCGCCGAGCGTTCACTTGCCGACAACTGGCGCAGGGTCGCCGACGCTTGGCTGCCGCCATCCCGATCGCCGTTGACACGACCGCTGATCACCTGCGGCACACGCGCCAGGAACTCGCCAGAATCCAATGCCACCACGGTGGTGGTGTCGGTGCTGGAGTCGACGTCCGAAGCCAGCCTTTCGAACAGGCGCAGGTCGATCTCGCCGACCAGCCAGGCGACCACGGGTCCGGCAATCGGGTAGGCCATTGGCACGCGGCCCGCGCCGTCAGCGACGAACCAGGGACGGTCCAGTGCCACACGACGATCGCCCAGCAGCCGGCTCGGAAGGCTGTCGAGCAGATCCGAACCAAGCCGCGGATGTCGGCCGTCTCCGTCGGCCGAATACAGACCGGTGCCGAACCATGGCGTGGCATCGAGACCGACCGGCATTCCGAGTCGATCCAGACAGTACATGCGCAGAAACGCCGGATACAGGTGGTCCAGCCGCGGCGCGCCGCCGCCGGCCAACTCAGCGCAACGGCTTGGGGTCAGGTCACGGCTGGCGGCTGACACCAGCGTTGCCCGGAAATGGTTGAGCGTTGCCTGGATGCCGCGGGCCAGGGTCGCGCTGCGCACATCCATGGACACCGAGGCGTGTTCCGACGCGGACTGCCGGGAGCCGGCAACCAGCAGGCTGGCGGCCACGACGAGCAGACCCAGCCCGACCAGGCTCAGCCGTGTCGGTCCGGAAGACTGCTGCCGTGCCGCCCTGTCGCGCTTCTTGCCCGTCAGAGCACTCAAGACTAGTCCCCGCCAGGCGCCGCGCCTGGTGTGATGGCGATCACATCCGTGAAGTTACCGCGCTATGCCCGTGTCGAGCAAGGAATCTTTCGTGACAGACCGGTGTTCCCCGCGGGCAGGCCATTTACCGACCTGCCCTGCAGCCTTGTCGGGCGAACTCGTGGATCGGGCTCGAAATCAGGGCGGGCGGAGTGCTGTCGTTTGTGCAAAGCGGTGGCGTTGCGTCGTGATAAAGTGGATCACAGCGCACCGGCCGCGGCGGTTGCTGCAACGCTCAGGTGCGTTGTGTGCGTACGCCGGACAGACGCATGAAACCGGCCGTCAGAACCGCGACTACCGGCCAGATCAGATAGCGGAACTCGGCGCTGGGTGACACCAGTACCAAGGGTGCCAGATACAGCGCTGCCGATGCCAGCAGTGGCAATTCCAAGGCATGGGCGGGACGGCGGCGGGCAAGCACAGCCAGCGCTGCACCGACCAGCACATAGCACCAGCCCATGAACAGGGGTGTATTCGCCAGCCGATCACCAGCCGCTTGCCACCAACGCTGAAGCATCGGCTGACGATGCGTCATCGGCGGGTTGTCCGGCAGCTGGAAAAAGCCGGCGGGCGCGAATCGCAGGCTCGCGGGAACGTCGGTGAGAGTCATGCCCAGCAGCATCGCCGTCAGACGCAGCCGATGATGAGAATAGGCGCCTGGATGGCGTGCCACCGCCGTTGTCCAGGCGCGACGCAAATCTGCCAGTTGCGCCGGGGAAATCTCGTTGTATAGCGAGATCCACAGCATCCCGACATCAAAAATGGGCGTGTTGCTCCACGGGCGGAATGCCGCAGCGAGTGTCGGTAGCCGTGCTTCGCCCACCTGCCAACTGGCGGGAATCATCAATTCGTCCGCCTTCATGGAGATAGCGACCAGATCCCAGAGCGCGGTCAGCGGCCAGACTGGGCGCTCGGCGACGTGCGGCAGCCGGTTTGGGATGGCGGCGAGTGCCGCGACCAGAAGCGCAAGTGCTGCGGTCAGAAGCCAGTGTCTGGCCCATCGCCTGTTTTCCGACGAGGAGGATGCATCGGCCCGCGGTTGTCTCGGCCAGCGCTGGACCACGCGCCAGAGCAGTGGGATCGTCAGAGGCAGCGCGTTGTGGCGATAGGCGCAGGCCAGCGCCAGAAACGTGACGGCGGCAACCAGGCAGGCGCGCGACGGCTGTCGGCTGTCACGCGCCAGCGCAGCCAGGGCGAGCAGTGCGAAAGCGAGCATCGGCACGTCCTTCCACAGGTGCGCGACGACGTTGCTCACCGGAAGCCAGAGGCCGACCACGAGCACGAACATCACCTGCAGCCAGGGCGACTCGAACAGCTCACTGGCCAACCAGGTCAGCGCCGCCCAGAAGATCAGCAGATGCAACACGAACAATCCGCCCGGGCCAGGCAGGATGCGTTCGGTCAACGACCAGGTCATCGCCATCAATGCAGGATGTGCGCTGGTGTACTTGCCGGTGAGCGCCTCCTGCCACTGCGTGGCAGAGTCTGGGCTCATCAGGCCGGGATAGAACACCAGCAGGTAGAGAAGCATGCCGCCAGCGGCCGCGATCCAGACGGGACTGCGCCAGCGATGTTCGCTTGCTTTGACCATGTCAGGACATCATTCCAGGCTTGTCTATCGACGCCCGATCGGTCCGGGCGGAGGTGCCGGCGTTGGCTGCGGGCGCCAACAGGATCAGCGCGGCGACGACGATTGTCACCAAGGTGAGGCTCAGATAGCGCAGCTCGGCACTGGCAGCCAGAACGGTCAGTGGCAGCGCATAGGCCCAGCCGCTGGCCAGCATGGCCAGGCCCAGCACGGCCTGTTGCGAACGACGGCGGCGCCGCGACAGCGCCAGCGCGATCGGCAGCGATGCCAGCAGCCACGGCCAGGCAGCCAGCCAGATCGTGCCGCTGATCGACGGCAGCAGCGTCAACGCCTGCTGGCGCAGCGGCAATGCGGGTACCTGCAGCGGCGGGTTGTCACGGAACGACGTGTAGTCGGCCATGACATCCTGTGGCGGCCGAAGACCGACTATGGGCAGGCCGATCTGGGAGCGCACAAGCCGCCAGCGATGGTGAAAATAGGCGGCGCTGTGGTGCAGCGGCAGCGCCAGCCAGGCCGCGCGCAGTTGCGCCAGTTCCTCGTCAGAATAGGGCGTGACCACACTGACCTTGAGCAGGTCGCTGGGCATGAACAGCGGCACGTTGACGTCGGGCTGGAAGTGTTCGGCGAGGATTTCAGGGGTCAATGGCCGCCGTTGCAACGATTCCGGAATAAGGACCCGATTCTCGGCGATCGAAACCGCCGCCAGATCCCACAGGGCCACCGTTGGCCAGAACTGCACCCGCTCCACTTGCGGATGCCGGGCCGGCAGTTGCGAAGTCGTGGCGATCACGATGAACAGCAGCAGCGAACCAATCGACAGGCGCGACAACGACACGGGTTGTCGCCCGCCACTCAACCAGCGACCGACGATGTAGACCGTCAGCGGCAGAACCGCCGCCAGGGCGTTGTGGCGCAGGGCGCCGATGCCGACCAGCACGACCGCCGCTGCGACCAGAAGACGGCGGTCGCGTTCCCGGCGGTTGCGCTCAACCACCAGGATCGCGGCCAGCGCCAGCAGCCAGGTCATCAGGGTCACGTCTTTCCAGACATGCACCAGCAGCACGAACAGCGGCGGCGCGAAGCCGACCAGCAACACCGCCAGGATCTGGCTGGATGCGCGCCGGAACAGCTGCACGGCGATCACCGCCAGTGCCGCCCACCAGATCAGCACCTGGAACAGGAACGGCGCCCCGGGACCGGGCAACACCGGTTCGGTCAGCGACCACAAGAAAGCCATCAGCGGCGGATGATGGTCGCTGTATTCGCCGTGACGCACCTGATACCACTGGTGCGCGGTGTCGAAGCTGACGAAGCCCGGATAGAACAGCCATAACGTTGCGGCGGCGCCGAACAGCGCCGTCCACGCTGCCGCCGGAACGCGCCGCAGTGCGGTCACTGCCGATGCTCCTCGGCCAGATACTCGCCGCTCTGCATCTGGATCAGCCGGCTCTCGGTGCGTTCGAACTGGCTGCGCAGGCGACCGGCGGTGTACAGCTGCGTGGGCGGCACCGCTGCCGTCAGCAGCAGGTTGACCCGTCGGTCGTAGAGCTCGTCGACCAGATGGATGAAGCGCTTGGCGGCATCGTCCTGGATCGATGCGGTGAATTGCGGTACGCCCGACAGCAACACGGTGTGGTGATCGCGCGCCAGCTCGATGTAGTCGGCGGTCGCGCGCGGCCCCTCGCACAGCACCGCGAAATCGAACCAGGCCACGCCATCGCTGAGGCCGCGCGCGGGCAAGGTTCGGCCTTCGATTTCGATCACGGTGTCGAAAGCGCAGCTGGCGTGGGCCAGTTCAAGGAAGCGCTCGCGCAGGCGGGTATCAGCTTCGGCGTCGGCGGGCACCAGATAGACCGGCGCCCGGGTCAGGCTGCGCAGCCGGTAGTCGACCGGTGAGACCAGCTCGACCACGGCGCAGTGCCGTTCCAGCAGGGCGATCGCCGGCAGGAAGCGGCTGCGCTGCAGGCCGTCGCGATAGAGCTGCGCCGGCACGGTGTTGGAGGTCGTGGCGAGCAGCACGCCCTGGTCGAACAGCCCCTGCAGCAGGCCGGCGAGCAGCATCGCGTCGCCGATGTCGTGCACCACGAATTCGTCCAGACAGAGCAGGCGATGACGACCGGCGAGCTCCTCGGCGATGTGCCTGAGCGGGTCGCGGGTGCCGCTTTCGCGCAGTGTGTTCAGGGCAGCGTGGACACCGGCCATGAAGCGGTGGAAATGCCGGCGCAGCACGGTGCCTTCGGGCAGCGAGTCGGCCAGCAGGTCGAGCAGGAAGGTCTTGCCGCGACCGACGCCGCCCCACAGGTACAGGCCAGGTTCCGCCGTCGGGCTCGCCTTGGCCTTGCGCAGCCGGCCCAGCCAGCCCCGTTCCGGGCGCGCCGCCAGTACCGCGTCGTGCAAGCGGTCCAGATGCGGCAGTACCGCGCGCTGGGCGGAGTCGGGCAGCCACTGGCCGGCGTCGACGCCGGCTTCGTAGGCCCGGGACGGTCGCTGACGACCGCCGCCCGGGCGGCCGGCATCAGCCATTGCTGGCCAACAAGGGCGGCAGGTTGCCCTTGACCGCGTTCTTCACCGCGCCGCGCAGATCCATCAGCCGGCGATGGAAGAAGTGGCCGGTTTCCGGCATCCGGATCAGCTGCGCCGGCGGACGCAGGGCCGCCGCCCAGTCGAACACGGCCTGCGGCGCCACGACTTCATCCTCTTCACCCTGGATGACCAGCCAGGGGCAGCCCGGGTGCTTGAGCGCGCTGAAGTCGAAGTTCTCCACCGCCGGCGCCACCGTGATCAGTTGGGCGACCGGCAGCTGCTGCGCCGCACGGGCCGCGACATAGGAGCCGAAGGAGAACCCGGCCAGCCACAGCTGATGATCCGGGCGCGCCGCCAGCAGCTGGCGGGCGATGGCGATGGTGTCATCGGCTTCGCCCTGGCCATTGTCGTAGCTGCCTTCGGAGCCGCCGACACCGCGGAAGTTGAAACGCACCACGGTGAGGCCCAGCTCGCGCAGGCTGCGCACCAGCATGGTCACCACCTTGTTGTGCATGGTGCCTTCCTGCAGCGGATGCGGATGGCAGACCACGGCGACCCCGGCACGGGCCAGCTCCGGCTCGGGGTAGTCGATCGCCGCCTCGATCGCACCGGCAGCACCGGACAGCAGCCACTCGCCTGAGGCGCTGGGCAGGTCCGCGGCGGGGACAGGTGAGGGGGCTTTCGGCACGTTCGGACTCCTGGACGACGCATCATACTGACTGTGCTGCGCCGCGGTAGACGGAGCCCGGCTTAACCGGCGGCAACGCTGGGTGGGACTGGCGGCACAGCGGGTTGAGCTTTTCATGAACCGGATTCATAATCCGAACCCTTTTCTAAACTGGTCAGTCCTGTATGGCGACCTTGGCGCGCCGCCGCCGCGAGTTCGACCAGCGCGAACAGCTCATCCTGGACACCACCCAGGAACTGATCCAGCGCGACGGCCTGCTCAACCTGCAGATGACCCGGCTGGCCGAGGCCTGCGATTACGCGGTCGGCACGCTGTACCAGCATTTCGCCAAGAAGGAAGACCTGCTGCTGGCCCTGACCACCCGCAACTTCCTGTCGCGCATGGAATTGTTCGATCGGGTGCCGGCCTGGCCGGGGCCGACGCGGGAGCGGCTGCTGGCCCTGTGTCTGGCCGACGTGCTGGTGCTGGATCAATACCCGGAGATGTTCCGGCTGGCCCAGTTCGTGTTCACCGATGTGGTCTGGGGTGCCGCCTCGGCGGAACGTCGCCAGGAGGCGCTGACGGCCTGCCAGCCGATCGGCGATGTGGTCGACGACATCGTCAACGAGGCGCTGGCACGGGGCGACCTGCAGCCCGGCGCACTGTCGCCCATGCCCATGACGCTGGGCTCGTGGGCGCTGACCACCGGCATGCACAGTCTGGTCCACACCGAAGGCGTGCTCGACCTGTACGGCATCCGCCGCCCGTACCGGCTGCTGTTCCACCACCTCAATCACCTGCTCAACGGGCAGGGCTGGCAGCCGCTGATGGCGCCGGTCGACGAAGCGTCGATCAGCGCCCAGCTGGAACGACTGTGTCGTGACGTATTCGACACCAAGGTTCCGGCCTGCCTGCTGCCGGTCGATCCGGACACCGAATCAGAACCCTCCAAGGAAGCAATCCCATGACTGCCCGTAACCCGCGCGCCGCCAAGCGCCCCTCCACCACCTTGCGCATGATCATCATGCTGATCGTGGCAGCGGTCCTGTTCGGTGGCCTGTTCGCCGCCAAGGCGATGATGTCCGCCGGCATGAACCAGTTCTTCGACAACATGCCGCAGCCGGCCGTCGCCGTGACCTCGGCCGACGTCAGCCAGCGTCAGTGGTCGCAGAGCCTGGACGCGGTCGGCACCCTGGTGGCGGTCAACGGCACCGATGTCACCACCGAATCGCCGGGCGTGGTCAGTGCCATCCGCTTCGAATCCGGCCAGCGTGTGCGTCGTGGCGAAGTGCTGGTGCAGCTGGATGCCAGCGCCGAAACCGCCTCGCTGCGCTCGCTGGAGGCTGGATTGAATCTGGCGATCACCCAGCGTGACCGCTTCCGCGAACTGTTCAGCACCCGCCAGGCGGTGGCCAAGGCCGATCTCGATCAACGCGAAAGCGAGGCCGAGCGCCTGCAGGCCGACGTTAATGCCCAGCGTGCACTGATCGCGCGCAAGACCATCAAGGCGCCGTTCGACGGTGTGCTTGGCATCCGCAAGATCAACCTTGGCCAGTACCTCAATCCCGGCGACGCCATCGTCAACCTGCAGTCGCTGGATCCGATCTACCTCAACTTCTCGCTGCCAGAGCAGGACATCACCAAGGTTGCCGTGGGCCAGTCGGTATCGGCGACCGTCGACGCTCAGGCGGGCAAGCGTTTCACCGGCACCATCAGCGCGATCGAATCGCAGGTCGACGCCGGCACCCGCAACTTCCTGGTCCAGGCCACCCTGCCCAATCCCGACGAAACCCTGCGCGCCGGTACCTTCGCCCGGGTCAGCAGCGACTTGGGCAACGCGCTGTCGGTGCTGACCGTGCCGCAGACGGCGGTGACCTTCAATCCGTACGGCAACTCGGTGTTCGTGATCACCGAAGTGCCGCGCGCCGAAGGCGAAACCGACATGCAGGGCAATGCCTTGACCGGCAACAAGCTGGTCGCGCAGCAGCGCTTCATCAGCACCGGCCTGACCCGTGGCGATCTGGTCGCGGTGACCGACGGCCTGAAGGCCGGCGAGGTGGTCGCCACCAGCGGCCTGCTCAAGCTGCGCAACGATGCCGAAGTGACCATCAACAACAAGGTGCAGCCGACCGCCGATGAGGCGCCGACGCCACCCAACCGCTGAGCGACGACGATGACCCCGAACAGCGCTGCCGGCCGCACCGGCGCCTGCCTCCGACGCATCTCCGGTGAGCGCACCGGAGGGAGACCGATCCGATGAAATTCACCGACATCTTCGTCAACAAGCCCGTGCTGGCCGTGGTGGTCAGCCTGTTCATCCTGCTGTTCGGGCTGCGCTCCTACACCGAGCTCAATGTCCGCCAGTACCCGGAACTGCAGAACGCTGTGGTCAATGTCAGCGTCACCTATTTCGGTGCCGATGCCGACCTGATCCAGGGCTTCATCACCACACCGCTGGAGCGTGAGGTCGCCAGTGCCGAAGGCATCGAGTACCTGACCTCCAGCAGCTCGGCGGGTGTCAGCCTGATCCAGGCCTACATCCGCCTGGGCCATGATCCCAACGAGGCACTCACCCAGATCGCCGCCAAGGTCAACAAGATGCGCGGCGAGCTGCCGCCGGAATCGGAAGACCCAGTGATCGACCTGCAGCAGGGTCAGCAGGTGGCGGCGATGTATGTCTCCTTCGCCAGCGAACTGCTCAACGACAACCAGATCACCGACTACCTGACCCGCGTGGTCGAGCCCAAGATCGCCACCATTCCCGGCGTCCAGCGCGCCGACATCATGGGGCCGGGTGCGTTCGCCATGCGCGTGTGGCTGAAGCCGGACCGGATGACCGCGCTGCGTGTCACCGCCAGCGACGTGCATCTGGCGCTGCAGTCCAACAACGTGCTGTCGGCGCTGGGCCAGACCAAGGGTCAGATGGTCGCCATCGACCTGACCGCGCGCACCGACCTGCGCACGCCGGAGGAATTCCGGCAGCTGATCGTGCGCGAGGAAAATGGCGCCATCGTCCGCCTGGGCGACATCGCCGATGTCGAGCTGGGCTCGGAAAACTACGGCAGCTCGGTGCGCATCAACGGCCAGTCGGCGACCTTCATGGGCATCTTCGTTTCGCCCGACGCCAACTCGCTGGACGTGATCACCGCCGTACGCGCGATCTGGGATGGCGAGATCGTGCCGCAGCTGCCCGAGGGCCTGATCGCCACCATTCCCTACGACAGCACCGACTCGATCCGCGACGCCATCAACGAGGTGGTCCGCACCATCATCGAAGCGGTGATCATCGTCATCGTGGTGATCTTCCTGTTCCTGGGCTCGATGCGCAGCGTGCTGATCCCGGCGGTCACCGTGCCGTTGTCGCTGATCGGTGCGCTGTTCCTGATGCTGCTGATGGGTTTCACCATCAACCTGCTCACCTTGCTGGCAATGGTGCTGGCGATTGGCATCGTGGTCGACGACGCCATCATCGTGCTCGAGAACATCCACCGGCACATCGAGGAAGGCATGTCGCCGAAGCAGGCGGCCTTGCAGGGTGCGCGCGAGCTGGCCTGGCCGGTGGTGGCGATGACCACCACGCTGATCGCGGTGTATCTGCCGATCGGTTTCCAGGGCGGGCTCACCGGCGTGCTGTTCACCGAGTTCGCCTTCACCCTGGCCGGTGCGGTGCTGCTCTCGGGCGTGATCGCGCTGACCCTGACCCCGATGATGTGCGCCAAGATCCTCAAGCCGCATGAGCACGGCAGCAAGGGCCGGCTGGAAGCCTGGCTGGACGCGCGCTTCGAATGGCTGCGCAACGGCTACCAGCGCCGCCTGCACGGGGCGCTGGAGACCAAGTCGGTGATCGCCGTGTTCGGTGCCATCGTGTTCGTGTCCTGCGTGTTCCTGTACATGACCGCGCCCAAGGAACCGGCGCCGGTCGAGGACGAAGGCTTCATCTTCTCGATCGGCACCGCCGATGCCTACACCACGCTGGACTACATCGAGCGCTACACGGAAGAAATGACCGAGATGGTCGCGGAGATTCCCGAGGTCGACAATTTCTTCCTGTTCAACGGCGGCTTCGGTGGCATGGGCGGCACCAACTCGGCGCTGGCCGGTTTCGTGCTCAAGCCTTGGAGCGAGCGTGATCGGTCGACCAACCAGATCCTGCAACAGGAGCTGCAGCCCAAGCTGGGCGAAATCACCGGTCTGAACGTGTTCGCCCTGGTACCGCCGTCGCTGCCCAGCGCCGGTGGCGATGGCGGCGGCGAGTTCCTGATCGGTGGCGTGGGTTCGCTGGAGCAGCTGTCGGAACTGGCCGACGAAATCCTCGCCCGTGCCATGGCCAGCAGCCGCTTCATCTTCCTGGACAAGGACCTGAAGATCGACAAGCCGCGCATCGAGGTCAACATCGACCGCGAGAAGGCAGCCATGCTCGGCATCGACATGCGCACGCTGGCGGCGGACATGGCGGCGATGCTGTCCGGTGGCTACACCAATCGTTTCGCCATGCAGAACCGTTCCTA
The DNA here is from genome assembly GCA_035911475.1 of Lysobacterales bacterium. Lineage (GTDB taxonomy): Bacteria > Pseudomonadota > Gammaproteobacteria > Xanthomonadales > UBA2363 > Pseudofulvimonas. The sequence goes on along the minus strand of JAMHVM010000037.1, from coordinate 14,003 downwards.
CCGGGTGATTCCGCAGGTGCAGCGCAGCGACCGCCTCAACGCCGATCAACTGCAGAACTACTACACCCGCACGCGCAGCGGCGAGCTGATTCCCTTGTCGACGCTGGTCACCTTCAAGGAGAGCACGCAGCCGCAGACGTTGAAACGTTTTCAGCAGCTCAATTCGGTCGGCATCACCTTTGCGCCGCGTCCTGGTGTCACCAAGGGCGAGGCACTGGCGGTGCTGGACCAGGCGGCCAAGGAAGTGCTGCCGCAGGGCTACAGCGTCGACTACGCGGGTGAGTCGCGACAGTTCAAGCAGGAGGGCGCGACCATGCTGGTCACCTTGCTGTTCGCGCTGATCATCATCTTTCTGGTGCTGGCGGCGCAGTTCGAGAGCTTCCGAGACGCGCTGATCATGCTGATCACCGTGCCCATGGCGATCAGTGGCGCGCTGTTCGTGATCAATCTGCTGGCCTTGCTCAGCGGCATCCTGGGGATCATGCAGATCGAGGCATTCCCGGGCATGAGCATCAACATCTACACCCAGGTGGGTCTGGTGACGCTGGTCGGCGTGATCTCCAAGCACGGCATCCTGATCGTGGAGTTCGCCAACAAGCTGCAGCTGGAGAAGGGCCTGAGCAAGCGCGAGGCGATCGAGGAGGCCGCGGGCATCCGTCTGCGTCCGGTGCTGATGACCACCGCGGCGCTGGTGTTTGCGATGATTCCGCTGCTGATCGCCAGTGGTCCGGGCGCCGCCGCACGCTTCTCCATGGGCGTGACCATCGCTGCCGGCATGACCATCGGCACCGCCTTCACCCTGTTCGTATTGCCGGCGTTCTACATGTACCTGGCCCGCGAGCATCGTGATGCCGACCATCCGCCGGTACCCACCACGCCGGCACCCGAAGCCGACGGACGCGGCCCCGCAGGCATTGGTTTTGCCTGAGCGACACGGCCACTGACCGCCTGCAACACAAAGGGCCGACCGGTTGACCGGTCGGCCCTTTTTTCATGGCTGCCTGGCGGCGACGCGGGGCAGCGAAGCGATCAGCCCGCTCACGCCGGCAGCGTCGATGGCGCTTCCGCTCAGCGGATCTCCGCTTCGATGCGCTTGGCGCGCCGTTCCGGATTGGGATGGCTGGACAGGATGTCGGCCTTGCGGCTGCCGTCGCCGAGCTTGCGCAGCGCGGTCACCGCCGCCTGCGGATCATGCTTGCCGCGCTGGAGCAGTTCCAGGCCGTAGCTGTCGGACTCCAGTTCGTTGGACTGCGAGTGCTGTGCCTTGACCACCGATTCGACCAGGCCACCCAGTTCCGAGCTGGCCAGTTGCGCGGCGCGACCGCCGGTGGCGGCGGCACCCTTGCGTGCCGCCTGGGCCAGATAGGCGGTGCGGAAGCGTTCCTTGCTGTGGCCGTGCTTGACGTGGCCGATCTCGTGGCCGATCACGAAGCGCAGTTCGTCATCGCTCATCAGGTCCATCAGGCCGCTGTAGACACGCACCGACCCGTCCGGCAGCGCGAAGGCGTTGACCTGGTCGGCCTTGTAGACCTTGAAGTTGAGGTTCAGGCCGCTGTCGTTGCGGTACGGCGCGACCAGCTTGTTCAGACGCACGGTGTAAGGATCGTTGGCACCGGCGACGTTGTTCTGGGCATCGTAGGCCTTGGCGGCGTCGGCACCGATCTTGGCCAGTTCGGCGTCGGACAGGGTCATGCCCTTGACCGCATCGGCGCCGGCACCCAGTGCATTGCCGGCCTTGCCGTCCTTGAGGCGGTCGAGCAGGCCTTGTGCATGCAGGTCCGGCGTCGTGGTCATCAGCAAGGTGCCCAGGATGGCGGTGGACAGGAACAGTTTCTTCATCGGTGATCCTCGAGAGCTTGGGTGTGCGAGCCGGTACCAGGCAGGGTGGCCCGGGTTGGCTGCGCTGGACGGTTGGCGAGGCGGCGCGGACAGGGAGCGCGCTGGCGGACGCCGGGCGGCATGCTAGTCAGCACAACGTGGACTGGACGTGCAGTGATCGGATGCTCGTTCAGTTCCACCGGGAACAACGTGATCGACAGCCGGCTGGGGCCAGTGGCCAGTGCGTCGGTCGGTGCCGCCGCTGTGATCGCGCGATCAGACGACGCCGTCGCCGACGCCGATGGCAGGCGGTGATCGCACGCGGGCGGCGCTGCTGGCCGTGCGGGTCAGGGAGCGATGTCGACCCAGACCGGATCGTGGTCGGAGCTGCGGTAGGGATCGGCCGCGTAGAGGCCAAGTCGCTGCTCGGGATCGCCGTCGTACGCGAAACCGGTCAGTTCGTCGGCATTGATGTGCCAGACGCCGGCGGCGCGCACCCGCTTCGCCAATGCCGCGCCGGCCAGGGCATGATCCAGGCGCCCGGCCATGCCGCGGAAAACGTAGCTGTGCGTGGGCGTCTCTTGGCCGGGCCGGGCCAGCAGGTCGGTCAAGCCGGCCTGAAGCAGGGCGCGCACCGGATCCTCCTGGCTGTAGGCATTGAGGTCGCCCATGACCAGAACGTCGTCCAGCCCGGCGCCGTCATCGGCCAGGTGTCGAGCCAAAAGCTGCGCGCTGGCGACCCGGGCGGCATTGAAGCAGGCCTGGCCGTCGCCCTGGTCTCGATCGCCATCCAGCGCGTCCTGGCAGCCGCCCTTGGACTTGAAGTGGTTGAGGGCGACCCGGAATGGGGCGCCGCCGTTGACCGCCCGGAAGGTCTTGAACAAGGGTGCGCGGCTGCTGTCGTCGAAGGGCCCGTCGAGCAGCGTGCTGGCTGCTTCAACCGCCTCGACCCGATCCGGGCGATACAGGAAGCCGACGGCGATCACGTCGCGCCCCAAACGGTCGCCGTCGACCCGGGTGACACGCCAGGCGACGCCGCTGGCGGTGGACAGTGCCGCAGCCAGGTCGGTGATGGCGCTGTGTTCGCCGTAGCCGTCGTTCTCGATTTCCAGCAGCCCCAGCACATCGGCATCCAGCGCAGTCATGGCAGCCACCAGCTTGTCCCGTTGCCGGTTCAGCGCGTCAATGGAGGTCGCGCCGCGTTCGGTGGGGAAGCCGCTGCCCTGGCCGTCGCCGTTGAAGAAATTCAGCAGATTGAAACTGGCCACGCGCAGCAATGACCGCTCGCGTGCCGGTGCCGCCGGTTGCGCGGCCTGCTCGACCCGGCCGATGGCGCGCAGCGGTTGCAGCCGCCAGGCACCGTGGCGGTACTCGACGATGCCTTCCAGATCCCACAGGCGCGAACCGTTCCGGTAGCGCGCCGTGGCGGTGACTGGTTCGGGGAGGTGCCACAGGCGCTGCGGCCATTCGCTGCCGCGACCATCGTCGACCAGCAGCGAGACGGCGGCCTGCTGGTCCTGCGCCGCCCGTGTCGCGTCGCCGGGCGCGTGCAGTTCGGTGGCTGCGAACAGTCTCGGGCCGAAGCTCAGCTGCAGCTCGCCCCAGCGCAGCAGGCCGTCGTTGCCGGTGATGGTGAGCGGCCCGGGCAGTTGCACGCGCATGCCTTCCAGGGCTGCCCACGACGACGGCGGCGCATCCAGGCGACGCGCCGGCAGGGCCTCGCCACGACCGCAGTCGCGAATCTCTTCGACCGCGGTCAGTGACCAGCCGCTGCGGCCATCTTCGGCGGCCGTCCATTGGCCACGCACACGCAGGCGCTGGCCGACGCGGGCGTCGAAGCGATCCTTGTCCAGCGCCACGAAGGCGCCTTCGGCGGTGTTCGGATCGGCGTCGTCTTCACCACGCGGGGTGACCAGGAACAGGCCGCGCAGGCCGCCCTGGAAGTCGCCTTCGACCACGCCTTCCAGCTCGATGGAACCGGCCGGTGCCTGCTCGCGGGCTTGCCGGGGCAGGCTGGCGATGGCGAACGACGGGGCGCCGCAGACCAGTGATGTCGCCGCACCGGCACCCGCTGTCGCCGCCTGCGGTGAGGCCTGGCCGGTATCGAAACTGCAACCGGACAGCAACAATCCGGCGCCGAGAAACGACAACGCCGCCAGAAGGCGGCGTTGCGGGAAGACGGTCATGCGCGGATTCATCAGTTCAGGCTGTCGACCATCCAGCGCACGGTCGCTTCGATCTGCTCGTCGGACAGCGACGGGTTGCCGCCGCGCGGCGGCATGATGCCGGCGCTGCCGGTGAAGCCGTCGATGGAGTGCCGCACCAAGGTGTCGAAGCCTTGCGCGACCCGGCCATCCCAGGCGGCGTGGGTCAGCATCGGCGCCCCGCCGGCGCCGGTGGCGTGGCAGGTCTTGCAGAGCTTGTCGTAGATGACCGAACCGTCCAGCGTGCCGTCGTAGGCAACCTGCGCCTGGGCAGCGGCAGCGGCGGCAGCCGCAGCGGCGGCCTTGGCCATCTGGCCGGATTCGCCGGCATAGACACCACCGACCGGCGCGATGCGGGCATTGGTGGCGGCCACCTGCTCCGGCGGCGGCGTATCGCCGCGGGCACGGTTGTAGATACCGGCGGCCAGAAAGATCAGCACCAGGGTGAGCACGACGAAGCCAGCAATGAGGCTGGAAAACTTCTTCAGGAACGCGGCGTCATATGGATTCACGGCAAAACTCGGCGTCGGCAACCGTAAAGGCCGCGAGTATAGCAGCGCCGCGCGTTTTGCCATCCCGCGACAGTGGCAGGTGGCTACGGACCGCCGATCAGGAACTGCATGAAAGCTGCGAGCAGCCTGCCCGCTGGCGGGCCCAGTCCGGTCGCTTCTGTGCGAACCGTGCGTTGCCTGGCTGCTCGTCGTAGGGCCGTCGCATCACCGCCAGCAGTTCGTCGATGCCGCTGGGATCGCCCTGCTCGGCGCGGTCGATCGCCTGTTGCGACAGATAGTTGCGCAACACGTAGCGCGGATTCACCGCCTGCATGCGCGCGCGGCGTCGTTCGGCCGGTTCGTCCTGCCTGGCGAGGCGACTGCCGTAGCGGATCAGCCAGTCACGCAGCTCGGCGTCGAAGCGTGCTCTTGCTGCCGGGTCGTAGAACGCGTGTTCCAGCGGCGCCAGCGAGGGGGCCGCCGGGTCGATGTCGGCCAGGCCGCGGAACCACAGCGTCATGTCGATCTCGGCGCGGGTCATCAGCGCCAGCCCGTCCTGCCACAGCGCCTGTTCCTCGGGGCCAAACTGCAACAGCCCGAGTTTGGTGGCCGAAAACGCCTGATCGGCGTCGGTGAAGGCCTGCTGATAGCGCGCCAACCCTGCCCGCAGCACATCGTGGTCGCTGAACACCGGCGCCAGCGCGCCGGCCAGCCGGCTCAGGTTCCAGTAGGCGACCGCCGGCTGCTGGCCGAAGCGGTAGCGGCCGCGCTCGGCGTCGGTGGTGTTGGGCGTCCAGTCCGGATCGAAGTTGTCCAGCCAGCCGTAAGGGCCGTAGTCGATGGTCAGCCCCAGGATGGACAGGTTGTCGGTGTTCATCACCCCATGCACGAAACCGACCCGCTGCCAGTGCGCGATCAACACGCCGGTGCGTTCGCACACCTGCATGAACCAGTCACCGCGCCGCGTCTCGCGGTCGCCGGTGAGTTCCGGAAAGTCGCGATCGATGGTGAACTCGATCAGCCGCTCCAGCAGATCATGTTCGCCGCGCGCCGACGGCAACTCGAAGTGACCCAGCCGGATGAACGAGGGCGCCAGCCGGCACACGATCGCGCCCGGTTCGGCGCGCGGGTGGCCGTCGTAGAACATGTCACGCACGATGTCATCGCCGGTGCCGACCAGGCTCAGCGCACGCGTGGTCGGCACGCCGAGGTGATGCATGGCTTCGCTGCACAGGAACTCGCGCACCGAGGAGCGCAGCACCGCGCGACCGTCGGCATGGCGCGAGTACGGCGTCAGGCCGGCGCCCTTGAGCTGCATCTCCCAGCGCTTGCCGCGTCGGTTGACGACTTCGCCGAGATTGATCGCGCGACCGTCCCCGAGCTGCCCGGCCCAGTAGCCGAACTGGTGACCGCCGTAATTGCCGGCGTAGGGTGACATGCCCTCGTACAGCGCATTGCCGCCCAGCACCGACGCCATCGCCGGCGAGGTCATCGCGTCGGCATCCAGATCCAGCAATGCCGCCGCTTCCGGCGACCACGACAGCAGGCGCGGCGCTGGTACCGGCGTCGGCGACACTGACGACCAGGCGGCACCGGTGACCTGGCGCGGACGGCGATCGGACACCGGATCACCCGGCAGCTCGCGCACGAAACGGTTGTCGAACGCGGACGCCGGGATCACGCCGTCGACGATGATCGCGGGAGACGGGTGCCCGGTGCGGTCAGCGTTGACCGCGTCTGCATTTGGAAGTTGGTCAGCCATGAATGTGCGTGTCCGTCGAACGGTGTCGGAAAGCATGGCACTGGTTGATCGGAAAGCATGCTCCGATCAATCGAGGAAGCCGTTGCGCCGTGCGCCGGTTTCGACTTTTTATGCGGTGATCGCGAGCGAACGGTCCCCGGCTAGGCGGGGGAACGATCACGGTCGTTGTCTTCACTGGCAAGAATGTCCAGGCTCGCCTTCTCCGCAGCCATGAAGATCGGCAACACGATGTAAAGGCCCGGTGTGCGCGGGAAGATGGAAGCATCGACGATGCGCAGTCCCTGCACGCCATGCACGCGGAAGCGACTGTCGACGACCGCCATCGGATCGTTGGCAGGGCCCATCCGATTGGTACAGGAGGCATGGTGTCCCCAGGCTTCGTTCTTGAGGAACTGCCGGAGCTCGTCGTCGGATTGGTACGCGGGTCCCGGACTGATCTCCCCTTCCGCGGGGCCGTCCGCGCCACCGGCAGCAATGCGCCGCGCCAGTTTCACGCCGCCAAGAAGCGCTTCGAGATCTTCGTTGGCGCTGTCGCTGCCGTCCTCGAAATTGTTGAAGTTGATCTCGGGCGTGTCGCGGGGGTTGGTAGAGGCGAGATCCACCGTGCCGCCAGTATTGCGGCCGTGGCCAGTGATCGTGAACCAGGTGAACTCATCGTTGCCCGACGGTTGAACCCGCGACGGATGGCAGTAGGCGCGGAAGCCGCTGACAAGACCGATGATCGAGAGATTCGGAATGTCCCGCTGGGGGTCGGATCGCTCGGTGATGTACAGCTGACGAGACAATCGGGATCGATAGGCACCGTCTGGCGAACCCGTATCGAACTCCGCCATGCCGGGATCACCGGGCTCACCAAACGTACAGTTCTCGTAGAGGTTGGGTTGGAAAGGCAGCTTGCACACCACACCGGCCTCAAGTCGATCCTGCAGATTCCGGCCGACACCTTCGCGCCTGACACGCACGGGAATGCCGTGCTTGCTGAGTTCGGCTTCGGGTCCGATGCCTGACAGCATCAGGAGCTGCGGGCTGTTGAACGCACCTGCCGAGAGAATGACTTCGCGCGTTGCCAGTGACTCGCGTCGAACGCCCTGTTGGCTGGCAAACTCTTCCGCCAGCCACGAGGCGCCGTAAAGATGCGGCCCCTCCAGATATTCCACGCCGATCACGCGGGTCGGCTGTGCCTCATCGAAGATCAGTTTCGTGGCGAGACAATTGGTGCGGATCGTGAGATTTTCCGGAAACTCGGCAGCGGTTCGAAGCAGGTAGTGCCGTGTTCCGCTGCGTGCGCCGTTGTCGGAACTGCGCGGCGGATCGATTACCCCCGTCTTCCGCGCGGAGACAAAACTCCACGCATTGGGGTCGACACGGAACTCGTCACCGTTGGCAGCGGCTTGTCTCAGGTAATCGCCGTTGGCCAGGCTGCCGACGCGAGAGGCCACGTACTCGGTCAGCCGGGGATCCTTGAAAAGATTGCGCCGCATGCCTACCGTTTCGAGCGGAAGCCAGCCATCGAATCCGTGTCGCTCCGGATTGCCCGGCTCGGGCTTGACGTACCGGGCCTGCTCGAGTCTCTGGAAATGCGTGCGCATCTCCGAGGCCTCCCACGAGGAATCTCCCGTCAGTGCCGCGATCTCATCCCAGTCACTGTTGTCGGGGTAGAGCGTGATCATCGCGTTGACGTTGGTTGATCCGCCAAGCGAGGTGCCACGCGGGTAGTACAGGCCCTTGCCAGGCACGTAGAAGTGTTGCTGCTCGCGATCGGCCTGGCGCGCACGGCTGTTGATCCAGTAGATCCAGCCCAGCTCGGGATCCAGACGCGGACTGGCGTCGGGGACGTTCAGGCTGAAGCGCGAGCGCTCAGCGTCACCATCGCCACCAGCCTCCAGCAGAAGTACCCGCCGACCCGCCCTGGCAAGATTGGCAGCGACCGGTCCACCGCCGGCGCCGCTGCCGATCACGATGAACTCGAACGTGTCGTGTGACATGTGGGCTATCTCCTCGCAGCGCAACACACGCGCCCGCTTGCCTTCAGAATACTCGCCGGGGCACCCTCCTGGAGCGACGCCTTTCCGGTCGCCCTGGCCGGGTCCCTGGCCGTCGAATCGGCGTCTCCCGCCACCCGCATGGGACGGGCAGCGAGAATGCCTGCCACCGTGGCTGTCCTTGTCCGCACCCCCCTTTCTGGGGTGGTTCCGGTTGTGAACGCCATGGCCGAATCGTCATGATAGGCCTGCCCGGCACGCTTCGCCATCGACGGCCGGGTGGTGGCGAGGGCACGGAAAACCCTAGGTCTTCGCAACGCCTGCGCATGGTTTCGGACAATGCCGCCGGTCCGCAGCATACGGCCAGCCGGAACACGGCCGAGTCCGTCGATCGCCGCATTCTCGCGCGGCGTCCGCAGACCACGCGGATCGCCGTCGACCTTGCTGATCCGACACTCTTGCAACGTGTCGGCGGCATCAATCAGCACGATGGCTCCTGCATGGTCGCTCACTGTTTCCAGTCACCGCTCAACGCCATCGGTCGGCATCGTTCCGCCATGGATGCGGCCAGCAGCATGGACACAGGTGCGTTCGCGGACGCCTTCAAACAAGACGATGGCAGCAGTCTTCGAAGCGCTTCCGATAGCGTTCGGACCTGCTCTCCGGGTTGACGGTTCAAGCGCTTCATCTGCGCGGTCAGCGCTGTCGGCGGTAGCACGTTCTCGGCTCGCTTCCTGGCAGCCATGCCGCCGGTCAATCGGTAAAAGGAACACATCCACATTAACCCTCTTTCTCGAGAGGAGATCAAGTGGCCACGCCGAAACTCCGGTGCCGAATCCCGTCGTGGTCTGGCGTCCGATCCCGCAAGAGTCAGATCGGACGTGAGCAAACGCTCTTCCGTAAAACAGCTCATGGATTGATGAGGCCCGCGGCGAACCGATGTGGCGATCGCGCGCGCGAAGAAATCGCAGCGGCTGCCGGGTCAGGGAGAGGCCCGCTGGTCATGATCCAGCAGCAGCGTCGGGCGCAGGGTTTCGCGACGGCGATGGTCTAGCAGTGCCGCTGGTTCGACATGGCCGGCCGAAACATGCACGGCAAGAAGGGCAAGGCGCCGCCAACCTGGACATCGACGTTGGCCCGAGCCGATCACGGCAATGATCCAGGCCGAGCCGTCGCCCAGCGGTCGTTCTACGCGCCTTGGCGAGCAAGGCTTCCAACCGCCGCATGCGCGGTTCCGGCGCCGATCCGTTACCGCGAAATCTGGCGCGCCCGGAGGGATTCGAACCCCCGACCAATGGCTTCGGAAGCCACTACTCTATCCGGCTGAGCTACGGGCGCGTGGTGTGCTGCAGGGCCGTGGAGTCTAGTGCACCAGCCCGGGAGCCGCCAGATGAATGCGCTGCAGTGACCGCTCACGGCGCCTATCGCTGGCGGTCGTGTGTGGCAGCCATCGCGGTCTCAGGCAGCCGGCGAATCGCGGGCGAAAAAAAACCGGCGCTTTCGCGCCGGTCAGTTCGGACACTGCGGGGCAGGGAGGGGAGCCCGGAGTGCAGTGTCCTTGGTCGGAGGGCAGCCGATAAACCCGGCTGCGCTATCCGTTGAAGATCAACGAGCGGCCTTGCGGACCTTGGCGCCGACGCTCTTGACCTGGCTTTCGAAGGCGCTGGAAGCGACTTCGACGTCATTGGCGTACAGGGCGCCGATGGACTCGCCGGTCTTCAGCGACAGGGCGACCACTTCCTGACCGACGGCGGCCAGGATCTCGGCCGATTCCTTGGCCAGGTTCAGGCCCTTCGGCCACAGGGTCTTGACGGCTTCGAAATCGCGGGCAGCGGTGGCTTCGGTGACGAAACCGACGGTCGCTTCAACGCGGTTCTCGATGGTCTTCAGGTTCAGGTTCAGGGTCTTCTCGAAGCCTTCGACAGCCAGACCGTGCGCACGGATGGCGGTATCGGCGAAGCGCTTGCTCAGGTTGATCCACTGGGTGTTGAGCTGTTCGAACGACATGACAGGATCCTCTTGAAAGGGGGTTTGGGACAACGTGGAGGCATCCTAGCAAGGCTTTTGTTGCAATGCAACATCGATTTTCGACGGGATCGCCACAGGCGCCCTAACCGTTTAATTTTAATTAACAAACGCCGACAGTCGTGCCATGTGCAATCGCAGCAGCGCCGGGTTGGCCGAGCCGGTCTGGTCGGCGAACGTCAGCCGCCGTCGTAATGGCTGGCTGCGGTGCAGGTCTCGTGCACCACCACGGTCGCCAGCAGCGGCAGGACCGGCTTGAGCTGCTGCCAGATCCAGATCGCCAGGTTCTCGCTGGTCGGATTGTCCAGCCCGTCGATGTCGTTGAGGTAGTGATGATCCAGCCGCTCGAACAGCGGCTTGAAGGCCAGCTTGATGTCGGCAAAGTCCATCACCCAGCCGGTGTGCGGATCGACCGGGCCTTCGACATGGATCTCGATGCGGAAACTGTGCCCATGCAGGCGCGCGCACTTGTGCCCTTCGGGCACGTTGGGCAGGCGGTGGGCGGCTTCGATGCTGAAGGTCTTGATGATGCGCATGGGTGGATTCTAAGGCCTGCGCCAGTCGCGAGCCGTCGCCAAGCCGTCGCCACGCCGGGCCGCGCCCGCGTGCAGTGGCATCGGGTTTCGACCGACCGCGCCGGCAGGGGCGATAATGCCGCCATGAGCTATCCCGCCACCCGCCTGCGGCGCATGCGCCGCGACGATTTCTCCCGCCGGCTGATGCGCGAGACGCGCCTGACCGCCGACGACCTGATCCTGCCGGTGTTCGTGCACGAGGAGACCGGCGCTGCCTCGGTGCCGTCCATGCCCGGCGTCGAACGCCTGGACATCGACAGCCTGCTGGGTATCGCCGAACAGGCGCAGTCGCTGGGCGTGCCGGCGCTGGCCCTGTTTCCGGTGACCCGGCCCGAGGCCAAGTCAGCCGATGCCAGCGCAGCCTGGCAGGACGACGGCCTGTGCCAGCGCGCGATACGGGCGCTGAAGGCGCGCTTCCCGGAACTGGGCGTGATCACCGACGTCGCGCTCGATCCCTACACCACGCACGGCCAGGACGGCCTGATCGACGACAGCGGCTACGTGCTCAACGATGAGACCGTGCAGGCGCTGGTGCAGCAGGCGCTGTCGCACGCCCGCGCTGGTGCCGACGTGGTCGCGCCCAGCGACATGATGGATGGCCGCATCGGCGCCATCCGCAGCGCGCTGGAAACCGAAGGCTTCATCCACACGCGCATCCTGGCCTATTCGGCCAAGTACGCCTCCAGCTTCTACGGCCCGTTCCGCGATGCGGTCGGCTCTGCGGCCAGTCTCGGCAAGGGCAACAAGACCACCTACCAGATGGACCCGGCCAACAGCGATGAAGCCTTGCGCGAAGTCGGCCTGGATCTGGAAGAGGGCGCCGACATGGTCATGGTCAAGCCAGGCTTGCCGTACCTGGACATCGTGCGCCGGGTGAAGGACCGCTACGGCGTGCCCACCTTCGTCTATCAGGTCAGTGGCGAGTACGCCATGCTCAAGGCCGCCGCCGGCAACGGCTGGCTGGACGAGCGCGGCTGTGCGTTGGAGGCGCTGACCTCGATCAAGCGAGCCGGCGCCGATGCCATCCTGACCTACTACGCGCTGGCGGCCGCGCAATGGCTACGCGACTCATGAGGAGGACGTGACCGTGATGAAAGAACACGAACGCCCCGAGCTTCAGGACGATGGCATAGCAGTGGTCGGCCAGGTGCGGCAGTTCGCCGTGTTCGGCAATCCGGTCGAGCAGTCGCTGTCGCCGCACATCCATGCCGCCTTCGCGCGGCAGACCGGCGTAGCCATGCAGTACTCGGCGATCCCGGTCGATCGCGACGGCTTCGCCGGCCGCCTGCGCGAGTTCGGCCGTCAGGGCGGTGCCGGTGGCAACGTCACCGTGCCGCTGAAGGCCGATGCCCTGCGCCTGTGCCGCGAGCTGGGGCCCAGCGCCTTGCGCTCCGGCGCCGTGAACACGCTGACCCGTCTGGCCGATGGCGGCTTCCGCGGCGACAACACCGACGGCGACGGCTTCATCAACGACCTGTGCCGGCGGCATCGCCACGACGTGCGCGAGCGGCGCGTGTTGCTGCTCGGTGCCGGTGGCGCGATCGCCGGCGTGCTGCCGGCGCTGTTCGATGCCGGTGCCGGCGAGATCGTGATTGCCGCACGCCGGCTGGATGCGGCCGAAGCGCTGGCCTTGCGCATTGGCGAGCCCGAGCACGTGCACACCCTGGACTGGGCCGATCTCGACGACAGCGGGGTCTTCGATCTGGTGGTCAACGGCACCTCCGCCGGTCATCACGGCCAGTCGCTGGATCTGCCGATGGGCCTGCTGGCGCCGCGCGCCATCGCCTACGACCTCAACTACGGCGCCGCCGCCAGCAGCTTCCTGGGCTGGGCCAAAGCTGCCGGCGCCGGTGCCGTGCTCGATGGCCTGGGCATGCTGGTCGACCAGGCAGCGGTGGCCTTCCGGCTCTGGCATGGCGTCGAGCCTGATGCCGATGCCGTGCATGCGGAGCTGCGCGCACGCAGCTGAGCGCAGGCACCGGATCGGCGCGTGGATCGTCATCTACGCGGCCGGTAGAGCGGGGCTTGCCCCGCTTGAACACAGCAACAACCACGCGACGCCTGCCAGCCGGCCAAGGCCGGCTCGACAAGGCCATGCAGCCCAGACCCTGCACGCGCTAACGCGATGTTGCGTTCATGCGCCCGCTGCCGCGCGAGTCCTGCCGAACGAAGGCTGCGGGCTTACGCCCCCGAGGCAGATGGCCTCATCGATATCGCCGCATGTGCCGCCGTGCACCCGAAGCCTTCGGACAGCATGCAGCGATCAAAGCCAGCCATGACCGATGGCGTATTGCCGTCGGCGCCGACTTCGCCGATGCTTGCGGCATTCGCCGCACGCGTCATGACGACGAGACCGCCATCAAGGTCTACGCCAACGGATCGCGCGTGCCGGTATTGGCGCACGCGGCCGCCGCCGCGTCGCCGCGAATCACCGCCGCCGGGCCTGGCGCGGGATCGGGTGGAGGAGGGGAGCAGACATGCAGGCTGGCGAGTTCACCGTTCTGATCGAACGTTCGCGACAAGGCGATTCGTCCGCGCACGAAGTCATGTTCCGCATGATCTACAGCGAACTGCGCCGGATCGCCAAGCGGCAACTGGCCGGACTCTCTCGCGGCGGCACCCTGGACACCACCAGCCTGGTCCACGAGTCGTATCTGCGCCTGATCGGCCCGGCCGCCAGCCACGTCGGTACCCGCGCGCACTTCCTCAATCTGGCCGCGCGCGCCATGCGCCAGATCCTGTGCGACTACGCGCGGCGCCGGATCCGCACGCGCGAACGCTTTGACGGCCGCGCGCTGGACGACATCAGTCCCGCGGAAATGGTCCAGGCCGACCAGTGGGTGCGTCTGGACGAAGCGCTGTCGGCGCTGGCCAAGGAAAACCCGCGGGCTGCCCGCGTGGTCGAATGCCGCTTCTTCGGGGGCCTCACCGAAGACGAAACCGCACAGGCGCTGGAAGTGTCCGTGCGCACCGTGCAGCGCGAGTGGAACGGTGCCCGCGACTGGCTGGCCGAAAACATGCGCGAGGCCTGAGCACTGCAGGGCCTGCTCGGCGGTCAGCTACCGGCGCTACCTGAAAACCGGAAAAAAACGCCGGCCGGGCACGGGTGATGGTGTTGGTCCCGTCCAGACCGTGACCACCCGCGA
>JAMHVM010000036.1:0-2110 GCA_035911475.1 Lysobacterales bacterium | reverse complement strand
CCGGCGTCGGCGGCGCGGGTTTCGGCCTCGGCTTCGATGGCCGCAAGGCGCTCGTCGAACACCTTCTTGAGCTGTTCGACCTGGGCCGTGCGCTCTGGATCGACAACGCGCAGCAGATCGATCGCCGCCAGCGGCAGGCTCGTCATGCCACGGGATTCGGGCTTGAGCAGCGCGCCGCAGCCGAGCGCCCGCTGCGCGCAGACTATCGCACCCTCGCGGTCGCCATCCCGCGCACGGCAGAAGGCCTCCATGCGGTGGGCTTCGAGGGTGAGGATAAGGTTGCGGTCGGCCTCGGCGGTAGCGGCAGCGTGGCGGTAGCAGTCGGCGGCGGCGTCGATCTGCCCTGCGGCAAGGTGGGCGCCGGCCTGGCCGAACCACGTTTGCAGGATCAGTTTGTGGCCGGCCGGATGCGCGGCGGCCAGCGCCTGTTCGGCCACCTGGCGGCTGGCCTGGTACACCGCCACAGCCTCGGCGTGACGCGATTCCTTGAGCAAGGCCCCGGCCACCAGCAGGCGGACGACGATCTCCTGGTCTTTCCATTTGTGCTTCTGGACGAAGGCGAGAGCATCGAGCGCCTTGGCCTTGACCTGCTCGGCGCTGCCCTTTTCGGCCAGCGCAACCAGGCCCATCAGCTGATTGCGGAAGACGCCGGCGGGGCCGACCGTAGGTTCCTGGGCAAAGGTTTCCTGGGCGAGGTTGAAGCTGTCGAGCACCAGCGGCCGGCAGGCGATGCGCGGATCGTGGATGTCGTTCAGGCCGCAAAGGGCCGGGCTGTCGGCGGAATCGAGGGTGACGACGCGCAAGCGCTGGGGCAGTTCCGAATCGAGTGCCCGCTGCAGCCAGCGCCCGAAGCCTTCGCTGTCGGCCCCGGTTTCGGGGAGCAGTACCACTGCCAGCGTGCCGATGCGCCCCGCGTACTTCGACCCGAAGCTGCGCAGCGCCGCCACAAAGCCTTCGGGCGAATCCGGCTGCGAGGCGGGGGCGAACATCCAGTCGGCGGCTTCCCCCTGGCGCAGCAGATCCTCGCGGCTGGCGGCGTACTGACCGGCGAAAGCCGCCTTGAGCGCGCGGGAATACTGGATAGCGTGCAGGAAAGGCTGGTCGAAGAGAATGAACAGGTCGCCCGAGGTGTAGTCGGTTTCATGCTTCTGGCTCTCGAAGAACGCCGCCACCACCCGGCGCGCGTTGTCCGGCACCTGCCACACCAGCAGGCGCCGGCGCGGATCGTCGCGAAACGCTAGCCAGTCGCCGCAGATGTATGCCAGCCGATGCTCTACCGGGTTGAGCGCCATTGCCGCCTCAGCCGTTGAGCGAAATCTTCGGCCCCATCTGGGCAATCCCCATCGCGTCGATCTTGACCGATGAGGCACCAAAGCTGAGGGTGATACCAGTGGGCTTGATCTCGACGGTGGATCCGCCCACTGTCAGCGTGATGGAGGTTGGCGAAGTGTAGCTGGCGGCGCCGGTGATCGAGTGGTCGAGCTTGCCGGTGACATCCACCGATTCGTTGCCCTGCACGCTCTCGCTGCGGTTTCCGGTGACGGAGACCGTTTCGTTGCCGTCGACCGAATGGGTCCGGTTCTTCTTGATCGACACCGTCTCGTTACCGTCCACCGTCTCGGTCCGGTCGTTGTGGATGGTGATCGTCTCGTCATGCCCAACGGTCTCCGTCCTATCGTGTCCGACATTGGTTGTCTCGTCGTTCTCGACCACGATGTCCTGGTTTTTCTCAGCGTGGATGTAGAGCTGCTCGGCGCCCTTCTTGTCCTCGAAGCGGATCTCGTTGAAGTTGGCCACGCCGCCGCCCTTGGTCGAGCGGGTCTTGATGCCAGTCTGGGTCATGTTGGCCGGCAGCGCGTAGGGCGGCATCTGGTCGGCGTTGTAGACGCGGCCGGTGATGATCGGGCGATCCGGGTCGCCTTCGAGGAATTCGACGATGACCTCCTGGCCGATGCGCGGGATGGCGATCATGCCCCAGTTCTGGCCGGCCCACGGGTGGGAGACGCGAATCCAGCAGGAACTGTTCTGGTCCTTCTTGCCGTAGCGGTCCCAGTGGAACTGGACCTTCACGCGGCCGTATTTGTCGGTATAAATCTCGTCGCCGGCCGGG
>JAMHVM010000035.1:0-12228 GCA_035911475.1 Lysobacterales bacterium | reverse complement strand
GTTGTAGACGGTCATGTCGGCAACCAGATCGACCTCGATCTTCAACTCGGTCACCGGATCGGGAAACACGAACCGGGCCAGAAAGTTGCCGTAGGGGTCCTGCTGCAGGTTGACGAAGTGGTTGGCCGGCGAGACTTTCAGCGAGTGGCTGAGCACCGGTGTGCGGGAATGCGGTGCCGGCTTGAGCCGGATCACCTGCGGATTCAGTCGTACCGGCCGGTCGTAGCGGTAGTGGGTAAGGTGGTGAATCGCCGCGTGAATGGCCATGCCGGTTCCGAAGGCCGGCGTCGGACATTGCCGGTCTGTCCGCAGACTACCGTTTTGCCATTGCCGTTTTCAAACGTCCGTGCGCAGGCCGCACCGTCGCGCCACGGCATCCCGGCGAAATCATCCGCGCAATGCCGGTGCGAACAGCGAACTTGAGATGACAATCGCTGCACTCATGCGTGATGTGCAGCCCTGGGGGAGCCTCACGCCAACCAGGCTCGTTCCGGCGCCGTGGAGTCGTACCGGCCGCGTCAGGCCATCCGCGCCCAGATCTCGGCCTGCTCGCGACGGACCATCTCCTCGCCGCTGGCCGGTCGAACGGTGCGGTACGGCGGCTGCTCGGCCACGATCACCTCGATGATGGCCTGGATCATCTCCGCTGGATCGTGCTGCCGGTTCAACTCCCGCACCGGCCAGTGTTCGACGATCCGCTCGCCCTGGCTCCACCACTGATCCATGCTTTCCATGCCGGTGTCGTTGAAGCCGGTGCGAAAGGCACCCGGATTCACCGTCACCACCTCGACGCCGTAGGGCTTGAGTTCCTCGTGCATGGCCGAGCAGATGCCCTCGACCGCGTGCTTGGAGGCGGCATAGGCGCCATCGAACGGCACCTTCACCAGGCCAGCCACGGACGAGGTCCAGACGATGCGACCGGTGCCGCGCTTGACCATGGCGCGGGCGAAACCCTGCGCCAGCTCCAGCGCGGCGAAGACATTGGTCTCGAACACCGAGCGGAACACCGCCATCGGAATCTCGACCATCGGCCCGGACTCCATGATCCCGGCATTGTTGAACAGCACGTCGATATCGTGAGCCAGCGCATGCTCGCGGTCGATGGCATTGAGCACGTCGAGCTTGATCACCTGCATGGCCAGGCCTTCGGCCTTGGCGGCGCTGCGCAGTTCCCACACCTGCGGCCAGATCTGGCAGCCAGCGATCACGTCATGACCGGCCTGCGCCAGACCCCAGGCAACCCCGCGACCGAACCCGCTCGCCGCGCCCGTGACCAGAATCCGCTTGCCCATGTGCCTGCTCCTGTGGTTGTTGTCCGACCGATGCGTGGTTGTTCTGTAAGCCACGATACCGAGTGTTTTCGCTCCGGCACGATCGTTTCCCGCGCGACACTCAGCCGGCGATGTCGCCGTTGCCGATGGCGATGCGGATGGCCTGCGGTGTGGTCGCCACACCCAGACGCTGCCGGATCCGGCGCAGATGGTTCTCGACCGTGCGCTCGGAAAGCCCCAGCGTGGCGGCGATCTCGGCCTGGCGCCGACCCGAAGCGGTCCAGCCCAGCACTTCCCGCTCGCGCTCGGACAAACGGCCCGGCTTCGACGCTGGCGCTTCCAGCAGTCGCCGTGCCGCGTGGAAGGCGGTGGTCGCCACCAGCGTCAAAGCCAGCCGGACCGACGCCGAGGCATCGATGCGCTGGCCGCCCAGACTCATCGCACCTTCCAGACCCAGCGGCCCGAACACCGGAATCTGCAGGCCGTGGACGCCGGCGCCACGCGGGCTGCGCACCACCCGATAGCGCTCGCCATCGGGCGCGTCGACCTTGCTCCAGAAGAACGGCTCGCGGGCGTCGAGCGCATGCCGTGTCACCGGGCAGCGCCGAACATAGGTATCGGCGTCGGCGCGTCCGCCATCGGCGAACCAGTCGCCTTCCACCCAGTAGACGCGCTCGATCCGATCCTCGTGCGAAGTCGACGCCGAGAAAAGCAGGAAGCGGTCGTAACCCAGTGGGCCGGCCAGCGTGCGCACGGCGTTCTGGATGACCGGCAGGCCGTCACCGGCCTCGATCATCAGCGCCGTACGCAATGCCGCCTGCGCCAGATCGCTCATCGTCCGCCGGACACTTCCTTCAGCAGGGCCTGCGCGGCCAGCTTGCCCAGCGCGTTGCCGGCCAGCGGGCTGTCGCCGGTCAGCAGTTTGCGATCCTGCAACACGGCGCCGGAGATGTCGTCATTGACGATCTCGAAGCCGATCGCCTTCAGCTCCTCACCGAACTTCCAGGTGAGGTGGCCGGGCATGTAGCCGATGTCCGGGGTCTTGGCATCGAGTGCATCGGGAAAGGCGCAGATGCGGTAGCCCCGATAGATGTTGCTGTCGCCGACCGCCAGAAACGCGGCCGGCCCATGACACAACGAGATGACGAAGCGGTCACGCGCGGACGCCCATTCCAGCACCGCGCCAACATCGCGGCTTTTCGGCAAGCCGATCAGCGCACCATGACCGCCGGGGACGAACACGGCCAGGTAGTCGGCCTCATCCAACCCTCTGTCCAGCACATCGGAGAGCTTGAGCGGCTTCAGGAAGCGCTCGCGATACTTCGCGAACAAACCCTTCACCTCCTCATCTTCAGACGGCATAGCCCAGTATTCGAACTTCACCGGATAGCCGGACACTGTCGCCACCTCGAACTCGAAACCGGCGCGGTCCAGGTGATACATGGGCAGCAGCGTCTCCATCGGGTGATTGCCGGTCGAGAACTGCGTGCCGTTGTCGGTGAGCAGATAGCGCTCGTCGGCGCCAATCAGCAGGATCTTCCCGCGCTTGCCGCGATAGGGATCGGGATAGTCCGCACCGCTGAGGTCGGATTTCGAGGAGGTGAACTGGCTCAGCGAATACGGCGAGGGAAAGAAGGCGTTGTCCTCGGCCGGATCGGGCTGGGGGCGCTTGTCGTCGGACGGCGGATTGGTCATGGCAGGTTCCGTGGTTTGGGTGGTTTGGCCGGAGTCTACGCCGTCGTATGTGAGCGGCAATGGGGGATTTCCCTCAACAAGGCGTCGAGACTGGCACATGTCACATGCTCTTTCGCAGGAGGGAGAGCGTCCGGCCCAACTCTGCGGGCGCGCGTCTGTTTGTCGCGTGAATCCGCGCCTTGGCCGGCATCATCACTGGCCCGGTAAGACAGCGACCACACGGCGGGGCTACGGCATGGCGAGTACTGAGTTTGTGCGCGGTCCATCCGTGGACCGCGTCCTGCGGACGGCTGTGCCGCACGGATGGGCGTGCTGCCCATCCGTCGAACCCCTAGGGCTCGTCCACCACCACTCTCCGCCAGACACCAGAACGGTCTCGCTGAGGACTCGCGGCGTGGCGAAGAGTGAGGGATGAACGCGGTCCATCCATGGACCGCGCCCCTGCGGGGTGGCTGCGCCGTCCGCTACGGCATCCTGCCTTCGCGTCGAACCCCTAGGGCTCGTCCACCACCACTCTCCGCCAGACACAAAAATGGCCCCTTTCGGGGCCATTTTTGTGTCTGGCGGAGAGTGAGGGATTCGAACCCTCGATGGAGTTTTACCCCCATACTCCCTTAGCAGGGGAGCCCCTTCGGCCTCTCGGGCAACTCTCCGGGTTCAGGCGGTGGCTGTGTCCGGCCACGGCGGCCGCAAAGGATACCGGGCCGGGGGTGGCGCGGTCAAAGCCGTCGGATTCAGTCAGCGGCGTCGCCGGTGGACTTGCCTGGCTGCGCGGGCTTGCCTTCGGCGGTATCACCGTGGCTGCGCTGAAAGACTTCTTCGCGGTGCACGGTGACGTCGCGCGGCGCGGTGATGCCCAGGCGTATCTGGTTGCCCTTCACGCCAAGCACGGTGACGTTGATCGAATCGCCGATCATCAGGGTCTCGCCGACCCGGCGTGTAAGTATCAGCATGCCTTGAACCCTCCATGATGCCCGGCACGTCCGGACGTCCATCCTGGACGTCCGCGGTCGACTGGTTTCGCGATCGGCGTGACGGTGGCCTTGCCGCGATGGAAGCGACAGGGGTGTCGCAACGGTCGCCGGAGATACTAGCGGTGGTATCCAGGGGTGGCAACGCGACGGCGGCCACGATCAGGAACAGGCGTCCCTCACCCGCCGAGGTACTCGGACAAGCCCGAGACCTGGTTCAGCCGGCGCGCTCGCGTACCCAGTCGGGAACCGCCTTGAGCGCGGCGTCCAGCGCCGGGCCGTCGTCGCCACCGCCCTGGGCCAGATCCGGACGGCCGCCGCCCTTGCCGCCGATCTGCCTGGCGATGTGACCGAGCAGGTCGCCGGCCTTGACCTTGGCCAGTGCGGCACCAGCACTGCCAGCGACCAACTGCACCTTGCCGTCGTTGCGTGCGGCGAGAATGATCACTGCGTCGCGCAGTTTGTCCTTGAGCGTGTCGACGCTGTCGCGCAGCGCCTTGGCGTCGATGCCATTCAGCGCCGCAGCCAGCACCTTCAATCCACCCACATCCACGGCCTGACTGGCGAGATCGCCGGCGGCAGCGGCGTTGAGCTTGGCTTTCAGCGCCTCCAGTTCCTTCTCGCTCTGGCGCTGGCGATCCAGCAGCGCGCGCAACTTGTCGACCACCTCGTCGCGCCGGCCGCCGACCAAGCCAGCGATCGCATCAAGCCGATCCTGCTGCTGCTCGCTCAGGCTCAGCGCATCGGCGCCGGTAACCGCCTCGATGCGGCGTACGCCAGCGGCGACACCGCCTTCGGACAGGATGCGGAACAGACCGATGTCACCGGTACGCTGGACATGGGTGCCGCCGCACAGCTCGGTGGAGAAATCACCCAGTTTGAGCACGCGCACGCGTTCGCCGTATTTCTCGCCGAACAACGCCATGGCGCCGAAATCCAGCGCTTCCTGCATGCCCATATGGCGGATGTCGGAGGCGTGGTTGGCGCGGATGTGATCGTTGACCATGACCTCGACGCGACGCAGCTCGGCCGGCGTCATCGGCTGGAAATGCGAAAAGTCGAAGCGCAACCGGTCCGGTGCCACCAGCGAACCTTTTTGCTGAACGTGATCGCCGAGCACGCTGCGCAACGCCGCGTGCAGCAGGTGCGTAGCCGTGTGATTGAGGATGGTGGCACCGCGACGCGACGCGTCGACCGCGCCGAGCAGATGGTCACCGCGCTTGAGTGTGCCCACCTGCAGCTTGCCGACGTGACCGTGGAACTGGCCCGCAAGCTTCAAAGTGTCGTTCACCAGAAAACGAACACCCTTCTCGTCCAGTTCGCCGGTATCGCCGACCTGGCCGCCGGATTCGGCGTAGAACGGGGTCTTGTCGAGAATGACGATGGCTTCGTCACCGGCGTTGATGGTATCGACCGGACGACCGTCGCGGATCAGCGCCAGCACTTCCAGACCACCCGCCTGCAGTTCGTCGTAGCCGAGGAATACGGTCGGTGTGAGTTGCGCGACCAGTTCGGCTGGCAGCTGCGTACCGCCGCCGAACTTGCCGGCCGCGCGCGCGGTTTCGCGCTGGCGTTCCATGGCAGTTTCGAAGCCGGCCATGTCGACCGACAAGCCGCGCTCGCGGGCGATGTCGGCGGTGAGATCGACCGGGAAGCCATAGGTGTCGTACAGGCGGAAGGCGTCCTGGCCGGGAATCTCGCCGTTCGCGCGCGCGGCGACGTCGTCGAAGATCTTCATGCCGGCGTCGAGGGTTTCCGCGAAGCGCTCTTCCTCGGCCTTCAAGGCCTGCTCAACGGTGACCTGCCGCGTTGCGAGTTCCGGATAGGCCGCGCCCATCTGCGCGACCAGCGTCGCCACCAGCTTGTGGAAGAACGGCTCGCGCGTGCCCAGCATCCAGCCATGACGCAGTGCGCGTCGGATGATCCGGCGCAGCACGTAGCCGCGGCCTTCGTTGGACGGCAGCACCCCATCGACGATCAGGAAGGCACTGGCGCGGATGTGGTCGGCGATCACCCGCAGCGACTTGTTCTCCAGATCGGCTGTGCCGGTGAGTTCGCCGGCATGCTTGATCAGTGCCTGGAACAGGTCGATCTCGTAGTTGCTGTGCACGCCCTGCAGGATGGCGGCGAGGCGCTCCAGTCCCATGCCGGTATCCACGCACGGCGCCGGCAACGGCTCCAGTGTGCCGTCGGGCTGACGGTCGAACTGCATGAACACCAGGTTCCAGATCTCGATGAAGCGGTCGCCGTCTTCATCCGGCGAGCCCGGTGGGCCACCAAAATGCGACGGGCCGTGGTCGTAGAAGATTTCGGTGCAGGGACCGCAGGGGCCAGTGTCGGCCATCTGCCAGAAGTTGTCGGAAGCGAACGGCGCACCCTTGTTGTCGCCGATGCGGATGATGCGTTGCTCGGGCAGGCCGATCACGTCGCGCCAGATCGCGAAGGCCTCGTCATCGGTGTGATAGACCGTGGCCAGCAGGCGCTCGGCCGGCAGCTTCCAGACCTGGGTCAGCAGTTCCCAGGCCCACTCGATGGCTTCGCGCTTGAAGTAGTCGCCGAACGACCAGTTGCCCAGCATCTCGAAGAAGGTGTGATGGCGCGCGGTGTAACCGACCGAATCCAGGTCGTTGTGCTTGCCGCCGGCACGCAGGCAACGCTGCACGTCGGCCGCGCGCGGGTTAGCGCGCTTCTCGGCACCCAGGAACACGTCCTTGAACTGGACCATGCCCGAGTTGGTGAACAGCAGGGTCGGATCGTTGGCCGGAACCAGCGAGGCCGAGGGCACGATGTCGTGGCCCTTGCTGCGGAAAAAGTCGAGAAACTGCTGGCGGATCTGGCTGGTGCTGGACATGGTGGGCTGGATTCTGCTGCCAAGCAGCAAAGCATGACGAAAAACCCGGAACTCCGCCACATCGGCGACCTGACCCGCCCTGCGCACCGATCCATGAGCCGCAGTCTTGCGGAAAAGCGAATCAGGAAGTGCCGCAAGGACTGCAACCGGCGACCTCGGTCCGGGGCTGGCATCGATGCCGGGCACTCCGGCACCCGCCGCCGCTCGGCCAAGGTCGCCGCGGCCGTTGAACGCAGCCATCACTTCAGGAACCGGCAGACGAAGCGCGGCAACAGCAGGTCGACGGCGTCGCCTCTCGACGATGTCTTGCCGCCGATTGCGCAAGAATGCCCACAGGCAACAGGAGCCGATGCGGGAATGACCGAGCACGTTGAAGTCGACCAGCATGTCCGCCGCCGACGGTGGCAGATCGGCTTTCTGGTGGTCGCCGCGGTGATCGCACTGGTCGCGTTGCTCGGCGGCTTTCGCAAGACGCCGGCAGCCGAGTCACGCCCGCTCTCTGTCGGTACCCTGGCCGACAACAGCAGTTTCTCGCTTCGCCCAATTCGGGCATGGGTCACCGCGACCCCGCCGGCTGACACCGCCGACAACGGCGCAGACTGGCTGGTCATCGAAGCCGAGTTCACCGAGATCGATGGCTCAGCCCATGCGTACTCGAACGTGGAGCGCGACATGGCGGTCAAGCGCTTCGTCGCGCCCACGAACCGTGATGAGGCGCTGGCGTATCAGGAGCAGCTGTGGACGGAAACCAATCAGGTGCGGCGCGCAGATGATGGTCGTCGCTTGATGAGCAGTCCGGCGCTTCTGCCGGTCACGATCCATCTCCTCTACAACGTGCGCCGTGGTTCCCCCGCATTCGAGAATGTTCTGCTGGGGATGCAGGGTCGCCGGCATGCGAGGACCTACATCACCGGCGAGGCGAGCAGGTTGCCGACAGGCACGATTGCCACGGTCTGGCAACTGCCGGTGTCGGACCTGCGAGGGCAGGAGGCCACTCGCCCATGACCAACAACATCGATCGCGATCCGTCCATGCCCGGACCAGTCGCCCGACCGGATCGCCGCTGGCTCCGAATCACACTGCGGACCGTGCAGTTCCTGCTGGCGACCATGGTGATCGTGCTTCTGGCGCGATCGCAGCTTGACTACAACCAGCGTACCGGTCCGCTGTTTCAGCAGAGCACCCTTGGAGAGGTCGCCGAGGGGCACGATTTGCGGGTCAAGGTCAGCCGGGACTATTTTCTGGCCCGGACGCTCATCGTTGACCAGGCACCCGTCGCCGGGCAGGAGTCGCTGTCCACCTCCGGTGTCTGGCTGGTCGTGCCGACCGAGATCGAGGCGCTTCGAGTCAGGGAACCGTTCGGTGCATTGCTCAGGAGCCGGGATGGCCACCTATACGCACCGGACACGAATCGTCCGGGGCGAACGTCGACCAGTCTCGCTGGCCGTTTCGGTGCCCCGGGCCTGATCGAGCGTGGCGCGTTCTTTTTCGAGCTGCCGCCGGATCAACTGGCGAATTCGCGCCTGTTCGTCTACACGCAGTTCGATCTGGGTGCCGCGATCACCAGTGTCCTGGAGTTCGACCTCGAGATCGACGATGAGCGCGCCCGGTCGCTGACGTCGAACATCCTGCCTGCCCATGTCGTGACCCGATGACGGACCAGATCGCGCCACCGCAAGCAACGCCATCCCTGTCCTGGTGGCGACTCAATCGCTGGTATCTGATGGCCTTGCTGCCGTTGCTGATACTCGCCGTGGCCGTGCCGTACTGGCAGGGAGTGGCGCGACTGGGCAGGTTGGACGCCCATCAGCCGATCGAGTTCGCCATCGACCGGCCCGCACACTTCGCGGGCGCGCGCTGGACGGTCCTGGATCGGCGAATCCTGAAACCGCCGGGTGGCGTCAATCCGTTTCACAGCGATGCCAACGTGTTGTCGGTGCTGTTTGAAATGCAGGTCGATGAACACGGCAACAGCGAGGACTACATCGGCGCCACGACCTATGTCAGCGATCCAGCCGGGCGCCGGTGGCAAGCGTCATCTCTTGCCATCGTGCTGCCCGGTGAGGAGCAGATGGCGACCGGCTTCACGACCAGGCCGCTGAATCTGGGCATCCCCGAGCTCGAACATCTGGAAAGGCCCCATATCGAGCCCGGGAAACCTTACCGCTTCCGTCAGTTCTATCTGGTTCCGCAGTCATTGCCGGCCGAGGAACTCCATCCGGAAGTGGTGATCTCCCGCGCTTCGAAGCTGGCCGACGCGCGATTCCTCCGCTTCGGTGACTGATGCCGTCAGCGCTGCTTCGCCCGCAGGTAGCTCAGTCTCGAAAGGGCCTGCTCCAGGGTCGCCGCCAGCAGCACGATCCGCAGCATCGTGGTGATCGCACCGCTGCGCGTATCCATCGCTCCCTGGAACAGAACGGCGATCCATTGCTCCAGCATCCGCCACTGACCGGGCTCCAGCGGCCCGACGCGTTCCACCGCGATGCGCCAGGCCCAGGAATCGATGAGCGCCAGCAACTGCCAGCCGATACACAGTGTCAGCAGGGCCGGCAGGCCGGCACGCAGGACCAGGCGGATGCTGTTCACCAGCGGCGTGATGCGACGCACCCAACCCGAGTTCAGCGCGGCCGTGACCGACCGGACCAGATACGGCATGTTGCGGTAGCGCCGCGCAGCCAGCTTGAGTTGGGCATTGGTGCGATCGATGCGCTGGTTGCTGCGTAGGTCCAAGCCGTAGACAAGCGCAGTGATCGCCAGCCAGACCAGTGCTGGCAGCATGGCCGTGACTGCCGTCGAGCCGAAATCGATGGCCGGATCGACAAGCCGTTTGGCCGGCTCCAGCGAGATGTCGAACAGTGTCGGGTTCTCCCACCAGCCGACCACCGTGTTGTGGGCGACCGTCTGCTCCCACGCACGGCTGAGCCGGCTGAGTCCCAGCCGGATGGCCGTCATGCCGACGAGAATCCAGTAGGTGTCGCACACCGCCACCACCAGCGCACGCGGCAGCTTGACCTCGTTGCCCGCCAGCCGCCAGCGGGCGAAATGCCGAACCAGCACGGCGATGATCAGCGCGATCCACAGGCCTTCCACCGCCAGCAGGTTCTCGATCGGCTCCCGATGGGTATGCCAGACACTGTTGAGGTAGGCCAGACGGAAATCGCGTCTGACGCCATCGAGCAGCCCCCAGATCGCGTAGTACGCCACAAACGGGAGCAGCGCCAACGCCAGCGCACTGGCGCCGTTGCCTGCGGCACCCGTCGTGGCCAGTACCATCTGACCGCTCAGGGGCAGCGATGGCCGCAATGAGAGGAACATCGCGATGACGCATGCCAGTTGCGTCACCACCAGCAGCGCGATACCGGCATAGGCCAGCAGAAGCGAGGCCCGCGCGAGTTCGATCGACAGCTGCATGGCCAGGCCGTACAGCAACCATTGCAGCACTCCCCAGAACAGCAGTTGCGGCCAGTGCTGCAGCAACAGGCGTCCGGCTGTGCGGGGAATGGCCAACCACGCCGCGTCGGACGGGAACCAGCGCCGGTCATTGGAGGATGCCGCAGCTTCCATAGGTGCCTGTTGCGCCGGTGCTGTGTCGATGCTTCGAGCATAGCATCGGCAATTGGGGGGTCCTGCGCCTGAATCACCTTGAACGGTGACCCACGATCTGCACAGGTGTGCTCAAACAGCGATTCGGAATATCGGGCATCGAAAGCTCAGCCATCCGGTCATCCGGTCGGCGCATCGGATCAGGACGCGCCATCCCCGCCATCGTCCTCGACGTGGCGCGCGCCAGGGTTACCGCGCGGGTTGCAGTTCGCGGCGATCGAACAGGGTTTCGATGCCCCGACGGTTGGTCACGACGAAATCGACCCACCCCGATTCGTCACCCGTCAGTGCCAGGCTGAAGGTGACCGCTGGATGACGATGGTCGATCGGGAAGTGGCCGTCGAGTTCGTCGGTCGGAGTCAAGGCCAGGGGAATGCGCAGGCCACCCACAATCGCCTCCACCCGGACGATCTCGAAGGGATCCTTCACCCAGCCCCGCACGAGCCGATGATCCTGCGGGGAAAAGCCTTGCTGGTAAGGAATCTCGACCGCGCCGGTCGCCTGCGTCTGACGGGCAAGCAGCGTGACCAGCGGGACGGTCAGCAAGATCGGCAGCAACGACGCCAGTCCGATCCGTGACCACGATGGGGTCGGCGACGAAACGCCGCCAACAAGCCGGAAGCATCGTGCCATCACCAGTGCCAGCTTCCATATCAGGACAAAAGCGCCAAGCAGAACGCCATTGATGGCCAGATGCAGATGTCGCGGCAGTTCACTGAAACCATCGCCGAACACGGAAACCGACGCGACCAGCACGATGATCACCATGGCGGCGACCGCCAGTACGTCCAGTGGCGATCGATCCGCGCCGTCTTGTCCATGACTGCGCTGCTGCACAGCGATGGTCACGAGTCCGGCGACAACCGGCAAGAGCACCAGCCAGAGATAGCCTGTGTAGGGCAACCAGCCGACGGCGGTGGCGAGGCTTGCACCAGCACCCCAACGGCCCGGCTCGACCCGAGCGTTCGCGCGGTCAGCCAACTCTCCGACGTAGGCCATGCGCCACGCGGTGCTTTGATACAGGCTGCGCGCGATCAGGCGCGCCACCAGTGACGGTTCCCGCAGTACGGTCGACAACAGGCGAACCGACGATATCGTGCCAAGACCGGGACACTCGGCGGCGATGTCACGGCCGCGCGCGTTGTAGTGGCTCAAGCGCGCCAGCTCTGCACAGTCGTGCGATAGATTCATCCGAGCCAGCAGCCGGTCCGGATCCGACGCTGCCGGCAGCAGGGTCAACAGCACCACGTTGGTTTGATTGATCGCCTTGACACCATCCGAGATCGGGCGGGCGGACTGCGCGCCGGCGATGCCGATGCCCAGCAGCACGAGGATGCCGGCAGCTCGGCGGTGTGAGCGCGGAAGCAGCCACCAGGCCAGCAATGCTATGGCCAAGGGCAGCAACAGGTGCGGCAATCGGGAAAATCCGAGCACGAGCATGCCGATGGCCATCAGACCTGCCCACAGGCGTCGATCGGACGACGTGACCATGCCGACAAGCAGGCCCGACAACGCCAGGTAGGCGCCCAGCAAGGCCGCAGACTCCGTGTAGAGCGTATTCAACCAAAGGGTGTTGACCGGATCAGTCAGCACCAACGCCGCAAACCGGGCGTGACCGACAGCCAGGTCCGGGCGGCGCGAGAGCTGCCACGGCACCACCACCAGCACCCGCAGCCACAGCGCCGCCTACGAGCCGCCGACCCAACGCAACGAAATCGCCCCGTCGACGTACGACCCGGTGACCTTTGCCAGTGCGAAGGCGGCCTTGGCGATCAGTGCATCAACCCTCCACTGGCACACCGCCGGATCGCGAGCCCCCGGCCGATCGAGCGGTATC
>JAMHVM010000034.1:0-4102 GCA_035911475.1 Lysobacterales bacterium | reverse complement strand
TGCAGCGCTCGGCGGTAGTTCCGCGCATCATCTCAAGCACGTTGATGCACGCGCCAGCGAGTTCGATCTGCCGCGCAGCGTCTGTGTAGTCGTTCAGGTGCTTGCGTTGCTTCGTGCTCATCGTTCGTTCTCCTGTTTGAGAGTTGACGCCGAACCGTTCGTTGCACCGGACCGCCTCCGGCGCCAGGTGAACTCAGCGTTGAGCGGCTCGCGTCGAAACGTCGGGCCGTGCGTTGGCGATATGTCAAGACCGCAGTGCGCGCGGAACACCTTGCTGCACTTTGAGCAAGGCCATGCAACGCGGTCGGCCCCGTCGCTGTCGCGGTTGACCATCTCCAAGTCTTCGATGGCGAAGCTGTGCGAGCAAAAGCGCCGCTTCAGCTTTTGCACCCAGCCGCCCAACCCTTCATTGCAGCCGAGAGCCCCCGGCGTCTGCTTTTGTGCCATGTGGCTACTCCTGTTGCGCCGGGGTCTCCGGCTGAATTCGAGCGTTCGACGTCTACTCTTTCACCCGGTCGAGCCAGTCGCGCAGCCGCTGCGGGCCGAGCCTCTGCAGCTTTGCCTTCTGCTCTGGCGTGAGCCGGATCGGCACAACGACCATCTTTTCTGCGGGCGGCAGCGCTGGCCGCCCGGTCTTTTTTGCGGGGGTCACGCAACTTCTGCGGCGCACTCTGCCGCCTTGTCTGCGGCCTCGTTGTGGCCTCGTTCGCGCAGCCACGCCTCTTCAAAGGCGTATTGCCACCCTTCTCCTGGGTAGGCCCAAAACTCACGCGCCGCGCCGTCGCGGGCTGCGTCCATTTGGACGATCACGTCGACCGGCAGGTTGTAGAACTTGGCGTTGGTGGTGTTGCTCATGCTTTTCTCCGGCTGGTTGCTGCTGCGTCTTGCTGCAGTGGTGTTAATGTAATACGCAAACGCAGGCAGTGCAAGCGCTTTCCGTAATACCGCAACGCGCCGTGTGGTCTTTCACGCAGCAGCCTCGACGACGAACTTGTCGCTGCACGGGACGCCCTGCGGGCTCCCGTGAGCTTTGCAGTTCAGCCTCCCTGAGCCCGCGCCAGCAATACGTCATGCGGTGGCCCCAGCAGCTCGTCCGGGTTGCCTCCCGCGTACCGCACCACTTGGCGCCAGGTGTCGTCCAGCGTGCGCCGGTTCTTGTTCACGAGTGGGCGGTCTTGCACTTCCGTGCGCCACCGGCCACAGGCCCACGACAGCAGGTCGTTGCCGGTCGCCTCACCACTCCGGGTGTTCATGCTGCGGCCTGTTTATGGGTGGCGGCCAGGGTCCGCACATGCGCGGCGATTCGCTCGCAGATCAGCCCGAACTGCCGTTCGGTGTAGAGCGATGCGCGCTTGTCGGTCGCGGCCGGCTGGATTCCCAGAACGTCGCCGACGAAGTGAGCGGAGACCGTGAACCCCAGGCGCGCGCAGATGGCGCCAAGGTTGAGCGTGGCGGGCTCGGGTTGGCTTGGCGCCGATGGCGGGACGATCTGCATCTTGATCGGCGCTGGCACGGTGGCGGCCTGCCGCTCCAGGTCAAGCGCGCGGCGGCGCGCATCTTCGCGGTCCTGCTCGTCCTGGCGGGCCTGCTCGGCCGCACGCGCATCGGCTTCCAGGCGCTGGCGCTCAGCTGCTGCCGCTTCATCGCGTGCGCGCTGCTCGGCTGCCGCGATGCGGGCCGCCTCCGCTGCCTGGCGCTCGGCTTCCTTGCGGGCCTCGGCGGCCCGGTGCGTGTCGATGCGCGCGGCGACCAGCGTGCGGAAATCATCGGCCGGCTTGTGCACCAGCGTCGCCACGTCGGCGAACAGGTACTCCAGGCCGGCGCCGGCGGCGCGGCAGTGCGTGAGGTTCTCGCGAATCTCACGCGCCCGAGTGTCGAGACGCACCTTCTCGGCTGCGACCGCGTCGTCGAGCTTGGCGCGCACGCTGTCGAGCGTCTTCAGGCCCTTGATCGCGGCGCCGAGTTCGGCAACATGTTGCAGCCTGGCCGGCGAGATCTCGGCGTTCACGGCCAGCACGTGCATCGACAGCGCATCACGGGCCCGTGCTACCTCGGCGTCCTTGAGCTCGCCTTTGCGGCGGGTCACCAGCTTGTCCAGGTCCAGTCGCACGCGGCGGGCCTCGGAGCTGATGTCGTCGATGGTCTTGAACAGGGCGTCGATCGTCGCGGTCTGGCTCAGCGCGTGGTCCTTCGCCGCGGCCAGCCGCTGCTCCACGTCGGCGCACCACTTCACAGCCTTCTCGGCATCGGCGAAGTGCTGGTCGGTCTGCAGGTCGCGGTTCACGGCGCGGATCGCGCCCAGTGCGGAGGCCTTGAACTCGGCGAGGTTCGATGCCGTGACGGCGCCGGTGATCTCGATGCGCAGCGCGGGCAGCATCTCGGGCGCCTGGCCAACCGGCGCGGCCGGCGCTGACTCGGGCAGCACGTAGGCGGCAAGGTCGCGCTCGAACTGCTCCCATCCGCGCAGGATGTTGGCGCGCAGCTCGTCGTCGGGGTAGTACCAGCAGTGCCGCTCTTCGATGAGGTTGCCATCGGCGCCCCACTCGCTGGCCATGAACAGAATGCGCTCGGCGCCGCTGACGTGGAGCTGCTGCTCCATCTGCACGCGGTGGTAGATCGGCGGCAGGAATGGCCCGGCCTCCGGGTCTTCGGCGCGCTGCTGCCACGCGGCATCGAACGCGGCCCGGATCTCGGCGTTCAACGCCTTGTGCTCGAAGCCCTGCGTCTCGTCCAGTGTCAGGCCGTCAAAGCTGGCGGACAGCCGGCCAGCGCTGCCAGTCACCGGGTACAGCTCTTCACCAATGATCTCCTCAGCCAGCGGCCGGGCCAGCGCCTCGGCGCGGTGGCCAGCGTCGAATCGCTTCTGAGTGGCCACATCAACATCGGCCGGGCGACCGGTGTGCACCTCGCGCAGCAGCTCGGCGCGGGTCTTGTACGGGCTGCACCCCATCATGGCCGGCGCGTCGCTGGCGTTGAAGTTCTGGGCGCGGTAGGCCAGCCACTCGGGAGAGCCCTGGATCAGGTTGTGGGTCTTCATGCCTTGGCTCCGATCTGCAGGAATGCGGTCTCGTTTTCGAACACCACGCGTCCGATGCGGCAGGCGCCGAAGCGACGCTCGTGCATGGCAGCGCGCTCGCGCGCCTTCTCCAGGCTCGCGCCGTCGACATCGGTTTCCATCACCAGAGGCCCGCCCGGGTGCTTGGGGCCGCAGTCGTGGCCGCTGCTGTAGCCGGCGCCGCCGGTGGACGTCACCACCACGTAGATCGGCGCGTTCACTTCGCGCCCTCCTCGGCCGCGTCGTACTGCGCCACGAAGTCGTCGATAGGCTTCTCGAGCGGCGCCTCCGGCTCGGCCTTCTTCAGCGACAGGATGCGCGCCTTCTGCTCCTCGCTGAACGTGGCCTTCGTGCTCAGCATGGCCAGCAGAGCGTCGCCGGTCTTGCGGCCGGACGCCACAAGGTCGCGCCACTTCGGCAGGTTGGCCGCGAAGGCATCGGCGGCGTAGGCGGGCAGGGTAGGTGCATCAGGCTTCACCTCGTCGACCGGCCCCATGTGCCTCTCGGCCGGCGCGTCCATGACCTCTTCGGCCACGGCCATGCCGCGCAGCACGTCCGGAAATACGTCGCGCAGCGCGAAGGCCCGGGCGCGCATCTGGCGCATGCGCTTGGGGTGCTGCACCCAGGGGCCTTGCTTGCCTTTCAGGCCGGCCGTGCTGGCATCGTCCATGCTGAAAGTGCGGGACTGTTCCGGCTCGCCGCGGCGCTTCACGCGGCACGTGGCGGTGTGGCCGTCGTCGGTCTCGATGACGAACTCGCACAGGGGGCTGCTGCGCACCAG
Organism: Lysobacterales bacterium; assembly: GCA_035911475.1. GTDB lineage: Bacteria > Pseudomonadota > Gammaproteobacteria > Xanthomonadales > UBA2363 > Pseudofulvimonas. The sequence continues at coordinate 266 of JAMHVM010000034.1, read as the reverse complement.
GGCAATGACGGCATCGCCCCACAGCGCGGGTCGGCCGTTGATCACGGCCAGATTCTGCAAGGCCTGCAGCGGCTTCAGGCCAAGTTCGGCGCCCCACTGCATCGCAATGAGGCAGTTTCCAGGCTTGCCCTTGAAGTCCTTCGGGACCATGTCGCTGTCGGCCAGGTACTGGCTGAACGTCAGCGCTTGGTCGAAGGTCTGCGGGCTCAGGTCGAATGTCTGCCGCGGTGCGGCGGTGGTCAGTTCGTTCATCGTGTCCTCTCGGT
>JAMHVM010000033.1:0-2093 GCA_035911475.1 Lysobacterales bacterium | reverse complement strand
TGCATGCCGGCCTTGGCGGCGGCGTAGTTGGCCTGGCCGTACTGACCCTTCAGGCCGTTGATCGAGCTGATCTGGATGATCCGGCCCCACTTGCGCTCGCGCATGCCGTCGATGATCGGGCGGGTGACGTTGAAGCAGGAGTTGAGGTTGGTGTTGATCACATCCGACCACTGGTCCGGACTCATGCGATGGAACGTGGTGTCGCGGGTAATGCCGGCATTGTTGACCAGCACATCGATGCTGCCGTGCTTGTCCAGGATGTTCTTGGCCATCGCTGCGGCACTGTCGGTATCGCCGACATCGCCGGCGAAGATGTCGACCGTGATGCCCTTGGCTTTCATGTCGTCCTGCCAGGCCCGGGCACGATCCTCACTGCGGTAGTTGGTAACCACGGTGTGTCCGCTTCGGGCAAGCCGTTCGCAGATCGCCGAGCCGATGCCGCCGGTGCCGCCGGTTACCAATGCCACACGTGAACTCATGGTCGTCTCCTCGGGACGGGTGTTGAAGGCGTGCAGTCTACCCGTTGTCGGCGAAGTTCCATGTTGCACTGCGAAGCTCGGGCGTTTTCGCGATGCGCGCAAGATCGAACTGTCTGCTCGCCGCGATCAGCAGTTGCTCCGGTCTCGTGCCACGAGGCAGCGTCGTGGCGGGAATGCCGAGCAAGGCAAGCACCCGGCGCAGCGGCGGCAGCGGATCGTCCGGGTCGACCGGCAGCGAGGCCAGCCGCTTGGACAACTTGTCGCCGCTGTCATCGAGCAGCAACGGCAGATGGACATGATCGGGGATCGGCAGGCCTAGAGCCTGCTGCAGCAGGATCTGCCGTGGCGTGGAATCGAGCAGATCGGCACCGCGCACGACTTCGGTGATGCCCTGCGCGGAGTCGTCGACGACGACCGCGAGCTGATAGGCCCAAAGATCATCGCGGCGGCGCAGGACGAAGTCGCCGACATCGCGTTGCAGGTTCTGTTCGAACCGACCCTGCACCGGATCATCGAATCCGATCACCCGGTCCGGAGCCAGCATCCGCCAGGCGGGTGTTTCCGGGCTGTCCGGCGACGGTTGGCAGCGGCCACGATGGCCGCCGGACTCGGCCAGCTCGTTGCGCGAACACAGGCAGGGGAAGGCCAGGTCACGCCCGATCAGGGTCTCCAGGGCAGCCTGGTAGGCGGCGTCGCGACTACGCTGATACCAGACCGGCTCGTCGGAAACCATGCCGAAAGCGGCCAGGGTTTCCAGGATGGTGGCGCTGGCGTCGGCCACCTCGCGCGGCGGGTCGAGGTCCTCGATCCGGACCAGCCAGTCGCCACCCTGGTTGCGCGCCCGCAGCCAGCTGCCGACTGCGGCCAGCAACGAACCCAGATGCAGGGCACCGGTGGGCGAGGGTGCGAACCGGCCGCGGTAGCGCCTGTCGGTGCCGGTCGTCGCTGTCATCAAGCTGCCCGCTGCGACTGCGTGAATGAACGCCTGACCGCTGCTGTCACCATCCCTTGAACTTTCGCTGCGGACACTTACCTATACTCGTCAAACGACGACCGGGCGCTGGGGTCAGCACATCCGGAAGTCGCAGCCAGACCTCATCCTTCGGAGATTCTAGCCATGCAGCGTGTTTTGCTGTTCGCCCTGACCAACATCGCCGTGCTGGCGGTGCTCACCGTCGTCTGCAAGCTGCTCGGCGTGGACGTCTATCTGGCCAGTACCGGTCAGGACTTCACCTCGCTGCTGATCTTCGCCGCCGTGATCGGCTTCGCCGGCTCGCTGATCTCGCTGGCCATGTCCAAGACCATCGCCAAGCGCAGCACCGGTGCCCATGTCATCGATCCGCAGCGCCCGCGCAATGAGGTCGAGCAGTGGCTGGTGACCACCGTGCATCGTCAGGCCCAGCAGGCCGGTATCGGCATGCCCGAGGTCGCGATCTACGAGGCGCCGGAAATGAACGCCTTCGCCACCGGCATGAAGCGCAACGACGCGCTGGTGGCGGTGAGCACCGGGCTGCTGCAGCAGATGAACCGTGACGAGGTCGAGGCCGTGCTCGGTCATGAGGTCGCGCACGTGGCCAACGGCGACATGGTAACCATGGCGCTGTTGCAGGGCGT
>JAMHVM010000032.1:0-2607 GCA_035911475.1 Lysobacterales bacterium | reverse complement strand
CGCACAAGGCGCACTGGGTGGCGCTGCGCGGGCTGTGGCTCGCGTCGTTCGGCGGCGAGTCGGAGCCGCCGAGAGGCGGCAGTGAAACGCAAGAAGGAAGCAGCTGACATGGTCACCACATCGAAGAAGAGCAAGCGCACGGCGCCGCAGGCCGTGGGCGAACTACCGCTGCTGTCGCTGGCGCGCCAGGTGCGCAGCTGGACCGACACGCTGCTCGGCGTCGCCGGCAGCGCGGGCGACATCGGCATGACACTCGCGCAGGCGCGCATCCGCGACCCGGAGAAGAAGGCTGCGGTGGGCAAGGCCGGATCGCAACTGCGCCAGTGGCGCGAGGAAGCCGGGCTGACGGCCAAGGAACTCAGCGATGCTGTCGGCCTGGGCGACACAAAGCTGATCGAGCAGGCCGAGGGCGGCACGGCTGCGCTGCCCTTCGAAATCGTGCTGCGACTCGCAGGCGTGCTCGGCCGGCGCGACCCGATCCCGGTTGCGATGGGATTGACCCGCCAGTACAACCCCGAGTTGTGGAAGGCGCTTGAGTCGATCGGCATCGGGCGCCTCGCGGTGCAGGGCACACGCGAGCGCGAGCTAGCCAATGTCTACCGTGGAAACGATGCGGCGCGTGCGCTCGACGATGAGACCTTTGCGCAGGTACTCGCCTTCACAAAGCAGGCCTTCGACATGGCGGTGGACTTCTCCCGCCGACCGGCGCGAACCAAGGCGAAGCCCGGCTAGCCGTCGGGGTTTACCGCGCCAATGGCCGCTTCGGCCTGTCGGAATCGCTTGGCCGTTTCGCTGCCATCTGCCGAAGGGCCGCCAACTTTGCTGCGCCACTGGGCTGCAGGCAGCGCACCGATGTGCGCGCGACGCCAACAGCCTTGCACGTCCGCGGCCGACGAAGTTCCTCGAAGGGGTAATCGTATTTTTCCTGCAGATTGACACGGTGACCCAGAAAAACTCTAGCCGCGACAAGCACTTGCAAAACCGGCTCTCGCGGACCCCTTGTGCTTTCGGTGCAGATTGACACGCTTCAACCTGCCCCGACCGTTCACGCCGCAGGCGCCTCGAACGCCCCACCGATCTGCCTCGCCCGGCGAAGATCGTCCGAGTGCAGGTACATGGACGTTGTCGACAAGGACGCGTGTCGCAGGTTGTCGCGCACCGTAGTCAGCTCCGCTCCGCGCTGAAGCGCATGGGTCGCGTGTGTGTGGCGCATCCAGTGCGGTGTGGCCCGCCGCAGTTGCTCGGCCAGCGCCGGATTCGTGTCGGCCAGGACATCGGCCGTTGTGGCGAAGAACCTCTTCACAATTGCCCATAACCGCTTGGACGTGATGCCGACCTCGCCATCGAGGCTGCCGAGCAACGGCGTGGCGGGGTTCCACTTCGCTGGCGTCACGGGGAGGCCCCGCTGAGCCAGGTCCCGGTCCAGAACACCACGCGCCAGCCCTGGCAGAACCACCTTGCCGGCCTTGCTGCCTTTGCCGACCACGTGCAGCCAGGTATCGCCGTGCGCGTCGACCTCGATGGATCCAAGCTTGGCGTGCACCAGTTCGCCAGCACGCAGCCCGGTGCTGTAGCTGAAGTCGATCAGGAAGCGAAGCCTTTGCGCTGCGCCCGGCTGCCAACCGTACGTCCACTCCAGCCCCTCGGCGACCGTCCTTACAAGCTTCCACTCACCTTCGGAAAAGGATCTCGTCGTGTCCAGGGTCGTCTGCCTGGCGCCGCGGACCTTGATGCCGGCGAAGGGATTGGCCAGTACGTACCGCTGCTCGATCAGCCACCGGAACATCGAGCTCAGCACGGACAGCGCATAGGCCCTGGAGCGCGTGGACAGGCCGCCAGCAAACGGCCGCCACTCGGCGGAGTGGCGAGGCGACGCCGGCCCTACCCAACGCTGCCTCGGCGTCGGTTGCCGCAAGAAAGCCCGGTACGTCACGGCGTCCTCGGTGGCCAGCGAGGACAGGGCCACGCCGCGCTCGACGATCGCCCACAGGATCAGCCGCTCAGCTTCCTTGCGGTAGGCCCGCTGCGTGGCGGGCGCTTCGTGCAGCGACAGCCAAGCCTGGACCGCCTCGTAGTCGTTGTTGGCCCGCAGGGCGCACGACGCGCGCGGCGCACGATGCAGGCCCACGGTGCCGTCGACCTCATGTGGCACGACGAGCTTCTCCCAGGGAACTACATCCGATGGCGCCTGGGTGACCAGCAGCGCGCGAGCACGGTCGGTCAGGTCTTCATGCGCGGCAAAGAACGCCTCGATCCGGCGCGCACCGGCCTTGCCGATGCCGTCGATGTCGACCCACCAACGTCTGCGGCGGGGTACTCGAAGCGTGAGGTCGGCCAAGGTCTTGATGCCAGCCTTGCGCAACGCAGCGGCTACGCGTGGCTCAAGCCAGTGGTCGACCCCGTCGCCGATCAGAGGTACGGGAACTGGCGCGCTGCGGAGTTGCTCAATGGCGGTGGCCACGGCGCGTGCGGCTGCGGGGCCTTTGCGGGCAGGTCCGGTGAAAAGCTTGGCCAGGTCGTCCCGATGGCGCGACCTAGCGAAGGCCGCGATGTCACGGCGGATCGCCCCGATGACGCCGCGCGACGACTGTCCCGCCGACCGCGCTT
>JAMHVM010000031.1:0-67422 GCA_035911475.1 Lysobacterales bacterium | reverse complement strand
CGTCCTGTTCCCAGGTGATCGGGATCGAGATGATTCCCGAGCCGGTCTGGAACGTCCAAAGCTCCTTGCCGTTCTTCTTGTCGAAGACCTTGACGTAGCCGTCCGAGGTGCCGGTCACCAGCAGGCCACCGGCGGTGGTCAGCGTGCCGGCCCACAGCGGATAGGTTTCCTTGTGTTCCCAGACGATCTTGCCGGTCTGCGGATCGAGCGCACGCAGGGTGCCGACGTGGTCGTCGTAGAGGCGCTTGATGCGGAAGCCCATGCCGAGATACGCCGAGCCGGGCGAGTAGGCGATGTTCTCGGTCCAGTAGTCCATCGCCCAGTGGTTGCCGGGGATGTAGAACAGGCCGGTCTGCGGGCTGTAGCTCATCGGGTTCCAGTTCTTGCCGCCGAGGAACGGCGGCGACACCACGATGGTTTCGCCCTTGTCCTCGCCCGGCTTCAGCGGCGGCGGGATCTGCGAACGCACGCGGTCGGGATAGCCGGTCTCGAGATCGAAACCGGTGGCCCAGGTGACGCCGTCGACGAACGGATAGGCCGCGATCAGCGCGTCCTGGCGGTGGATCTTGCCGCCGGGCCTGGCCAGCTTCTCCAGGTCGGTGACGAAGAAGAAGCCATTGCGATCGGCGTGCGCCACCGCGGGAACGGTCTTGCCGTTCTTCCTGTAGTCGAACAGGATCAGCTCGTTGTTGCCGGAGAAGTCCCAGGCGTCGTTCGGCGTGTGCGCGAGGAAGCCCTTCAGCTCGCCGGTGGTCGGATCGACGTAGGCCTGGCCCGAGGTGTACAGGCTGTCCCACGCCATCGGGTCGCCGCCTTCGGGCGTGCGCTTCCAGGTGTTCCACGGCGCCGGGTTGCCGGTGCCGACGACGATGGTGTTGGTGGCGATGTCGAACGACGCCGACTGCCACGGTGCGCCGCCGCCCTGGCTCCAGGCCTCGACCTTGCCGGTGTCGCGCGCGGGATCGTTCGGCCACGACGGTGCCTTCGGGTCGCCGGTGTGGGTGGACTCCTTGCCGTCGACGCGGCCGACATGGCCTTCGACGAACGGACGCATCCAGATCTCGTCGCCGGTGTCCGGATCGCGCGCATAGAGCTTGCCGACGATGCCGAACTCGTCGCCGGAAGACCCGTGTACCAGCAGCGTGCGGCCGGTCTTCTGGTCCTGGATGATGGTCGGCGCGCCGGTCATGGTGTAGCCGACCTTGTGGTCACCGAACTTCTTGTTCCAGACCACGCGGCCGGTGTCCCGGTTCAGGGCGACGATGCGCGCGTCGAGCGTGCCGAAGAAGATCTTGTCGCCGTAGATCGCCGCGCCGCGGTTGACCACGTCGCAGCAGGGGCGGATGTCGTCGGGCAGGCGATGCTCGTAGGCCCAGAGCTGCTTGCCGGTCTTCGCGTCCAGCGCGAACACGCGCGAGTACGAACCGGTGACGTAGATCCTGCCGCCATGCACCAGCGCCTGGGTTTCCTGGCCGCGCTGCTTCTCGCCGCCGAAGCTGAAGCTCCACGCCGGCTGCAGTTTGGCGACGTTGCCGGTGTTGATCTTGGCGAGCGGGGAATGCCGCTGCGCCTTCGGGCCGAGGCCGTAGCTGAGCACGTCGTGGGTGGTGTTCGCATCGTTGACGATGTCGTCCCAGCTCACGCCGGGCGACGCGGTGTTCGCCGAAGCCCCGCCGATGGCGGACAGCGACAGCACCACCGCACAGCTGATGAGATTGCGTTTCATGTCTCTCCCTCCCCGGGATGTTGGTGTTGGAACGTCGGTGTCGAGCTGGCAGGGGGTCATTCGTCCTTGGGCCGGGATTCGACGTAGGTCCAGATGGCCCACATCGCTTCCTGGCTGAGGATTCCTTCGAACGGCGGCATGTACACGCGACCGTCGCGCACGCGGCCCTTGCGGATGGTGTCGAGGTAGTAGCCCTCCATGTCCTTGATGCAGTCGGCATCGCCGCCGCAATCGCGGGTCATCGCGCGCAGGTCCGGTGCGATGCCGCCGGAGAGCACTTCGAGGCCGTGGCAGCGTGCGCAGTTGGCGTTGTAGCCGCGCGAGCCGACGCGCACGGCTTCATCGTGGTGTTCGCCGGTGCGGAACGGATCGCTTTCCAGCCACGTGGACTCGCCGAGCTTGGGCAGCTTGCCGGTGTCGACCGGTTGCGGCGCGGTGTCGCCATGGCCGAAGGCGGCGCCGCCGATCCACGCCGAGGCGGCGAGCAATCCGATCGACAGCAGCAACAACGAACGGCGCAGCGGCTTGCGGGCCGCGGGCGTGTGTTCTTGGATGGACATGGGCAGGACTCCGTGGGATGCAGTCGACGGCGGTGGCCGGGCCGGCATGTCGCGCCGGCCCGGAACACGGCGCGCCTGGTCAGAAGAAACCGAGCGCCTTCGGCGAGTAGCTCACCAGCAGGTTCTTGGTCTGCTGGTAGTGGTTGAGCATGTCGAGGTGGTTCTCGCGGCCAATGCCCGACTGCTTGTAGCCACCGAACGCGGCATGCGCCGGATAGGCGTGGTAGCAGTTGGTCCACACGCGGCCGGCCTGGATCGCGCGGCCCATGCGGTACAGGCGGCTGGCATCGCGGCTCCACACGCCGGCGCCGAGGCCGTACAGGGTGTCGTTGGCGATGGCCAGGGCCTCGGCTTCATCCTTGAACGTGGTCACCGACACGACCGGTCCGAAGATCTCCTCCTGGAACACGCGCATCTTGTTGTGACCCTTGAGCACCGTCGGCTTGACGTAGTAGCCGCCGGACAGGTCGCCGTCGAGCTTGTTCTGGCTACCGCCGATCAGCACCTCGGCACCTTCCTGCTTGCCGATGTCGATGTAGCTGAGGATCTTCTCCAGCTGCTCGTTGGACGCCTGCGCGCCGATCATGGTGTTCGGATCCAGCGGGTTGCCCTGCTTGATCGCGGCCACGCGCGCCAGCACCTTCTCCATGAACTTCTCGTAGATCGATTCCTGCACCAGCGCGCGCGACGGGCAGGTGCAGACCTCACCCTGGTTGAAGGCGAACAGCACGAAGCCTTCGACCGCCTTGTCGAGGAAGTCGTCGTCCTGCGCCATCACGTCATCGAAGAAGATGTTCGGCGACTTGCCACCAAGCTCCAGCGTCACCGGAATCAGGTTCTGCGAGGCGTACTGCATGATCAGGCGGCCGGTGGTGGTCTCGCCGGTGAAGGCGATCTTGGCGATGCGCGGGCTGCTGGCCAGCGGCTTGCCGGCCTCCAGACCAAAACCATTCACCACATTGAGCACGCCCGGCGGCAGCAGGTCGCCGATGACTTCCAGCAGCACCAAGATCGACGCTGGCGTCTGCTCGGCCGGCTTCATCACCACGCAGTTGCCGGCGGCCAGCGCCGGCGCCAGCTTCCACACCGCCATCAGCAACGGGAAGTTCCACGGGATGATCTGGCCGACCACACCCAGCGGCTCATGGAAGTGATAGGCGATGGTGTCGTGGTCGATCTCGGAGATGCCGCCTTCCTGCGCGCGGATCGCGCCGGCGAAGTAACGGAAGTGGTCGGCGCACAGCGGCACGTCGGCGTTGAGCGTCTCGCGGATCGGCTTGCCGTTGTCCCAGGTCTCGGCGTGGGCCAGCAGTTCCAGGTTCTGCTCGATGCGGTCGGCGATCTTGTTGAGGATGTTCGCGCGTGTGGTGGTGCTGGACTTGCCCCAGGCATCCTTGGCGGCGTGCGCGGCGTCCAGGGCCAGATCGATGTCCTCGGCGTTGGAGCGCGGAATGCTGGTGAACACCTTGCCGTTGACCGGCGAGACGTTGTCGAAGTACTGACCGGACTTCGGCTCCACCCACTGGCCGCCGATGAAGTTGGCGTAGCGCTTCTTGAAGATGGATTGCGGATCGGTGGCTTGCGGACGGGTTGCGGTAACGGCGTTCATGACAGGTCTCCTGGTGATGGCCCGACGCAGGTCGGTGACGGCAGGGGAATCGCAACCGCAATGCCAACCACGACCGATGTGCGGTGCAGCATCGCGCTGGCTGGCGGCTGTGCTCGGACTTGGCCGGGAATTGCTGCGGCGCGCCAATGGTGCTCATTGCGTGCGACAACGACCTGTGCTCTGTATCGCAACAACCTCCTGCGACGGTGTCGCAAATTGCGACAGAAGCGAGCCGACATGCCCCGTACAACCAAGCCCAGTGATGTCGGCGTCGCTCGTCGCGCCTTCTTTGAACTGGGTCGACAGCCGGTCGGACAGATCTCGGAAACCATCCTGGAATCCTGGCAACGCTGCCAGCGCATGGGGCTGGAGTTCGATACGCGGCCCACGGTCGCACCGGTCACGCAGACCCAGTTGCGCGAGATCCGCGAACGCAACGAACTTCTGTGGCGCCTGGCGCGTGCCGAGCTGGAAGCGCTGGCCGCGGAAACCGATGCCACCGGCAGCATCGTGCTGCTGACCGATCACCAGGGCTGGATTCTCGACGCCGAGGGCAACTCCGGTTTCCTCGACAAGGCCGGCCGCGTCGCCCTCATGCCGGGCGCCTGCTGGAGCGAAAGCGCGGTGGGAACCAATGCGGTCGGCACCGCCATCGTCGAAGGCGTTCCGGTTTCCGTGCACGGCGGTGAGCACTATTTCTCGCCCAATCGCATCCTGACCTGCTCGGCGTCGCCGATCTACGATCCCTTCGGCGATCTGGTCGGCGTGCTGGACATCTCCGGCGATTCCAGCGTGCCGCATACGCATGCGCTGGGCCTGGCCAAGCTGGCCGTGGCCAACATCGAACACCGCTTCTTCGACGAGGGCATTCCCGGCTGCGAACTGCTGCGCCTGCATCTGGATCCGGCCCTGCTAGGCACCGCCCGCGAAGGCCTGCTCGCGTTCCGCGATGGTCGCCTGCTCGCGGCCAACCAGGCCGCGCTGTCGCTGTTCGGCCTGGACCGCAACGAGCTGGGCGAAGTGCGTTACCAACGCCTGTTCGAGGACGGCCTGAGCAAGCTGCGCGATCAAGGCATGATCGTGGACCAGCACGGTCGCGTGCTGCATGGACGGGTCGACGAGCGCGATGACCGTGGCCCGCGCCGTCGCCCGACCAAACCGGCGATCGTGGTTTCCGGTGCCGCCGATCTCGACAACGCCGATCAACCCCTGTTCGACAGCGATACCGAACTGCTGCTGCAACGTGCGCGCCGCGTCGCCGATGCGGGCCTGCCGGTGCTGGTGCAGGGCGAAACCGGCAGTGGCAAGGAAGTGTTCGCGCGCGAACTGCATCGCCGCAGCGCCCGTGCCGACAAGCCCTTTGTCGCGGTCAATTGCGCCGCCCTGCCCGAAGGCCTGATCGAAGCCGAGCTGTTCGGCTACGAGGAAGGTGCCTTCACCGGCGCCCGCCGCAGCGGCCGCACCGGCTTGCTGCGTCAGGCTGATGGCGGCGTGCTGTTCCTGGACGAGATCGGTGACATGCCGCTGGCGCTGCAACCGCGCCTGCTGCGCGTGCTGCAGGACCGCGAACTGTCGCCGCTGGGCGGCGGCAAGCCGGTGAAACTGGATTTCGTGCTGATCTGCGCGACGCACCGGGAGCTGGAAGGCTGCATCGCCGACGGCCGTTTCCGTCCGGACCTGTACTACCGCATCTCCCACCATTGCGTGCGTATTCCGTCGGTGCGCGAACAGCAGGAGCGCACACCGCTGGTGTCGGCGCTGTGGGATCGCATCGCACAGGGCCGACGCCTCAGCGCCGACGCGCTGGCGGCACTGGCGGGCCACGAATGGCCGGGCAACCTGCGGCAACTGGCTGCCTGCCTGCGCACCCTAGTCGCACTCAGCGAGCCGGGGGAAATCATCGAACGCGATGCCCTGCCCGGCTACGTGCATGGCGTGCGGCAGGCCAGCGCCGCTGCGCCGATCACCCTTGCCCGCGATGCCGGCCTGGACGCGATGACCGAAGCCGCGATGCGCGACGCGCTGGCCGCCTGCGACGGCAATGTCGCCCATGCCGCGCGGCGCCTGGGCATCAGCCGCAGCACCTTGTACCGACGGCTGGGTGGTGACCTGCGAGCCGGTGGCCGGGCCGATCCGACGGCGACCAACTGAGTCGCCAGAGCGCGCCGCAGCCGCCACTCCGCCGCCCTCGCAATGGCGTGTCGCGAGGCATGCGACTCCCGCCTCGCCAGCCGGCGTATCGTCGACACCAGCGTCGACACTTGCGTTGATCGCGCATCGGCCGAACACGCGACTCGCAACCATGGGCCGGCACGGATCGGCGGCGTCCCGGCTAGGATGCGGCCATGACCGCCGGTTGCTGCCTGCCTTGAGACCCCACCCTCCGCGTCACGTCGTCGCGATCGCGGTGACGATGCTGGCCGCGTCGTTCAATCTTGGCTGTGCGCGGCCATCGGCGACCCTGGCGTCATCGTCACCGGCAACACCAACCCTGCCCAGCCCTCTGGCCCTGGCCTGCCTGAGCTGTCACAGCGGCCCGGACCGGCAACGGCATGCCACGGACCTGTCGTCACTGTCCGCGCAGGACATCCGCCAGGCGTTGCATGAATGGCGCGACGGGCAACGCCAGGGCACGGTGATGCCGCGTCTGGCACGCGCGCTTGGCGATGGCGAGATCGAGCAACTGGCGCACGAGCTCGGTGCACGGCCATGACCACGATCGCCGTGACCGTCACGCGGCATGGTCGGCGAGTGCGACCGTGCTGAACCGGTCGCGTCGACGCCTGCTGCAGGGGTCGGCCCTGGCGATCGCGATGCCCTGGCTGCCGGCGCTGGCCAGGCAGACGACATCGGCGCGCGTGCTCGTGGTCGGCGGCGGCTTCGCCGGCAGTGCCTGTGCGTTGACCGTGAAGCGGCTGTTTCCCTCGCTGTCGGTATGCCTGATCGACAACCGGCCGCAAGCCATCACCGGTCCGATGAGCAACGCCATGCTGGTGGCCCTGAAACCGCCATCGGCGGTCACGCGCGATCTGCTCGGCTTGCGCGCAGCTGGCGTCGAACACGTGGCTGCCGAGGTCGAAGCGGTCGATCCGGACCAGCGTCGCGTCCGCACCGGCGACGGACGCTGGCATCACGCCGACAAGCTGGTGCTGGCACCGGGCATCGGCCTGCGCTGGGACAGCATCGAGGGACTGGATGCCGACAGCAGCGCGCAGATGCCGCACGGCTGGCTGGGCGACGACTCGGCACTGGCGTTCCGCGATCGTTTCGCGGCGCTTGGCGACGGCGGCGTGCTGGTCGTTGTCGCGCCGCCGAATCCCTATCGCTGCCCGCCTGGTCCGTACGAACGCGCGAGCCTGTGCGCCTGGGCGCTGCGACAGCGCCAGCGCGGCTGCAAGGTGATCATCGCCGACGCCAAGGACGACTTCAGCAAGCGCGCCCTGTTCCAGTTCGCCTGGGACAGCCACTATCCGGGCATGGTCGAGTGGTTGCCACGCAGCGGCGGCGGCGAAGTGATCGCCGTCGAACGCGACGGTCGCGGCTTGACCCTGGCCAATGGCGAACGTCTGCGCGCGGACCTGATCTGCGCGATTCCCGCCCAGCGTGCCCATCGGCTGTGTGTCGATGCCGGACTGACCGACGAAACCGGCTGGTGTCCGGTCGATGGCCGCGATTTCCAGTCCACGCGATTTCCCGGTGTGTATGTGATCGGCGACGCCAGCATCGCCCATCCCATGCCGAAGTCGGCATTCGCCGCTAACAGCCAGGCCAAGCTTTGCGCGCTGGCGATACTGGCCGATCTGCTCGGGCAGCCGGCACCGGAGCCGCGCCTGATCAACACCTGCTACAGCCTGATCGCGCCGGATCAGGCGATCTCGGTCAGCGGTGTCTATGCGGCCGTGGAGACACGCCTGTCGGCGCTGGCCGAAGGCACCAGTCCGGTCATCGCTGACGACAGCCTGCGCGAACGCGAAGCCGTCGACGCCTGGCACGGCTATCGCAGCCTGCTCGCCGACAGCTTCGGTCAGCGCAGCGGCTGAACATTGCGACGATCGAAACGCCTGCACGCCCGGGGGCGATGCAGCAACAAGCGAGTCAGCGCACCGGCAAGGCCTGCAACTCGATGGCGGGATACAGGTGGCTGATCGAGCGCTGCCACTCGGCCTGCAGCACCGCCAGGCGCCGGAAGCGTTCGGGCAGCGACAGGCGCATGATCTCGTTCATGTCCAGACCTTGTTCGGCGGCATCGACCAGCATCCGTCCAAGCCAACCGAGGTAGTCGCGGGTCTGCGTGATCGCCTCGTCATCGACCACGGCCGGACCGTGGCCCGGCACCAGTACGCGGTAGGGCAAGGCCGCCAGCTGATCCAGCGCTGCCAGCCAGCGATCGATGTCGGCATTGGGCGTGGTCGCAGCGCGCTCGAAGAACACCAGATCACCGGCGAACAGGACACCGCTGCGCTCATCGAACAGCGCCAGATCGGCATCGGTGTGACCATCCAGCGCCAGCAAGCGCAGACGCCGGCCACCCACCTCGACCAATCCTTCGCCGTCGATCGTCTGCGCCGGCAATGGCCGGGTGCCGCTCATCGCGCCGCCGACCAGCAGATACAGGTTTGCGGTCAGATCCTCGCCGTCATCGCGGATGGTTCGTGCCGTTGCCGGCAATGCCAGTACCGGAACGTCGGTGTAGGCGCCACTGCCGAGAAAGTGGTCGGGATGCGCGTGGCTGATGTAGACGCGCACCACATCCTGGCCAGTGACGCGGCGGATGGTTTCACGCTGCGCCTGACCATAACGCAGCGACGGTCCGGGATCGAACACCACCACGCCGGCATCGGTGGCGATGAAGCCGGTGTTGACGATGTTGCCGCCGTTGTCGCGGCTGAAATGTTCGCGCCTGCCCTCGAACAGCCATACGCCATCCGCCAGTTGCCGCGCCTCACCGGGCAGACCGGCCAGATCGGGATCGGCGGTCAAAGGTGAGGCGAACACGATCAACAAGCACAGCAGCCAGCGACTCATGGCAGCACCTGCGCCGACACGCTGTTGCCCTGGATATCCCGTCCCTGCAGACGCACCGCCCCGGAACCGGGCAGGTCGAGGCTGAGCACGGGGTTCTCCGACACCGGTTCGTACAGCGTCAGTTTCGCCAGGCGTTCGCCGTCGGCGTCGAGTATGTCCAGATCTTCGAGATAGAACACCGGAATGCCGGCAGCCAGACCGGTGTCCATGGGATGGATGATCCGTAAGCGCAAGCGACTGCCACCACCCTCGCGCGGCCACAGGCGCGCGGCGACTTCGCCGATGCGCTCCTGCCAGATCGGGTTGCCGGCGCCGACGCTGGGCATGGTGCAGCCGCCGCCGGCCGCGGAAATCCAGCTGCCACCGACATGCCAGGTGCCCTCGCTGTCCAGTACCGCCGCGCGCACCGGCGTGGCCTGCTCGACCTTGAAGCGGAATGCCAGCCACGGTCGGGCGACACCCGGTTCGAACTCGAGGATCTTGGGGATGGGATTGAGATCGGCGAACAGCAGGATGCGCTCGATGTCGTCGATGCCGTCGACCACGACCTCGACCGGCACATTCAGCGAGTCTTCCGCCGCAGCAGGCATGCGTACCCGCACACGGGCATCGAACAGCACCGGCGCATCGGCGAGAAAGCGCGCCTTCATGCCGGACCACAGCGGCGATCGCAAGGGATCGGCCGGCTCGGACCCGGCCGCGGCTACCACCTGCATCATCGGCAGCGACAACACAAACGCCAGCAACACTCGCAGCAACATCGATGTCCTCCGCAGTTTTCCAGGGCATCCGGAAGCAGGAACCGACGCACCGCCGTCGCGGCACATCGACGCGCGATCATGCGTGCTTGGACGCTCCGCAACGCCGACAACTGTCGTCATTGCCTGCGTCCAGCGCATGTCACGACCGTCGCGGCCATCCCGCTTTCCAGACCATCCCGGGCGGCGGCAGGTCGCGCGGGACGGCGAAAGCATAGCCCAAGGCCTGGTGGTGACGCGGCTTGATCGGCATCGGTCGATCCATCGTTCGGTTCGCGGTGTCTGCTTCCACGCACCAGCCCGGCGATGCCGGGAACCTTGCCCGCAAAGTCCGGTCGAGCAATCGCCGTGCAACTCATGGCTATAATCCGGACGCTCCCCGTCGCCTGCCAGACGGTGATCCAACACCCTCCCAGCAATCGCACTGCGATGGTCGCGCCGTCCAGCGGCCCGGCACCATCGTCGGAAACAGGCAGGAGTCGTATCCATGCAACTGTCGTACACCGCCCTGGCACTGGCCATCCTGGTCGCGCTGCCGGCCGCCGCCGAGCCCGATGATGCGGCCGAACGCCTGTCGACCACGGTGGTCACTGCCACACTGAGCGAACGTGATCCACTGGATGTCGCCGCGTCCATCGACGCCATCCGCGTCGATACCGTGTCGCGACCGGCGCTGGGCATCCACAGTTCGGAAATCCTGTCGTCCATCACTGGTGTGATCGCGCGCAATCGCCAGAACCACGCCCAGGACGAACAGATCTCGATCCGCGGCTTCGGCGCCCGCTCCACCTTCGGTGTCCGCGGCGTACGCCTGTATGTCGATGGCGTGCCTGCCTCGATGCCCGATGGCTCCGGCCAGGTCTCCCACTTCAACCTGGATTCGGCCGAGCGCATCGAAGTGCTGCGCGGTCCGTTCTCGGCGCTGTACGGCAACTCCTCCGGCGGGGTCATCCAGATCTTCAGCACGCGCGGCGGCCCTGATCCGGAGTTTCGCCTGCACAGCGCCCTGGCCGGCTACGGCACCGGACGCCTGGGCATCAGCGCCCGCGGTGGCAGCGAGCGCTTCGACTACAACCTCGGCCTGACCCATTTCCAGGCGCATGGCTTCCGGCAGCACAGCCGCGCCCGGCGCGAATCCGGCAATGTCCGGCTGGGCTGGGATTTCGGCAATGATCGGCGCCTGACCCTGCTCGCCAACGTGGTCGACATTCCCGATGCCCAGGACCCACTCGGCCTGACCTGGGAGCAGTTCGAGCAGAACCCGCGCCAGGTGGCCCCGGTCGCGTTCCAGTACGACACCCGCAAGACGGTGTGGCAGGCGCAGGCAGGGCTGGTCTACGAACACGGTCTCGGCGACAGCCAGCTGCTGCGCTTCATGGTCTATGGCGGCGAGCGTGATGTCGAACAGTTCCTGGCCATTCCACCCGCGGCGCAGAACGCGCCACGCCACGCCGGCGGCAACATCGACCTGCAGGGCCAGTATCTCGGCGCGGATCTGCGCTGGCAGTACGACGGCGAACTGGCCGGACGCCCGTTCGATGTCAGCCTCGGTCTGGAATTCGGCGAGAACGACCAGCAGCGTCGCGGCTACGAGAACTTCCTCGATGGCCGACTGGGTATCCGCGGTCGGCTGCGCCGGGACGAGGACAACCTCGCGCGCAACGTCGACCAGTATCTCCAGGCCAACTGGAGTTTCGCCGAGCAATGGGCGCTGTCGCTGGGCGCGCGCCACAGCACGGTCAAGTTCCGTGTCGACGATAGCTACATCGTCGGCGCCAATCCCGACGACAGCGGCAGCGCAGAGCACAGCGCGACGACGCCGGTGCTCGGCCTGACCTTCCGTCCCAACCAGCATTCCAGCGTCTACGCCACCATCGGCCGTGGCTTCGAAACACCGACCTTCGCCGAGCTGGGCTATCGCAGCGACGGCGGTGCCGGCCTGAACCTCGAACTCAAGCCGGCACGCAGCCGCAACGCCGAGATCGGTTACAAGCTGCGCACCGGCACCGGCGCGCTGGCGCAGTTCGCCGTGTTCCGCGCCGAGACTGACGACGAGATCGCCGTTGCCAGCAACAGTGGTGGCCGTTCCACCTTCCAGAACGTCGGCAGCGCACGCCGACAGGGCTTCGAGGCCAGCCTCGGCCTGCCGATCAGCCAGCGCACCTGGCTGAGTACCGGCTACACCTGGCTGGACGCGGCCTTCACCAGCGACTTCCTGGCCTGCACCGGCAACTGCACCAGCCCGAACACGCCGGTGGCCGCCGGCACCCGCATCCCCGGTGTACCGCGCAACCTGTTCTTCGCCGATCTGGAATGGGGCGACACCACCGGCTGGGCCGCCAGCCTCAGCGCCAACTACGTGTCCTCGGTGCAGGTCAACGACATCGGCAGCGCCCAGGCGCCCGGCTACGCCTTGTTCGCGGCCAGCGCCGGCTACGGCTGGCGCCTGGCCAGCGGCGATCTGCGTGCCTTCCTGCGCGTGGACAACCTGCTCGACAAGGACCACATCGGTTCGGTCATCGTCAACGACGGCAACGGTCGCTTCTACGAACCCGGCCCCGGCCGAAGCCCCATGCTCGGCTTCCAGTGGCACTGGCGTCCGTAGGCATCGACAGGAAACCAGCGATCAAGCGTCGACGGCGATTTCCTGTCGCCGTCGACGCCAACAACGAGTCCACGTCTAACGCATCGACCCTCGTCGCAGCGTGGGCCAACAGGCTGCCAGAAAAGCTGGCTGGATCGCTGTCCTGCGATCGCACCGTCGCGGCTGCGCGCATCACTCAGAAGTCCACGCCCCAGCCGAACAACAGTCCGGACTTGCCGAGGACGGATACCTCGCCACGGTATCGGTCACGCGTGAAGCCGATGCTGGGGATCAAGGCTGGCGCCACACCAAAGCGGTTCAGCGGAATCTTGTCGCGATGTTCGCCACGGTAGCCCGACAACAGGCCGGCCGTCAGTTGCAGATACAGCGGCGAGTCCGGTGACGCGTAGCGCTTGCCGGCATAGGCGTAGACGCTGCGTTGCCGGAACGAGTTGCGGAACGTGGCCGCCCCGAAGAACAGATCGGTGTGGGACGGGCTGTAGTCGAGCGCGACCAGTCCGGGGCGATTGAGGTGCGCCGGATCGGACTGGTAGTGGACCACACGATGACCCACGGTCAGCGACCAGCTCGGCTCAATGCTGTCGGCCTGCGCCGACGAGGCTACCAGCGCCGATGCGACGATCATCGTCGGCAGGCGCCGATCGCTGGCGAGAAGGCGTCGAAGCAGCATCATGCGTCGGGAGCCTAGCCCGACGCGCCTGAACCCCCGCTCCCGCAGCGCTGCGGACTGCCAACGCATGCGTTGTCAGCATTGATGAAGGCGCACGGGCTCCGGTGCTGCTCGCGACCGGCGAACTCGCCCGGCGTGTGTCAGCGCCCACCGCCTTGATACCTGTCCTTCGATACCACCTGACGGTCACACGCCTCGTTCGCCGGCTGTGCTGACCGCCACCTCGGATCAGGTCACATACGCCAGAAAATCGGTCACGCCGGGATCGTGACCCAGCTGATGCATGGCCGTGGTGATCTGACCGCGATGATGGGTTTGGTGGTTGAACAGGTGCGCCACCGCGATCCAGGCGGCATGCTCGCGGGCATCGCCGCGGGTGTTGCGGTAGACCATCGTCGCCGCCAGCAGCTCATCCGAGAGCTGATCGGCCCAGTCGAGAATGACCTGATCGGTGGCGCGCCGAGCCGCAGCCAGCGCGTCGAAGTCGCTGAAAAGTTCCTCGCGCAAGGACGTGAATACCCGCGCCAGGTCAGCCTCGTGCAGTGAGGTCAGGGCGGGAAAGGCGGTGGCGAAACGGGCCAGCCAGATCCGGTCGGCGAGCAGGATGTGGTTCAAGGTGGCGTGGATGGAACCAAAGAACGCGCCGACATCGCACCTGCGTTCCTCGTCGCTGATGCCTGTCAGCTGATCGAACAGGCGCTGGTTGAAATCGCGGTTGTAGCGGGCGAACGCCCTGACCTGATCCTCATGCGCACTCATGTCGTGATCTCCGTGCTTTCGCGCCCTGAAGCACCAGGCATCGGCGGGAGCGTCACCGTGCTGCACCCGTGCACCTGCCATCGTGCCCGCCCGAATCCTGCGTTGGCCCGAGCCGGTACAGGACAAGGATACGGCGTGCGATGCCGATGACCTTCTCGCGCAGCGGCTGCGGTGCCAGCACCTCGATGCTGTCGCCGAAACCGAGCAGTTGCCAGGCCGACACATCGGGCTTTTCCATCGCCACCTCGCAGATGCGCCAGCCATCCTCGGACGGCGTGGCCTGGCGGGCAGCGGTCGCCACGTCCGCGCCGAGATGGTCGATCCAGTCCATGGCCCGATTGGCGATACGCAAGGTCGCGCGTTCGTGCTTCAGCGCGCCCTGGAACTGCTGCAGCGACGCGGCCCAGTGCTGCGCCAGGATGAAGTCGCGGGGATAGTCGAAACCCTCGTCCAGCGTTCTCAGTTGCTGGACGCGCGCGATCTTGAAGGTCCGTACTTCGCCGGCATGACCGGTCGCCACTTTGCGATGTCCGGAATGTCCGGCACGCGAGCTTCGCTTGTCTGCCTCCCGTCCCCGCGACATGCTGTTGCTGGCGGAAACCTTCGGTGATGATGAATCGCTGTTGCGGGCGACCAGATACCAGGCACCGGCCTTGAGCACCAGACCCAGCGGATCCAGCACACGTTCGCCGGTGTTGCTCCAGCTTTCGTAGTGGATGGCGATGCGCTGCTGCTGCCAGACCGCCTGCGCCACCTGTCCCAGACACGCCGGCGGCGAAGCCTTGCGGAACCAGTCGCTGGCGTCGAGATGGAAGCGGCCGCCGATCCGGCTGGCGTTCTCGCTGGCCTCGGGCGACAGCGACGCCAGCAGCTTGGCACGTGCTGCGCCCAGGGCATCGCCCAGACCGAGATCCGCCGCTGGTCCGGGCAGGCCGGCCAGCAGCAAGGTCTCGGCTTCACTGGCAGTGAGCCCGGTCAACCGGGTCTGATAGCCATCGATCAGCCGATAGCCCCCGCCTGGGCCCCGCTCCGCCACCACCGGTACACCTGATGCGCTGAGTTCGTCGATGTCGCGGTAAATGGTGCGCAGCGTGACTTCGAACTCGTCGGCCAGCTCGCGGGCCGTGGCGCGACCACGGGCCTGCAGGTGGATCAGGATCGACAGGAGCCGGCTGGCACGCATGAAAACGACTCTAGCGTAAATTACTGACACTTGATGTCAGTAAATGGGGCTCATAGTGTGGCCACGCTTGGCAACCAGGACACGATCATGACCGACACGACCTCCCCGCGCAGCCACGACAGCAGTGAACTGGTGTTCTTCCACAACCCCTGGTCACGTGCCACGGTGATCCACTGGTTGCTGGAGGAACTGGGTGTTCCCTATCAGACGCGGATCATCGACATCCAGCATCCGGAGAACATTCCGGACGACTACCGCGCCATCCAGCCGCACAAGAAGGTACCGGCGATCCGTCACAAGGGCGTAGTGGTGACCGAGCGAGCGGCGATCGCGCTGTATCTCGCCGAGACTTTCCCGGCGGCCGGTCTGGCGCCGGCCATCGGCACGCCCGAACGCGCCGCCTACCTGACCTGGCTGGTCTATTCCGATGCCGTGGTCGACCCGGCCATGACCGCCCATCACTACCAGTGGCAGTATGAAAAGAGCATGGCCTCGTTCGGCCTGTTCGAGGACATGACTGCCCAAATCGAACGCCGGCTCACCCAAAGCGACTACATCGCCGGCAACACCTTCACCGCCGCCGACTGCGTGTTCGGCGGCCTGCTGTACTGGCTGGTGGAGATGTTCAAGGGCATTCCGAAACTGCCCGCACACCAGGCCTACTTCGACCGCATCAGCGCGCGTCCGGCCTTCCAGCGCACTGTCGGCGCCTCCGGCTGATCGCCGTGTTGCCGCTGTCCTGGCTGGCCGTCGCCCAGCTCGCCGCCACCTCGCCCACCAAGGAGAACCCCCGCATGCCTGCCACGATCAGCTACGTCACCGTCGGCGCCGACGACACCGAAGCCGCGGTCCGCTTCTACGACGCCATCATGGCCACCCTGGGCCGCGAGCGGCTGTGGCGCGAGGATCCCTGGGTCGGCTACGGCAATGCCGGCACCGAACACGCCGACCTGCTGATCTGCAAACCGCACGATGGCGGCCCGGCAACGCCCGCCAACGGCGTCACCATCGGCCTGCACGCGGACAGCACGGCGCAGGTCGATGCCTTCCACGCGGCGGCGCTGGCCAGTGGCGGTACCAGCGAAGGCGAGCCCGGCCCGCGCCCGCAGTACGCACCGAACCTGTACCTGGCGTACGTGCGCGACCCGCACGGCAACAAGCTCAGCGCCTGCTGTCAGAGCTACGTGCCACCGGCCTGAGCCCCCACGCGTCCACGATCGGTCCCGGAACCGGCGCCAGCCCGCGCCGGCCCCGGCTACCGGTATAATCCCGGCCCGGAAGCATGTGGTGGGAGAAGCGGGGCAACCCGCTGCCGAAGGCGCAACGCCCGTAATCGCTCAGGCCCCATACCGCCACCTGCCCGAACTCTGGAGAGACCGGTCAAACCCGGCGCCGAAGGGGCACGAAACACGACGTTGAACGACGCCGGTTTCCAAACTCTCAGGCAAAAGGACAGAGGGGCGCCCCGCGTGCGGCTTCGCGCGCGTCAACCGGTGCCAAGTCATGTCCAAGCCTTCCCTGCGCGACCTCGAACACCACCACGCCTTCGTCGAACGCCACATCGGCCCCAACGACGCGGAAATCGCCGCCATGCTGGACGTGGTCGGCCACGACTCGCTGGACGCGCTGACCGATGCCATCGTGCCGGCCAGCATCAAGGGCACCGGCGCGCTGTCGCTGCCCGACAGCCTGACCGAGGTCGAAGCGCTGGCGAAGATCCGCGCCATAGCCGACAAGAACGATGTCTACCGCAGCTTCATCGGCCAAGGCTACTACGGCACCCACACGCCCAACGTCATCCTGCGCAACATCCTGGAAAACCCGGCCTGGTACACGGCCTACACGCCGTACCAGGCGGAGATTTCCCAGGGTCGCATGGAAGCGCTGATCAACTTCCAGCAGATGTGCGCCGACCTGACCGGCATGGACATCGCCAATGCCTCGCTGCTGGACGAGGCCACCGCTGCCGCCGAGGCGATGACCCTGGCCAAGCGTTCGGCGAAATCGAAATCCAACCTGTTCTTCGTCGCCGACGACGTGCATCCGCAGACGCTGGACGTGGTGCGCACCCGCGCCGACGGCCTGGACATCGACCTGCAGATCGGTCCGGCTGCCGATGCCGCGACGGTCGACAGCTTCGGCGTGCTGCTGCAGTACCCCAACACCTTCGGCGGCATCGAAGACTACGCCGCGATCGCCGACGCGGTGCACGCGCGCAACGGCATCGTCGCCGTCGCCACCGATCTGCTGGCGCTGACGCTGCTCAAGGCACCCGGCGAATGGGGTGCCGACATCGTGGTCGGCAACAGCCAGCGTTTCGGCGTGCCGTTCGGATTCGGCGGCCCGCACGCCGCGTTCATGGCCTGCCGCGACGCCTACAAGCGTTCGATGCCGGGCCGGCTGATCGGTGTTTCCATCGACGCCGAAGGCAAGCCGGCATACCGCCTCACCCTGCAGACGCGCGAACAGCACATCCGTCGCGAGAAGGCCACCTCCAACATCTGCACCGCGCAGGTGCTGCTGGCGGTGATGGCGGCGATGTACGCCGTCTACCATGGCCCGGACGGGCTCACCCGCATCGCCCGTCGCGTGCATCGTCAAGCCGCCATTCTGGCGGCAGCGCTGCGCCAGGCTGGCATTGTGGTGGCCGACAACTTCTTCGACACCCTGCACCTGACCGGCGTCAACGCCGAGCAGGTGCACCTGTTCGCCAGCCACCAGCGCATCAACCTGCGCAAGATCGACGCCGGCAGCGTCGGCATCAGCCTCGACGAAACCACCACGCGTGCCGACCTGTCGGCGATCGCCAAGGTGTTCGGCGCCGATCTGGACGACGACGCCATCGATGCGTTCGATGCCGAGGTCGGTGACGAACTGCCGGCATCGCTGAGCCGCAGCAGCGCCTTCCTGACCCATCCGGTATTCAACACCCACCACAGCGAGCACGAGCTGCTGCGCTACCTGCGCACCCTGGCCGACAAGGATCTGGCCATGGACCGCACCATGATTCCGCTGGGCTCGTGCACGATGAAGCTCAACGCCACCGCCGAGATGATTCCGGTGACCTGGCCGGCGTTCGGCAACATCCATCCGCTGGCGCCGGCGGCGCAGACGCGCGGCTATCTCGAACTGATCGACTCGCTGGAGGCGATGCTGGTCGACATCACCGGCTACGAGGCAGTCAGCTTCCAGCCCAACTCCGGCGCGCAGGGCGAGTACGCCGGCCTGCTGGCGATCCGCGCCTGGCACGCCTCGCGCGATGAAGGCCATCGCGATGTCTGCCTGATTCCCGAATCCGCGCACGGCACCAATCCGGCCTCGGCACAGATGGTCGGCATGCGGGTGGTGGTCACCAAGTGCGATGCCAACGGCAACGTCGATGTCGCCGACCTGCGCGCGCAAGCCGAAAAGCACTCGGCCAATCTGGCCGCGATCATGATCACCTACCCGTCCACGCACGGCGTGTTCGAGGAAGACATCGTCGAGATCTGCGAGATCGTGCACCAGCACGGCGGACAGGTGTACACCGATGGCGCCAACCTCAACGCCCTGGTCGGCGTGGCGAAACCCGGCGCCTGGGGTTCGGACGTGTCGCACCTCAACCTGCACAAGACCTTCTGCATACCGCATGGCGGCGGCGGCCCGGGTGTCGGTCCCTGCGCGGTGAAAGCGCACTTGGCACCGTTCCTGCCGCGTGGCCACAAGGATGCCGACGGCACTGTCGGCCAGGTCTCGGCCGCCGCGCACGGCAGCGCCTCGATCCTGCCGATCTCGTGGATGTACATCGCGATGATGGGCAAGACGGGCTTGCGCAAGGCCACCCAGGTCGCGCTGCTCAATGCCAACTACATCTCGAAGCGGCTGGCAGCGCACTACAAGACGCTGTACACCGGTCGCAACCAGCTGGGTGCGCACGAGTGCATCCTGGACCTGCGCCCGCTGGAGAAGACCACCGGAATCACCGCCGAGGATGTCGCCAAGCGTCTGATCGACTTCGGCTTCCACGCACCTACCCTGAGCTTCCCGGTCGCCGGCACGCTGATGGTCGAGCCGACCGAAAGCGAATCGCAGCACGAACTGGATCGTTTCATCGACGCCATGATCCAGATCCGCGACGAGATCCGCGCCATCGAGGACGGCCGCCTGGACCGCGAGGACAACCCGCTCAAGCACGCCCCGCACACCGCCAACGTCGTTGCCGCCAGCGAATGGACCCGCGCCTACCCGCGTGAACTGGCGGTGTTTCCGCTGGCCTCGTTGCGCCAGCAGAAGTACTGGCCGCCGGTGGCGCGCGTCGACAACGTGCACGGTGACAAGAACGTGTTCTGCGCCTGCATCCCCATCGACGCCTACGCCGATCCCGCCGAGGCCTGACGGTTCGGAATTTTCCACTCAGTTGCGTGCAACCGCTGCTCCGGGCAGCGGTCTCATCGATCACAGGCAAAGCGTTGCCGCCACGAATGAGTCAGTGGCTCGGCCAGCCGAGCCGCTGCAACCTGTATCTTTGGACCGCCCTCGCCGGTCCAGACCGGTGGCGTGACCGCCGGTGCGTGGTCGCCGGCAGGCAGCGATCAGTCCGTTGGCAGCGATGGCAGATTCTGCGGAACCCCGTGTGAATCCGCACGATCGACGATTCCGGCTGATCGTCACATAGGACCATCGCAACGCCAACATTCGCATGACGTTGCTCCCACGAGACAGGCGTTTCAACGCCTTGAACGTTTCTTGAAGCTTTCATGAGTACGGTCACTTGCCCTGAACGATACTCTGGCGAAAGCCATCCTGGAGCCGACCTTGAAACCGCTCCATGGTCAACGTCATGAAAGGGACAAGCATGCTCAACACAATCGTACGAACGATGTTGACACTGTTGCCCTGGCTGGCCGCAGCACCGGTTGTCGCCGGTAGCCCCGAACAGCCGGCCAGCGACTACCTGGCAGTTCCCAATCGCATTTTCCTGGGGGACTTCGAGGAACACTGCAAGGCGATTCCCGGTAGGAGTCGTGCGGCCACCGTGGCTGGCGCTTGCTGGATCCTGAGCACCCATCCCTCGCCGTTCGACCGAAGCTGTCAGGACGTCTGCGGTGAACACGGCAGGGTCTATTCCGAGCTGACCAGGACCTTCGCCGGCTCCGATGGCACCAATGCTGCCTGTTCGCAGGTACTCACCGGACTGCTGGGCATGCCGATACCGGTCCTGTCCGATCCCGAACACTTCCATGGCGTCCTCGGCCTGGGCTGTGGACGCGCCAGCAATGCCCCACTGGCAGGACTCCGCGTGCGCGTGCTGACCCATCCCGGCGCGCAACACGAAATCTATCAGCGTGCTTGCGCCTGCGCGCCCAAGCCGAAGCCATCCCTGCGCTATCTTCCGTACAACCGCCTGCTGTACGTGGACAGACCGGTGGCGATCACACCAACGGCGACCGGAGTCAGCGGCAGCTACCAGATCGAGCCGGGCCCGCCGCAAGGGCTCAGCTTGGATAGCATTAACGGGATGATCTCCGGCACGCCATTGGTAGTGCAACCTAATACCACCTACCAGGTGTCCGCACTGACCGCCGCCGGTCCAATCAGCACGCAGGTCAGCATCGAAATTGCGGTCCTTCCGCTGCACTATCCCGGAGGCTTCCGGTTTGTCGAAGTCGGCGCTGCGATGACACCGTGGGTGCCCACGATGAACGTGGCTTTGACCGGCTTCGCAGCGACACCGACCCTGCCCGCCGGCCTGAGCCTGCACGCCAGTACGGGGGTGATCTCCGGAACCCCCGTGGAGATCCCGACCCAGCCCCAGCCGCAGCGATACACGATCACTGCCGCCAGTGCTGGCGGGACGGTCAGCACGGAGATTTACATAGGTGTCGTCTCATCGCTGCCGCCCTGCGTGACCCACGGCGGCGTGCAGGTCGCCGGCGTTTGCTGGTATCGCAGCCAGATCAACGAGAGTTGCGCGCAGGCATGTGCCGCACTTGGTGGTTATCACCCAGCCACGGCCACCTACGCCGGCTCGGGTGGCAGCGATGGCAATTGCACCCAGGTATTGAGGGCGCTGTTCAACCCCTTCCTGCCCACGGCGATAGGAACCCCGTCATTGCACGGCGCGGGCAACCTGGGCTGCGGAATCGACATGGGCCTCACCGGCAACCCTTACCGACTCACCAGTGCGACGAGCGCTAACGCCAGCGCCTGGTTTTTCCAGCGCGCCTGTGCCTGCAACCAATAGACAAACCCGACGCCAATGACTCGCCATGCAGGCGCCATCTGTCGCCTGCCTGGTATCAAGGAAGATTCATGACCAAGCCACTCGATGACACGACACCGCGCTGGTGCCTCCCGGCCATTCTCCTGCTCATGGCTATTGCACTGACACCGACCCCGGTCGAGGCACAAACGATCTCGGGTGGCGCCAACAGCGCCTGTGCAATCGTCGACGACGGCAAGGTCATGTGCTGGGGAGGCGTGTTCCCGGGACCTGTGCGGACAGGCGATGGTCGCGAGATCGCGATCCCGACCGAGGTCGTCGGGATTGTCGGCGCCAGCGCCGTGGCCACCGGCGGTGGCACCGGTGCGGACCATGGCTGCGTGATCGTCGGCAACGGCCGTGTCCAGTGCTGGGGCCGAAACCATCGGGGCCAGTTGGGCGATGGCACAACCCTGGACAGTGACGAACCAGTCGATGTTCTGGGAATCGGCAACGCCGCAAGCCTTGTCATGGGACCTGACGCCACTTGCGCGGTTCTGGCTGCGGGAAGGGTCAAGTGCTGGGGCTGGAACTACGAACACCTGTTCGGCACCTGGGATGGTGAATTCAGCGCCACGCCTCGCGAGATTGCCGGACTGGAGAATGTGCAACGCTTGGCAATTGGAGGTGCCCTCGCCTGCGCCCTGATGACCAGCGGTCATGTCAAATGCTGGGGGTACGGGACCGGTGGGCGGCTTGGCGACGGCCAGGCCTTGCATGTGTCCACCACACCTGTCGACGTTGTCGGTGTGTCAGATGCCATCGACATTGCTGCAAACGGCCTCGTCGGCTGCGCTGTTCTGGGCGATGGCCGGGTCACGTGTTGGGGGATTCAAGTCGGCGACGGCAGCACCGGGATCTCGTTGCCGACGCTGGTGCCGTCGATCAGCAATGCCGTGGCGGCATCGGCGAACGGCTCTCATGTCTGCCTTCTGTTGGCTGACGGATTGGTGTCCTGCTGGGGAACCAACTACGGTGGCCAGTTCGGTGTCGGTGATCGCGACACCCGCCTGCGACCGACAATGGTCGCTGGTCTGGATCAGGTGGTCGAGATTGCCGCCGCTCCTTTGTACACGTGTGCCCGTCGCGCCGATGGCAGCGCCAGGTGCTGGGGCTACAACGCCTCTGGCCAGCTTGGCAACGGCGAGGTCGGATTTGCAGCAACGCCGACCGACGTCCAGGGCATCGATGGCGCGACGGCCTTGGTAGGGGGCATCGGTCACGCATGCGCGATTTCCGGATCCGGCCTGGCGTGCTGGGGCGACAACGATTTCGGCGGCATCGGCGATGGCACGCTGATCAGTCGCGCGACGCCGGTGGCGGTCACCGGCCTGGAGCAGGTGACAGCGGTCGGCGCCGGTGGCTACCTCACCTGCGCAACGCAGGCCGATGGCGAGGTTCGATGCTGGGGCGACAATCGCATCGGCTGGCTTGCTGTGGGCTCGGCGCAGGATCGGGTGGTGTTGCCTGCCCGCGTCGCCGAAATCACCCACGCGACCCAGCTGTCCCACGGGCTATTCACACAACTGCGCACTGGTCACTGGTGGCCGGGTGCGCTGTTGGGGACACAGCCTGTCCGGCCGGTTGGGTGACGGCAGCAATGATTTCCGCATCCGGATGGTCGAGGTCCCTGGCATCGTCGGTGCCAGTGCCCTGGCCAGCGGTGAGTCGCACACCTGCGCCCTGCTCGGTACCGGCCGGGTTGCGTGCTGGGGATTGAACGCCTAAGGCGCCCTTGGCAACGGGAACAGCAGCAACTACAGCTTCAGCAACGCCCCAGAGACCGTCGCCGATCTGGACAATGTGGTTGCGCTGGCCGCAGGTCGCTTCCACACCTGCGCCGTCATCCAGGACGGAACGGTGTCCTGCTGGGGGTCGAATTTCGTTCGATTCATCGCCGACAACCTGGGCGGCGACGGCGCCGGTGCCATCGACAGCAGAGTGCCGGTGCGGGTTGAGGGTATCGACAATGCCGTCCTGCTGTCGGCTGGCGAGCGGCACACCTGTGCCTTGATCGCCACCGGTCGCGTCCGCTGCTGGGGGCTGCGCGGGTTGGGCATGCTCGGCGACGGCAGCTACGGCCCAGGCAGTTCCGCCCCCATCGATGTCGTCGGCATCGATGACGCAGTGGACCTGATCCAGTGCGGGACGTCGGATTTCAGCTGCGCCTTGCTCAGTGGCGGTTCGGTCCGATGCTGGGGCATCAACACCCATGGGCAGCTCGGCAATGGCCAGTTCGGCTACAGCACCACCCCGGTTGCCGTGGTCGGACTGGGCGGCAACGGCGCAGGCCTGTCACCGAATGAGGCGATCCTGCATGGCAGCTGGTACGACCCCGCTACCAGCGGCCAAGGAACCGGCTTCGACATCATCCGCAGCGGGGAACAGTGGGTGCTGTTCGCAACCTGGTACACCTACTCGCTGGATGGCTCCGAAAAACTGTGGTTCACCCTGCAGGGCGTGAGCGAGCCGGCTGCCGCCACCCAGACACTGGACCTGTTCGTCACCGACGATGGTGTATTCAACAGACCGCCAGCAGTTTCGGCCCGGCGAGTCGGCTCAGGCACGTTCCGTATCCTTTCGCCAACGCAGTTGCGACTGGATTTCAATTTCGATGAGGCCGACCCGCGCTGGCCGGCTGATGGCTGGATGACGCTGACCAAGCTGGCCGGAAATCCCGGCATCGCCCTCAATCTACAGGAGCGACAGCTGGAAGGATCCTGGTACAACCCTGTCACCAGTGGCCAGGGATTGAACATCGACCTGATAACGCTCGACCATGGGCCCGCGATGGTGTTCATGCCTTGGTACACCTACAGCGCAGATGGATCCCAACGGCTTTGGCTGACGTTGCAGGGCCGCGCGGAACCAGATGATGAGAGTGTTATCACGCTCGACATCCTGTTGAACGAAAACGGTCGCTTCAATCAGCCGCCGGCGACGCCAGCGGAACGGTTCGGCCTTGCACGCGTTCGGAAGACCAGCTTGGACACGATGCAGGTCGCATTCGAGTTCGATACCGACGACCCTCGCTGGCAACGCGAGGGAACGATGACCCTGCAACGGATCGGCGAATTCAGGCCGTAGCGCGGAGCGCGAGCGACGCAGCGCTAGGGACGCATTTGAGGCGGGTTCCGGTCCGGCACCGTCAGCCTGCACACAGGCCGCCGTCAGGATCGAGGTGATCCAGTCGCCAGCGGCTTGCCTATCAACAGGCTGCGACTCATCAGTGTGCCAGCTCGCCCTCCCGACGCTGGGCGCGGGGCGCGCGACGGACCGCGCGCACCGTGGCGACCAGAATGCCGAACAGTACCAGGCCGACCGCTATCCGCCAGCCGAGTCCGATGAATGGAAACTGGCCGGACCAGATGATCCAGACGATCAGCAACACGATCTCCAGCAGGATCGCACCGACGGCTGCAGTGGTCTTGTGCATGATGCGTCCATGCTTGGCGTTCCAGCGCAGCGCCAGGAAAGTGACTATCGCTGCTGCGAGGCTCACCGCGCCGGCAACAATCCGGAACAGCGGTAATTCCGGTGACCACTCCCAGACCAGTGCCAGCACACGCATCAGTGTGTACACCAGCAAGGCCATGAAACCGGCGACCAGACACCATGCCAGCGGGCTGGGATCGTCCTTGGGTGCCAGGCGGTCGCGCAGATCGAGCAGGTACGCGCGGCGTTCGCGATCGAACGGGTGATCCGGATCGGCGAGCAGGGTCTGCAAGTCCTGCCAGTCCTGGCGGGCATCCGGCGGAGGTGAAAGTACGCTGCGACGCATGATCCGAAGTCCTCGTTGCATGGCCGGATGGGCATTCCGCTGATCCGGCCATTGGCTTGATTGAAGCATGCACCCGTGAACGCGGCGTCGACAGCCATGGCCCACGCCCTGTCCGACCGCCGATCAAGACATCCGCCGATGGTCGGATGTCGGCGCCACGATGGACGTCATTTTCCGGACAACCACCGGAGCACATCAAGTTCTTGCGACCTGGACCAAACCGCTTCCGCTGGACCGGCAATGCCTGCAGGTCATCACCTCAGCGACGATCCTACGATCCGACGACTATCATCGCCCTCGACTTGCCTTTCGAATCTGCCGATGGCCCTCTCACGATCATTGTTTATCTGCGCGTTGCTCGGCATCAGCGCAATCGCCTCGGCAACCGACGGGATCGACCGCCGCATCGCCGTCACCATCGACGACCTGCCCTGGCAACGCAGCGGTCAGGTGCCGCCGTCGGCGCTGCCGGAGCGCCATCGGCAGCTGATGACGCAACTGCGCGAGGCCGGAGTGTCGGTCACCGGCTTCGTCAACGAAGGCAAACTGTTGGTTGACGGACAGATACAGGCTGAGCGCGTGGCGATGCTGCGCGACTGGCTGGATGCGGGCTTTGAACTGGGCAACCACACTTACAGCCATGCCGATCTGCATGCCGTCGGCCTGGCTGCCTTCCAGGACGAGATTCTGCGTGGCGAGCAGGTGTTGCGACCGCTGCTCGCGGAATACGGCGCGGTGCCCCAGTGGTTCCGCCATCCCTACCTGCGTGCCGGGCAAACGCCCGAGGAGCGTGCGCAGCTGAGTCAATTCCTCGGCGATCGCGGTTATCGCATCGCGCCGGTGACCGTCGACAACGGCGAGTGGGTGTGGGCGTTTGCATACGCCAACGTGCTCGACGGCCAGGCCGATACGCCCGAGCGTGCCGCCACGCTGCAGCGCCTGCGCGCCGGCTACATCCCGTACATGCTCAACAAGGTCGACTACTACGAGCGCCAGTCACAGGCACTGCTGGGTTACAACCTGCCGCAGATCTGGCTGCTGCATGCCAACGAACTCAATGCCGTCGCCTATGCCGACCTGATCGTCGGTGTACTACGTCGTGGCTATCGGGTGGTGACGCTCGCCGATGCCATGACCGATCCCGCCTACGCCCGTGGCGAGGAGGGCTACAACGGCCGCTTCGGACCGAGCTGGCTGCACCGCTGGGCCATGGCCGAGGGCAAGACACGTGAGTTCTTCCACGGAGAACCAACCGTGCCACCGTGGGTGCTGGAACTGGCGGGTGTGGCGTCGGAATGACGTTCGCAAGCCATCCGGCGAATCATCGCCGGATGTAATCGCAACATCACCACCGGAGATCGCCGACGACCGCGTCGAGTCGCATAAGCGATGGCCCATGCGGGAAAGCGCAGGCGCGGACAAACCGCCACGCCTGCGCCGCGATCAGAACGCGAAGTCCACGGTCAGGCGGAAGTCACGCCCGGCTTCCTCGGTGGCGAAGCCGGCTTCGGTGAACGTTGTCAGGTTGCTGTAGCGGCGATCGAGCAGGTTGTTGACCGCGAAGGCCACACCCCACTGACGCGTGCCCGGCGAGCGCCAGGTGACCTGCAGGTCGTGCAAGGTGTAGCCGCCGCGCTCGATGAATACCACCTGCCCCGACGGCGGATCGTCCAGCCCTTCCACGGCCGTGAAGGCGTAACCCAGCGTCCAGTCCGGCGTCAGCGCGTAGCGCGAATCCCAGACCAGCTTGCCTTGTGCCGGCGCACCGGTGCGCGCCAGGAACTGCGGCTGCAGCGGCAGGTTCTCGGCGTCGGCGTCGATCGCCGACAGCGAGGTGTCATAGTGCTCGCCGTTCCAGTGCATGGTGAACTCGGTGCCTTCGAAACGCACCGACGGATGCAGGTTGGAGAAGCCGCGCACCGGGCGTCCGCCGAGACCGCCACTGCCGGGCTGGTCGAAGGCGATCACGTCCTGCAGACGGGTCAGATAGCGCTTGATGCCGACCTCGAACACGCGCGCACCCAGCACGCCTTCGCCCACCCAGGCCAGACCGATCTCGGATTGGCGGCCGCGCTCGGGGCGCAGGCTGCCGTCGGCGCTGCCGTTGAACACGAGGTCCGGCGCGATGTTGCGGGTGAACTGCAGCGGGATGGTGCCGAAGCCGCGGATCGCCTCACCGTAGCCACCGTGCACGCGCAGGCCGTTGTCGAAGCGCCACTGCGCCTGGCCGTTGAGCGAAGTCGCACTGCCGTCGTCGCCGCGCGGACCGTAGTCGCTGTCGTAACGATCACGGCGGGCGCCGAAGCTCAGATCCCACTGCTCACCATGCATGCGCGCCTGCAGGTAGGCACCGAGGTTGTCGTTGGCGGTGCGGAAATGGGTGACGCCGGTGTTCTGCCGCGCCGTGCCCTCCTGATCGACCCACTCCACGCCCAGGGTCAGGTCGGTATCGATGTTACCCAGCGCCCAGCGGAAGATGTTGCGCACGTCGACGCTGCGGCCATCGCTGGTGAAGCGCTCGCCATTGCTGTTCGGGGCATGGAAATCGTTGCGGTTGTTGGCCAGGGTGACGCGGAAATCGAGCAGATCCGAGCCAGGCGCGTAGCGGTAGTTCAGCGTCTGCGCGGTGCGGGTCAGGGTCTGGTCCTGCGGCGGACGCGTGCCGATCGGCGGCTGGATCTGCCACGGATAGTCGCCGCGCTGCATGTAGTTGTAGCCGGATGCGCGGTTGCCTTCGATGCCCACGCGCAGATCATGACCTTCCAGATCGAGCAGGCTGAGCTTGATCAGCGCGCTGCGGTCCTCACCGCCCGAATAGGGCATGTGCTGGCCCTCGCCGACGCGCAGGTCGTCGTAGTTCTGGGCTGAGGCGTGCAACAACAGGCCCAGGGTGTCGGTGGCCATTCCATAGGCCGTCGCGGAGGCACGCCAGGCGTCATTGGCCGAGGCATAGCCCACCTTCGCTGCAGCGCCGAAACCATCGCCATCAGGCAGGCGATCCTGGGCATCGATGGTGGTGAAGCGGACGCTGCCGGCCAACGCGCCGTAACCGGCGTCGGCAGTCACCGGGCCCGGCGCGATGTCGACGCGCTTGAGGATGTCCGGATCGACATTGCCCTGGCCACCACGATGGTTGTAGGTGTTCTGGCCCTGACGGGCACCGTCGACGGTGACATTGAGATTGCTGCCTTCGATGCCACGCACGTAGATGCGCTGGCCGTTGCGGGTGCCGCCGCCGAAATTGATCCGGGCGTCGAGATCGAAGATCTCGCGCACGGTCGCGGCCTGGCCGCGCTGGACACGGTCTTCGACGTCCGGCAGCGGGCGCTCGCCGATGACTTCGATGGTGTCGAGCCTGCGTTCGTCGGCGTCACGATCGGCGTTGGCGGGTTGCGCCAGCAGCAGGCCGGGGGACAGCGCAGCCATCACGGCCAGCGCCAGCGGCGCGGGTGTCGGGACCGGAGAGCGGAATCGGGTGTTCATGAGGACCTCGTCGAAGGCGCAGTCCCGCCCCGGCCGGCGTCTCGACGGTCGGATGGAGGCGGGTATCGGATTGGTCGCGCGACCAGGTCGCGCGCAGGGATTCGCGCAAGCCGTGCCATGCGCGGCTCGGAACTTTATATTTAATACGAATCATTTTCAATGGTGTTCGCACACGCGAGCGAATCACTGAGCATGCCGACGTTCCGCAGCCACACCACGCTTTCAAGGGATTGCCGGGTCGGCGAGACACCGGTGAAAGACGGTGGAGACCGGCGCGCGCCGCGCCAACCCTCCCAGATCGCACGCGAAAGCCGAAGGCTTGTCCCGCCGGTCTCCACCTTGGTCGGCCCTCACCACCATGACCGGAATCCTGTCGCGGCCACCCGCCGCGACAGGCCCTGCACCATGGTCGGCTTCACGAAGTCGGGCCGGCCAGATCGTTTAACGCGAAAACCGCGCGAAAGATGACAGCCGATCGCTATCAGGTTCCCGGTCGCGCCACCGGCTTGGGTTCGGCCACCTCCTCACCGGCCTGGGCGCGCCCGGCCATTTCGGCACCCGCGTCAGCCGCGAGCCGGCGCATGACCAGGGCCGAGCTGGCGGAGATGAGCGCGATGGTCAGGAACGCCCAGGTGAAATTGATGCTGGCTTCGACCGGTTGCCCGCTGGCCAGGCTGACCACGGTCAGCACATAGCCGCCCACCGTGACGCCGGCGGCCAGCGCGATCTGCTGCACCATCGCCGCCAGCGTGCTGGCGCGCGCCATGCGTTCGGGTTCAACCTCGGCATAGATGATGGCGTTGAGGCTGGTGAACTGCAGCGATCGGAAACAGCCACCGGCCAGCAGGATCAGTACCATCAGCAGATACGGGGTTCCCGCCTCGAACAGGCCGACCACCGCCAGCAGCGCCGATGCCACCAGCGTGTTGACCACCAGCACCTGGCGAAACCCGAAATGTTTCAGGATGCGCGCCGCGATGGTCTTCATGAACATCGCGCCAGCTGCCGAGGCGAAGGTGATCGCGCCCGACTGCAACGGATCCAGACCGAAGCCCAGTTGCAGCATCAACGGCAACAGGAACGGGATGGCGCCGATGCCGATCCGGAACAGGGCACCGCCAAGCACACCGATCGCATAGGTCGGCAGGCGAAACAGCGACAGGTCGATCAGCGGCGCGCTGTGTCCGCGGGCGTGGCGGACATAGCCGAACAGCAGACCCACGCCGATGCCAGCGATCAGCAGCGATACCGGCGCCGGCATCATCGACCGCCCCAGGGTCGACAAGCCGAACATGGCCGCGGCCAGGCCGCTGGCCGAGAGCACGAAGCCGCGCCAGTCCAGCGGCACCGGCTGACCGCGCAGCTCGGGGATGTAGCGGCGCGCCAGCACGATGCCGAGCAGGCCAATGGGGATGTTGACCACGAAAATGTAGCGCCAGTCGGCATAGGTGGTGATGGCGCCGCCGACCAGCGGCCCCAGCACCGGCCCCATCAGTGCCGGCACCGTCAGCCAGCTCAGCGCGCGGACCAGTTGCGCCTTCTCGATGCTGCGCAGGAGCACCAGGCGCCCGACCGGCACCATCATCGCGCCGCCCATGCCCTGCAAGAATCGCGCGGCGACCAGGGCTTCCAGCGAACCACTGACCGCGCAGGCCAGTGAGCCACCCAGAAACACACCGATCGCGGCCATGAAGGTGGTGCGGGCACCGAACCGGTCCGCCACCCAGCCGCTGACCGGAATGAATACGGCCAGTGCCAGCAGATAGCTGGTCAGCGCCAGCTTCAGCGCAACCGGCTCGACACCGAACTCGGCGGCGATCACCGGCATCGAGGTCGCGATCGCGGTCGAGTCCATGTTCTCGATGAACAAGGCGGTGGCGACGATCAACGGCAGCAGGCGTTCACGACGCAAGTGGTCGGGCTCTCGGTGTCGGCGCGGACGCCATCGGGGGCGCATTGTCTCCGATCCCCCGTGACGCTGCCGGA
Organism: Lysobacterales bacterium; assembly: GCA_035911475.1. Lineage (GTDB taxonomy): Bacteria > Pseudomonadota > Gammaproteobacteria > Xanthomonadales > UBA2363 > Pseudofulvimonas. Next base: position 37,036 of record JAMHVM010000031.1, on the reverse strand, counting down.
GTACGCGTCGCCGATGCAGGCATCACAGCGGCGCCGGCCTGGCACACGTACCCGAGGTTCATGGCGACGAATCGCGATCGCGCGCAGCGGCGCAATCGCGGACTCTGCGCAGGCTTGACTTAAGCTGGCGCCATGGAAACGCCCTTCGACCTGCGCCGTATCTCCGGGCGACTGCTCCGCCTGTTCCTGCTGTTGACCCTGCCCTACGCGTTGATCTGCGGCTACATGTACATGCAGCAGCGCAACCTGGTCTATCTGCCGCAGTACACGCGCGTGCCAGCCGCGCAGACCGACTTCGCCCTGCCGCGCGGCGAGATCACCTTGCGTGGCTGGCTGGTCAATGCCGGTCGCGACCGGGCGCTGCTTTACTTCGGCGGCAATGCCGAGTCGCTGCAGCTCCTGCGCGAGCCGATGGCACAGTGGTTTCCCGACTACAGCGTCTATCTGATCGCGTATCGCGGCTACGGCGCCAGCGATGGCCGCCCCAGCCAGGATGCGCTGATCGACGACGCCGTGGCGCTGTTCGATCTGGCCCAGCAAGACGATGGCCAGCGGCCGATCACCGCGATCGGCCGCAGCCTGGGCAGCGGCGTGGCCGCCGGCCTTGCCAGCCAGCGCCCGCTTGAGCGGCTGGTGCTGGTCACTCCCTTCGACAGCCTGGTCGAGGTGGCCGCCCGACACTATCCGTGGCTGCCGGTGCACTGGCTGATGCGTGAGCGCTATCCGGCAGCGGAACATCTGGCCGGTTTCGACCGGCCGCTGCTGGTTGTCCGCGCCGGCCGCGACGAGGTGATCCCGGCTGCCAACACCGACCGCCTGCTGGCGACGCTGCCGAAGTCGACACAGGTGCTCGATCTGGCCGACAGTGGCCACAACTTCGATCTGTTCGGACCGGCAACCGGGCCGACGCTGGCTCGGTTCCTGGCTGCCGAGGGCAGCGGCGACGACCGCGACTGACGACGGAGCGCGCAGGCGCGATACTGCATCGATGAACACGACCCACGATCTCGAAGCGCAGGCCTTGTCGACCGCAACCGCCCTGCCGGCACGCTTCTACACCGACTCGGGACTGACCGCCACGGAACGACGCCGGCTGTTCGATCCGGCCTGGCAGTTGCTGGGCCACATCAGCCGGTTGCCGCAAGCCGGTGACCATATCGTCAGCGACTTTGCCGGGCTGCCGGTGATCGCCGTGCGCGGCAGCGACGGCCGGATCCGCGCCTTCCACAACGTCTGCCGGCATCGTGCCGGACCCCTGGCACGCTGCGACGGCCGCGGTGCCCGCGCACTGCGTTGCCTCTATCACGGCTGGACCTACAGCCTCGAAGGCGTATTGCGCTCGGCGACCGAGATGGTCGACGCGCAGGATTTCACCGCAGGCGATATCCGCCTGCCGGAACTGGACGTGCGGGTCTGGCAGGGGCTGCTGTTCGCCGCTGTCGACAGCGAACGCGCACCGGATTTCGATGTCTTCGTCGCCGGCATCGACCAGCGCCTCGGCGACAACCGAGGACTGGCCGACTACCGCGATCATCACCACGCCGCCTACGACATCGCCTGCAACTGGAAGGTCTATGTCGACAATTTCCTGGAAGGCTACCATCTGCCGCATGTGCACCCGGGCCTGAACCGCGTGCTCGACTACCGCAGCTATCGCACCGAACTGGCGCACTGGCATTCACTGCAATGGAGTCCGCTGGAGAGCGTCGATACGCTGTACGGCAGCGGCGATGCGCTGTACTACTGGCTGTGGCCCAACACCATGCTCAACATCCTGCCCGGACGTCTGCAGACCAACCGGGTGGTGCCGCTGGCCGCGGATCGCTGCCGGGTCGAGTTCGACTCCTACTATGCCCCCGGTGATGATTCATCCGCGCGGCAACAGGCCGACCGCGAGTTCAGCGACGAAGTGCAGGCCGAGGACATCGCCATCTGCGAAGACGTGCAGCGCGGCCTGGGTTCCGGTAGTTACCACGCCGGCCGGCTGAATCCGCTGCGTGAGAGCGGTGTGCATCACTTCCACGAACTGCTGCGCGCCGGCTATCGAAGCGCCTGAATCATCGACGCCATCCCGCGATGCATTAGGTCTGCGTCGCAGCCGGCGACTGCGTGCGTGGATCGACCGCGACCACCACACTGACGAAACTCGCTCGACATCGGGTTAACACGCCCGTGCAATCATGCAGGCGTCTTTCATCCCTGACCCACAGGAAATCCTCATGTCAAAGCTCAACATCGCCGTGATCGTCGGCAGCCTGCGCAAGGAATCGATCAATCGACGCCTGGTCCAGGGCCTGGAGAAGCTGCTGCCGGATGATGTCGCCTTCGAGTATCTGCGCATCGACGACCTGCCGCTGTACAACCAGGACGACGACGGCAATCCGTCGGCAGCGACCACCCGGCTGAAGAAGGCGGTGCGTGCCGCCGACGGCGTGCTGTTCGCCACGCCCGAGTACAACCGCTCCATTCCCGGCGTGCTCAAGAACGCGCTCGATCATGCCTCACGCCCGTACGGCGACAGTGCCTGGGCCGGCAAGCCGGCCGGCATCCTCGGCGCGTCGGGCGGCGTCATCGGCACGGCCTGCGCGCAGCAGCATCTGCGACCGATCCTGGCCTATCTCGACATGCCCACGCTGAACAACCCCGAGGCCTACGTGCACGTCAAGAAAGACTTCTTCAACGAAGACGGCAGCATCGCCGGTGGCAGCCGTGATTTTCTGCAGGGCTGGCTGGATGCCTTCCTCGCGTGGGTGCGCAAGCAGGCCGGCTGACGCGGCAACTGCAGGGCGCATCTGACAACCGCATTCGCCAATCCGGCCTCGCAACCAGAACGGATTGGCGCTTGCCGTCGGCTGCCGCGCGCCGCGCGGGATCCACCGCCGGCAACCGGCGGATCAAACACCGTTCGGCCCGCCCGGATCAGCGGCCGCTTTCGACCGCCAGCACCTTCTGCACGGTTTCATCGGCCGCGAGCCGGTCATGCAGCGCGCGCACGTTGCCGAAGTTGGCCAGTCCATCGGGCAGCTTGGCCGAAGCCCACCGGATCATCGGGAAGGCATAGGCGTCGATCACCGAGCGGCCACCGTCCAGAATCCATTCGCGCCCTTCCAGATGCTGATCCAGGACTGCGAACTGTTTCGCCACCAGTTTGTGGCCAGCAGCGATCACCGCCTTGCGCGCCTCGTCGCTGCTGTCGGTGGTGTAGCGGTGCGGCATGAAGATCGGCCAGAACGCGGCATGGACATCGGAGGTCAGGAAGGCCGACCAGCGATGGGCCTCGGCTTTCGCGCGCAGGCTGTCGCCACCGGACAGACCCGCCTCGGGATGCTTGCCGGCCAGGTAGTCAAGAATGGCACCGGCCTGGGTGAGCAACCAGCCATCGTCTTCCTGCAGCGTCGGCACCGCTCCGGACGGATTGACCGCGAGCAGTTCCTTCGAGCCGAACTGGACACGAACCGCCTGATAAGGTGCGCCGATCCACGCCAGGACGATGTGCGGAGCCAGCGAGCAGGCGCCGGGTGCGTAGTAGAGGGTAGTCAACATGATCTCCTTGAGCTTGAGGAACCGCTGAAAATCCACAGCACTTGCGTCTGTCGACGTCCGGTATTGTCCGACATCCGCCGGAATGCCTCATCCACTGCGCTTCGCGCGCGGCTGCGGCAGCCGGCAGTGCCCGACTGTGGGGCTCAGCAATTCATTGAATCACGGGTGGGGGCAGGATAGCGGCAACGGAGCGGGCTCTCGGCGCCCTGCCCGGGCTGGGCGACTGCGCGACACGGAGGCAAAAGACCCCGACTTCACGGGTCTGGCGCTAGACTCGCTGGCGTCTGCTCCATCCAGCAATCGCCAGAGGAGTTCGTCATGCCGGAAACCATCTACGACGCGTTGCGCGAGAGCCATCAACGCCAGCGCTCCCTGTGCCGACGCCTGCTGCGCTCACCGGCACGCAGCGAGAAGCGCATCGCCCTGTTCACCGACCTGCGCATCGAACTGGCGGCGCATGCCGCCGCCGAGGAACGCTTCCTCTACGCGCCGATGCTGATGAAGGACGCCGGGCTGGATTCATCGCGGCACGCCCTTCACGAGCACCATGAACTCGACGAGATCATCGAGGACATGCAGGTGACCGACAAGAACGGCGCCGGCTGGATGGCGCGTGCTCGCAAGCTGTCGGAAAAGGTGCATCACCACCTGCGCGAGGAAGAACGAAAGTTCTTCCAGGTCTCGGGCAAGCTGCTCAGCGACAGCCAGAAGACCCGGCTCGCCGACCAGTACCGGCGCGACTACGCGCGCATGCTCAGGCAGCTGCGCGCTGAGTGAACCTGGCTGCCGAACAACGATCGTGGACCCGGTGCTGACCTGACCGGCGCAAGTCGACTGCCGGATTCACGACTACAGCTGCGACTCGAGCGGCAACCAGCCCAGGATGCGGGCCAGCGCGCGCTGGCCGCGGCTGCTGTCCGGATCGCGGTCATGAACCTGCGCCGGCTCGACCATCCGGTCATGCCAGCGCAGGGCACCGCGATCATCGAGCGCCACCTCGTAGCTCATCTTCGCCTTGGCCAGATGCGCATACTCGGCATGCACTTCGCGCGCCAGGCCGGGATGGTCGAACAGCAGACCCATCTCGGTATTGAGCCAAGCCGAGCGTGGATCGAGATTGAACGAGCCGATGAATCCGCTGCGCCGGTCGAGTACATAGGCCTTGGTGTGCAGACTGGCGCCGCTGCTGCCGAACAGGCTGCTGTCGCCATCGGTGCACGGCTGTCGACGCAATTCGTGCAGGACCACGCCGGCCTGCAGCAACGGTCGACGATACGCGGCATAGCCGCTGTGCACCGCGAGCACATCGGTCGCGGCCAGCGAATTGGTGACAACGCCGACCTCGACGCCGCTGCGCGCCTGCTGGCCGAGCCAGTCGGAAAACTCGCGGCCGGGCACGAAGTATGGCGAGATCAGCCAGGCCTGCTGCTCGACCTCACGCATCTGTTCACCCAGATGCGACACCAGCCAGCCGTCCTTCGGCGTGCCGCCGCGTTTGATCGGTGGATCGGAGACCACGCGCAGCGATTGTCCCCAATGGATGGTCGAGGTGCCCTCCAGCCAGTCACGGATCGCGGTCGCGCCCGCCACGCGCTGCAGGTAGGCCTGCGCCATCGCCTCGTCGCTTTCCAGGGCGATCTCGTCCAGATAGGTTTCGAGGTCGATGCCCGGCTTGCGTGCCAGCGCGGTGATCGGCACCACGGCCTCGCTGTTCCAGAAGGCATCGAAGATGGCACTGGTCTGGTCGACCGCCGGTCCGAACAAGGCGACATCCAGATCGTGGAAATTGGCGTCGGTGGATGCGGAAAAATACTCCACGCCGATGTTGCGTCCTCCGACGATGGCAACGCGACCGTCGGCGATCCAGGCCTTGTTGTGCATGCGGTAGTTCAGGCTCAGGCTGCGTGTGACCATCTCGATCATCCGCAGAAAGCCGCCGCGGTTGCGTACCGGGTTGTAGACACGGATCTCGATATTCGGGTGCGAACCCAGCGCCAGCAGCTTGCGGTCCTTGCCCTTGATCGTCAGGTCGTCGACCAGGAAGCGGACGCGCACACCACGCTCGGCCGCCCGCCACAGTTCACGCGCCAGCAGATGCCCGGTCACGTCGTCGCGCCAGATGTAGTACTGCAGGTCCAGGCTGCGACCGGCCTGCGCCGCGGTCGCCGCGCGCACCGCAAACGCGTCCAGCCCGTCAACCAATACCACCGCGCCGCTTTCACCGGGATGTTCGGCCAGCATCGGCGCGATCACGCGATCCAGGGCGGTCGCAGTCTCGCTGACCGGCAGCGCCTGGGATGGCTCGCCGACGGCCTTGGGCGTCAGCCAGTCGGCCAGCCACCAGCCGATGGCCATCAGCACGACGACGGTCAGTACGGTCCACAGCAGGATCTTTTTCAGCATCGCTGGGCATTCCGGGAATCGGGACGATTATCCGCCATCGCGACATCTGTCCGCACCGGGGCAGACAGACCTTGCGTGGAGGTCGATACCGTGGTCGTGATCGAGTTGCCGCGGAACATCACGCAACGATCGTCGTGCGTCGCAGCCAATCGGCACCGGTAGCCCGTCCACCTCAATGGGATGGCAGAGCCTCGGTCAATGGCAGCAGATCATCCGGCGAGACCGGTCGCACAACGCGCGCCAGCTCTTCGCCCGACTGCAGCAACACCAGCGTCGGCCACAGCTTGACCCGGAACGAGCGGCCCAATGGCCGGCCGGGCCCGTCCTCCACCTTGATATGCGCGATATCGTCCCGATCCACCAGCCACGCCTGCAGGAGTGGCTGCGCCGCCTTGCAATGCGGACACCAGGGCACGCCAAACTCCAGCAACACCAGCCCTTCACGCGCATCGACGCTGGCGCGATCCGGTTCCTGCTCGAGATGGATGGCCTGGTAGCTCACGACGATTGCAGACTACGCTCGATGTCTTCCACCGGCGCGTTGGTCAGGGTCTTGTTGAGTTCGAGCACCAGACGCTGCTGGGCTTCCTTGTGCAGCAACTGACGCACGCGTCCCAGTGTGGTCGGATCGGCAACAAGCACCAGATGATCGTACTTCTGCTTCAGCGCGCCGTCGTTCAACGCCTGAGCCAGCTGTGACGCGAACATGGCCTCGTCGAGCTGTTGCCCGCTCGCGCCGTCCGGCATGTTTCCGGCCGGGCCATTGGCGTTCGCCATTTCCATCAGATCGAACTGATGCAGGGACAGGCTCTTTCCCTCGCCACGATTGCGGAACACGCGGGCTCCTCCACCATCGGCAACCACGATCAACGCATCGCTGGGAATCGTGCTCAAGTCGTTCTCCTTGTGGCTTCTCTGTCTGTCCCGGCCACTTTCCCTTCGAAAGGATCAAGCCGGCGTGACAGGATCATCCATGCTGATCGCCTGCTTCAGTGAAGCGACAGCTTGGCCTTCGAACAGTCCGGCCGCGCCTCACCTCCTGCGGCCGACGTTGATAGTGGGTCCAGCGATCAAAGGCGCATGGCAGCGGCTACAGTACCGGCTGGGCGAACTCCCGAGACCAGTTACATGTTGAAGCACGCGTCTGGTACGACTGTTGCCAGCGGACTGCAAGTAGATCGGGACTGGGTGGTTCGCCGGAGCTTTGTTCGACGACACGGCTGGGGGATATCGATGCAGCCCTTCAGCAGGACGCGCGCCTGCAGTTCGACAGCGAGCGAAAGCGGAAAGACTCCTGTTCAGGGTTGCCACGATTCACAGAGCACACCTCATGTCGACGGAATCGATACGGCGCCTGCCTCATGTCGAAATTGAAACAAATTTTCGACATGAACAGACGTTCAGCCCGGTTGACGCGGTTGGGACATTTCCCCGTGAGAACCAATCCCGCGGGACGGGTAATCGCGGGCGGAGCCGCTGCTGTCTCCGGCTACCGATAGGCACTGCCCTCCCCGCGTTGCGGGGAGGGCGCCAAGGCAAACACCACGCCTCAGGCGAACGGATCCTGCAGCACGATGGTGTGGTCGCGATCGGGACCGGTGCTGACGATCGCCAGCGGGCACCCGGCCAGTTCCTCCAGCGCGCGCAGGTAGGCGCGGGCGGCGGGCGGCAGCTTGTCCCACTCGGTGATGCCGTGGGTGTTCTCTTCCCAGCCCGGGAACTCCAGGTACACCGGCGTGCATTCGTCCCAACCCGCCGCGTCCAGCGGCGCGTACTCGGTGCGCTTGCCGCGGTACTCGTAGGCGATGCAGATCTTCAGCTTCTCCATGCCGTCGAGCACGTCGAGCTTGGTGATGCACAGGCCGCTGATGCCGTTGATGGCGACCGCACGCTTGAGCGCGACGATGTCCATCCAACCGCAACGGCGCGGCCGGCCGGTGGAGGCGCCGTATTCCTGGCCGCGATCGCGCAGACCCTGGCCGATGGCGTCGTCCAGCTCGGTCGGGAACGGACCGCCGCCGACACGCGTGGCGTAAGCCTTGGCGATGCCAAGCACGTAGTCGATGGCGTCGGCGCCAACGCCGGAACCGGCCAGCGCGCCGCCCACCGTGGTGTTGGAACTGGTCACGTAGGGATAGGTGCCGTGGTCGATGTCGAGCAGGGCACCTTGCGCGCCTTCGAACAGCACCTTCTTGCCCTGCTTGCGCAGGTCGTGAAGGATGCCGGCGACATCGGACTTCATCGGCTGCACGTATTCGCCGAAGGCCAGTGCCTCGTCCAGTGTCTTCTGGAAGTCGACGGCTTCGGCGCCGAGATAGTTGGTCAGCACGAAGTTGTGATAGTCCAGCGCGCTGCGCAGCAGTTCCGCCAGCTGATCCGGGTAGTGCAGGTCGGCGACGCGGATGCCGCGACGGGCGACCTTGTCTTCGTAGGCCGGGCCGATACCGCGACCGGTGGTGCCGATGGCCTTGCCGCCGGCGGCCTTCTCGCGCGCCTGATCCAGGGCGATGTGATACGGCATGATCAGCGGCGCGGCCGGGGAGATCTTCAGGCGCGAGCGCACTTCGACGCCGTTGCCTTCCAGTTCGGCGATTTCCTTCTTCAGCGCCGCCGGCGACAGCACCACGCCGTTGCCGATCAGGCACAGCGCACCCTCACGCAGGATGCCGGAAGGAATCAGGTGCAGGACGGTCTTCTTGCCGCCGATGACCAGCGTATGGCCGGCGTTGTGGCCGCCCTGAAAACGCACCACCGCACCGATCTCCTCGGTGAGCAGGTCGACGATCTTGCCCTTGCCTTCGTCGCCCCACTGGGCGCCGAGCACGACTACTGACTGACCCATGACGGGTACTCCTCTGCGAGTGGCCATCGGGGCCACATGAATGGACCCGTATCCCTCCCGGCGAGACCACTGCAGCATGCTCCATCGGGGAGCTTCCGCCACGCCAGACCCGGACACGGAAAAAGCCGGCGGGTTGCCCCGACCGGCTTTTCGGCATTATCCGGGAAAGCACCTGCCGGCGCCAGCGCCAAACCGCTGATGCGGCCGCCAGGAAGGCATTTGCGCAGTAGTGCGCGCACTGCGTTTGGCGCAGCGTCAGGTTGAGCTACCAGCCTTGGTCGCCACCGAACCCGTGAGCGCCGCCTGCGACCGCCTCTTCCCCGGTCCGGATGCCTTCGATGGCCAATCCCCACGGTTGTTCGCTTGCCCACCAGGGCTTGTGGCCACCGACATCGCGCCCACGACCGGCTGGCTGATCACTTCCGCTCCATCGCGACCATCCGCGACCAAGGGATTTCCCCAGATTGTGGCCAACAGGCTCCGAACCTAGTCTGCGGCTGCCATTGCCAGGCCGAGAATGAGGTCGTGTCATGAGTTTCGACGTCGGGTCCATCGTCAGCAATGCCTTCGAGGCGATCCAGAGCCAGATCGCGCAACGGGGGGCGAACGAGTCATCCGAGGCCACGACTTCGCCGGCAAGCTGTGGACCTGAAAGCAATCCGGGCCTGCCGGACAAGCCACCGACCGATCCAGGTGCCGGTGTCCACGGCAGCCAGCCTTGGTATGCGCGGGGCGACGATCTCCTGTTCAAGGAAGTGGCCTCGTTGGCTGCAACTGCGGCGGATGCGCTGGGCTACACCAATGCGGCCAGCCACCTGCGGCATTATCTGGGCAATTCCGGCGACGACCTCGCGGTCGATCCGGGCCGCATCGCCCGCGATGTGCCCCAGTTCCAGCAGTCGGTTCAGCAGCAGCTTGACCAGCAGGTCAATGCGGCCATCGAGCAGGCGGTTGCCGAGGGCTGCTACGGTCAACCCATCGCCATCGACAGCGGCTGGCAGGGCTTCTACATCACCAAGGAAATGAACGCCGACTGGTTCTACGCCATGGGCGGCATCCAGCACGCAGTGACCGGCACGGTGGTCGTGCAACCGGGCAATCCGCCGACGGCGGAAGTGACGTATCAGACCCACGTCTTCGACCGCTACAACTGGGACGGCGGCAAGTCCACGACCATCGGCCCGGTGACCATCACCGACGAACAGATGGGCGAACTGCACACCGCTGGCCTGGCCCAGGAGTACGACATCGTCGGCTCCAGTGACGAAGCCAGCTATACCGCCACCTACAACCCCAGCGGTGGCAGCACCGGCAACCCGGGTATTCCCGAAGCGCGTGACCGTGACGGTACGCGCAGTGATCCCAGGCGCTGACCGGGTCCAGGTCGTGCACGCATCAGCACCGGCGCTGGGGCGTTGAGGCCACAACCCTCGCTATACTCGCTGTCACCATTTCCCGGAACCTGACCGCGATCCCGCATCGTCACGCGCCGCCGATGGATGCCCGCCTGCTGGCCAGCCTGTCACTGATCCTGGGCCTGAGCGCCTGCTCGGCACCCCCGGGCGATTCGTCCAGCGCCTCGTCATCCCAACCCCCTAGCGAAACCGCCGGAGCACCCCCATTGCCGTCGTCCACCCCGCAGCCGCTTGATGACATCACCCGCGCCAGGCTGGCACGCAGCACCGGCTTCCACCTCAGCAGCGATCTGACGTTTCTGGGCACCAAGAACGACGCCGGCATCGACCGGCACGTGGCCTTTGCCGTGCGCATGAAAGAGTCGCAGGTATCGGTGTTTCTGGAACGCGGCGGATTTGCGACGCCACTCAGACCCGGACAACGGGTGTTCCAGACCCCGGTCGACGGCGTCGACATGGCGGGCGCCACCAAGGTATCCGCCGCGCAGGATCGCTTCCGCGCCGACACCTTGACCTACACCCGTGATGTGATGGTCATCCACGAAGCGGATGGAACCGCGATCGTGCATGTGTGGGCCTATACCACCTGAGCCAGGCGGCCTCGCGATATCGCGGGCAGCTGCTTCAGCCGCGCACCAGCTGCAATGAAATCAGGCCCAGGACGATCATGACCGCGCCACCGATGCGCAACTGACGCGGATCCAGCTGCTGCAGCCGCTCGGCCATCTGCTTCCAGGCGCCCGGCGCGACGAACAGCAGCAGGCCTTCCAGCACCAGCACCAGGCACAAAGCGGCCCACAGGTCGCCCATGACGATCTCCCCTACCCGCTCAGGCAAACGCCGACGCCGAAGCGTCAACGGTTGCGGGCGCCATCACCGAAGTAACGGAAGAACTCCGAGTCGGTATCCAGCACGAGCACGTCGCCATTGCCCTGGAAAGCCTGACGATAGGCCTGCAGGCTGCGGTAGAAGCCGTAGAACTCGGCGTCGGAGCCGTAGGTGTCAGCGTAGATCTCGGCCGATCGGGCGTCGCCTTCACCGCGCAGACGCAGGCCATCACGCTCGGCGTTGGCCAGGATCACGTTGCGCTGGCGTTCGGCATCGGCTTCCAGTTCCTCGGCAGCCTCGCGGCCTTCGGCGCGCAGCTCGTTGGCGACCCGGCGGCGCTCCTCGCGCATGCGCTGGAACACCGAATCGATGACCGTACTGTCTTCGGGCAGCTCGATGCGCTTGATGCGCAAGTCGACCACCTTGATGCCGAGCACGGTGGCGGCGTCGTCGGTCTTGGTGCGCAGCACGTCGGTAAGGTTGGTACGCACGTCCGCGACCACCTCGGCCAGGGTGCGCTGGTTCAGTTCGTTGCGCACGGCTTCCTTGACGATCGGATTCAAGCGCGCGAGCGCGTTGGCCTCAATGCCGGCGGTGGCCTGGTAGTAGCGGGCCACGTCCTGGATGCGCCAGCGCACGAAGAAGTCGACGCTGACGTCCTTCTTCTCGGAGGTCAGGTAACGCTCCGGCTGCGCTTCCAGCGTCAGCAGACGACGGTCGAAGCGGCGCACCGACTCGATGAACGGCACCTTGAAATGCAGGCCCGGCGGAATGTCGGAACGGCTGATCGCGCCCAGGCGGAACAGCGCGCCGGACTCGTTCTCCTTGACGATGAACAGGCTGTTGGCGAGGACGATCAGTCCAACGACGATCAGCGCAATGAGGGCATTTCTCATCGACGACTCTCCCGGGAATTGCTGCGTCCCTGGTTGCTGGATTGCGTGGTGGCGCGTGCCGGTTCCGCCGCGCTGGTCGACGGCGATGTCGCCGGCGCACCGCTGTTGGCCGTTGTCGGCGGACGCTGCTGGTTCTTGAGGATCTGATCCAGCGGCAGGTACAGCATCGACTGGCCGCCGTCCTGGATGTCGACCATCACCTTCGGATTGTTGGCCATGACCTCTTCCATGGTCTCCAGCAGCAGACGCTTGCGGGTGACTTCCGGTGCGCGACGGTACTGTTCCACCAGCTGGCTGAAGCGGGCGGTCTCACCTTCTGCGCGGGCGATGGTGACTTCCTTGTAGCCCTGCGACTCCAGGGTGATGCGCGCGGCCTCACCGCGGGCTTCCGGAACCACACGACTGGCGTAGGCTTCGGCGGCACGGATCAGGCGTTCCTTGTCCTCGCGCGCCGAGATGGCGTCGTCGAAGGCGGCTTTCACTTCCTGCGGCGGCTCGACTTCCTGGAAGTTGACATCGTTGACCTCGATACCGGTCTGGTACTCGTTGAGGGTCGCCTGCAGCACATCACGCACCTGGATGACCAGGGCGGCGCGGTTGCCGATCAGCACCTCGTCCAGGGTGTTGGCGCCGACGACCTGGCGCACTGCGCTTTCGGTGGTCTGGCGCAGGGCATCGTCCGGATCACGGGTGGCGAACTCGTACAGCATCGGATCGGCAACCCGGTACTGCACGTTGAACTTGAGCACCACCAGGTTCTCGTCGCGGGTCAGCATGCGTGCCTGCTCGGTGACCTGGCGCACGGTGGTGAAGTCGACCCGACGCAATTCCTCGATCGGACGCGGCCACTTGAAGTTCAGGCCCGGGTTCATCTGCCGCTCGTACTTGCCGAAGCGCAGCACCACGCCGCGTTCGCGTTCCTCGATCACCACGACCGAATCGAAGGCCGCCCACAGCACGAAGGCGCCGACCAGCAACAAGGCGATCCCGGCGAAACCGGAACCGCCACCACCGCCGCCGGAACCACTGCCGCGGTTGTTGTTGTTCGAGCGGCCACCACCGAACATCCGGCGGATGCCTTCGGTCACCGACTTCAGCCAGCGCTCGAAATCCGGGCCGTTGTTGTTGCCACCGCCGCCGGAATTGTTGTTGTTGCCGCCACCGCCGGACCAGGGGTCGCGCTTGCCGCCACCGGGCTCGTTCCAGGCCATCAGTTTCTCCAGTTGCCGGCACCGGCGAAGGGTGCCGCGAGTGTTGTCGCGCCTGTCGAAGGCGCGTGAATTCCAATCGGTGATTGTAGCCGAGGCGACTGCACCGGTCAGGCCGCCGTGGCGATGCGCAAGCCCAGACCGTCCGAGCGCTGATGCAGGCGCCCGGCATCGGCCGGACTCAGCCTCACCGTCAACAGCCAGCCACTGTCGTCCTCGCGATCGCTCTCGACCGCCTTGCGCTCGTACAGGCTGGCCCTGACCGCCGCCTGCCCGTGCGGCACGAAGATCTCGTAAAGGCCGCGCAGCTCGCTGAAATGATCGGCGATGGCCTGCTGCAACAGGTCGATACCGCTGCCGTCCATGGCCGATACCCATACCCGCGGCTGTTCGCCACCGTCGATATGGTCCAGCCGCGGGGGCTGGTCGATGGCGTCGATCTTGTTCATCACCAGGATGCGCGGCAGGTCGCCGGCACCGACTTCCTCCAGCACCGCATCGACCTGACGGATGCGTTCGTCACGTTCGGGATCGGCGGCGTCGACCACATGCAGCAGCAGATCGGCTTCGCGCGCCTCCGACAGGGTCGAACGGAAGGCGGCGACGACCTCGTGCGGCAGCTCGCGGATGAAACCGACGGTGTCGGCGAACAACACCGGTCCGCAGGGCATGCCCTCGACCCGGCGCAGGGTGGGATCGAGTGTGGCGAACAACTGGTCGGCGGCATAGACGTCGGCGCCGGTGACCCGGTTGAACAGGGTCGACTTGCCGGCGTTGGTGTAGCCGACCAGCGCCACAGTCGGCACGGCACCGCGATCACGCGCGCGCCGCGACTGCCTGCGCTGCACCTGCGCCTGCTCCAGACGCCGGTTGAGGATCTTGACCCGCTCGGCGAGCAGGCGCCGGTCGGTTTCCAGCTGGGTTTCACCCGGACCACGCAGGCCGATGCTGCCGCCGCGCTGACGCTCAAGGTGGGTCCAGCCGCGAACCAGCCGGGTGGCCAGATGGCGCAGCTGCGCCAGTTCGACCTGCAGCTTGCCTTCGAAACTGCGCGCACGCTGGGCGAAGATGTCCAGGATCAGCGTGGTGCGGTCAACGACCCGGCATTGCCACTGCTTTTCCAGGTTGCGCTCCTGCACCGGCGACAGGGCGCGGTCGACCAGCACCACATCGGCCTTGAGCTCGGCGCGCAGCGCAGCGACTTCCTCGACCTTGCCCGAACCGATGAAGGTGGCCGGATTGGGCTTGCCAACGCGCGCCGTGATCACGCCGAGCACATCGGCGCCGGCCGAACGCGCCAGCTCGCTGAACTCGGCGATCTCCGCTTCGGTGTTGTCGGTCTGCTCCAGCGGCACCACGACAATGGCGCGCTCGCCACCGCTGGCCCGGCTGAAGGCATCGTAGGTGGCAGCCGGCGCCTCGTCGTGGACGACGGCGCCGGTGATTTCGTCAATGTTTTTGTTCAATCGCGATCGTCGGCTTCTGCCGCTGGGTTGCCATGGTCGCTGCTGCCGCCGGCAATCAACGGACCGTGTTCGGTCATGCGCACGTTGCGCGAGGGCACGACGGTGGAGATCGCGTGCTTGTAGACCATCTGGTTGACCTGATTGCGCAGCAGCACCACGAACTGGTCGAACGACTCGATGGTGCCCTGCAGCTTGATGCCGTTGACCAGATACACCGAAACCGGCACGCGCTCCTTGCGCAAGGCATTCAGGAACGGATCCTGCAAAGACTGGCCCTTCGACATGGGGTTCTCCTAGTTGTTGTAATGCAACTTATTGATGTTATTCGCCCATCAATCGTCGCCACGAAAGGTTATGTGGCGCAGGACGGGACGTTTTCAAGGACAAAACGAGTATACGGGAACGATCATTGCGCAAACGTGTGCCTGAAGTTTGTTCCGACAGGGAAAATTCGGGTTCGTTCCCGCCGCAGTCCAGCTTGCCCCGGCGGTCGGCCTTGATGTCACTGAATACGCAAAAAGCGGCGATCGTCCGCGAACACCAGCCCAACGTCCCGGAATGCGCACTACTTCAAGGTGTTGCCCAGAAACCCCCCGACCCGCTTCAGGACATCGGCGCCGACATCGCCGGAAAACGGGTCGATGGCAAAGGCATCGTGTTCGGACCGGAACCAGGTGATCTGGCGCTTGGCCAGTTGCCGGGTCGCTTCGACACCGGCCTTTTCCAGCCCGGCCCGGTCCCCTTGCCCGTCGCGGAAGGCCCAGGCCTGCCGATAGCCGACCGCCCGCACCGCAGGCAGGTCCGGATGCAGGCGTGGGTCGGCGCGCAGGCGATCGATCTCGTCGAGAAAGCCTGCTTCGAGCATGGCCGCGAAACGGCGCGCGATGCGCTGGTGCAGGACACCGCGATCGGAGGGCAGCAAGGTGATCTTCAGCAGCCGCCACGGAAACGATCTGGTCGATCCTTCGGCGTGCAGCTCACTGAGGCGGCGCCCGGTCAGCTGCCAGACCTCCAGGGCACGCTGGATCCGTTGCGGATCGCTGGGGCGGATGCGGGCAGCGGCAGTCGGATCGACCTCGGCAAGTCGTGCGTGCATGGCCGGCCAGCCAAGGGCTTCCCCTTGTGCGGCGAGCTGCGCGCGCAGCACCGGATCGGCCTCGGGCAACACCGCCAGTCCGCGGGTGAGGGCTCGGAAGTAGAGACCGGTGCCGCCGACCAGCAGCGGTACCCTGCCCGCTTCGCGCGCGCGCGCCATGGCCGCCAGCGCCTCGTCGCGGAACTCGCCGGCGGAGAACGGTTGGTCCGGCTCGCGGATATCGACGAGCGCATGCGGGTATCTCGCCAGGGTGCCGGCATCCGGCTTGGCCGACCCGATGTCGAAGCCGCGATAGACCAGGGCCGAATCGGCGCTGATCAAGGCCAGCGGGAAGCGGTCAGCCAAGGCCAGCGCCAGATCGGTCTTGCCGGTGGCGGTCGGGCCCATCAAGGCTATGGCCGGCGGTCGCTGGTCGATTGTCCCGTTCACGATCTGGCCGGCGGCCTCACAGGGGCTTTTCCAGCACGATGAAGTACAGATCATCGCGCCTGGGCAGACCGAAGCGGGCATCGCCATACGGGAACGACGCCTGCTCGCCAGTGTGCGCATAGCCGCGGCGCTGATACCAGGCGATCAGGCTGTCACGCAGCCAGATGACGTACATGCGTATCGCCGTGGCGCCGAAGCGGTCTGCCGCCTGCCGCTCGGCAGCCTGCAACAGGCGGTCGCCGATACCCTGCCCCTGTCGTCCCGGCTGCACGGCGAACAGGCCGAACCAGCAGCGGTCGCCGTCACGACGCAGGTGTGCGCAGGCGAGCAATTCGTCACCCTGATGCAGCAGCAAGACGCCCTGGTCGTCGCCGATCATGGCAAGGATGCCATCGCGATCGATGCGCTGGCCGTCGAGGAAATCTGCTTCCGTAGTCCAGCCGGCGCGGCTGGCGTCGCCGCGATAGGCCGACTGCGCCAGCGCGACGATGGCATCGGCATCCCCGGCGCTGGCCCAGCGAATGGCGTTGGCTTGTCTCATTGCAGGACGACGATCCAATCAAACGGCGATCCAGCCGACATCGCGGACACTGTAGAGCCGGGCTTGCCCGGCTGCACAGCATCATCGGAAGTTCACCGCAAGGACAACCCGTACGACACCACCCGAATCACGCCAGCATTTGCCGCGCCTTGGCGATGGCTGCGATCAGCGCATCGACCTCGTCGGTGGTGTTGTAGAACGCCAGCGAGGCGCGACAGGTAGCACTCACATCGTAGAAGCGCATCAGCGGATGCGCGCAATGATGACCGGATCGCACGGCGACGCCTTCCAGATCGATCATGGTTGCCAGGTCGGTGGACTGCACACCGTCGACGACGAAGGAGAACACCGGCGCGCGCTCATGTGCCATGCCGATCAGCCGTAGCCCCGGCACCGACTGCAGCGAAGACAGCGCATACGCGCACAGCTCCTGCTCGCGCCGCGCGATGGCTTCCATGCCGATGTCGAGCAGGTAGTCGGCGGCGGCACCTAGCCCGATGATGCCGGCGATGTTGGGAGTCCCGGCCTCGAAACGATGCGGCGGATCGGCGAAAGTGGTTCCCTCGAAACGCACTTCGCGGATCATCTCGCCGCCGCCCATGAACGGCGGCATGGCTGCCAGCGTTTCGCGGCGTGCCCAGAGCGCACCGCTGCCGGTCGGACCGAACATCTTGTGGCCGGTGATGACGTAGAAATCGCAGCCGAGCGCGGGCACATCCAGCGGCAGATGCGGCGCCGCCTGCGAGCCATCGATCAGCGTGGCGATACCGCGCTGACGCGCCATGGCACACAGCTGCGAGACCGGATTGATCGTGCCAAGTGCGTTGGAAACATGGGTGAACGCGAACAGCTTGACCTCGGGCGTCAGCA
Source organism: Lysobacterales bacterium (assembly GCA_035911475.1). Taxonomy (GTDB): domain Bacteria; phylum Pseudomonadota; class Gammaproteobacteria; order Xanthomonadales; family UBA2363; genus Pseudofulvimonas. Next base: position 19,499 of record JAMHVM010000031.1, on the reverse strand, counting down.
GCCGGTCGGCGGCCTCCAGATCCAGCTCACCGTTCTCGTGGATGGGTACGACCTTGAGGGTGGCGCCGCTGCGCTCGCACAGCAGCTGCCAGGGCACGATGTTGGCGTGATGCTCCATCATCGTGACCAGGATCGCGTCGCCGGCATGGACGTTGGCGCCGCCCCAGCTATGCGCCACCAAGTTGATGCCCTCGGTGGTGCCGCGGGTGAACACGATCTCCTCACGCGAGTCCGCGCCAAGGAAGCCAGCCAGCTTGTCGCGCGCGCCTTCGTAGGCGGCGGTGGCTTCGGTGCCGAGTGTATGCACAGCGCGCGAGACGTTGGCGTTGTACTGCCGGTAGTAGCGATCGACCGCAGCCAGCACTGATTCCGGCCGCTGGCCGGTGTTGGCGTTGTCCAGATACACCAGCGGCCTGCCGTGGACCTCGCGCGCGAGCGCCGGGAAATCCGAACGCAGCTGCAACCAGCGGGCGTTGTCGTCTGACGCCGCCGCTGCCGTCGCCTTCACCGGGAACATCAGGTGCCTGCCCGCGCTAGCAAGGCGCTCAGATGCGTCGCCGCCGGCGAATCCGGCTCGGCCGCGAACGCCTCCACCGCGAATGCCCGCTGCAGCAGACTTCTGGCCTGCGTCGACGGAATGCCGCGAGTGCGCAGATAGAACAAGGCCTGCTCATCCAACTGACCGACGGTGGCGCCGTGCGCGCACTTCACGTCGTCGGCGTAGATTTCGAGCACCGGCCGGACGTCGACCTCGGCCTGCGCCGAACCCAGCAGGCTCTTGCAGCCAAGTCGCGCATCGGTGCCATCGGCGCCCGGCGCCACGGTGATGGCGCCGTTGAACACGGCACGACTGCGATCATCGGCGATGATGCGCCAGACCGTTTCGCTGTCGGCACTGCCGGCGGCGTGACGCAGGTCCAGCTGCAGGTCGGCATGACGCTTGTCGCCAAGCAGGAACACGCCTCCCAGATTGGCCGCGGCGCGCTGCTGCAGGGTGATGCCCAGATCGTGGCGCGACGGCGCACCACCGCCATCGACTACCTGCAGGCTCAGATGAGCGCCGGCATCGAGATCGATGCGGGTGTTGGCGAACAGGCTGAAGGTGTCACTGGCGGCGTTGAGCCAGACCAGATGCAGACGCGCGCCCTGCTGGACGCGAATCTGTGTGGACACCGTCGCAAACGATTGTGTCGGCGCACCGCCCAGATCGATGATCACGCGGGCGCTGGCGCCCTCGCCCAGCTCGATGCGGTGCGACAGATGCCAGGCGCTGTCGGCGTCGTGCGATAAGCCACTGCAGCTCAGCGTCAACCAGGGTTCGACGTCGGCGCCGGGGGCAACCCGCAGCCAGGCGCCGTCAACGGCCATGGCTGTATTGATGCGCCCGAACAGGCGATCGTCTGGATCCTCGCGGGCGATGGCGAAGCGCAACCGCTCGTCGTCGCGCGACAGGGCCTGCGCCAGCGACTCCAGTGATACGCCATCCAACCCGTCGACGCCGCTGATGCCCTGGCAGTAACCATCGACGAAGCGCGCGCCCACGGTTCCGCTCGCCTCGACAACATCCGCCGGCGCAGCGACCGCTGCGACGGGACTGCGCTGCGACAAGGCAAACAGCGAGGTGTACTTCCAGTCCTCGGCACCGCGCCGCGGCCAGCCGGCCGCCTGCGCCGCCTGCCAGGCCTTGGCCTGACGATCGCGGTACCAGCCCGGCAGGCCGCTTCCGGCGAGCGTCGGCAACGTATCGGCCAACGACTGCAGCAAGGCATTGCTCATCCGCCGACCGCCTCTCGTACCTTGCGCCCTGCGATCCAGCCGTAACCATGCGCTTCCAGTTCCTGCGCCAGCATCTTGTCACCAGACTCGACGATGCGGCCCTCGGAAAGCACGTGCACGTGGTCGGGCACGATGTAGTCGAGCAGGCGCTGGTAATGGGTGATGACCAGAAAACCGCGCTCGGACGAACGCAGCGCGTTGACGCCATCGGCAACCTGCCGCAGCGCATCGATATCCAGACCCGAATCGGTCTCGTCGAGCACCGCCAGCTTCGGTTCCAGCACGGCCATCTGGAAGATCTCGTTGCGCTTCTTCTCGCCACCGGAGAAGCCACTGTTCACACCACGGTGCAACAGGTCATCCGACAGGTGCAGCACCTTGAGCTTCTCGCGCACCAGCTTGAGGAACTGCACCGAATCGACCTCCGGCTCACCGCGCGCCTTGCGCTGGGCATTGAGTGCCGCGCGCAGGAAATAGGTGTTGTTCACGCCCGGAATCTCGACCGGATACTGGAAGGCCAGGAACATGCCGGCGGCGGCGCGCTCCTCCGGCTCCAGCTCTAGCAGGTCGACACCGTTGAAGGTGATCGAGCCTTCGACAACTTCATAGCCATCACGGCCAGCCAGTACCGCCGCCAGCGTGCTCTTGCCGGCGCCGTTCGGGCCCATCACGGCGTGCACTTCGCCAGCGCCGATGGAAAGGTCCAGGCCCTTGAGGATGGTCTTGTCCGCGACGCGGACGTGCAGGTTTTCGATCTTCAGCATGAACTTGGTCTTGGTGTGGTGTGTTCGGCCGCGACATGGCGACCGTTGTTGGCGTGTTCGTGTATCTACCAATACGTCTCGCGCTGGCTGATCAGCCGACCGAGCCTTCCAGCGAGACTTCCAGCAGCCGCTTGGCCTCGACGGCGAACTCCATCGGCAGTTCCTTGAATACGTCGCGGCAGAAACCATCGACGATCAGCGACACCGCGTCTTCCTCGCCGATGCCGCGGCTGCGGCAGTAGAACAGCTGGTCGTCGGAGATCTTCGAGGTGGTGGCCTCGTGCTCGACGATGGCATCGGGTCGCCGCACTTCGATATACGGAAAGGTGTGCGCGCCACACTTCTTGCCGATCAGCAGCGAATCGCACTGGGTGTAGTTGCGCGCGTTGTGTGCGGTCGGCTGCACCTTGACCAGGCCGCGATACGTCTGCTGGCCACGGCCGGCGGAAATGCCCTTGGCGATGATCGTGCTCTTGGTGTTCTTGCCCAGATGGATCATCTTGGTGCCGGTATCGGCCTGCTGGCGATGGTTGGTCAGCGCTACCGAGTAGAACTCACCGACGGATTCGTCGCCGAGCAGCACGCAGCTGGGGTACTTCCAGGTGATCGCCGAGCCGGTCTCGACCTGGGTCCAGGAGATTTTCGACTTCACGCCACGGCAGGCGCCGCGCTTGGTCACGAAGTTGTAGATGCCACCGACGCCGTTCTCGTCGCCCGGATACCAGTTCTGCACGGTGGAGTACTTGATGTTGGCGCGGTCCAGCGCGACCAGCTCGACCACCGCCGCATGCAGCTGGTTCTCGTCGCGCATCGGCGCGGTGCAGCCTTCCAGGTACGAGACCTGGCTGTCGTCCTCGGCGATGATAAGGGTGCGTTCGAACTGGCCGGTATCACGGGCGTTGATGCGGAAATAGGTGCTCAGCTCCATCGGGCAGCGCACACCCCTGGGAATGAACACGAAGCTGCCGTCGGAGAACACCGCCGAGTTGAGTGCAGCGAAGAAGTTGTCGGTGTGCGGCACCACGCTGCCCAGGTACTGGCGCACCAGCTCCGGATGCTCGTGCACCGCTTCGGAGAACGAGCAGAACACCACGCCGGCCTCGGCCAGCTCCTTCTTGAAGGTGGTGCCAACCGAGACCGAGTCGAACACGGCATCGACCGCGACACCGGCCAGGCGCGCGCGCTCATGCAGCGGCACGCCGAGCTTGTCGAAGGTTTCCAGCAGCTTCGGATCGACCTCGTCCAGCGACTTGGGCCGGTTCTTCAGGTTCGGCGAGGCGTAGTAGCTGATCGCCTGGAAGTCGATCGGGGCGATGTCGAGCTTGGCCCAGTCCGGCATCGGCATGGTCAGCCAGTGGCGGAACGCCGCCAGGCGCCATTCGGTCAGCCATTCCGGCTCGTTCTTCTTGGCCGAGATCAGCCGCACCACGTCCTCGCTCAAGCCGGGCGGAACGATGTCGGACTCGATATCGGTGACGAAGCCGGCCTTGTAGCGCTGGCTCAGGCGTTCGGTGATCTGTTCGGGTGTGGAAACCATGGTGTTCGTTCTCAAGCTGGCGCTGGCTGGCTCGGTGTCAGGCCGTGACCTGGATGGCGATGCGTTGGCCGGGCGGCGAGGCACCAGCGACCGGTCGGTCGTCCAGCATGTCGGCCAGACTGACCGCGCGCAGGGCGCGGACCACGACGTGGGAGATGCGCTGCCAGGGGCCACGCACGCCGCAATGGGATTCGTGGCTGCAGGCGCCTTCGTGCAGGCTGCATTCGGTCATGCCGATCGGACCTTCGATCGCCTCGACGATCTGGGCGACCGACACCTGGGCCGGCGCACGGGCCAGCCGGTAGCCACCGGCGACCCCCCGGTACGACTCGACCAGCCCTGCTGAAGCCAGCATTTTCAGCACCTTGCTGGCAGTCGGCAGCTCCAGATGCGCCGCCTCAGCCAACTCCGTCGCCGGCCGCACACAGCTCGGATCGCCGGCCAGCTCGACCAGCAGCACGGTGGCGTAGTCACTGAGTTTGCTGACGCGGAGCATGGATCATGTGCCCAGATCTATTCCAGACCGATATTGTACTGATTTGACCGGGTCACGACCAGCCATTGCCAGTCGAGAGAGTTCCATCTGGAGTCGAGCAAGATCCGCCTATTCCGACTCACGAAACCCGCCGCGCGAGTCGATGCCCGGAGAATTGGGATCATCGCAGGACAACGCCGCCAGAGCCCGCCTCTTGTGTTCACGCAGCATCGTTCGTGAAGCGACATTCAACAGCTGAAGTTCCTGCTCTCGACATTCCGCGGGATTGCCTGCGGCGGCAAACGCTTGCGCCATTCTCAATCGAAGGAAAACCGTGCGGTCATCCGTACCATCCGAAATCAAGAGGCTGTCCCCAAGCGCTCGCCGATAGTGGATAAGGGCCTGTTCAACATCCCCATCGTCGAGCGAAACATCGCCCATCTCGATCAGCAGATCGATGAAATAGCGGTATTCCAGTCGGCGGACCCTCGCACGCTTGTCCAGAACATCGACCATCAAGTCGTGCGCCTCACCGGCACGACCGCTGCCATGAGTTGCGCGTGCCATCAGCGCCTGCGCGAACAGGGTCTCCGGGTGATGGTCGCCGAAACGATCGCGCATGATCTTCCAGGCCTCTCGGGTGTTCGTTTCCGATTCCTCCAGCCTTGAAACGAAGTACAGCGCCTTGGCGACCTGCTGCTTCGAACGTGCCAACTCTTGCCGCCATTCGCCCGGCGCGCGCGTGAACATTTCAGCCGCCCGCTGAGATACCGACAACATCTCCTGCCAGCGCTCCTGATAGTCAAGCACCGCGCCCAGCCTCATCAGCGATTCGGCGACACGTGGATCATCCGGCCCGTACAGTGACTCATGCATTTCCAGCGCCCGCCGCAGCAAATTTTCGGCATCTGCGTAGCGCCCGGTACCCAGGTCCGTCTCGGCGAGCGATACCAGTGCCATGGCATGGGCGGTGTGAGCCGCAGGACGCACCTTCTCGTATATGGCAATCGCCTGCCCGTAGTAAGCACGGCCTTCTTCGGGAAATGCGAGATACGTGGAAATGTCACCAAGACTCACCAGTACCCCTGCAACGCTGAAGTGGATCTCGCCGTGTATCCGCCGATTGATCGCCAGTGCTTCCTCGAGATACGGAACCGCCTCTTCCCGTAGACCAGCCGACTGCAGTCCCGTGGCCAGAGAAACCAGCACCAGCGAGACATCCTGAGCGGGCGGCACCTCGACGTCACGCGTCAGTGCCAGCGCCGTTGTCAATTCCCGGCGTCCCGCCTCCCCCTCGCCTCGCAACATGAGGTTGTAACCGAGAATCCTGCGTAACCTGGCCTGCCGCGGCAGATCGCCTTGAGCAACCACCTTCAGGCCACGATGCGCCAGCGCCTGAGCCTCCGGCCAAAGTCGCCTGTCCGAATGGACCCCAGCCATTCCCACTACCGCATCAACGAACAAGGCCGAACTGTCATCGCCCTCGCGCTCCAGCAGGTCAAGCGCCTGTTGCAGCAGCAGCGTCGCCTGATCCGAAAAGCCGAGCTCGGCGTGGACACGACCCAGAACGATCAGCATGCTCGCATGCAACAAAGGCCTATCCGCGAACTGTACCTGTGCGCTGCTGATGCCATCCTGCAACAGCGCCCTGATCGGCTCGGCCTTGTCGCCGGATCCGCCAGGCGCCGCGCTTTCCAGCAAGCTGACGAGATAGTCCTGGACCGCGTTGGCACGATCGGCCTCGATTCGGCTTTGACGAAGTTGCATGAGCGTGCCCGCAAGGCCCGCGACCGCGACAAGCACGATGACGGCCGCCAACCCAAGCGCAAGGCGGTTTCGCCCGATGAACTTCCTTGCGCGATAGCCCAACCTTCGGCCCGAAACACGGACCGGCACACCATCCAGCCAGCGCCCGAGATCGCCAGCAAACTCTGCGACCGTCGAATACCGCTGGGCGGGGTCTTTCTCCAATGCCTTGGTCAGGACTCGATTCAGATCACCACGCACCACTGCCTGGTAGGCACGCAAGGACATGTTCCGCGCCATCAGTCGCCGCTGAACCGCTGATTCGCGGCGGAGTTCATTCGTACGAGCCGCCCCGGTGACACCATCGAACACAGCCGACGCATCCGCGTGGATGATGGCCTGGGCAAGCGGCTGAGCCGGCACCTCCCGAATCAGTCGCTCAGCAGCGGCAAGATCACGCCGATCGATCGGATACGGCAGCACGCCGGAAAGCAGTTCGTAGAGGATCACACCCAACGAATAGACATCGCCGGCGACGCCTGCCGGATCACCCCGGAATTGCTCGGGTGCCGCGTACTCGGGAGTCATCGCGATGCGTTGACCGAGAACGGTCAGGGTCTGGCCATCGGCTTCATCACCTTCCAGCAAGTGTGAAATGCCGAAGTCCAGCAGTTTTACCGTGCCGGACTCCTCGATCAGGATATTGCCCGGCTTGAGATCACGGTGCACGATCAGCTGCGTGTGCGCGTACTGAACCGCTGCACAGACCGCCAGGAACAGCTGTACTCGTCTGCGCACGTCGAGTCGCCGGCTGTCGCTCCAGGCCCTTATGGTCTCGCCACGCACATGCTCCAGTGCGAACCAGGGCCGACCGTCGGCGGTAACACCACCATCGATGAATCCCACCAGGTTGGGATGATGAAGTCTGGCCAGAATCCGTCTTTCCCGCAGGAAACGCGCTCTTACGTCATCGAAGTCGAAGCCACTCCGGATCAGCTTGATCGCAACGGTCTGTTGAAAGTCGGCGCCCTCCCGCTCCGCCCGGTAGACCACACCGGTGCCGCCACGACCGATCCGTTCCACTACCCGAAAAGATCCCAGCAGGGTACCGGGCAGCGGGTCGTTGGGCAGATTGAAGTCGTCCACCACGCCATCGACTATCTCTTCGTCGAATCGCGCGGCCTCCAGCAGCAGTTGCCGGACAAGCTGGTGGAGTGTCGGATCTTCCCGGCATTGATCGCGGATGAAATCGTCGCGCAGCGACGGCTCGGTATCCAGCGCGTCCCTGACGATCCTCAGCGCACGAACTTGCGCGTCATCGACTGACATTGCCTCCACCCTTGGCACGAATCTGAGCGTGCCGCTCCCGGTCAACGGGCAGGATTATGCGCCGCCGAGCAAGTCAGCAACGGGGATGGCTGGTCGTCCAGGCACCGTTGACGCGGATCATGGCGACCGAGGTCAGCCCCTGGTCGTGAGAACAGGATGGATCACAACTTGTCCAGTTCCCTGCCGATTGCCGTGACCAGCGGCTGTACTGCACCCGCGACCGGCCACTGTCCGGCCATTTCCAGCGCCTCGCGATAGCGCGCTTTGGCAGCATCGTTCCGGCCAAGGCCCGCCAGGCAACGACCCCACTGATAAACAGCGCGCGCGCGGACATCGGCGTCGGCCTGGACTGGAATCAGCGCACCCAGGCGCGACTCGGCGTCGACCTGACCATCGAGGCAATCCAGGCGCGCCTGGTGGAACCGGATCTGTTCGATGGCGCGCCCGACCTCCAATTGCTCGGCCAGCGACAAAGCCTGCTCCAATGTCGCATGCGCGGCCTCCGGTTCGCCTGCATCGACAAGCGCGCGGCCCAGGCGCGCGACCAGGTAGACCATGGGGGGAGCCGGAATCTGCGTTTCCTGATGGATGCGCAGCGACTCGCGGATCTGCTCGATGGCGCGTTCTGGCTCATTCATGTCCATCAGCAGGACCGAGTAGTTGTTGCGCACCAAGCCCATGTCCAGGCTGTCCGGGCCCAGCGAGCGCATGATCTCGTCGATCGATTGGGCGAATATCGCATCGGCGGCGGCCAACATGCCCTGGTCCTGCAGGTTGAGCGCCTTCATCGACAAGGTCTTGCCGATGACCGGATGATGCGGGTCCAGCGAACGGTACGCTGACAGCACCCATTCCAGCTCTGCAGCGCTCTCCTGGAATCTACCGGCTTCGGTCAGCACGCTGGCGTGCAGCATTCGGGTATCGGCGATGTCGACCAGCTGAAGATCCGCCGGTCGCGCTCGAATGATCGCCAGGGCCGGCTCGATCCTTTGCAGGCTGGTCGCGACGTCCTGGTGATTGAAGGCGATGTTCGTCATGAGCGCGTGTGCAGTGACCCGCAGCCCGGAAGGTATCGGCGCCGATGCAGCGAAGTCGACCAGGTCCTGCGCCAGTTCCTCCGCCCTTGCCATGTCGTGGGTGTCGTGCACGTTGATCGCCTGACGCAAGCGAAGCCGGTACCATTCGGTCGCTGTCGGCGTGAACTTCGACTGCTCGACCGCCGCCAGTGCATAGGCTGTCGCGGCGTCCTCCAGGGCACTCAGCGAACCCAGCGACTCACCAAGGATGACCAGCAACTCGCTGCGCGCCTGCGGCGAGAGCTTCTGCTCCGACTTCATGCGCTCCACACCGGCCATGAGTACGTCGCGCGCGGTGGAGTCGATCCCCTTCTCGCCGCCAGGCCCCGCATCGGAGAACAGGCTGCCCAGGAAATCCAGACTGGCGCGGGCCTGCGATCGCTCGGCCATGACCTCGTTCAGCCGGTGCCGAGCGTCGATGCTGCTGGCGACCAGCGACCCGGTCAGCGCCAGCGCCAGCAACGAGGTCACCGCCACGGCAGCGCGATTGCGGCTGACGAATTTGCCGATGCGATAAGCCAGACCCTGTCCGGACACACGCACCGGCTCGTCCTTCAGCCAGCGACCGAGATCGGCAGCGAAGGCATCGACGGTGGCGTAGCGATGCCCTGGCTCAGGCGCCATGGCCTTGCCGATGATGCGCGAGAGGTCGCCATTCACGGCAGCGCGGTACGCGCGCATCGACAGCTGGCGGACGGCCAATCGCCGCGCCGTGCTGCCGTCGGACGATGTTCCTGCGCCGCCGCCCTGTCCTGGCTCGGCGACAACACCGGTCGCGGCATGGTCTGGCATCCGGCCGATGGCCTGAACCAGCGATTCCGGCCTGCCCTCCCGCACCCGCCTCTCCAGACCGGCCAGGTCGCGACGGTCCACCGGATACGGCAGCACGCCGGAAACCAGTTCGTACAGGACGACGCCCAATGAATAGATGTCGGCGGAGACGCCGGCCGCGCCGTCACCGAACTGTTCGGGCGCGGCGTATTCCGGGGTCATGGCCTGGCGCGGCCCGAGCATGGTCAATGCGCCTGGTTCTGCGTCATCGCCTTCGAGCAGGCGCGACAGGCCGAAATCCAGCAGGCGCACGGTGCCGCTGCCGTCGACCAGGATGTTGCCGGGCTTCAGGTCGCGGTGAACGACCAATTGGGTGTGCGCGTACTGAACCGCCGCGCAAACCTCCAGAAACAGCCTCACCCTGGCCCGGATATCCAGCCGTTGCTCGTCGCACCAGCGGCCTATGTTCTGGCCCTGGACATACTCCAGCGCGAACCAGGGCCGCCCATCCCAGGCAACGCCGCCATCGATGAAACGGGTCAGTCCGGGATGCTCCAGTCGGGCCAGGATCCGGCGCTCGCGCAGGAATCGCGCCTGGACATCGGCGAAGTCGAAACCGCGACGGATCAGCTTGAGCGCCACGGTCTGGCGGAAATCGACGTCCTCGCGCTGCCCGAGGTAGACGTCACCCATGCCGCCGCGGCCGATGCGCTCGACCACGCGGTAACGGCCAAGCAGGGTACCGATCAGCGGATCGATGACCGCATCGGCATCGACCGCCGCCGGCTCATCACCTTGGCGCTCGAGCGATTCGACCTGCCCCAGCAATTGCTGTACCGCGCTCTCCAGACGCGGATCACCGCTGCATTGACTGGAGATGAAGCTCGCCCGCTGGGTGGGTTCGGTATCAAGTGCCTCGCGCGCGATACGCAAGGCCAGAAATCGCGAATCCTTGCCGGTCATGTCTTTCCGCATCTGTCCATCGACTTCCGGGCGATCACGGGCAGCCAATCCACCGCCGCCGGCTCAACCACCGGCGCCCGTCGCCAGAGAGGCATTGTGCCCTGAACAGACGCCCGGACATGCTCGCCCGGACATCGTCCACTCAGTCGTCGAAGCCGTCGGCGAACACCGGGTCCGGATCGAGCCCCGGTTGCACCAGTGCACCGACGGTAGGCGGCAACTGCGGGATGCGTGGGCTCTGGCCACCCGGCAAGGGCACGGACCGGGCCGGCGGCAGTGCGGTGGGCAGTGGTGTCGGGTTCGGGAAAGGCCAGGCGGCAGGACTGGTCGGGTGGCCGTTGCCGGCCGCCAACAGCGGGCTGCCGGCCGCGGGTCTGAAATCGTTCGCCGCCGCATTCAAGAAGCCCGGTGTGGCGCCTGTCCGCGTTCCCGTCCACTCGCCCGGCACCAGCACGCTGCCAGCATTGATCCAGTTGTTGCTGCCGGCCATGCGCCGCTCACCGGCCGACCACTGCGCTTCAACGGTGCGCTCGATCCGCAGCTCGCCGGGGCTGGAACGCCAGATCACGTTGTTGTGCGCCTCGACCGATTCCAGCCCGTGGAACAGACGCAGCACGGTGGTCGCAGGAGTCGAACCGGACACGATGATGGTGTTGTTGACCAGCCGGTAACGGCCACGGCTTTCACCGGTACCGTCGCCACCCAGTCGCATCACGGAGGCGAAGGCGTTGCGCGGCGAGGAATGCACGATGACGTTGCCCAGAACCTCGGAATCCTCGCGCACCAGGTCCGGAGACCACCCGGGCAACTGGGTGTACTGGTCCGGCCCGATCAGTTCCAGCTCGTGATACCAGGCACCCTCGAACCAGTTGTAGTGGATCTCGTTGCGCTCGTGCCGGCTCTTGAGCAGGTTGCCGCCGGCACCGTTGTGCACGTAGTTGAAGCGCATCCGGAACACACTGCCCGGATTGGTGACTTCGTCGCTCTGGATGTACAGCGCGTGCCGACTGTCGCCGCCGCCGCTGTTGCGGATCTCGCTGAACTCCAGGGTCAGATTGCCCGAATACAGGTCACTGCTCAGGATGCCCTGGCCGGAGCAGTCGCGCACCAGCAGGTCACGCAGGACCACGTCGCGGGCATTGACGAACACGCAACGGGCGCTGCCGCCGGTGATCTCGAAGCCTTCCAGCACGACGTGATCGGCACGTCGGAACTCCACGGTGTTGGTGCCGCCAGCCAGAACCGGACGATTGCCCGAGCTGCCACGCAATCCGCGGATGGTGATCGGCTGTGCCGCGGTTCCGGAGCGGCGCAGGATCACGTCACCACTGTAGGAGCCCGGATCGACCAGGACCAGATCGCCCGGCTGCAAGGTGACCGCCGCGGTCAACGCCTGCAGGGTCGCGTAGGGCCTGCCCGGCCCGACCTGGAATTCGGCCGCCAAAGCCTGGCCGCAAATCAAAAGACAAGCCGGCAACAGCACCGACCGATACCACTTGTTCATTGCAAACCCCTGTAGAAACGATGTGAACGCCGTGCGGGACAAAGGGAAACACACGCGGACACGCGGCGAACGTCGACCGGTACGCAATTTCGCCAAACGGAAGATTCCGGTCAGCAACGACGAAACGGGAAGACCTGGCCAGGCAAATCAAGGCACTGCCATGCCTCGAAAGAACACAGGAGGTCCAGGACACCAGACTGCCGCTTGCCGGCCGTTCCAAGCCGACTGCCGGGCGCAGATCATGCGATCACCAGCATGAACACAGGCCCATTTCGCAGCCGTCGCGCCTGAGTCATGTCTCCAGGCGGGTGCGTAGCCACGCCTGTGCCGTCGCCCAGTCGCGATGCGCCGTGCGCTTGGCAACACCCAGCACATCGGCCACCTGCTGCATGTCCAGCCCGACGAAATAGCGCAGTTCCACCACCTTGGACATGCGCTCGTCGATCGATTCCAGCAGCGTCAGCGCCTGGTCGAGTTCGGCCAGATCGGTGTCGTCCGGAATCGGCAGGTCCAGGGCCGCGGTGAAGTCATCGCGGCGCCAGCTGCCGCCGCGCTTGCTGGCTCCTGCAGCGCGCGCACGGCTGACCAGGATCTGACGCATCATCTGGGCCGCGGCGTTGATCAGGTGCGCCGTGTTCTGGAAATCCGCCGCCGGCCGGTCCAGCAGCCGCAGCAGGACATCGTGGACCAGCGCGGTGGTCTGCATGGTGGTGTGGCCACTGTTGGCGCGCAGCTGGCTCGCGGCGATACGGCGGAGGTCGGCGTAGACCAGCGGCAGCAGGCGATCCAGCGACTGGCGATCGCCCTCACGCCACCGTGACAGCAGTTGGGTAATTTCGCCGTCGGTGTGATCGGTCATGATCCGTCTGGGCTCCGCATCTGCGCCACCTGTCGCGACTGTGATGAAGCTTTCGCAATACATCTTCCACAACGTGAGAACGTGTTGACAAGTGCCCACGCCCGAGACTCTCGCCTTCCACACCACCATAACATCGGCTCCGCCAAGGTGTCGCGCGGCCGGCAGCCGTAGATATCAATCCACCGGCATACATCTCATCCATTTCCCGGAGACCTGAAAACAATGAGCGGAGCGAAGATTCTCGGCATCGTGCTGATCGTGGTTGGAGCCATCCTGCTGTACTTCGGCATCAACGCCACCGAAAGTGTCGGCGAGCAGGTCGTGGAAGGGGTGACCGGCCGCTACACCGACAACACCATGTGGTATCTGATCGGTGGCGGCGTGGCGGCGGCGGCGGGCATCGGCCTGCTGCTGTTCGGCAAGAAATAGCCGGCCCATAGGAAACCCTTGGCAGGCAGGAAGGCATGGCTCACGGAGGGTGGATGGTCCCTGCGTGAGCCCTGCCTTCCCGACGCTGGGCGATCGCCGTGGCGGTTCCGGCTTTCGTACGGTCCGGCTGCAGCAGGCGTCCCGTAGACCATTGCGGGGCCGGCCTCCACGGGAGTAGCACAGTCATCGCCACACCGCGACCCGCGACAGCCGTCCCAACGTGGGTGACAATTCCTCACCGGAATGCACTGATCGGGTCGCCGCCATAGACCAGCAACGAAGCCACGAGCGGCAGCAATGGCTGGCCGCCAACACCGGCAGGGCTGGCAGCCAGGCCGAGCCGGCATCCGCCGACGCGGGCTTCCGCAGCTACTGGCGCGCCTCCATCGGCGATGGCAGCGTCATCGTGATGGACTCGCCACCGGACCTGGAAGACGTCCGGCCCTGGTTGCGCGTGCGCGAGCTGCTGGCCTCGGGCGGTGTCCGGGTCCCGGCCGTGCTCGCCCGCGACGAAGAGCGCGGGTTCCTGCTGCTTGAGGACCTGGGCAGCCGAACTTTCCTGCACCTGCTCGATGCCGGCAACGCCGACGCGCTGTTCGATGCGGCGATCGGACAACTGTTGCGCCTGCAGGCAATCACAGCCCCACCCGATCTGCCCGGCTACGACCACGCGCTGCTGGACCGCGAGCTGCGCCTGTTCGACGACTGGTTTCTGGGCCGGTATCTGGGTCTGACGCCGAACGCCGAGCAGACGGCCACGCTGGCGCTGTGTCGGCAACGACTGATCGATGCCGCGCTGGCACAGCCCAGGGTCCTGGTGCATCGCGATTTCATGCCGCGCAACCTGATGCCGGCCGATGACGGCCCCTGCGTGCTGGATTTCCAGGATGCAGTGCTGGGCCCGGTCGCCTACGATCCGGTCAGCCTTTTCCGCGATGCCTTCCTGAGCTGGCCGGAATCCCGGGTCGACGACTGGCTGCGCCGCTACCACGCGCGCGCCTTGGATGCCGGGCTACCGGTGCCGTCGCTGCAGCGGTTCCTGCGCGACGCCGACTGGATCGGCGTGCAGCGGCACCTCAAGGTGCTGGGCATCTTCGCCCGCCTCCATCATCGCGACGGAAAACCGAAGTATCTGGCCGATGCGCCGCGTTTCATCAGCTATCTCGATGCGGTGCTGCCACGCTATCCCGAACTCACCCCGCTGCAGGATCTGCTCGACGGGCTGGTCAAGCCGGCGATGGCGACGCTCGCCGACAGGACGTCCCCCGGCGCATGAAGGCACTGATCTTCGCTGCCGGTCGCGGCGAGCGCATGCGCCCGCTCACCGACACGCTGCCCAAGCCCCTGTTGCCGGTCGGTGGCAAACCGCTGATCGAGTGGCACCTGGAAAAGCTGGCGACGATCGGCGTCCGCGAGGTGGTGATCAACATCGCCCACCTCGCCGGTCGGGTCGAGGCGGCGCTGGGCAATGGATCACGCTGGCAGCTGCGCATCCACTACAGCCGCGAGGGTGATGTTCCGCTGGAAACCGGCGGCGGCATGCTGCATGCCCTGCCCCGGCTCGGTGACGCGCCGTTCCTGCTGGTCAATGGCGATGTCTGGAGCGATCTCGACTACGCCTCGCTGGCAACCGAACCGGAAGGACTGGCGCATCTGGTTCTGGTCGACCCGCCGGCACACACCCCGGCCGGCGACTTTCACCTGCGCAGCAATGGCGCGGTCGATGCCGATGGCCATCCGCGATTGACCTACGCCGGCATCGGCGTCTATCACCCGCAGCTGCTGACCGGCTGGCGCGGTGTCATCGGCCATGCCTCCGGTGCCCGCGATGTACCACCGCGATTTCCACTGGCGCCACTGTTGCGTGCCGCCATGCGCGACGGGCTGGTCAGCGGCGAACACCACCGCGGTCGCTGGGTCGATGTCGGCACACCGGAACGTCTGGCGACGCTGGATCAGGAACTGACCGGGGCCGCTTCACGCTCTTGATCCGCCGCGAAAGCGGCGATCGCTGTGGCCGGGCCGGGCGCCTTTGCCTGTCGAACCGGAAACGGAACCGTGCCGCTCAACGCCAGATCGGCGAGTCGCCTTCTTCGCGGTCCCCGGTTTCATCGCCCTTGTCACCGGCATCCGGGTCAACCGCCGGCTGATCACTG
Organism: Lysobacterales bacterium; assembly: GCA_035911475.1. GTDB lineage: Bacteria > Pseudomonadota > Gammaproteobacteria > Xanthomonadales > UBA2363 > Pseudofulvimonas. The sequence continues at coordinate 4,114 of JAMHVM010000031.1, read as the reverse complement.
ACGCGGCCGCGACCGACCGGCCAGCGCGGATCGGACGCCGCCTCGACGCGATTGCCGTCGCGATACCACACCACCACATGCATGTTGCCCCACTCGCGCTCGCCGGCATTGACCGTGTGGCCGCGCTCGCGCAGACCAGCCACCGTGGCCTCATCCAGCGCCCCGGGCTCGGCACTGATCGCATCGGGCAGATACTGGTGATGGAAGCGGCGCAGGCCGACGATGTGTTCGGCGCCGTGGCCTTCGACGGCATCGAGCAGGCCCAGCAGCACCATGGTGATGATGCGGCTGCCGCCGGGCGTGCCGATCACCACCGTGCGGTCGTCGTCGATCAGGAAGGTCGGCGTCATCGACGACAGCATGCGCTTGCCCGGTGCCGGCGCATTGGCCTCGCGGCCGATCAGACCGAAGGCGTTGGGCTCGCCCGGTACCAGCGCGAAGTCGTCCATCTCGTTGTTGAGCAGCACGCCGGTGCCGGGCGGCACGAAGCCCGACCCGTAGGGCAGGTTCACGGTCTGGGTCGCGGCAACCAGGTTGCCCTCGCCGTCGATGATCGAGAAATGCGTGGTGTCGGTGCCGCGTGGCTCGTTGTCGGCGCCGGGCAGCATGGCACTGGGGGTGGCCTTGTCCAGCTGGATCGAGGCGCGCAGGCCGGCGGCGTAGTCGGTGCCGGTCAGCATCGCCACCGGTGCCTGCACGAAGTCGGGATCACCCAGATAGATGCCGCGATCGCGATAGGCGCGACGCATGGCTTCGGCCAGCAGGTGCACGCGCAGGTCCGGGGCCAGTTTGGCGAGATCCCAGGGTGCGAGGATGTTGAGCATGGTGGCCAGTGCCACACCACCAGATGACGGCGGCGGCGCGGTGACGATGCGATGACCGCGATAATCGAAGCGCAGCGGCTCGCGTTCCTTGGCCTGATAGGCGGAAAGATCGTCCAGGGTCCAGCTGCCGCCAGCCTCGTTGACGCCGGTGACCAGACGCCGCGCCGTCTGCCCGGCGTAGAAGCCGTTGTGGCCATGCCTGGCCAGGCGCTCGATGGTCGCGGCCAGATCCGGCTGCTTGAGCACATGCCCCAGTTCGGGCACGTCGCCGCCAACCAGGAACTGCCGCGCCGCCGCGGGATGGCGGTTGAGCACGTCCTTGCGGTAGCCGATCAGTGCCCGATACTTGTCGTCGACCGGAAAACCCTCGCGCGCCAGGCGGATCGCCGGCGCCAGCGAGCGCGCCAGTGGCAGACGGCCATAGTGTTCGGCCAGCCAGACCACGCCGGCAGGCTGCCCCGGAATGCCGGCGGCCAGCGGCCCGTTGACGCTGGCGTCGCGGTTGGGCTTGCCCTCCTCGTCCAGATACCAGGCCGGATCGACCGCCGCCGGCGCGGTTTCGCGCGCGTCGATGAACACGTCCTTGCCGTCGCTGGCCCGGTGCAGCAGGTAGAAACCGCCGCCACCGATGCCGGAGCTGGACGGTTCCACCACTGCCAGCGCCATCGACACCGCCACCGCCGCGTCGAAGGCATTGCCGCCCTGGGCAAGGATCTCGTGACCGGCCTCGGTGGCCAGATAGTGGGCACTGGCAACGGCTGCCTTGCCCGGCGCCTTGGCGGCCGGCGCTGCCGCCACCGGGATTCCGGCAACGACGAGCAGGACAATCAGGCCAACCAGCCCGGGCACCGACGACCGACGACGCGAACAACTCACTTGACGGTTTCCTCCTGCAGGCGATGGAAACGTGCCAGCAGCGTCTGCGCCGTCTCGACCCGGTCCGGATCGGGCAGGCAGCATTCGACAGGGCACACGGCCTGACACTGGGGCTCGTCGAAATGCCCGACACACTCGGTGCAGCGTGCCGGGTCGATCTCGTAGATCTCCTCGCCCTGGTAGATGGCCTGATTCGGGCAAGCCGGCTCGCAGACATCGCAGTTGATGCAGACGTCGGTGATGCGCAATGCCATGGCGCCATCATATCGCAAGGCCGGCGGCGCCGCGGGATCTATCACGCCAGATCACCTTCAGCACCAAGGAACCTCTGGAGAGGCTCTCGAGCAGGTGGCTGGCGGTGTTCCCGCTGGGGTGCAGGAAACAGCGTGTAGAAGAGCTAGATGAGCGTATCGATCACCGCAGGACGCCGTCGGACGCCGTCGGACGCCGTCGGACGCCAGCGCACTCGGCGATTCTTTCGAATTCTTAGCTCGGCACGCTATTCGAACCCATCTCGAAAAATGACGTCGGCTTCTACTGGCTGAAAATAAGTACCGGAAACCAGAATCTTTCCCTCATCGTCACGAAGATAGGTTCCGTCGGGAAATCCATTGTAAAAACCAGCCCACATGAGAGCGTCGTAGTCACACTCAGGCAAGCCAGCATCGCAACCTGGCGGGTGCGGCAAGCCATAGGCATGGCCAGGCTCGTGACCTTGACCACCAATCCACCGCTGAGGCGTAAATGTCCAAGGCGGATACTCAACACCATTGCAATCCAAAAATTCTTCCCCAACAAGCCCACGCAAATCGTTCTGTGACATGACTGCAATGCCTGATGTTCCACCGCCGCTAAGTTGATTGCAGCCAGCGCCAGCGTCGACGAAGAATATCCATGCATTCGATGGGTCGTTGAATGTCGCGCCGGTCTTTGGCAGGGCTTCATTGAGAACATTGTTCCAAAAAATCAGATACTCACTGCCCCCTGGATTGTTCGATCCATAAAAACTTGCAGGATGATCCAGCGCAACTGGTTGAACGATGGAAGGGGCAAGCTTGAAGGTGTACTCGCCGCCAAGCTGTTCTGTGTACCAACGTTTCAGAGTCGTAGCCGACCACTCCATTGCTTCCCGGTAGTCTGTCCTTATTGGCCGATCGGTAGGGTAAAGATAGATATATCTCGTAACACCATCGCCGATTCTTGGATCAGCGTAGCCTTCCCCTGAGAAGTCGTCATTGGTAAGGAGAACATCTGGCAGGCTAAGCCTGAAGGAGGTTCTCCATGCGCAAGAGTCGATTTACTGAGTCGCAGATCGTGTCGATCCTGAAGGAGGCCGATAGCGGCCTTCCGATCAAGGACGTGGTGCGCAAGCACGGGATCAGCGTGCCGACCTACTACAAATGGAAGTCGAAGTACGGTGGCATGGAGGTCGCCGAGCTGGTGCGGGTTCGTGAGCTGGAGCAGGAAAACAGCCAGCTCAAGCGGATGTATGCGGATCTGGCCCTGGAGAACGCAGCCATCAAGGCGGTGATCGCAAAAAAGCAGTGGGACCACTGAGGCGCCGCGAGGTGGCGGAGGCCTTGGTGGTTGAACACGGGATGTCGGTCCGGCGTGCCTGTCGGGTGGCCCGGTTGCCACAGCGATCCTGGTATCGGCAGCCGGCCGACGCCTTGGCTGGCGACGCCGAGGTGATCGCGGCGTTGCAGGCCATCGTTGCCCGGCACGGGCGCTGGGGGTTCTGGAAGTGCTTCCGGCGCTTGCGGCTGGACGGACATCCCTGGAACCACAAGCGTGTCTGGCGGGTGTACTGCCAGCTCAAGCTCAATTTGCCGCGGCGGACGAAGAAGCGGCTACCCAGGCGGGAACGGCAAACGCTGGAGGTCCCCATGCAGGCCAATGCCTTGTGGTCGATGGATTTCATGGCCGACACGCTCTACGGCGGGCGGCGGTTCCGAACGCTCAATGTCCTGGACGAGGGGGTTCGGGAAGCCTTGGCCATCGAAATCGACACCAGCCTGCGGGCCGAACGGGTCGTTCGGGTGCTGGAACAACTCAAGGACTGGCGCGGCCTGCCTCGGGCGATCCGCTGCGACAACGGCCCCGAATACACCGCCCAGCCGGTCGTGGACTGGTGCCGCGATCATGGAATCGAACTGCGCTACATCCAGCCGGGCAAGCCGAACCAGAACGCTTACTATCGAACGCTTCAACAAGACCTACCGCACCGAGGTGCTCGACGCCCATCTGTTCGAGGATCTGGATCAGGTTCGGGAGATCACCGACACCTGGCTACAACGCTACAACAACGAACGCCCGCACGAGTCGCTCGGGAACCTGCCGCCGAGCCTCTATCGCCAACAATGCGAGCGGGAAATCTCTCCTTATGAATGCACTACTTGACGGGGAAGGCTACG
>JAMHVM010000030.1:0-3505 GCA_035911475.1 Lysobacterales bacterium | reverse complement strand
CACTGCCTTGAGTGCGTCGAGCCATTCGCCGGTCTCCGCGGGATCGGCATCGTCGTTCATGTTCATGGAGTCTCCTGGCGCCGGCGCCGTTCGGTCTGAACGCTCTCGGCAGGTCACTGCGAGGCGTGCGGATCAACTGCCGCGGTTTTTGGTTTCATCGAAAACGGGCAGATCGGCTGTGGCACCTTAGGCGGTGATCAGGCCGGCCTGACTGGCAATCTGGTCTATTTGGTCTTACCAAACGGACCAGATAATATCGAGACCTCGCCAGCAGCTCCATGCGGGTTCCCCCGCATGGCAGGCGCAGTTCACGCAGGAGCCTCACCGTGGCAAGCCAGCCGTCTTTCCGCGCCGTCGCGCATGTACGGCGCCCGCGCCTTTCGGACACGATCACCGACCAGATCGAGGACCTCATCGCCACCGGCAAGCTCAAGCCTGGCGACAGGATGCCCGCCGAACGCGACCTTGCGCAGCAGCTCGACGTGTCGCGCCCATCGCTGCGCGAGGCGCTGCTGATCCTCGAGAGCCGCGGCCTGCTGCAGGCCCGACGGGGCGGTGGCTTCAGCGTCACCGACGTGACCGCGCCGACGATCACCGATCCGTTGGTGCACCTGCTGCAGCGTCACCCCGAGACCGTTGACGACATCCTCGAACTGCGCCACGGGCTGGAGTGCGTGGCGGCCGAGTTCGCCGCCTTGCGCGCCACCGAGGCCGACGACAAGCGGCTGCGCGAGATCGTCGGCGGCATGAAGCGCCGGCGCGGACCGGTCGACCCGCTCGAAGACACCGATCGCGATGTCGATTTCCACATGGCGGTCGCCGAAGCCTCGCACAACGTCGCCCTGGTGCACGTGATGCGGGGCATCTTCAACCTCATGCGCATCAACATGCTGCGCTCCCGCGAGGCGCTGTGCCACCAGGCCGAGAACGTCACACTGCTCGACGAACAGCATGCCCAGATTGCCAAGGCGATCACCGCGCGCGATCCCGCGGCGGCGCGCGCGGCGGCGAACATCCACTTGAGCTTCGTGCAGGCGAGCCTGCGCGAAGCCGCCAGCAAGGGGGGCCGAAAGGCTGGCAACGGCGCCGCCGCACCAGCCCCGAATCCGGCCCGCGCCCGCAAGCGCAGCGACGGTGACGCCGGTGCCTGAGCCGGTCGGCGGTTCGGCGTCGGGCGCTGCCATGGACTCGTCGGTCAGCTACGACCCGAGCGCGAAGCAGAAGGCGCAGGCCAAGACCTCGCGCATCCCGATCAAGGTGGTGCCCGCCGAGGTGCTGAAGAAGCCCGACTGGATCCGCGTCAAAGCGGCGACACCGAACTCGCGCTTCTACGAGATCAAGCAGATCCTGCGCGAGCACAAGCTGCACTCGGTGTGCGAAGAAGCCTCGTGCCCGAACATCGGCGAGTGCTTCGGCAAGGGCACGGCCACGTTCATGATCATGGGCGACAAGTGCACGCGGCGCTGCCCGTTCTGCGATGTCGGCCATGGCAGGCCCGACCCGCTGGATGCCAACGAGCCGGAGAACCTGGCCAGGACGATCGCGGCGCTCAAACTCAAATACGTGGTGATCACGAGCGTCGATCGCGACGACCTGCGCGACGGCGGCGCTGCGCACTTCGTCGAGTGCATTCACCAGACGCGCGAGCGCTCGCCGGCGACGACCATCGAGGTGCTGGTGCCCGACTTCCGTGGCCGCGACGACCGCGCGCTGGAGATCCTGAAGGCTGCGCCGCCGGACGTGATGAACCACAACCTCGAAACCGTGCCGCGCCTGTACAAGGAAGCGAGGCCCGGCAGCGACTACGCGTTCAGCCTAAACCTGCTGAAGAAGTTCAAGGCCCTGCACCCCGGCGTACCGACGAAAAGCGGGCTGATGGTCGGCCTCGGCGAAACCGACGAAGAGATCCTGGCCGTGATGCGAGACATGCGCGCGCACGACATCGACATGCTGACGATCGGCCAGTACCTTGCGCCGAGCGGTCACCACCTGCCGGTGCGGCGCTACGTGCACCCGGACACCTTCCGCATGTTCGAGCGCGAGGCAACGGCGATCGGTTTCAGCCATGCCGCCGTTGGTGCGCTGGTGCGGTCAAGTTACCACGCGGATCAGCAGGCGCATGCCGCCGGCGTGCCGGACGGCAGATCCGGGCGCAGTTGAGGCGAACGATGCGGCAAGTAGACCGCGTGTTACGACACCGCCAAGCAGGACGATCCTCGACCACTGCACCCGCGCCGGACTGACACGCGGATCGGCATCATTGCGCGCACCAGCCGCCGCTGCCGGGCGACTGGACGGTGGGAGCATCGGAGGGCGGCTCGGTCACAAACCGGACTTGGCGAGCGCGGACTCCTGAGCGTCGGTCGTTGAGCGCCTTGCGTGCCAGTTATTGAGCCTGAGCGGGATGGGCACGGAGCAGAGTGACTAGCTCTCATTCGACTGAGGCCCAGTTTTCGAACTTCGGCTATCTCTATCTCCCGCTTTCGTGCTTTCAGTGTCAGTACCAGATCGCTGTCAATGAAAATCTCTACTACTCGTCGCCAGCCCACCCAGCAAGGCCGTCAGATCCTCGACATGCCCGGCAATCAGGTTGCGCACATCGCCATCGCGCTGCCAGGTGCCCTTCACCGCCATCAGCTTTGAACGCAGCAGCGGCCCGCGCAGCTGCGCCTTGAGCTTGGGCCACACGATCACCTGCACGCTGCCGGTCTCGTCCTCCAGCGACACGAACATCACGCCCTTGGCGGTCTCAGGCTGCTGCCGCACCGTCACGATGCCGCAGGCCCGCGCCAGCCGTCCGTCGGGCAAGTCGTGGAGCTCGGCCGCCGTGTACCACCCCTGCTTCGCCAGCACCGGTCGCAGGATGGCCAGCGGATGCCGGCGCAGCGTGAGGCCTGTCGCTGCGTAGTCCCAGACGACCTCTTCTCCCTCCGGCGCCGGCGGCAGTTCGAGCTCTTCCTCGTTGACCGGCGCCTGCTTCAGCAACTGCGGTGCCGAGCGCTGCCCCGCGGCCTCCCAGACCTGCTGTCGCCGGTGGCCAGCCAGGCTCATCAGCGCATCGGCAGCGGCCAATAGCGTCATCTCGTGCTGCTCGACCTCGGCCCGCTTGGCCAAGTCCTCGGCACCGTCGAACGGCCGCTCGCGTCTGGCCTTGAGAATGCGAAGCGCCGACTCGGCCATCAGTCCCGCCACCATGCGCAGTCCGAGCCGCACCGCCGGCGGGTGCGGCAGGCCTTCCAGCGTGCAGTCCCACTCGCTGCTCATCACGTCCACGCGACGAACCTCGACACCGTGGCGTTTGGCGTCCTGCACCAGCTGGCTCGCCGAGTAGAAGCCCAAGGGCTGGCTGTTGAGCATCGCGGCCAGGAACTCGGCCGGATGGTGGCACTTGATCCAGCAGCTCGCGTAGACCAGCAGCGCGAAGCTGGCCGCGTGGCTTTCCGGGAAGCCGTACTCCGAGAAGCCCTTGATCTGCTCGAAGATCGCCTCGGCGAACTCGCGCTGG
>JAMHVM010000029.1:0-24835 GCA_035911475.1 Lysobacterales bacterium | reverse complement strand
TCCAGCTTGGCCTCGAACAGCTCGAACAGGGTGAAGGCGTCGGCGGTGGCGCCGGCGAAGCCGGCCAGGATGCTGGCGTCCTTGCCCAGCCGGCGCACCTTGCGGGCGTTGGCCTTGACCACGGTGTGGCCCAGGGTGACCTGGCCGTCGCCGCCCATGACGACTTTGTCGTTGCGGCGGACGGAAACGATGGTTGTGGCGTGGAAGGTCTGGGCTTGGCTCACGGGTGGTTCCGGCTGCGGTTTCAGTGACAAATCAGCGTGATGGGGGCATTGCCGCGCTTTGCAAGGGGAACAGTCGAGGTGCCGCGGATCGGCTCCATCGCATGCTGGTCGCGCGTTCCGCCCGATGGTGCCGGTTCGCGTCGCCGGCAGCCATGTTGCCCGTCGAGAGCGCGCAGACGGACAGGGTTTTCCCGGATGTTGCCGATGCGGAGGCTGCCGTAGTCTGGCCACGAACCAGCATCCGCGAATCGGAGAAACATCATGACCGGCCCCATTGGCGCATCCCAGGGTTTGGCGCTGGCCGCCACGGCCGGGGACTCAGGCAATGATCGTGCGCAGCAGATTCGCGAACTGACCAGCTATGGCGTGTTCGACTGGTCGGTCTCGCGCAGCGATCAGGATCAGGTGCTTTCCCTGCTGCGCAGTGATCCGAACCTGGATGCCACCCTGGCCGATCTTGCCTCCGACGCCAACATGTTCGGTGCCAGTTCGTTGACAGCGATGATCAAGCGCGTCGACATCCCGGAGCTGCGTCGGGAAATGATCGACACGCTGGCGCAACGTTCAGGCGAAAACGGGGCCGAACGGGTGCGTCAGGAACTCAACGATGTCGACATCGCGTCAGGCGGCTATGGCAGCGGTACCTCGGAACAGGTCTGGCAGCTGCGTTTCAATCTCGTGCGTCTGGGCGTGCCGACGGAAGGGGCGGCTTTCGACCGTGCCCCGTATGCCGATCTGGTCAGCGGCGATCCCACACAGCCCTTCACCGGTGCCGGGGCCAGTGGCGTCACACCTACAGACATCGGCGTGCCATTGGGCGACCAGTGGCGCATGTTCACCGGCGACCCGGCGACGACCACGGCCTACAGCAATCCGGTAGGTGGGTTGAACACCTATCTGGACACTCTGCCTCCGGGTGATCGCGCCCGACAGGCGGAGTTGTTCCTGAGCCAGCCGATCGCTTCCCCCATGACCGAGGTGTGGGGCGATCGCCCGCCATCGCGCGCGCAGGTGATCGAGGTCGCGGCGCGGCAGTACAACCTGGAGCCGGAACTGGTTGCGGGCTTCCTGCTGGCCGAGCAGCGCGACCAGTCGCGCAATGAAGATGCCAAGGACATCGCAGCTGCGCTGAATGCCTTCCACAACTCGTCGATCGGGCTTGGTCAGGTGGTGATTTCCACCGCGCGGAACCATGAGCTGTTCCAGGACGTGGTGTCACCGGAATACACCCGAGTGCTCGACACCAGCACCTACGGCATGACCCGCATGCTGTCCGACGATGCCGCCAACATCTTCGCCTCGGCGCGCTACATCCGGCAGGTGGCCGACAGTGGCTCGGCGACGCCGCTGGCCACGCTGGAGGCGCGCACGCTCGCTGCGGACCAGCAATGGGCGCGGGACAATGGCACGGAAGTGCCGACGGCCGAGACCTACAACCGCGTCGTGGACCGCTACCCGGGCTTCGATCCGGCAGCCTATTCCGGTCACTCCTCGACCTGGCCCGACGCGAACATTGCCGCGCTGGGTTCCGAGTACACTTCACGCGCATGGGATGGACGTTGGAGTGCATGGGGCAGCTTCGTACAGGCAGCCCGCAGCGATGTCGTGAGCGCCGGCGTGTTCCCTTGATCCGCTGGTGGTTGTCGGCAGTATTCCTGGGCGCCGCCTGCGTGGCGTGCACAGGGGATCCGCCGGGTGACGAAAGGCAGGTCACTCACCCAACGCCGACGGAGAACAGCGCCATGTCCACCAGCCAGCACGCCAACGGACTGCGGCTGTCGTTGCCCATCGAATACGCCGCGACGCTGACCACTGACGGCTTCCTGGTCGAACCCGCCGACGGCAACGGCCAGCGTCGCGACCCCATCCAGGTGTCGGTGCGGCTGTTGCCCGATGCGCCGTCGGGTCTGGAAAACACGCGGCAATGGCAGGGCCGGCAGTTCCGGTTCACGGTGACTGCCGACAGCGAGGGCGGATCGGGGGGTGTCGACCACAACCTGGTCGCTGCCGAGCAGGTCGGTGGCCAATGGATCGTCTATCGACAGCGTCGGCAGTCCGAGCGGGGCGAGCCCGAGTTCGAGTTGTGGCGGATCGCGGAAGGTGTCTCGCTGGCCGAACCACCCTGAGTGCTGGAACGAGCGCGTTGCTCCGGCTCGTTGCCATCGTGAATGAATGGCCGCATCCCCGTGTGCACTGACCGACCGGTCCCGTGCTGCGCGCATTGCACAGTGAATGGCGATTTTCCCTCGCGGAATTGACAGGTCAGGGTGTGGCCAGAACCTGCTTGTAGACCGCCAGATCGCGTGCCGAGAAGCAACAGAACAGGACGCTCAGCGGTGTTGCCGCGCTGCCTGCCAGGAAGGCGCGGACGCTGGAAACGGCGATGCGCGTGGCCGGTTCCAGCGGGTAGCCGTAGACGCCGGTGCTGATGGCCGGGAAAGCGATCGAGCTCAGCTCATGCCGCGCCGCCAGGGTCAGTGAGTTGCGATAGCAGGCCGCCAGCAGGTCTGCTTCGCCCTCCTCACCGCCTCGCCAGACCGGGCCCACCGTGTGGATGACATGTCGGGCGGGTAGATCGTGACCGCCGGTGATCCTCGCTTCGCCAGTGGCACAACCACCCAGCGTTCGGCATTCGGCCAGCAGGCCCGGGCCGGCCGCGCGATGGATGGCGCCGTCGACGCCACCGCCGCCCAGGAGACTGCTGTTGGCGGCGTTGACGATGGCGTCCACCGCCAGCAAGGTGATGTCGGCTTGCAGGGCGCGCGGATTGGCGATCGGTGTGGTCATCGACGGCAAGGTTCGCGGTTGGACGGAATCATGCAGGTGCGATTTTCCGACAGGCCACCAGGCAGACCAACGGGGAATGATCCTGCCCGGCCGCGATCAGCCACGCGGCGATATCTGCCCGCGACGTGCGACGTTCGCAAGCTCACGGCCCATGCGGGGCAAGCCGGCCGCTAAAGCGCGCGGCCGTCGTAGTGGTGAACCGGGATGGCGTCCAGGTCGACGCCTTCCAGACAGCGCAGGTTGATCGCCGCCATGGCGTTGCCCGCGGGATCGCGGCCTTCGCCGTAGGGATGCATGCCGCAGACCGGACAGAAGCGGTGCTGGATCGCATGTTTGTTGAAGGTGTAGCTGGAGGCATGCTCCTCCGGCGTCAACAGATGCAGCGAATCGCGTGGCACGAACCAGAGCAGGGAGCCCTTGCGCTGGCAGATCGAGCAGTTGCAGGCCACCGCGCCGTCGATCTCGCCCTCGACGTCGAAGGCGATACGACCGCAATGGCAACTGCCGCGATGACTAGCTGTCATGGACCGCCGCTCAGCGCTGGAACCAGCCGCGCCGACGTGCATAGGTGGCGAACCACAGCAGCGCCACGCCGATGGCGAAGATGACCAGCGGGAACGGGATCGCCTCGGCGGCGCCGAGAATGCCGATGGCATCCAGCACCAGGTACAGGTAACCGAACTGCACGATCACCGCCAGCAACGACAAGCCGAACATCGGTACCGACCAGCCCTTGCGCAGCAACAGGCCGATGGCGCCAAGCAGGCCGCTGATGATGGCGACGGCATAGATGCCGATGAACCAGCCGGGACGGGCGTCGATCAGGCGCAATTGCGCCTCGGACATCGTGGCGCGGCTGGCTTGGCTGATCGCAGGATCCAGATACAGGGCGTACAGGCCGAACAGCATCCAGACCAGGGCCAGGCCGGCGACAAACCAGTACCAGGTGGGCGGGCGGCGGGCGAAAGAGAGGCTCATGATCGGCTCCTGGAGGGGATTGCGGCGGGGTCGTGTTCGGGCTGTGCGGCAAGCTACTCCTCCGCAAACGGCGCGACAAGCCGGAAGGGGCCAGGCGCCGTCTTTCCCGTCCCGGACAGGCAAGCAGGTTGGTAGCGCTGCGGGAGCGGGGCTGACCCCGCTGCACAGCACCGATCATGTCGGTGTTTTCGTCGGTGTCGATAGTTCAATCTTTGCCACACGACTCGCGCCGCGGAAGCGGATGAGTGCTGTTGCAAATGCGGGCCGGGTGGTGGAAGTCCAAATGCGTGTAAACCTGCTGGTGGCGATGTCAGCTGGCCGGGCGATTCCTTCACACCGCGCAGGTCCTGCGAGGATTCCAGCGCGTGGTTGGCGCAGGAGTGACGCAGCAGGCGTGGGTGCATACCCAGGCGCAGGCCTGGATGGCGCAAGCGGACATGCACAGCGCGAGCGAAGGGGCTGCTGTCGCGACCGGGAAATGCGACCCCAACCGTACTGGAGTGGTTACCGGGGGTCGGGCATAACACCCATGGCATTCAGGCCGGCAATGACCTCGTCCGGGGCGCCCAAGGGCGACCATCCCGAGGAGCTGCCCACCAGCTTGCCGTCGACGAAGAAATGGAAGCTGGGATGCGTGGTGAAGTCGATCATGCTCGGCCATTGCTGCTGGTCATGCACGACCAGCAAACGCGAGTGCGGCAATTCGGTGTTCCATTGGTTGATTTGATCGAGGTCTAGGGCATCTGCCGATCCCAGCCAGATGACATTGCCACGTTCGAACGCTTGCTGCAGCGTCGGGTCAGCCTGGATGTCATGAGCGGCTTGGCGGGATAAAGGACAGCCAGCGATGACGATGATCGTGTGGTCAAGGGCCAGCCGAACATTGTTCAGATGAAATCCCCGGCCGTCGTCATCGAGGCTGTAGACACCCGGCTGGGCGGGATCGAAGGATTGGTCAACGACGATCGGCGGCTTCGGCGGCAGGTCGGCATCCGGATTACGGGAGCGAACCATCTCGGCCCTGTCGAACTGGCGTGCAGTGAAGAACATGTGGTGTGCGAACAATGCGTGTCGGTTGCTGAACTTCCCCCGTCGATGCAATTCGTCGAGCCAAAGCACGGCGTTGTCAAGGAATTCCGATTGCGAGTCTGGGTCATGGTACAGAGCATAGAAGGCGACGTAGTAGGCTGCCTGATACCCAGCTTCGACATCTTCATCCGACAGCGTCCCCCGGTGCTGGAGCGGATCGACGAAGTTCGTGCGGTAAATCCGGGAGAGCGTCGACATGCTCTCCTGATCCACGATTCGATTCTGGATGGGCACAAATTCGGTGGCGTGAATCCGGGCGAGATCGCCTTCCACAGGCGTACGGTTTGAAAGACAGCCTGCGATCGACAAGCAAAGCACCACGGCGACCAGCTTGGGTTTTTCATCAAACATGACGGTTCGCGCCTCGTGGTTTAGGTTGTTCAGATCGACTTGGTCAGCTTTGAGACATTACCGACATGTTCTTGGATCACACATCGAACCGGGATTGGTGACGCATGCCCACTTGGGCCACGGGTCGAAAACGAACTCGCAGCTTCGGCCAATCATGGCAAGGCCATTCCCGTCCAAAGTAAGCTCGATGATTGCTTCGTCGGTTGCGGTCTTCGTCCGAAGACCCTCGATGGCCCCAACCATTCCTTGGGCGCCGAAAAGTTGCAGGATCAGATAGGCACTGGTAACGCTGTGCCCATCGAGTGGCGCAACGCTAAATGAGCCAAGCCCATGCTCAGTGAAAACCAGCCTGTCGATGAACTGTATTCTGGCGTGCGGCGACAGTGCAGAAAGCGGGGAGTCCGCTTCGTTGGCAAGGTGCTGATGCAGCGATTCAGCCGATCTGATTTTCGCCAGTGACAAATCAACCTCAGCTCTTAGCAGCTCGGTATAGACCGCCAAGTTCTGCTGAGGCTTCGGATCAGCGTCGTGTTGGGGGGGGCTGTCCATGCGTTTGATGCGTATAACAAGGAGGCCAGGCAGATTAATGAGTATTTCATAGCTAAATATCCTCCGGGTTCTGTGCATTTATTGCACCTAATCTCAGTAGCATGTTTTACCATTAGTGTCAATAATGAATCCGATTGGCATACTGCGCGCGATGGCGGTGTGGGCTTGAGGGGCTCTGGTGATCGTTGCGAGCTGGCGGCCGGCAACAGCGCGCGGACGGCGTCGAGCGTGTGGCAAAACACCCTTTCGAGCGATGCCGACGACGGCCGATCGCGCGATGTGCTCAGGGGTTTTTCAACGCGGCTTGCGCCGCGCACGCGGATGCGCGCTGTCGTAGACCCGCGCCAGATGCTGAAAGTCCAGGTGCGTGTAGATCTGTGTGGTGGCGATGTCGGCGTGACCGAGCAGTTCCTGCACGCCGCGCAGATCCTGCGACGATTCCAGTACATGGCTGGCGCAGGAATGGCGCAGCAGGTGCGGATGCAGTCGCTGTGCTACACCTTGCCGCAGCCCGAGCTGGCGCAGGCGGATCTGCACGGCGCGGGCGCCGAGGTGGCGGCCGTTGCGACCGGGAAACACGAACTCGCCCGGCGGCTGCAGCGCACGCCAGGCGGCCAGCGCCGCGCGGGCCTGACTGCCGACCGGCACGACGCGGGTCTTGTTGCCCTTGCCGGTGACGCGCAGCTCGTCCATGCCGGTGGCGAAATCGTGCCAGCGCACGGCCACCAGTTCGCTCACGCGCAGGCCGGAGGAATAGGCCAGTTCGAACAGGGCGCGATCGCGCGCGGCCAGCAGCGGATCGCCGCCGGTGTCGTCATTGCCGATGTTGTCGAGGAAGGCGCCCATGGCATCGGCGTCGAGCACTGCCGGCAACTTGCGCGTTGCCTTGGGTGCCCGCAGGCCGGCAGCGGGATTGGCGGCCAGCCGGCCTTCGCGCAGCAACCAGCGACAGAAGCTGCGCACTGCCGACAGCCAGCGCGCCAACGAGCGGCCATTCAAGCCCTGTCGATGGCCACGGGCGACGATGGCGCGCAGTTGTTCGGCATGCAGTTCCCGCCAGCTGGCCAGTGTCTGCACCTGCGCATCCGCGAGCAGGCGATCCAGGTCGCGGCGATACGCGGCCAGCGTGTTGTCGCTCAGCCGACGCGCCACCCGCAGGTGTTCCAGGAAGGCATCGCGGTCGGCAGCGGCATCGAACATCGCTCAGGGGGTCCAATCTGGGCTGCGCTGCGACGCAGCTGCGGAGGGCGATTCAGCTTTCGGCATGACGTTGCAGGGTGGCGGCCACGGTCTCGCCGATCAGTTCCAGGAAGAACGTGCCCTGGCCGGGATGAAAACGGTTCGGGTCCGGACTGCCGATGGCCAGCAGTCCCTGGCCGCGCAGCGGCAGCAGCGCACAGGAGGCGATCCCGGCCGCGTCGTCACCGAACAGCAACTCCAGCTGGTCGACGGTGAGGCGGCCGCACAGCGGATGCTCGCGCTTGAGGATGTCGGCGACCGGTTTGAGGCTGTCGTCGCTGGCGGCGATGGTCAGCAGCCAGTCGCCGACCGGCAGATCGGGATCGGGTTCGTGCACCAGCAGGCGCACCTGGTCGGTATTGAACTCCTCGCGCAACGTAGCCACCAGCCGACGCACGCTCTCGTCCGGCGTGCGCGCCCGCAGCAGGCTGAGATTGAGTGCATGCACGCGCCGCATCAGGGTTTCGTTCTCGGCCGCGATCTCGATCAGGTTGCGAATCCGGCGCGAGAACTCGCGGTTCTTGTCGCGCAGCACTTCCAGCTGATAGCCGGCCAGCGAGGCGGTTCGGCTGTTGCCGTGGTCGCGCGGCACGATCAGGGTCAGCGCCAGATCCGGATGTTTGCTGAGGAAATCCGGGTGCCGGCGCAGGTAGCTGGCGACCTCGACGGCGCTGGGGCTTTCAACAGGTGTGTCGCTCATGGAGACCAGGTTCCTTCGAAAACGAATGTCGCAGGGCCGCCCAGCCGCACCGGTTCCTCGGCGCCGGACCAGGCGACGGTGAGTGTGCCACCGGGCAGGTCGATGCGGGTCTGCGCGTCGACGCGACCGGCGCGACGCAGCCAGGCGTGGGCGGCGCAGGCGCCGCTGCCGCAGGCCAGGGTTTCGCCGACGCCGCGCTCGACCACGCGCAAGGCCAGATGGTCGCGCGCCAGCACCTGCACGAAACCGACGTTGCAGCCGTCGGGAAACGCCTTCGCGTTCGCCTGCAACGACTGCGCCAACGTGACCAGCGCACGGGCGATGTCATCGACTTCGATGACCGCGTGCGGATTGCCCATGGATACGGCGCCGAAATGGATCGTGGCGCCGTCGATCTCAAGCCGGTATGTCCCCCGCGCATCGGTCTCGGCGAGGACGGGAATATCGGTGGCGACGAACGCCGGTGGAGCCAGACTGACCTCGAAACTGCCGTCGTCGCGCCGCCGCGCCAGCACTGGAGCGGTCGGGCCATCGAGCACGGCCGATTCGACCAGGTCGCCGGCTCGATGCAGCCAGGCAGCCAGGCAGCGCACGCCGTTGCCGCATTGCTGCGCGAAGGAGCCGTCGCCGTTGACGACCTGATAGGAAGCCAGCGACCCGGCCGCGCGTGGTGGCTGCAGCACCATGATCTGGTCGCAGCCGACGCCGTAGTGGCGATCGGCCAGGTGCTGCAGGGTGGCGCGGTCGGGCAGCGGGCTGCCGTCGCGCAGATCGAGCACGACGAAGTCGTTGCCGGCGCCGTGCATCTTGGTGAACGACAGCGTCATCAAGGATGACCGTGCTGGTTTGACGGTAACGCAGCGGTTGCCGTCCGAATGCGGTTCACGGTAAGCGCGTGCCTGTTCAGTCGTCGGACCGTTCAGCGCGCTCGCGTTGGCGACGCTCGCGCCGGGTTTCCGGGCGCGGCGGTGGTGACTGGGCAGCTTCGGCCTGGGCGGCCGCCTTGGCTACGGCTTGTTCCTCGGCGGTCAGCGGCGGTGGCGCCACCGGATCACGCAGATACAGTTCACCCTTGTTGCCGCAGGCGGACAGGGCGAGCAGGGCGGTCAACGACAACAGCAGTGTACGCATGGGTATTCCTCGACGAGCGCGGGCCGGTTGGCAGGCCATGATTCCGGCGAATCCGGGCGGTTGAAACCGATGCCGAAGTATACGGCTTCGGGCCTGACTGGCGGTTCGGGCGCGCGGTGGCCCTGGTTGCCACCGGCACCGGTGGGCGATGAACGCCGTTCGACCGCCGGTCCGCTGCGATATCGCTGGGCGGTCGATTTACGATACGGTTTGCCTACCATGCTGCCCGACTCTTGGCTCGCTTCGCCCTCGACTTGGCTGTTCATCGCCGCGGCGGTATTCAGCCTGTTTGCCATCGTCATGTTCTACGCGCTGCGCCGGGCGATCCGGGCGCGGCGGCCGGTTGCCAGCGTGCTGCGCCTGCTGTGGCTGGTCGTGCTGGATGTGCTGGTCCTGGCCTGCGTGCTGCTGGCGTTCGCGCTGACCGGCTACGCACGGCTCACCAGCGAGGTGCCGGTGCTGGATCTGGCCTTCAACCAGACCGGTGAGCAGCTCTACGAGGTGGACGTGCTGCATCCGGATGGCCGTCGCGAGCGCTTCGATCTGCACGGCGATGACTGGCGGGTCGACGTCAAGGTGGTGAAATGGCAGCCGTGGGCGGTGCTGACCGGTCTGGATCCGGTCTATCGTCTGGATCGGATCGGCGGTCGCTACCGCACGGTAGCGGATGAGCGCGAGCGGGAGCGCTCGGTGCATACGCTGGCGACCGATGACAACGGCGACCTCTGGAATTTGGCCCAGCGCCATCCGCGCTGGCTGCCCTTCGTCGACACCGAGTACGGCAGCAGCGCCTGTCTGCCCATGCGCGACGGTGGTCGCGCGCGGGTGACGCTCAGCCCGCTTGGCGGACTGGTGGCGCGACCACTGGCCGACGGGGACGCCGCGATCCACGAGTGACGGCGGTACGGAAACGTGGTCGCGATCGGGTCGTGGTCGCCGGCACCGTTGCCGAGCTGCCCGGCGAAAAAAGCTGGCCCAGGGCCCAGGCGGCCAACGGCAGCAGCCACAGCCACAGGGCGACATGACCCAGCGGTGTGCTGGCCTGATGTAGCGCCGGCAGGCACAGGTGCACTGTGGCGCCCAGTCCCGCCCAGCTGGCGAAGAAGCGTTGCCGCAGCGCGTGCTGCGCGGTGATGAAACGAGCCGGATCTGCCATGGCTGACCTCCTTGGTACAGGCGTCCAGCATGGGCCCGGCCCGTCTCACCGTTTGAGCAGCCTGTACCGCTACTCGGGCAGGCCCTCGAAGCCGTCGCGGAACAGGGTGTCGTCCTCGACTGGCGTACAGCCCGGATACTGGTAGCTGCCGGGGGTGCCGATGTCGCCGGAGGTCGCCGCGAACGAGCCGAAATCGTCGCCGACCACGGACAGCAGCCAGCTCATCACCGTGTTCTGGCCGAAGTTCACGCAGGCGGTCTGGCCGCTGGCGTTCTGGGTGCGGATCGAACCGGCGAAGGTCTGGTCGCCATAGTCGAGCCGGTCGACCAGGTTGCCGGCATCGTCGAACAGGTTGATCTGGTCGTTGCGGCCCAGGTTGTTCCCGGTCGCGATGCCGAGTTCGCCAATGATCTTGACCTTTGCGTCGAGGCCCCAGTCGCTGCGGAAGGTTTCCGCCGCCGTCTCGGTGACGATCACCGATTCGCCCGGCGCGATGCTGCCGAAGGCGCTGAGGTCGAAGGCGCCGGCTGTGGCGTTGCTGTCGTCGAAACTCCAGCCGGTCACGTCGATGGCCTCTTTGCCGACGTTGGTGAATTCGATGAACTCGCCGCCAAAACCGGAGTACATCCATTCGCTGATCCGCAGCGGCAGGGTCTCGCCGACCACATACTCGAGACTGTTCGGACCGCGTTCGGCCAGTGCCGGCAGGAAGCTCAAGGACTGGAAGTTGTTGCTGCCGCGGGCACCGACATACCAGTTGACGGTTTGCCCGGCACTGGCGGTGATCGGCAGCAGGGCGCCGTAGATGCCGTCAGCCGCAGCGCCATCGCCGGACGCGCCATCATCGAGCATGGCCACACGCTGGAAGCCGGCGCTGGGGTCGGGCTGGTAGAACAGTTCAACGCCTGCCATGGCGACGCCGGCATTGCGCAGGTCGGCACTGATCCAGACCTCGTCCTGCGGCGTCGGGGCGTCGATGCTGGCCTGCGCGGCGTCGATCACCGGTGCCGCGGCAACCAGCTCGGCCTGGCCGGCGAGCAGCGCCTGGCGCTGGTCGAAGAACTGCCTCAGTCCGATCACCGAACCGACTCCCGGCCCACCGCCACCAAGGCTCACCGTGCTGGTGATGTTGTTCTGAAAGGCGGTGTAGCTGTAGATCTTCTTCGGGTCGGCCTGGACGGCGGCATCGATCAGTTGCCGATGGGCTTCGATGATCGGGCCGAAATGATCCCAGCTCACGTCCGGCCGGATCACCCGGTAGTGCGCCATGTAGCGCTGGCGCAGCTCGGGCACGGCCAGCACGCGGTTGAGCACCGGCTTGTTGGTCTGGTTGAAGTTGCGGTTGATGGCCCAGTTCGGCTGCTTGAAGGTTTCGTTATTGTCGCGGGTGAGCAGATGCATGCGGCCATCGGAGGGGTTGGTGTAGGTCATGATGTCGCAACCCTTGCTGATGTAGCCGTCCTCGTCGGTGAAGGCATTCTCGAGGGCGATCGTCCAGATCGAGGGGTCGATCGCGAACACCGTGTCGATGTCCTGCCACTGCCCCAGTGGCGTCGTGCTCAGCGCACGGGTGACCGCGATCAGCGAGGCGTAGGGATCGGCGAGGCCGCCGTCGTCGCTGATCTCGTAGGCGCCGTAGCCGGCCGGGCTTTCGCCGTTGTAGGCCAGACCGGGGCCGTTGGGGTTGTTCGAGCAGGCGATGCGCAAGCCGTCGTCCGCGGCGAAGTAGTCACGCAACATGCGCTTGTTGCCCTGCTGCACATTGATGTAAACGCCCCAGTTCTGGCCGTTCAGGGTCACCTGGACGTGGTTGGAGCGGATGTTGGGGATGAACTGCGAGGCGTAGTTGTTGAACAGCACCTCGCGCATGAAGGTCGGGTCGAGGAAGCCGTTGTTGAGGTTGAGGTTGTCGTAGCCGAGCAGTTTCTGGTCCGGGTGCACGTGGTCGGTGTAGATCTTCAGCGAGAACTTTTCCGAGCCGCTCGGTAGTTGCGTGTAGGAGGTATTGCCGCGGATGCGTACCCCCACATCCGGGTAGACCTCGCCATCGACTTCCAGGTCGGCCAGGATCATGGTCTGCGACTGGTAGTTGGCGCGCAGCAGCTGCAGCCAGTTGGCGTCGTGGAAGGTCAGGTTCAAGGTGCGCAGGACGGTCGGGTCATACAGGTCCTGAGCCTTGAGCGGCGCCACGGCGGCCAGAGTGGACAGGACCAGCAGGCTCATCCAGACGGCGGCATTCGATCGGGCAGTGCGCGGGGTCATGGGCGGATTTCCGGTGTGGTGGTGGATGTCGATCACTGTCGTGACGGTTGCTGGTTCGGTGCCGAACACGATCGAGTCGGAAGGGACACCTTTGTCGCTGCCGCGTACGCCTGGAGTGGCAGCGCGCGACGGGTTTTGGATGGGGCTGGCAAGCCCGGCTGCATGCCGGGTCCGACATCGGACCAAGGGGACAACGAGACACTACTCCCGAATCACGCCATCGCGGGCCTTGAAATGGGGATAAATCGCGGAGATTGGCCGGGATCGCGACGATCAGCCGGGCATTAGCCAGCTCCACGCCATCACCGTCGCCAATCCGGCCACCAGGCCATAGCCGACCATGGCTGCGCTCAGCTCCGGCTCGATCCGCGCCGAGATCGCCAGCGCAGCGGCGGTGAACATCGGCGGCATCCCGGCTTCCATCACGCCAACCACCAGCACCGGCGTGGCCAGCGGGAAGCCGGCGAGCAACGCCCAGGCCAGCAGCGGCATCAGCACCAGCTTGAGCGTCAGTCCGACCAGCAGCGGCTGCCAGCGACCGACCGGCAGACGCAACTGCAATTTCAGGCCCAACGCAAACGCCACCAGTGGCAGCAGGGGTGCGGCCAGCGCTTCGGCGATCGCACGCAGCGGATCGGGCAACGGGCCGGGCAACAGCAGGGCAACGACCAGGGCAATGAACGGCGCGAAGCCCAGAATCCGCATCAGCATCTGCCGCAGCGTCGGCCGGGCCTGGCCGCTATAGGCAGCCACCACCACCATGCCGTAGCTGGCGGTGAGCAGGAAGGTGCCGAACTGGTCGTAGACCGCGGCCAGCGGGACGAGCTCTGGACCGCGCAGTGCTTCGATGATCGGATAGCCGAGAAAGGCGGTGTTGCCCAGCACGGCCACCAGCAGCAGACAGCCGACGATCGGCCGAGGCCAGGCCAGCCAGCGCCCGATCAACAATACCAGCGCGGCGATGACCGCCGAGACCATCCAGGGCGCCAGTGCCAGCGCCAGCAGCTCGCTGCGCAGTTGCAGGCCTGGAACGCGGGCCAGGATCAGGGCCGGCAGGCAGATCCACAGCACGAAGCGGTTGAAGGCTTCGGCGGCGTTGTCCTCGAACAGGGCACGGCGCCGACAGAACCAGCCGGCGGCCAGGGCGATCAGCATCGCGATGATGGCGCTCAAGGAACCTCCCAATATCTGCTACGCGTGCGTCTGACCGCGTCCGGCGGTGCACGGAATGTCATGTATCGCTCATACACGCCGCTTCCTGTGGGCCGGCGGCCACGGTCAGGCAGCCGCTCGCCACGTTGTTCAGAGATCCCTCAAGCGCGTGGGTCGCCGTCGGGTGCGGTCAGCTCGAAGTCGCGGTTGTAGTTGGCCCGCGCCAACTGCAGCACCGACTTGGCTTCCTCGCGCAGTGACAGCGGCTCGACGATCTCGGCATCGGCGCCGTGACGCAGCACATCGCCCAGCAGTTCGCGTGGATTGCTGTAGGGCACGCGCAGCTCGTAGCGGCCGTCATCCAGCCAGCGCCCTTCCTGGCGCGAGTGCCAGCGTTCGTCGGCGACCCAGCGTGCGGCCTTGGCGGAAAAGCGGATCACCGCCGTGGCGCGGGCGGGGCCGGAGAAGATGCCGTAGCCGGCCACGACCTGGGCGTCGATCTGTTCGGCCGGCAGCAACTCGGCGCGCTCCTTGAGCACTTCCGGTGCCTGCATGCGGTCGACCGCGAAGCTGCGCAGGGCGTTCTTGGCGTGATCGAGCGCGTCCAGATACCAGTTGTCGCGGTAGTGCACCAGCCGCTGCGGCGACACCGTGCGCTGTTCACTGCGGCCGGTGCTGCGGGCGTTGTAGCCGAAGCGCAGGCGGCGCTGCTCGATGGTGGCGCTGGCGACCGCACGGAACACCGCCTCGTCCAGTCGTCGCGCGGTCGAGGCGACCACCCGGATCCGGCCATCGGGCCAGCCGGCCTTGCCGGATTCGGCCGCCAGCAGCTTGCCGATGCGATCCTTCAGCGGTACCAGCGCTTCGTTGAGCGGACCGGAGCCGGTGCTGCGGCTGGCCATCTCGTACAAGGCCACCAGCGCGTGCAGTTCCCCGCTGGACAGCCACAGGCCGGGCAGCTCGAAGCGGTCTTCGCCGTGTTCGACGTAACGCGCCGAACTGGGCTCGCCGCCGAGGATCAGCGGTGCCCCCAGCGCGTCGCGCAGGAAGGCGATGTCGCGGTAGAGGGTTGCCCGCGAGCAACCCAGTTCGCTCTGCAATTGGGTGACCGGAATCGGCCGGCGTGCTGCTTTGAGCTTGCGGTGCAGGGCGAGGATGCGTTCTTGGCGGCTGTTCTCGCCGCGTGTCTTGCGCGGACGTGTGGCCGGATCGGTGTCGGGTTTGGCGGGCTGTCGGGGCATGGACCGGGTTCGCAATGACCGGCGCCAAGCTTAACCCGCGCAGGCTGCGGTCGGGACTCGCGGCACCGTATCGAGTCAATTCCCAGCGCTCTACTCGACGGAGCTGCTTCTGGGACCTACTGGCTGTCGGCGGCTTGCGCCGACGCGCAGGCGTCGGGCAATGCTCGACTTGCTAAGAGCCAGTAACTCAAGTGCGAGCTCACGAAGCAACCACAAGGGCGCATCCTGTCGCGCCAGATCGTAGCTGAAGCAACGGGAGATCCGAGATCGCAGCTGGCGTGGCAGCTTGCTATCTCCACCGCGCCATTCCTCGGTCAGCCAGCGAGCGACACTCTGCTTTTCACACGGCAGCAGATCCAGGTGTCTGTCAAGAAGCGCGAGGTTGCGCGTGATGCTATCCATGTGTGGCTGACCAGACTGTCGTCAGAGTCGGCGCCTTTCAACGGAAAGCATCAAACCGAGTACAGCGCGTGCATGTCGGCCTCGGCGGAGGTGTCGCCGCCGCTTTCCGACAGGCGCATGCGCAGTGACAGACCTTCGCGGGAGTCGGCGTGGGCGAGGGCTTCCTCGCGGCTGATGCGCTTTTCCTGATACAGCCGGTACAAGGCCTGGTCGAAGGTCTGCATGCCATTTTCCAGGCTGCGTTCCATCGCTTCCTTGAGTTCGTTGAGCTGGCCGCGACGGATGATGTCACGGGTCAACGGCGTGTTGATCAGCACTTCCACCGCCGGCACTCGGCGACCGTCGACACCCACGCACAGGCGCTGGGAGACGATCGCGACCATGTTCATGGACAGGTTCATCAAGGTCGCGTGCTTGCTGTTCTCCGGGAAGAAACTGAGGATGCGGTCCAGGGTCTGGTCGGTGTTGTTGGCGTGCAGGGTGGTCATGCACAGATGGCCGGTTTCGGCGAACGACAGCGCCGCTTCCATGGTTTCGCGATCCAGGATTTCGCCGATCATGATCACGTCAGGCGCCTCGCGCATCGCGTTGCGCAGGGCGGTGTGGTAGCTGTGGGTATCGAAGCCGACTTCGCGCTGGTTGATCAGCGAGCGCTTGTGCTTGTGCAGGAACTCGACCGGGTCCTCGATGGTGAGGATGTGGCCGCTGGAGGTTTCATTGCGGCAGTCGAGCATGGCTGCCAGCGAGGTCGACTTGCCCGAGCCGGTGGAGCCGGAAACCACGATCAGGCCGCGTGGGCGCATGACCAGTTCCTTCAGCAGCATCGGCAGGCCGAGGTTCTCGACCCGCGGCAGCTCGGTCTTGACGTTGCGGACCACGATCGCCACTTCGCTGCGCTGGCGGAAGATGTTGACGCGGAAGCGGCCGATCGACGGCCGGCTGACGGCCAGGTTCATTTCCCAGGTGCGTTCGAATTCGGCGGCCTGGATGTCGTCCATCAGGACGTTGGCGAAGGCCTCCACCGCATTGCCGCTCAGGGCGGTCGAGCCTACCGCGCGCATGCGGCCTTCGATCTTCAGGTAGGGCGGTGCGCCAACGCTGAGATAGAGGTCGGAAGCGGCCTTGTCGACCATCAGGCGAAGGTACGGGTCAATGTCCATGAGGCCTCCCCGGCAGCAGTGCGTCCGATCATAGCCGAACTCGAAAAAAGTTCTGCCGGAGGTGCCGCAGTTTTTCGCAAGTTATTGATTTCAAGGTTAAACAAGTTTTAACGCGGGCTTGTGAAGTCGATCTGAAAGGTGTAGCTTTGGTCATCCGCGATGCCCAGTTCGCGGATTGCCAAATGAGTACGCTTACCCTCGAAATAGCCCAACCCCGTATCCGCAGCCTGCTGCGGATACGGGGGCTGGCGCAGGCAGGTGAAGCCTCCCGGAGCGACCTTTCCGGTCCCGCACCGAGCCCGTACTCCCCCTCCGAAATTGGCCGTTCCCGTCGACAGGCTTTCGCCTCCGGCGGGTTGTTTGTTGTTCACGCGCAACAAGGAGAGCGCTGATGTTCGAAAACCAGGAAAAGGAAATCGAATCGCTGATGGCGGACAACGAAGAGTTCCGCAGCCTGTTTCAGCGGCACAAGGAATTGAACAAGAAGGTGGAAGCGGCCGAACTCGGCGTGCTGCCGCTGGATGACGTGACCCTGGCCAAGTTCAAGAAAGAGAAGTTGTGGGCGAAGGACCGCCTGACCCACATGTACGAGCAGCACCAATCGGCAGCGGCCGGATAGCCCGGGATCGCCGCTGGCCGCGGCGGCGGGAGAGGGCGCGAGCACGCGCAAGCCAACCACCCGCCGCCGCAGGAAGCCACCGGACGATCCGGTAAGCTATGGACCCCCTCCGGGCACTGACCCGGTCACGTCGGCAGCACCGATGTTGCAACCACAAGGGTCCGGAATGATTCACGACAGCGTCCTGGAGCTGATCGGCGACACGCCGATGATCCGCCTGCACCGGTTCGATACCGGTCCGTGCGAACTGTTCGTCAAGCTGGAAAGTGCCAATCCCGGCGGTTCGATCAAGGACCGGATCGGCATGTCGATGATCGACGAGGCCGAGAAGGCCGGAAAGATCAAGCCCGGCGACACACTGGTCGAAGGCACCGCCGGCAACACCGGCATCGGTCTGGCGCTCGTGGCCCAGCAGAAGGGCTACAAGCTGGTGCTGGTGGTGCCGGACAAGATGAGCCGGGAAAAGATCTTCAACCTCAAGGCCATGGGCGCCGAGGTGGTGCTGACCCGCTCCGACGTGCCCAAGGGGCACCCGGACTTCTATCAGGACCTGGCAGCCAGCATCGCCCGCGATACGCCCGGTGCGTATCACATCGACCAGTTCGGCAATCCCGACAATCCGCTGGCCCACGAGACCGGCACCGGGCCGGAAATCCTGCGTCAGATGGACGGTCGCGTCGATGCGGTGGTATTCGGCTGCGGCTCCGGTGGCACGGTCACCGGCCTGTCGCGGTTTTTCGCCGCAGCTGCGCCCGATGTCGACCTGATCCTCGCCGACCCGCAAGGCTCGATCCTGACCGACTACGTCAACGAAGGTGTGCTCGGCAAGGCCACTGGTCCGTGGATGGTCGAGGGCATCGGCGAAGGCTCCAAGCCGCCGGCGGTCGGCGATTTCAGCCGGGTGAAGAAGGCTTATGCGGTGTCCGACCAGGAAAGCTTCCAGCTCGCGCGCGAGTTGCTGGTCAAGGAAGGCATCCTCGGCGGCTCCTCGACCGGTACGTTGCTCGGCGCCGCACTGCGCTATTGCCGCGAGCAGACCACGCCCAAGCGCGTGGTCACCTTCGTCTGCGACACCGGCAACAAGTACCTGTCGAAGATGTACAACGACTACTGGATGCTGGACAACGGCTTCCTGGAGCGGCAGCCGACCGGCGACCTGCGTGACCTGATCATGCGGCCGTACCAGCACCGCGACACCGTGGTGATCGGTCCCAACGACCTGCTGGTCACCGCCTACCAGCGCATGAAGCTGTACGAGATTTCCCAGTTGCCGGTGATGGATGGCGAGAATCTGGTTGGCATCCTCGACGAATCCGACGTGCTGCTGCACGTCTATGGCAATGAAGACAAATTCCGCGATCCGGTATCGACCGCGATGGTGACCAAGCTGGAAAAACTGCAGGTCAAGGCGCCGGTCGAAGACCTGCTGCCGGTGTTCGAGCAGGGTCACGTCGCCATCGTGATGGACGGTGACAAGTTCCTCGGCCTGATCACCCGGATCGACCTGCTCAACTACCTGCGCCGCCGCGTGCATTGAGCGCGCGACCCTTCAAAGAGACCTCATGAGCAATCACGACACACGCCTTGGTCTGGGTACCCGGGCCATCCACGCCGGACAGTCGCCCGACCCCAGCACCGGCGCGGTGATGACGCCGATCTACGCGACCTCGACCTATGTGCAGGCCAGCCCCGGTGTGCATCAGGGTTTTGAGTATTCGCGCAGCCACAACCCGACCCGCTTCGCCTACGAGCGTTGCATCGCCGATCTGGAAGGTGGTCGTCACGGCTATGCCTTCGCCTCCGGTCTCGCCGCGACCGCGACCGTGCTGGATGCGCTGGATAGCGGCAGCCACGTCATCTGCATGGACGACGTCTACGGTGGCACCTATCGCCTCTTCGAGCGTGTACGCAAGCGCTCCGCCGGTCTGGAGTTCAGCTTCGTCGATCTCGGTGACGCCGCCGCGCTGGCCGCCGCGGTACGTCCCAACACCAAGCTGATCTGGGCGGAAACACCGACCAATCCGCTGCTCAAGGTGCTGGATATCGCGGCACTGGCCGATTTCGCCCGCAAGCGCGGCATCCGCCTGGCGGTGGACAACACCTTCGCCTCGCCGATCCTGCAGCGGCCGCTGGAGCTGGGCGCGCATTTGGTCATGCACTCGGCGACCAAGTACCTCAACGGCCACTCCGACATGGTCGGCGGTGTGCTCGTTGTTGGCGACGACACCGAGCTGGAAGAACAGATGACCTTCCTGCAGAACTCGGTTGGCGGCGTGCAAGGCCCGTTCGACAGCTTCCTGGCCATGCGCGGTCTCAAGACCCTGCACCTGCGCATGAAGGCGCATTGCGCCAATGCGCTCGAACTGGCGCAATGGCTGGAAGCGCATCCCGCGGTGGAGAAGGTGATCTATCCAGGTCTGGCCTCGCATCCGCAGCACGCGCTGGCGAGACAGCAGATGGACGGCTTCGGCGGCATCGTCAGCGTCTACATCAAGGGCGGCCGCGAGGCGACGGTCAAGATGATGGAGCGCTGCCAGCTGTTCGCGCTGGCCGAATCACTGGGCGGCGTGGAAAGCCTGATCAATCATCCGGCGATCATGACCCACGCCAGCGTGCCGGCCGAGCGCCGTGCCGCGCTGGGCATCACCGACAATCTGGTGCGCCTGTCGGTTGGCGTCGAGGATGTCGCCGACCTGCGCACTGAACTGGATAACAGCTTACAGGGTTGAAATTCCGATGTGACGCCGTAGCTCCGAGTTGCAACCATCAACAATTCGCGGAGATGCGGGTGGTGACAGTTCGATGTGGTAAGTTTTCCAGAATTCGTATTAGTCGGCTGGTGTGGGGTTCGAGTGTTGGATCTTTTTGTGCGCAAGCAGTCAAGGGACGAGGTGGCCAGTGAGTTCGGACAAGATTGACCAACTATGCATCCGTCTGGCGGACCGGCTGCTCAATCGCCTGCGACGCAAGCCGGCAGGCGATGATCCCTACCATCGGATGTTCGCGAAGTTCAG
Organism: Lysobacterales bacterium; assembly: GCA_035911475.1. Classification (GTDB taxonomy): domain Bacteria; phylum Pseudomonadota; class Gammaproteobacteria; order Xanthomonadales; family UBA2363; genus Pseudofulvimonas. The sequence continues at coordinate 4,781 of JAMHVM010000029.1, read as the reverse complement.
GAGTATGGTGCTGGACGCTGAGAATCCGGTCGTCATGGAGATCGGCTCGCGCAATGTTTCGGCCAAGGCGGACGGGAGGGAGCGCTTTCCGGGTGTGACCGACTACACCGGTGTCGACATTCATCCCGGCGAGTACGTCGATGTGGTTGCCGATGCGCATCAGCTCGGCAAAGCCTTTCCCGAGAAGCGATTCGATTTCGTGTATTCGATCTCCGTGTTCGAACATCTCATGTTCCCTTGGAAAGTAGCCATGGAGATCAATGAGATTCTCAAGCCGGGCGGTCATGTTTTCGTTTCCACGCATCCCGCCTGGGCCTCACATGAGCTGCCTTGGGACTTCTGGCGCTATCTGCATCACAGCGCTCACTGCATGTTCAACGAAGTCACTGGTTTCGAGCTGGTCGACGTGACCGAGGGCTTGCCGGCGCGCCTGTTCTCGCTGGTCAAGGATCCCGCCACACGCCCTATGCATCTATTCACGATGCATCAGGGGATCGCAATGATCGCTCGAAAGACAGCCGACTACGACCGTAATCGCCTTCGCTGGGATCTGGTTCCTGCCGACGTCACCGACACGATTTACCCTCGGCCAAACACGGGCGCTCAGTCGACCTGATTGGCCTTCGGAGCATTGATGATGCGTTGTTGCCGCCGGATGGGCCCGAAGCCGATTCCGTTGATGTCCTTTCCCGAGCCAACTGCCGGAGTCGTTGACCGTGTCGGGCGATGATCTGGCGTGGCGGCGACGGCTGGCAGTCGGAGCGTGGGTCGCTCTCGGGTGCTTCTACCTCTTCTTCATGGCGCGCAATCGCGGCATGGAGCTTGACGACGCGTTGATCTACCTGCGTTACATCGAGAACGCCATCGCTGGGCGAGGGCTCGTTTACAACGAGGACGTTTATTTTAACGGGCTGACCTCGCCGCTGTTCAGCTATCTGGTGCTGGTGCTCGCCGCACTGTTGGGCAACGCGTCCCTCGCCAGCTTTCTCGTGTCCGGCGCTGTGTATTTTCTGGCCGCTATCGCGACAGGTGTCCTGTTCACCAACGCAGCGGCGCGAAATGGCATGAGATTTTCATTCGTCGCCGGGTTCTCCGGAGCCGCACTATTCCTTTCACTGCCATTCTTCTTTCTCTTCTACGGGATGGAGACCGGACTTCTGGCGCTGCTGTCCGGTGTGTTCCTGTGGCTGATGCGTCATCGCCGCTACGAGTGGGCAGGTGTCGTTGCGGCGCTGTTGTTCCTGACGCGATCCGAGGGGGCGCTGCTCGTACTGGTGGCCGGCGTCTACGACGTCGTCAAGTATCGCTCCCTGCCAACGTTCAGGATCTGCACGTATGTAGTTCCAGTGCTGCTCGTTGCGGCAGTCTACGCGTTCAACTACTTCTATTACGGGTCGCTGACACCGCAGACGGCGATGGCGAAGATTTGGCAAGGTGCCTCCGGCCTTTGGGCAGGTGCCGAATTCTGGGAGGCGGGATACCTCTACCAATGGGTATTCAAGAAGGATCCGCTCGTCTTTGGAGTGCTTCTGAGCTTGGCTGGAATTGGTTTCCTCGCGCTCGGCAAGGACTATCTGAACGTCGTCATAGTGGCGTACCTGGTTCTGTACACTGCGTTCTACTCGATTCTCCTCATCCCGAACTACGGATGGTACTACTCGCCGTTCTTTGCGTTCGGCGCGTTCTATGCAGGCTATGGATTCGCCTGGCTGGTATCGCTCGTCGGAGCGAGGCTGAACAATCAGGATCCGTTTGCCTTGGCTTGGGTGGCGCTGATAACACTGCCGCTGCTCGGAGTGCTCGGATTCTTCGCCGACATCAACCGGCACGAGCGCGGTGGATATATCCCGTATCGTGACATAGGCCACTGGCTAAACGAGAAGGTCGGTAAGGATGAGTCGGTGGCGATGGTCGAAATCGGAACCGTCGGCTACTACTCCGGCCGGCCGATCATCGATATTCTGGGATTGGTAAATCCGGAAAACGCACGTTTCATTGGTGAGCGACGCTTCGACGCATGGCTCGACGTCTACAAGCCCGACCACATCCTCGTTCATGATCCGCTTTGGGACCATGAACTTTCATTGATTGAGGCTGGCTCACGCTGGTCATTGTCGGAAAGTTGCGATTTTTCTAGGCCGCTTTATCGACTTTTCCGGGTGGATCCCGCCGGTAGTCCCGGAATCGAATCCTGCGCTGGCAAGAATCCGTATGTTCGCGGCCTGGTAGCGACCGGGACGCAAACGATCTCGGCGTCGCTAGGACATGTCGACACAGTGCGCGTCGCCGGAAACTATCTGGTTTTGGACGGTTGGGTGCGCTCGCCTGCCGGGGGCGCCTTTGAGGCCTTGGGATACGCCGGCCCCTCGGCGTCGTCGGTGATGTGGCAGCGTCAACCCAGACAGGACGTGGCGGACCACTTCTCCGACCAAAGCCTTGCAACCGCCGGCTTCAAAGTGATCATCAGATTCGATGATCATGCAAAGGCTTCCTACGCCCGCCAGAAGGGGTGCCTGCTGGTTGCTGCTGGTGCGGACACCGTGGCGCTGCCTTTGAGTGATGGGCGGGACTGCGATCAGGACACTACAGTCACTGCCGAAACTCCTGTTTCCGGCTAGGCTGTTGGGGCGCTATAGGTGGTCTGCGTTCAGAAGCGCAGGCGCTTGAACAGGACCTCGGGAAGCATGCGGATCAGCGTCATCACCGGTCGCCAGAACCACGGCGTGTAGATGACCTCGCGACCGGATTCCACGGCGCGAACGATCGAGCGGGCGACACGTTGCGGTGATGCCCACAGCGCGCCCTTGGCGAAACCGGCGGTCATCGGCGTGTCGACAAAGCCGGGCTTGACCGTCAGTACCTTGGCGCCGTGCCGGAACAGATGCTGGCGCAGGGCGCTGGCGTAGGCGGTGACCGCCGACTTGGCCGCGCCGTAGATCGCGTTGCTGGCGCGGCCACGGTCACCGGCGACGGACGAGATCACCACCAGCGTGCCCGATGCCTGGTTGCGCAGCAGGGCGGCCAGTCCGCTCATCAGCCGGATCGTGCTGCTGCCGTTGACCTCGAACTCGTGCGCGGTCTGGTCGATCGACGCATGGCACTGGTCCTGGTCGGGCAGCGTGCCGTGCGCGATCAGGGCGACATCCACCTGACCGAGACTGACGGTTGCCTGGCGAAGCATTTCCTCATGCCCGGCGTGGTCGGTGACATCCAGCGTGTGGACGTGGACATCGGCTGCACCGCGAACCTTGAGGTCGGCGGCAATGGCGTCCAGACGCTCGCCATCGCGTCCGACCAGAAACAGGGCCGCACCTTGGCTGGCCCACTGTCGTGCGCTTGCTTCGGCGATGGCGGAGGCGGCGCCGATGATCAGTATGTTCTTCATGAGTGGCTCGCAATGGGGTGGCGAGAAGATGGTTGGCGCTTGTCATCGGCGCATGACGCCACAGATACGCCGATCTCGTTGTCGTTGGTCACGGCCATGTGCAGGTTAGACCAGGCAGCGCGAGCAACGGTTGGTTTCGTCACAGTCAGTCCACCTTGTCGGCCATGACACGACGCCAGAAGCTGGAGCTGAAGCCCGGATCGATCGACGTCGAGAACCGTTCCCATGCCGGAAAGAACCGGCGGAAGCTGGCGCCGGACATGCGTGCGTCCTTGGCCGGATAGACGGCGCCACCGGCGGCAAGCACGATCTGATCCAGGCGTGCCAGCAGGGCAAGAGTCGGCTCGCCACGAAACGGGAAATCCAGTGCCAGCGTCGTGCCGGGCCGCGGGAAGCTGAGCAAACCCGGGGATGTCTGACTGCCGAAGGTCTTGAGCACGGCGAGGAACGAACCGCTGCCGCTGGCCGAGATGGTTTCCAGCATCTCGGATACGGCCTGGTTGGCGTTTTCAGGGACCACGCTCTGATGCTGCAGGAAGCCGCGTCGGCCGTACAGGCGATTCCAGTCGCCAATGCCATCCAGCGGATAGAAGAATGGCTGATAGTGGCTGATCTGATGCCGGCGGACCGGACGATGGTAGTAAAGCCGGTTGAACAGCTTCAGGCCGGGTCCGCCGAGCAGCGGCATCGGCGGCACGAACGGGACGCGCAGTTGACGCTTCCCGGCAGTCGGTCGATGGACGGGATTTTCCGCGAAGTTCGCGCTGCTCAGCAGCCCGCGTCCGCGCTGATCGAGTGGGGCCAGGCAATCGATCCAGGCCACGGTGTAATCGTGGCGCGAGTTCGCCTGTTGGGTTTTGGCGAAGAACTCGTCCAGATGCCGGAACCGGCTGGTCTGAACCGCGAGCCATGGACCAGGAATGCGCGACAGGTGAATCTCGGCCCACGTGATCAGCCCGGTCAAGCCCAGGCCGCCGATGGTGGCGGCGTAAAGTTCGGGATTGGATGTGGCCGAGCAATGCAACCGTGAGCCGTCGCTGCGCAATAGCTCGAAGCTGGTGACATGGCAGCCGAAACTGCCGACGCGGTGATGATTCTTTCCGTGGACGTCGTTGGCGATGGCGCCACCGACGGACACAAAGCGGGTTCCCGGCGTCACCGGCAGGAACCAGCCGCCGGGCACGATCAGGCGCAGGATCTCATCCAGAAGCACACCGGCTTCGCAGCGAAGCAGGCCCTGCTCGCGATCGAAGGCGATGAACCGGTCCAGGCCGCGGCAATCCAGAAGGGTTGCGTCGTTGTTGAGGCAGACATCGCCGTAGCTGCGCCCGTTTCCCCAGGCCAGCATCGGCGTCGCGTCGACCGGGAGTGCGCGGTTCCGGTCGGACCAGGGGAT
>JAMHVM010000028.1:0-1251 GCA_035911475.1 Lysobacterales bacterium | reverse complement strand
CATGAAGATCCTCCGTTTTGCCGATCTCATCGCCACCGGAAAGGTGGCCGGTCAACGTGTGTTCATCCGCGCCGACCTCAACGTGCCCCAGGACGATGCGGGCAACATCACAGAAGACACCCGCATCCGCGCCTCAGTGCCCTGCGTGAAGATGGCGCTGGACGCCGGTGCGGCGGTGATGGTCACCAGCCACCTGGGCCGCCCCACCGAAGGCGAGTTCAAACCCGAGGACAGCCTGGCCCCGGTGGCCGCGCGCCTGGCCGAGCTGCTGGGCCGCGAAGTCAAGCTGGTCTCCAACTGGGTCGATGGCGTGGACGTGGCCCCCGGCCAGGTCGTGATGCTGGAGAACTGCCGCCTGAACAAGGGCGAGAAGAAGAACAAGGAAGAGCTGGCGCAGAAGATGGCCGCGCTCTGCGACATCTTCGTGCACGACGCCTTCGGCACCGCCCACCGCGCCGAGGCCTCGACCTACGGCATTGCCCAGTTCGCCAAGGTCGCCTGCGCCGGCCCGTTGCTGGCCGCCGAAATCGACGCCATCAGCAAGGCGCTGGCCATCGGATCCTTCGCCGGGCCGCCCCAAGAAGGATCCGCCCCCCTCGGGGGGGCTGGCGCAGCCAGCGTGGGGGCTCCAGGACCGAAGCGCCCGCTGGTGGCCATCGTCGCCGGCTCGAAAGTCTCGACCAAGCTGACCATCCTGAAGGCGCTGTCGGCCAACGTGGACGGCCTGATCGTCGGCGGCGGCATCGCCAACACCTTCATGCTGGCCGCCGGCCTGAAGATCGGCAAGTCGCTGGCCGAGGCCGACCTGGTCGGTGAAGCCAAGGCGGTGATCGAGGCGATGGCCGCACGCGGCGCGGCCGTGCCGATTCCCGTGGACGTGGTCTGCGCCAAGGCCTTCGCCGCCGATGCGCCGGCCACCGTCAAGGCCGCCACCGACGTGGCCGACGACGACCTGATCCTGGACATCGGCCCGAAGACCGCCGCGATCCTGGCCGAGCAGCTCAAGGCCGCGGGCACCATCGTGTGGAACGGCCCGGTGGGCGTGTTCGAGTTCGACGCCTTCGCCCAGGGCACCGAGACGCTGGCGCGCGCCATCGCCAAGTCCGAAGCCTTCTCCATCGCCGGCGGTGGCGACACCCTGGCCGCGATCGCCAAGTACGGCATCGAGGGTGACGTGGGCTACATCTCCACCGGCGGCGGTGCCTTCCTGGAGGTGCTGGAAGGCAAGACCCTGCCGGCCTTCGAAATCCT
>JAMHVM010000027.1:0-11839 GCA_035911475.1 Lysobacterales bacterium | reverse complement strand
ACAGATGCAGGTCGGACGCCTTGTTCTTGACCGAGAACGCCAGAAGTTCCGATATATCCATGAAGCTCCCCTACGTAGAATCCGGAATCCGCCCCGGCCCGGAGTTCCCTGATTCCGGGATTCGGCCGGATTTTCACAAACCTGCCTGAGTATAACCCTGTCCACGCAACGCATGAGCGACCCCGTTCTCACCGCCTGGCGAGCCTGCCGGGACGCCATCGAGGCCGCATCAGCCGGCCGCGACATCACCCTGGTCGCGGTCAGCAAGACGCAGCCGGTCGAACGCATCCACGCGCTGGCGGAGACCGGCCAGATCGACTTCGGCGAGAACTACTGGCAGGAAGCTGCCGGCAAGATCCAGACCAGTCAAGGTCTGCCCTTGCGCTGGCATTTCATCGGCCCGCTGCAATCCAACAAGGCCCGCGCGGTCGGGCAATACTGTGACTGGGTGCACAGTGTCGACCGCGCCAAGCTGTTGCCTCTGCTGGCCGAGGGTCGGGCGGAGGTGGGCACGCCGTTGAACGTGCTGATCCAGGTCAATGTCGACGCCGAGGCCAGCAAGTCCGGCAGCGCGCCCGATGATGTTGCCGCGTTGGCCGACCGTATCGTCGACATCGAAGGTTTGCGCTTGCGGGGACTGATGGCGATTCCGGCGCCGCTGGCGGAACCCGAAGCGCGGCGACCGGCCTTCGCCCGCATGCGCGAGCTGTTCGACCGGCTGCGCCAGTTGCATCCGGGGGCGGACACCTTGTCGATGGGCATGTCCGACGACTTCCGGATCGCCATCGCCGAAGGCGCGACCTTGGTGCGGATCGGCAGCGCGCTGTTCGGGCCCAGGGGCCCGAGAAACGAGCGAAGAGAAAAGAGGAACGAGTGATCGCGAGCGCGAAACGGCTCAGGGTGGCGACTCTCGTTTCTCTTTTCTCCTTACTCGTTCCCCGCTTCAAGCCTGCCGGCGCAGTCCGTCACGCTGACCGACCAGACCAGCCAGCTGCGCCTGCCAGTCGACCAGACGCGCCTTCTCCTGATCGACGACTTCGGCCGGCGCATTGGCGACGAAACGCTCGTTGCCGAGCTTGCCCTCGCACTTGCGCACCTCGCCCTCGACCCGGGCGATTTCCTTGTCCAGACGCGCGATCTCGGCGCCGACATCAATCAGGCCGGTGACCGGCACCAGCACCCGCTGCTCGCCGATCTGCGCGATCAAGGTGGTGCCTGCCGGCTCGACCGCATCCGCCGCCAAGGCATCGACCGTGCTGGCGCGGACCAGGAAACCCAGTTGCGCCTGAAAGCGCTGAACCCAGGTGGCCTGCGCGGCATGGCCGCCATGGAAGACCAGCGCGATCTCGCGGCCCGGCGCCAGACCCATCTGGCTCTTGAAGCCGCGGGCACCGGAAACCACCGCCTTCAGCCACTCCACGGCGGCCTCGCTGTCGCCGATGTCGGTCACCGACAACACCGGCCAACGACGCTGGCCGATCGAATCCTGTGACAGAGAAAGGCGCGGCGCGAGCTCCTGCCAGATGGTTTCGGTGATGAACGGCATGAGCGGATGCAGCGCGCGCAGCGCCGCCTCCAGCACGAACAGCAAGGTATGGCGGATCGACGCCTGCGCCTCGGCGTCAGTACCTTGCAGCGCCGGCTTGGCCAACTCCAGGAACCAGTCGCAGTACTCGTCCCAGACGAAGCTGTACAACGCCTGAGAGGCCAGGTCGAAGCGGTAGTCGGTCAGCTGCTGCTCGACATCGGCCAGCGTTGCCGACAGCCGCGCCAGGATCCAGCGCTCGACATCGCCCGTCGCCGCCGGCGCGGCATCGGCCGGCACCGAGAAACCTTCGGTGTTCATCAGCACGAAGCGCGCGGCGTTCCACAGCTTGTTGCAGAAGTTCTTGTAGCCCTCGCAACGGCCCAGATCGAACTTGATGTCGCGGCCGTGGCTGGCCAGCGAAGCGAAGGTGAAGCGCAGCGGATCGGCACCGAAGGCGGGGATGCCTTCCGGGTAGTCCTTGCGCGTGGCCTGCTCGATCTTCTTCGCCATCTGCGGCTGCATCAGACCGCTGGTGCGCTTGGCGACCAGGTCATCCAGGGAGATGCCGTCGATCAGGTCGATCGGATCAAGCACGTTGCCCTTGGACTTGGACATCTTGGCGCCGTCCTTGTCGCGGACGAGACCGGTGATGTAGACGTCCTTGAACGGCACCTCGCCGGTGAAGTGGTCGGTCATCATGATCATCCGGGCGACCCAGAAGAAGATGATGTCGAAGCCGGTGACCAGCACCGACGACGGTACGTAGCGATCGAAACCGCGCTGCGCCATCGCCGCCGGATCCGGCCAGCCCATGGTCGAAATCGGCCACAGCGCCGAACTGAACCAGGTTTCCAGCACGTCGGCTTCCTGGCGCAACGCACCGGTATAGCCGATGGCAGCGGCACGCTCTCGCGCCTCAGCTTCGTCCCGGCCAACGAAGATCTCGCCGTTGTCGCCATACCAGGCGGGAATGCGATGGCCCCACCAGAGCTGGCGGCTGATGCACCAGTCCTGGATGTTGCCCAGCCAGTGCCGGTAGGTGCTGATCCAGTTGCCGGGCACGAAGCGGACATCGCCGTCTTCCACACGCTTGAGTCCACGCGCGCCCAGTTGATCCATCTGCACGAACCATTGCCAGGTCAGATAGGGCTCGATCACCTGACCAGTGCGGTCGCCGCGCGGCACCATCAGGGTGTGCGGCTTCTCCTCGACCAGCAGGCCGTCGGCTTCCAGATCGGCAAGCACCTGCTTGCGCGCCTCGACGCGATCCAGGCCGCGATAGCGCTCCGGCGCGTTGTCATTGATCGCCGCATCATCGGTGAAGATGTTGATCATCGGCAGGCCGTGGCGCTGGCCGATGGCGTAGTCGTTGAAGTCGTGCGCCGGCGTGATCTTGACGCAGCCGGTGCCGAACTCGCGCTCGACGTAGGCATCGCCGATGATCGGAATCTCGCGATCGGTCAGCGGCAGCTTCAGCGTCTGGCCAATCAGGTGCGCGTAACGCTCGTCCTCCGGATGCACCGCCACGGCGACGTCGCCGAGCATGGTCTCTGGACGCGTGGTCGCGACGGTGAGAAAACCGTTGCCGTCACTGAGCGGGTAGCGGATCGACCACAACGCGCCCTGCTCTTCCTCGCTGACCACTTCCAGATCGGAGATCGCGGTCTTCAGCACCGGATCCCAGTTGACCAGCTTCAGACCGCGATAGATCAGGCCTTCGTCGTACAGGCGCACGAAGGCCTCGACCACCGCCGCCGACGGCTGCGGGTCCATGGTGAAGACTTCGCGCGACCAGTCACCGGAGGCACCGAGACGACGCATCTGCGCAGTGATGGTGTCGCCTGAGATCTGCTTCCACTGCCAGACCCGGTCGATGAAGGCGTCGCGGCCGAGGCCATTGCGGGTCAGGTTGTCGCCGGCCAGTTGCCGGCTGACCACCATCTCGGTGGCGATGCCGGCATGGTCGGTGCCGACCTGCCAGAGCACGTCGTCGCCGCGCATGCGTCGATAGCGCACCAGCGCATCCATCAGCGTGTGCTGGAAGGCATGGCCCATGTGCAAGGTGCCGGTGACATTCGGCGGCGGCAGCAGGATGGTGTACGGCTGGCCCTCGCCGCTGGGCGCGAACAGGCCAAGCTGCTGCCAGTGCTCATACCAGCGGCGCTCGAAGGCGGGGGGATCGAAGTTCTTGTCCAGCATGATTACCGTCGGGAGCAGGTTGAAAATCCGGGCAATTGTAGCCTCGCCGCGCAACTGCCGCGGAGCGACATACCGCCGCGCACATGCCAGTCAAGCCATCGCACCCGTCTGAATTGATCTGTATTGTTTACAAAAGCAAACGAGATGATCGCGCCAGAGGGCGCCCGGGCTGGTCACGTTTGCCGTCCCGCCAGCAATGGAGCTGAAATGAGCCAGAACAAGAGCGAGCAGTTCCGAAGCAAGCTGACCCTGGTTTCGATGGCCATCTTTACCTACCACCTGACTCTGTTTTTCGCCGGACAACTGGAAGTGCGCCGGCTGGGAGGGATGTATTTCCTGCTCATGGCGGGATCAGCCCTGGTCATCACCTTCCAGACCAGGTTCGTGGTCAGAGAGCCCACCGACCGCGAAGGAGGTTGGGTTCCGCGTGACAGCGATCGGATGGCGGATGACGGCAAACCAGTGATGAAAGCCACGATCCGGCGCTACCTGACCCTGATCCTGTCCATGTCGGCCTGGTCATGGCTGGCGCTGTTGGTGCTGGAACGCCTGGGCCGCAATTCCGGCGCCGAAGTGCCGTGGCCGGCAACCAACATCTGGGCGCCCTTCGTCATCCTGTGTGCATACAGCCTGTTGCTGGTCCCGCTCGCGATCCATCATTTCCGCATGTATCGCCGTGCCACCAAGCCTTGTCAGGATCGGTCCGAAGCCGATGGCGACGACGATGATTCGCGCGCAGTCGCCAACGCGAGAGATTGCGCGATCGAGCCAGCAGCGCAGCAGCCAACTGGACAAGGCGAACGGGACTAGCCGCCTGTAGTCCGGAGCCTGCCGGGTTCGCGAAGACAAAAAAAAGCCGCCCAGGGAGGTGGGGCGGCGTGCCCAAGGGGCTGGAGGGCCCCGATGAATGGAGAGAGAGTGTCTGATGAATCAGACCGGCGACCCCGGACATGGTTCCAACGTGCCGGGATCGCTTCAGCTGCCAGTTAAGGAGCGGCGAGGAGAACTGACGTAACGATGGGAAGCGGCGGAAAACGCCGCGTGCTCAGTAGCCTTCGCTGGAACCGATGACCGTACGTACCTCGAACAGTTCCGGGAAGAAGGTCAGCTCCAGCGCGCGCTTGAGGAAGGCCACGCCGCTGGAACCGCCGGTGCCGCGCCGGAAGCCGATGATGCGCTCCACCGTCTTCATGTGCCGGAAGCGCCAGAGCTGGAAGCTCTCCTCGATGTCGACCAGCTTTTCGGCAATGTTGTAGGCCTCCCAGTGCGTGTCCGGGTCTTCGTAGACACGCTTGAGCACCGGCAGCAGTTCCGGGCAGCGCCGGTAGGGTTTTGACCAGTCGCGTTCGACACATTCGCTCGGCACGTCATGGCCATGACGCGCCAGCCAGCGCAGGAACTCGTCGTAGAGGCTGGGCGATTCCAGCACCTCGCGCAGCAACGCCTGATGCTCGGGATCATGGTCGAACACCTGGATCATGCCGACATTCTTGTTGCCCAGCAGGAACTCGACCGTGCGGTACTGCCAGGACTGGAACCCGGAGGCCGGGCCCAGCAGGTGCCGGAACTGCAGGTACTCGCTGGGCGTCAGCGTCTCCAGCACCGCCCATTGTTCGAACAGTTGCCGCTGGATCTGCTTGACCCGCGCCATCACCTTCAAGGCCTGGTCGATGTGGTCGTCGCGAACAAAGGCGATCGCCGCGCGCAACTCGTGCACGACCAGCTTCAGCCACAATTCGGCAACGTGATGCTGGATAATGAACAGCAGCTCGTCGTGATGCGGTGGATCGGACAACGGCTGCTGCGCGGACAGCAGCTGTTCCAGCCGGAGATAACCGCTGTAGTCGAGCTTTTCACGCAAGTCGCGCTCGATGCCATCTTCCAGCGCGCGCAGATTTTCCTGATCGGTCATTCGTTGCAGATCGATTCCTCGGGCCAGCCAGTATAGGAACCTCTGGACAACGTAGCGAGCGGGTGGCTGGCGGTGACCGCCGGAGCGGAGAAAGCGCAGTGTATGCAGCAATACATGAGCATTTCGAGCACCTCCGGACACCGCCAGACGCACGCGCAGTCGTTGTCCATAGGTTCCGATAGCCAGCCGCCGCAGCGCACCTGCCAGTGCCGCGCTGCGCCTTGCCATCCCCGGCGTCGCTTGCTATTCAGGGCGCCCCGAACAGGAACCCGTCGTGACCATCGCCGCGTCCTTTGAAATCGAGTACCGCCAGTATCTGGATACCGATGGCAACCCCATCGGCAGCAATCTGCCACCGATCGCCCGCGATCTGGAGCAACTGGTGGCGATCTACCAGTTGATGAGCTTCACCCGTGTTTTCGACAGCAAGGCCATCGCGTTGCAGCGCACCGGCAAACTCGGCACCTACGCCTCCAGTCTCGGCCACGAGGCCGCGCATGCGGCAATCGGTTCGGCCATGCGTCCGGAGGATGTACTGGCGCCGGCCTATCGCGAGTACGCCGCGCAGTTCTGGCGCGGAGTCACGCCACGCGAGGTGTTGCTGTACTGGGGCGGCGACGAACGCGGCAATGACTTTGCCGGACCGCGCAACGATTTCGCCTGGTCGGTGCCGATCGCCACGCAATGCCTGCATGCCGCCGGCAGCGCACTGGCGTTCAAGATCCGTGGCGAGAAGCGCGTTGCCGTCAGTGTCTGCGGCGATGGCGGCTCGTCCAAGGCCGATTTCTACGCGGCGCTGAACTCCGTCGGAGCGCTGGAACTGCCGATGGTGCTGGTGGTGGTCAACAACCAGTGGGCCATCTCCGTGCCGCGCAGCCGTCAGTCCGCGGCCAAGACCCTGGCCCAGAAGGGCATCGCCGGTGGCCTGCACTGCCTGCAGGTCGACGGCAACGACCTGATCGCCTGTCGCGGCGCCATGGACGAGGCGCTCGCCCGTGCACGCGAAGGTGGCGGCGGCAGCGTGATCGAGATGGTCACCTATCGCCTGCACGACCACACCACGGCGGACGACGCCCGGCGTTACCGCGACGACGACGAGGTCAAGGCCGCCTGGCAACGCGAGCCGCTGGGTCGGCTGCGCGCCTACCTGACCCGCCTGGGCGCCTGGGACGATGAGAAAGATGGCTTGTGGCAGGCCCAATGCGAGGCCCGCGTCGGCGAGGAGGTCGATGCCTACCTCAACACCCGCTCGCAACCGGTAGAAGCCATGTTCGACTACCTGTACGCCGAGGCCCCGCTGGACATCGCCCAGCAGCGGGCGCTGGCCGTAGCCCGGGAGGTGCGCCATGACTGAGGCAGCCAACGCGGCACCGATCACCCTGATCGAAGGCGTGACCCAGGCGCTGGCCTGGGAGATGGCGCACGACGACAGCGTGGTCGTGCTCGGCGAGGATGTCGGCGTCAACGGCGGCGTGTTCCGGGCCACTGTCGGCCTGCAGGACACCTTCGGCCCGTGGCGGGTGATCGACACGCCACTGTGCGAAACCACCATCGCCGGACTCACCGTGGGCATGGCCGTGCAGGGCATGAAGCCGGTCGCCGAAGCCCAGTTCGAGGGCTTCATCTACCCGATGCTGGAACACCTGATCTGCCACGCGGCGCGCATGCGCTATCGCACCCGCGGGCGATTGAGTTGTCCGCTGGTGGTACGCGCGCCCTGGGGTGGCGGCATCCGCGCGCCGGAACACCACAGCGAAGCCAACGAAGCCCTGTTCGCCAACGTGCCCGGCCTGCGCATCGTCATTCCGTCTTCGCCGGCGCGTGCCTACGGCCTGCTGCTGGCGGCGATCCGCGATCCCGACCCGGTGATCTTCTTCGAGCCCAAGCGCATCTATCGCCAGTACAAGGAACTGGTGCCGGACGACGGCGAAGCGCTGCCGCTGGACGTGTGTTTCGTCCTGCGCGACGGCAGCGATGTGACCCTGGTCAGCTGGGGCGCCACGGTCAAGGAAACCCTGGAGGCGGCCGACGCCCTGGAAGCCGAAGGCATCAGCGCCGAGGTCATCGACGTGGCCACGATCAAGCCGCTGGATTTCGACACCATCCACGAATCGGTGACCCGCACCGGCCGCTGCGTGATCGTGCACGAGGCGCCGAAGAACGTCGGTGTCGGCGCCGAGATCGCCGCGCGGCTGGCCGAGCAGGCCATGTACGACCTGGTCGCCCCGGTCGAGCGCGTCACCGGCTACGACACCCACATGCCGCTGTTCCGGCTGGAAATGAAGTACATGCCCGGCGTGCAGCGCATTGTCGAAGCGGCCAAGCGCACGCTGGCGGTCAGTTGAAATTGCCGTAGTTTCAACGGAAGAACGGAAATGCGACCTGTCGTCGGATCACTGCTCAAATTGATGATCATGGGGCTCGCTGCGCTGGCTGTTGTGCAAGCCCAAGCGCAGGACGGGCCGCCGCCGGAGTTTCGGACCATCCCGACACCGGCGCCGCCGGATCAGCCTTTCAATGCCGTGTTCTCCGTTTATACGTTCAGTAGCAGCTTCGGCATCTGGAATCCTCCCATCATCGAGATTTCCGGTAACCAGCTCACCGTCCTTTTCGATCATGGCTGCGGGTTCATATGCCCCGGCGGCATGTCTTACCGCGAGTTTCCCTTCCTTATGCCCTCGCTACCAGCCGGCACATACACCATTGCCTTCGTCGAAGGCGAAACCGGCCCGACCATCGCCGAGTTCGACTTCACTGTGGCGGTGGGAGCACCCGAACCACACGCCGCACCCGGCCCAGGCATCTGGGCACTAATGTTGCTGACACTTGCAATCGCGGCAACGGGCGTTGCCGTGACTGGCAGACGTTTCAGGACCAACTCGCCTAACGGAACCGATTCATGAAGACATTCAACCTGCCTGACCTGGGCGAAGGCTTGCCCGACGCCGAGATCGTCGAGTGGCATGTCAAGGAAGGCGACTACATCAAGGTCGACGCACCGCTGGTGTCGATGGAAACCGCCAAGGCAGTGGTCGACGTGCCCTCGCCCTACACCGGCACGGTGACGAAGCTGTTCGGTGGCCCCGGTGACGTGATCGTCACCGGCAGCCCGCTGGCCGGCTTCGAGCTGGCCGAAGGCGTCGCCCAGCGCGCCGAGGCCGAGGACACCGGTCATCATCACGCTGCGCCCAAGGCCGCATCGACCAGTGCCGCTCCCGCGTCATCAGAATCTGCGCCGGCTGCGGACGGCGACGACACCGCGCCATCCGACCCTTCGGGCGACAGCGAGGAATCCGGCGATGCCGGCACCGTGGTCGGCGCCATGGAAACCAGCAACCGCGTGCAGAGCGAACGGGTCAGCTCCGCCGGTGGCGTGAAGGCAGTGCCGGCCGTGCGCGCGCTGGCTCGCAAGCTCGGCATCGACCTGAGTCGTGTGCGCGCCACCGGCGCCGACGGCGTGGTGACCTTGGCCGATGTGAAGCAGGCCGCTGCCGGCGGCGGTACGTCCACCGAAAAAGCACCCGCCCGCGCTGCGACACCCGCACCAGCTTCGACAGCAGGAACAGCACCGGCAGCGACTGCGGCAACGTCGGCTGCTGCCGCGCCGGTGGACCGGGCACGGACCACGGTTTCTGCAGTCGGCAAGCCGATCCGCACCTCGCCGCCCGACGCCTCCGCCCCGGCAACAGGCCAACCAGAGCCGCTGCGCGGTGTCCGGCGCAACATGGCGCGGATCATGGCCGAGGCGCATGCCCAGGTGGTGCCGACCACGCTGGTCGACGATGCCGACCTGCACGCCTGGCAAGGCAAGCAGGACGTCACCTGGCGACTGGTGCGCGCGATCGTCACCGCCTGCAAGGCCGTTCCGGCCTTGAACGCCTGGTTCGACGGCGCCGCCGGCACCCGCACCCTGCATCCGCATGTCGATATCGGCATTGCCGTGGATACGCCCGAAGGCCTGTTCGTGCCGGCGCTGCGCAATGCCGATCTGCTCGATGCCGCCCAGGCGCGCGAAGCGATCAACCGTCTGCGCGACCAGGTCGAGAGTCGCTCGATTCCAGCCGAGGAGCTGAAGGGCTACACCATCAGCCTGAGCAACTTCGGCGTGTTCGCCGGCCGCTACGCGACGCCGGTGGTGGTGCCGCCGTGCGTGGCGATCGTCGCCGCCGGCAAGGCGAGGCACGAGATGCGCCCGGTGGTCGGCGGTTTCGAAGCACACCGAATGGCACCGATCTCGCTGACCTTCGACCATCGCGCCTGCACTGGGGGCGAAGCCGCGCGCTTCCTGAAGGCCTTGCTGGACGATCTGCAGCTGGCCAACTGAACCGCCGCCCCGCCCGAGACATCGCAAGCCGGGCAAGCCCGGCTGCTGCGGGTGGTTGTGGCCACCCACCTAAAGCACAAGCTGATCGAACACCTGTCGAATGCGTTCGGCATCGCTGCCGTGAGCCAACGGCTTGCCCTCGGCATCGGCAACCCAGGCGCTGCCATCCGTGCCGGCAGCCACTACAACGCCGGTACCACGCTTCTTGAGCTCGCCCAACGCGACACCGCAACTGCGCGGATCGGCGAAGTCGATGCTCTCCAGTACGGTGTCACCGTCGACATCGAGCAGCTTGAAACGGAATGCCTCGCCCTGGCGGAAGCTGACGAAGCGCGGTTGCACCGCCCGATCATCGCGATCAGCCTTGCCTTGCTCCAGGCGCATGCCGAACAGCGGCGCGATCCCGACCGCCATGCGTACATCGGCCACCAGCGCCGATGCCCGCGCCCGCGCCTTGCGGCCACCGAAGCGCAGGATCTCCTCGATCTCGCCGGGGCGAGACACCAGTTGGTAATAGCGTTCGCGCATCGGCCGCAGCTCCTGATCGATGCGATCGAACAGGCGTTGCTTGGCTTCGCCCCAGCCGATGCCATCGGCGAACGCCTCGCGCATGGCCTGCGTTTCCTCGGCGTGGGCAAAGGCACGGTACAGCTCGAACACGGTCGAGCCTTCGGTGTCCTTGGCTTCTCCGGGCTCGCGCGAATCGGTGACGATGCGCGCGATCGCCGCTTTCAGACTCTTCTCCGGCAACCACAGCGGAATGGTGTTGTCGTAGCTCTTGGACATCTTGCGGCCGTCCAGGCCTGGCAAGGTCGCGACCTGCTCGTCAATCACCGCTTCGGGCAGCTGGAACAGCGCGCCATAGCGGTGATTGAAGCGGGCGGCGATGTCACGCGCGATCTCGATGTGCTGAATCTGGTCGCGCCCGACCGGTACCTGATGCGCGTTGAAGGCCAGGATGTCGGCGGCCATCAGCACCGGATAGGAATACAGGCCCATGGTCACACCAGCGTCGGCATCTTCCTCTACCTGCACGTTGGCATCGACCGCGGCCTTGTAGGCATGGGCACGGTTGAGCAGACCCTTGGCCGTGCTGCATGCCAGGATCCAGGTCAATTCCGGAACCTCGGCGATATCGGACTGGCGATAGAACAGCACCCGATCCGGATCCAGTCCGCAGGCCAGCCAGCTCGCGGCAATCTCCAGCGTCGAGCGACGAACGCGCTCGGGATCGTGGCATTTCACCAGCGCGTGGTAGTCGGCCAGGAAGAAGAACGACTCGACCTCTTCCAGCCCGCTGGCGGCGATCGCCGGACGGATGGCGCCGACGTAGTTGCCCAGATGCGGCGTTCCGGTGGTGGTGATGCCGGTCAGTACCCGGCGCGGCGCCGATTTGCCCATGTGCATTCTGCTGCCCTGATGTAAGCGACGCAGTTTAACCGCCACTGCCAACCCGCGGAAACGCGCTCACTATCGAGTTTCACCTGAGCACGGGCGTCAAGATGCATTCGCGACATCACTTCCTCAACAGAGGAGTCTGCCGTCAACTGTTGCCGTACGGAGCAGCGATGCCGGAGAGAGCTCTCAGGAAACAAAGAGGCCTCCCGAAGGAGGCCTCTGCAGGGGGTGGTGCTGGCACGCGGCCAGCACCGGTGGTCGGTCCGATCAGGGAATGGTGATCGGGTCGCCGACGTTGTTGTAGGTGATGCTGTTCAGCGTGAACGGCCGGCCATTGGCTCCCACCGTGACCTCGGCATACCCGTACTTGGTGATGCCGCCGTCCTGGAACCGGAAGCCCAGGTAGCCGCTGGTGTTGGCCCAGGGCGCCGTCGCCGTCGAGGCCGTGCTCACCAGGAACTGCGAACTGGCACCAATC
>JAMHVM010000026.1:0-8567 GCA_035911475.1 Lysobacterales bacterium | reverse complement strand
TTGATGCCCTTCCAGCCGGAGATCGAGGAGCCGTCGAACATCTTGCCGTCCTCGAACAGGCTGTCGTCGACGGCGCGGGCGGGGAAGGTGACGTGGTGCTGCTTGCCCAGCATGTCGGCAAAGCGCAGGTCGACGAATTCGACCGCGTTGTCCTTGATCAGCTTGCTCAGTTTTTCGGTGGACATGACTACCTCGGTGGGGAAGGCTGGATGGAATACGGTCCGCGACAGGCAGCAATCGCGATGCCAAGCGATGAAACCGCATAACAGCGCGATTTTCGGTCATGCCAAAGCGTGACCGGCTGCCCGTTCAAGGTGCCTTGCAGCGGAAATGCACCAAATTAGCGCAGCCCTGGTGCGCGACAAGGCAGCCAGCAATTCGCGCCCGGCTGGGTTGCGCAGAGCGGATTGGTCAGCCCGATCCGTCGCTGGCGTCGGGCAGGAACAGCCCGAGCAGGTCGTTGAGGAAGCGGCGTCCCAGTTCGCTGGGCTGGATGCGCTGGTCGCCGTTGGGCTCGGTGCGGGTTTCGATCAAGCCGCGATCCAGCGCCTGGTCGAGCACGGCTTGAATCGCGGTCACCGGCAAGCCGGTGCGCTGCTGAAACCGTGTCAGCGTGAATCCCTCATTCAGACGCAGCGCATTGAGCACGAACTCGAACGGCAGGTGCCCAGCTGTGATCACATCATCGCCGCCGATGCTGTCTTCGCTGCCGGCGCTGGCCAGCCAGCGGCTGGGATGCTTGTGCTTCCAGCGCCGGCGGATGCCGTCGTCGACACTGAGTTTGCCGTGGGCACCGGCGCCGATGCCCAGGTAGTCGCCAAACTGCCAGTAGTTGAGGTTGTGCCGGCAGCGTCGGCCGGCCTGCGCATAGGCCGAGGTTTCGTAGTGGCCGTAGCCCGCCTGCGCCAGCCGTTCCTGGCAGGCGTTCATCATGTCGAAGGCGAGGTCGTCGTCGGGCAAGGGCGGTGGTCGCGCCGCGAACTCGGTGTGCGGCTCCAGGGTGAGCTGGTAGTGCGAGATGTGGGTTGGTGCCAGCGCGATGGCGGCGTCGACGTCGGCCAGTGCCTGGGCCAGCGACTGTTCGGGCAGGGCGTACATCAGGTCGAGGTTGAGATCGTCGATGCCGCCTTCGCGCACTTCCGCCGCGGCGCGGCGTGCTTCGTCGCTGCCGTGGATGCGGCCCAGCCGTTTGAGCGCCGCGTCGTCGAAGCTCTGCACGCCAAGACTGACCCGATTGACGCCGACCTGACGATAGCCGTCGAAGCGCCCGCGTTCGATCGTGCCCGGATTGGCCTCCAGGGTGACTTCGACATCATCATCAAAGGCGATCGCCGCCTGCGCGTTGGTCAGGATCTCGGCGATCATCGGCGCCGGAAACAGGCTGGGCGTGCCGCCACCGAAAAACACCGAGGCGATGCGCCGTCCGCTCAGTTCCGGATAGCTGGCCAGGTCGTGGCGCAAGTCGGCGTCCAGGGCATGCACATACGGCGTCAGCGGCAACTGCTGCGGTGCGCGGTGCGAGTTGAAGTCGCAGTACGGGCACTTGCGCACGCACCAGGGCAGGTGGATGTACAGCGACAGCGGTGGCGGCGACAGCGGCATGCCGGGACGATCCTGAAAATCAGCTACGCGCGCGTCAGGCGGCGCTGCCGGCAACGCGCATGCAGCCACCATACACCGCAGCGGTCGGCGCGCCGGTGGCCACGGCGAACCCTCTGCGCGCCGAGTCTTCCAGCGGCTTCCAGGGAAGGTATGTCGATGTCCGCGCGACCGCGCTCAGACCGGCTGACCGGCGAGGGTTTCCGCCAGCAGCCGACGCAGGGCGACCATGGCCAGGCCGCGGTGGCTGATGCGGTTCTTCTCCGACGGAGACAACTCCGACGCCGACAGTCCCGATGCCGGGTCCAGGAACAGCGGGTCGTAGCCGAAGCCGTGCTCACCGCGCGGCGCATGCAGCACGCGACCGTGCCAGCGTCCTTCGGCCACGAGTGGCGCAGGATCCTCGGCGTGCTGCAACAGTGCCAGGGTGCAGTGGAAATGCGCGCCGCGCTGCTCGTCGGGCACATCGGCCAGTTCGCGCAGCAGCTTGTCGTTGTTGGCGCGGGCGTCGCCGTGACTGCCGGCATAGCGTGCCGAGTAAAGGCCCGGTGCACCGCCCAGCACATCCACGCACAGGCCCGAGTCGTCGGCCAATGCCGGCAGGCCGGTGACGCGCGCGGCGTGTCGGGCCTTGAGCAAAGCATTCTCGATGAAGGTGAGGCCGGTTTCGGGAATGTCCTCGACGCCCAGCTCGGCCTGCGACAGGACCTCGATGCCGGAGTCGGCAAACAAACGGCGGAACTCGGCGAGCTTGCCGGCGTTGTGGGAGGCCAGCACCAGCCGTGCCGCGGCCAGGCTCATTGCGCGAGTGCTTCGCGCTGCTTTTCCAGCAGCGCGTTGATGCCGTTGCGCGCCAGCGCCAGCAGCTGAGTGAGCTCCTCGTCGCGGAAGGCGTGGCCTTCGGCGGTGCCCTGCAGCTCGATGAAGCCGCCACCGTCGTTCATGACCACGTTCATGTCGGTGTCGCAGTCGCTGTCTTCGGCGTAGTCCAGATCCAGCACCGGTACGCCGCGGTAGATGCCGACCGATACCGCCGCCACTGCGCCGTGGATCGGATCGCGCTGCAGTGCGCTGCGCTTGCGCAGCCAGCGCATGGCATCGACCAGCGCGACATAGGCACCGGTGATCGCGGCCGTGCGGGTGCCGCCATCGGCCTGCAACACATCGCAATCCAGGGTGATGGTGCGCTCGCCAAGGGCGGCGCGATCGACACAGGCGCGCAGAGCGCGGCCGATCAGGCGCTGGATCTCCAGGGTACGACCGCCCTGCTTGCCCCGAGCGGCTTCGCGGTCGCTGCGGCTGTGGGTGGCGCGCGGCAGCATGCCGTATTCGGCGGTGATCCAGCCTTCGCCCTTGCCACGCAGGAACGGTGGCACACGATCCTCGACCGAGGCGTTGCACAGTACACGGGTGTCGCCGAACGACACCAGCACCGAGCCTTCGGCGTGACGGGTGAACTGGCGTTCGATACGAACATCGCGCAGCTGGTCGGCGGCGCGGGCGCTGGGACGGGAGAAGGCCGTCATGCGCGATCCTTTGGAATGCGGGCGGCGGAGTTTACCATTGCCCGATCAATTCACTGGAACGACCCATGATCCGCAGCATGACCGCATTCGCCGAAGCCGAGCAGGCGACTTCCTGGGGCACGCTGGCCTGGGAGCTACGCTCGGTGAATCATCGTTTTCTGGAGATCACACTGCGCCTGCCCGAGGAACTGCGCGGCCTGGATGGCAGCGTGCGTGAGCGCCTGACCGCGCGTCTGGGTCGCGGCAAGGTCGATGCCGTGCTGCGGATCAAGCGCGATCGCAGCGCCGCTTCCGCCATGCAGGTCAACGAGGCGCTGGCCGAATCCCTGGCCGTGGCGACGCGGCAGCTGGGCCGGCACTTCCCCGATGCCATGCAGCGCCTGTCGGTGACCGAGCTGCTGGCCTGGCCCGGTTTGCTGATCGAGCCGGAGGTGGATCAGGCGGCGTTTCAGCAAAGCGCCATGGCTGCGCTGGAGCTGGCGATCGATCGATTCATCGAAGCGCGTGAGCGCGAAGGTGCGCGCTTGGGCGCACTGATCGAGGAGCGCCTGGCCGGCATCGAGCACCACGCCGGCGTGGTGCGCGAACTCATGCCGGAGATTCGCGCCGGCCTGCGTCAGAAGCTGGAGCTGCGTCTGGCCGACCTCAAGCAGCCGCTGGAGCCGGGTCGCCTGGAGCAGGAGATGGTTTTGTGGCTGCAGAAGCTCGACGTCGATGAAGAACTGGACCGTCTGGCCGGTCATGTCGTCGAGGCGCGTCGCACGTTGGGTCTGACGGAAGCGGTGGGTCGGCGCCTGGATTTCCTGATGCAGGAATTCAATCGAGAGGCGAACACGCTGGGCAGCAAATCCTTCGATGGCCGCAGCACCCAGACTGCCGTCGAACTGAAAGTGCTGATCGAGCAGATGCGCGAGCAGGTGCAGAACATCGAGTAGAGCCGGCTGACGTTGATCGACGGTTGGATACTGCTGGTATCACCTCAGTCTCGACGAATGTTTCGTCGCCAGTGACCCAGTGAGGGTTTTCACGTGCGAACGGATGGTGTTGTCCGGTTTCGCCTCCGATATCCGCCATCAGCCGCTTCGAATGGCCGCCGTGATCTGCGGGCGATTGCCGAGCTGCACGACAGGGCCTACGTGCCTGAATCAGAGCCTGCAACGCAGCCGGTGTCGTTCTGCTGGTGATGCATCTGTTCGTGTCCTGCTTGGCGGTGCCGGCAGTGCAAAGAAAGAGGCCTCCCGAAGGAGGCCTCTGAAGGGGTGGCACGGGTGACGGGCACCCGCGCCTTGCGTGTCGGTCAGGGAATCGTGACCGAAGCGCCGACGTTGTTGTAGGTGATCGAGTTCAGCGTGAACGGGCGGCCATTGGCGCCGACCGTGATGTGGGCGTAGCCGTACTTGGTGATGCCGCCATCCAGGAACCGGAAGCCCAGATAGCCGGTGGTATTGGCCCATGGCGCCGTCAGTGCCGCTCCCGTGCCCACCAGGAACTGCGAGCTGGCCCCAATGGTGGCACCGGACTGCAGGACGGCATACGCCGAGCCATTCAGGGTGACGCCACCTTCGCTGCCGTTGGCATTGAGCGGCCAGAAGAACTGCAGCGTGCTCGCCGTGCCGTACGGGTTGAAGTTGTACGGCGCGGTGTCGCACACGCAGGTCTCGCCATCCACCCACTTGATCGAGCCACCGGTGAAGTCCGCTGCCGGCGTCCAGTTGAGGTCGTCGATGATCACCAGGTCCGGATCGACCGGGCCGCCGCCACCGCAACTGCCGTCACCACCTTCCTCGAAGCCATCGCAGAAGATGGCATCCGGCAGGCCTTCGATGGTGGTGTCGACCGATGCGCTGTTGTTGCTCGGTGCGAGCTCGGTTTCCGCACCGCTGACGGTGGCCGTGGTGGTCACGACGCCGGGCGTGGCATCGGCGGCAACCAGCGCAGTCACCGTCAGGGTCGGCGCGGCGCCGCCAGAGGCAACGCTTCCGGCCAGTCCGCACAGAACGGTGCCGGCATCTTCGGCGCAGGTCCAGTCGCTGCCACGAACCGTCGAGGTGGCCTTGCTGGTGCCGACCGCGACACCACTGACGTAGCCGATATCGGCAGGCAGCGTCAGCTCGACTTCGACATCGGTGGCGTCTTCTGGGCCGGTATTGGCGACGTTGACCGTGTAGGTCAGTTCACTGCCCACCGTCACCGGCTCCGGCGACGCGGCCAGGGTGATACCCAGATTGATGCCTTCGGTGGGCGCGTCGCCGCAAGACTGCACGGCGATGTCGTCCACGTACCAGCCATGCGGCGCGCGACCCACCGACGAATCGGTAGCCATCCGCCAACGGAAATGCACGGTTTGGCCGGCATAGGCGTTCAGGTCAACGACCTGGTTCTCCCACGTGCGCGGGTCACCGCACCAGGCCTGCTGGCCACCGGCCGGACTGCTCCAGGCGGTCGAGATCGGGCCGTCGTACGGCCGGGTCAGCATCGCCGAGCTGGGCAGCTGGGTCCAGGTCGAGCCACCGTTGGTGCTGATGTCCAGCAACGCGCCATCGAAGCAGGCGGTGGCCGACTGGTCCTCGATGGTCTGGTCGTTCTGGAACTGCAGGCTCAGCGGCAGACCGTCCGACGGCAGGGTGATCGCCGGCGAGATCAGGAACTGGTGCGAGACCGTGGTCAGGTTCACTGCCAGCACGCCGTTGCCGCCCGAGGCCGGGCTGGGCCGTGCGGTGGAGATCGCCCAGGTCGAAGAGCCGCTGCTGCCGGTGGTGGTGAAGCCACCCAGGCCGCCGGTGAAGTCCTCGCTGAACAGCACGTTCGGCTCCACGCCTTCGTCGCATTGCCCAGGTGCGGTCGCTGTGCGGAAGTTGAAGACCGCGGAAGTCGTGCCATCGCCACAATCGTTGCTGGCAGTCACCCGCCAGTAGTAGGTGGTGGCGCCATCCAGACCAGCGAGCGTTGTCGAGGTGCCCTCAATGATCTCGTCGAAGATCACCGTGACGAATCCGGGATCTTCCGCGACCTCGACCTGGTAGCTGAGCGCGCCGCTGGCGCCAGACCAGCTCAGGGTCACGCTGGAGCCCAGTCCGGTTGCTCCGTTGGCCGGTGCGGTCAGGGTGGTGGCACCGGGGTTGCCGGCACTGAGGTTGAACGGCACGACGCGGGTGAGTTCGTTGTCACCGCTGCTCGCCGAGATGCTCACCGAGTAACTGCCGGGGGTGGCCGAGGCGAGACCGCCGACGGTCAGCACCGAGCTGCCCGGCGGGGTTACCGGATCGACCGAGAAGCTGCCGGTGGCACCAGTCGGAAGGCCGCTGAAGGCCAGGTCGACCGGATCGTTGAAGCCGGGCTCAGAAACACCGATGTCGATGTCGATGCCGACGCTGCCGACCGTGGAGCACACGCCCACTGCGGCCGGATCGACGCTCAACGTGTAAGGAGCGGTGCCACGCCCGTCGATGACCAGCGTGCCGGTGTTGTCCGGGTCCAGCCAGCTTCTGAGCTGGGTCGGGGCCGTACCACCTTCCGCCCAGGAAACGCTGACCCGGCCGTACCAGTCTTCAAGATCGTTGCCGCAGGCGGCGAAACCGCCATGCAACTGGCCGATGATGCGGCGATCCGGATGTGGCGAGTAGATCGGCGAGCCGGACGAGCCACCCTCGGTGGTACCCAGATCCCAATCGAACACGCGCCAGTGCGTGGTGCCCGAGCCTGGAGCGCCCAGATACGCGGAAATGGTCAGTGGATCGTTCTCGAAGCTGATGCGCTTCTCGTCGACGCCCGGGTGATGGATCGCGACCGTGCTGTTGGGCGTCGCGCCAGTGGCGTCAATGCCCGACCAGAACAGATCGTGGTCCGGGTTGATCGGATCATCAAGCTCCAGCAGCGAGAAGTCCGAAGCCGAACGATTGGCCCGGAGGATCGCGCCGGAGTTGAACTGGGTGCGAACGCCGTCGCCGGGACCGCCGCTGGCGGGCGAGCCGGGGACGCGGCAGGTGGAGTTCTCGAAGTTCCAGTAGACCACCACCGAGGCGGCGAGTGCCGGATTGCTGATGCAGTGGTTGGCGGTCAGGAAGAACGGTGTGCCGTCATTGCGCGCGTTGTTGACCAGGGCGCCGGAACACTGGTCGACGCCGGACAGCGTCCAGGCGCCAACCGATTTGATCTCGTCACGCCAGTTGTCACCCTCCGGGCAGACCACGTCGACGTTGCAGGCACCGGAGCGGACGCCGGCGAAGGGATCGTTGAAATCGACGAAGGCCGCGTTGATGGCCTGCAGTTCGAGCTGCAGACTGGCACGCTTGCCGGCCGGCACGCGGGCTTCGATCAGCACGTTGTCGCCGTCGATGATCGGCGTCCACAGCTCGCCATGGTCGTCGTTGTCGTCAGCAGTGAACGGGCGAATGCTCTGCGACTTGTCGCCGCTGGAGATCACGAGGTTGCCGCCGACCGGCATGCGGTACTTGCTGAAACCGAGGTTGATCGACTTGGCTTCCGGTGTTTCGATGCGCAGGCGCCAGACTTCGTCGCCGTTGGCCTCGGTCGTCCAGGTGCCAACTTCGCTGGCGGATCGACCGAGCAGGAAGGCTTCGGCGAAGCGCAGCGGACGGCCGCTCTGGTGATTGACGATGTGCTGATCCACCAGTTGCTGCACGCGCAGTGCCGGCGTGGTCAGAAGCTGCACGCCATCGTCGGCAGTGGTGTAGGCGAGACCTCCGGGATAGAAGGTCTCCTTTTCGAGCTGGGCGGATACCGGCATGGTGGCGAATGCCGACATCGCCATCATGAGCAGCATCGGCTTGAGCCGAAGCGATTTTGGACGGTTCATTGTTGCTCTGTCTCCGAGTGAGAAAAAAGCGTCTATCAACTTCGATCGTGGTGCTGATCGAGGATCCAGATTGTCGAAAATGTTCAACAGGTAAAGCGAATGGGTCCCGTCCCTGGGGCCTGCCCGCATCGTATTACAGATATCGCGTTCGGGAGTCGCTTTCACGGGTCGGCAAAGTGCAATGACGGCTTCATATCGCCGTCTCGCGCCCTTCACGCAAGATTGCGGGGTCATTGAAGGATGGCGGCTCAGGCGGTGCGTGGGCTGCATCGTTCGGGAATTTCATGCACGGCCATGCCAACAAGGTCCGTGTTGCAGCACGGCATGACATTGGCCCGGAAACAAAGAGGCCTCCCGAAGGAGGCCTCTGCAGGGGGTGGTGCTGGCACGCGGCCAGCACCGGTGGTCGGTCCGATCAGGGAATCGTGATCGGGTCGCCGACGTTGTTGTAGGTGATGCTGTTCAGCGTGAACGGCCGGCCATTGGCTCCCACCGTGACCTCGGCATACCCGTACTTGGTGATGCCGCCGTCCTGGAACCGGAAGCCCAGGTAGCCGCTGGTGTTGGCCCAGGGCGCCGTCGCCGTCGAGGCCGTGCTCACCAGGAACTGCGAACTGGCACCAATC
>JAMHVM010000025.1:0-3174 GCA_035911475.1 Lysobacterales bacterium | reverse complement strand
CAGCCGCTGAACGCCGGCCGCATCGAGCCCGGTCCGCGCGGCCTGCCCAACCCGGGACAGGTGGTGCGCAAGGGCGAGGTGCTCGCCTATGTGGTGCCGTCGACCGCCCCCATCGAGCGCTCCAACCAGTCGGCCCAGTTGGCCGAACTGCGCGCCGCCAAGTCGCTCGCCGACAAGCGCGTGGCGCGGCTCAAGGAGTTGTCGGACACCGTGCCGCGCAAGGACATCGAGGCGGCCGAAAGCGAAGCGGCCAGCCTGGCCGAACGCATCGCCGCCGTCGGCGGCGGGCTGGCGACGCGCGAAGCCCTCGTGGCGCCGGTCTCGGGTGTGATCGCGTCGGCCCACGTGGTGGCCGGCCAGGTGGTCGATGCCCGCGAACTGCTGTTCGAGATCATCGATCCGGGCCGCCTGCGCATCGAGGCGCTCGCCTTCGACCCGGCCCTGGCGGCCGATGTCGGCAGCGCCACGGTGGCCGTCGGCAACCAGCGCGTGCCGCTGGTGTTCGTCGGCGCCGCCCGCAGCCTGCGCGAGCAGGCGCTGCCGTTGGGCTTCCGGGCGCAGGGCGCGGCACTGAACGGCCTGGCCGTCGGCCAGCCGGTGCGGGTGTTCGTGCAGACGAAGCAGAAGGTCCAGGGCCTCGCGGTCCCCGTCGCGTCACTGATGAAGAGCCCCGCGAACCAGACCGTCGTGTGGGTCAAGACGGCACCCGAACGCTTCGAGCCTCGTGCCGTCACGACCGAGCCGCTCGATGGCGTGAATGTCGCCGTCACCTCGGGCCTGAAGGCCGGTGACCGCATCGCCACCCAGGGCGCCACCTTGATCAACCAGGTGCGCTGACATGTTCAAGTGGCTACTCGACAACAGCCTGACGAACCGGCTGCTAGTGATCATCGCCAGCGTGGTGCTGATGGCCTACGGCGCGTTCACGCTGTCCCGAACGCCGGTGGACGTGTTCCCCGACCTCAACAAGCCGACCGTCACCATCATGACCGAGGCCGGCGGCATGGCCGCCGAGGAGGTGGAGCAGCTCATCACCTTCCCGCTCGAGACGACGATGAACGGCCTGCCCGGCGTGGAGTCGGTGCGCTCCACGTCGTCGGCCGGCCTGTCCTTCCTCTACGTCACCTTCGACTGGAGCACCGACATCTTCCGCGCCCGGCAGCTGGTGTCGGAGCGGCTGTCGTCGATGGAGGAAGGCATTGCCGAAGGAGTGGTGCCGCGCATGGGCCCGATCAGCTCGATCATGGGCGAGATCATGCAGATCGCGATCCCGGTCGATCCAAGCAAGATCAGCGCGATGGCGGTGCGCGAGTATGCGGACTGGGTGCTGAGACCACGGCTGCTGTCGGTGCCCGGCGTCGCACAGGTCATCCCCATCGGCGGCGAGGTGCGGCAGTTCCAGGTGCAGCCGAACACCACGCGCATGGCCGAGCTGGGCATCACGCATGACCAGCTGGAAGGCGCGCTCAAAGGCTACTCGTCCAACACCTCGGGCGGATTCCTGGCGCTGAACGGCCGCGAGTACCTGATCCGCAACCTCGGTCGCACTTCGCGCCTCGATGACCTGAAGAACCTGGCGCTGACCTCGAAGAATGGCCAGCCCATCCTGATGCGGCAGATCGCCGAGGTGACTTTCGCCGCGGCACTCAAGCGCGGTGACGCAGGATTTGAAGGCAAACCAGCCGTGATCCTGGGCATCCAGAAACAGCCGACCGCCGACACCATCGCACTGACCAAGTCCATCGAGGATGCCCTGGTGGGTCTGAAGGCCTCGCTGCCCGCCGGCATGGAAGCGCCGCGCGTGACCTTCCGCCAAGCCAGCTTCATCGAAGCCTCGATCACCACGCTGCAGGGCAAGCTGATCGGCGCATCGATCTTTGTGGCGGTGATCCTGTTCTTCTTCCTGGGGACCTTGCGGCCGACCATCATCGCGCTGACGGCAATTCCCGTGTCGATCTTCATCACCGCGCTGGTCTTCAAGTACTTCGGCCTGTCGATCAACACGATGACGCTGGGTGGGCTGGCCATCGCCATCGGCGGCCTGGTTGACGACGCGGTGGTGGGTGTGGAGAACGTACTTCGGCGGCTGAAGTCCGACCGAGCGAACCATCCGCACAGCCGTTTGAACCCGATCGAGATCGTCGCGCACGCGACAATGGAAGTGCGGTCTGCCATCCTGTATGCGACGGTCATCATCGTGCTCGTCTTCATCCCGCTGTTCGCGCTGCCGGGGCTGGAAGGCAAGCTGTTCGTGCCGCTGGGCATCGCCTTCATCGTGTCGACGCTGGCCTCGCTGATCGTCTCGGTGACGGTGACGCCCGTGCTCAGCTTCTACCTGCTGCCGCGCATGAAGAACCTGGACCACGGCGACACCAAGGTCCTGGCCTGGCTGAAGGCGCGCTACCGCAGCAGCCTGCAGGGCGTGCTGGATGGGCCCAAGGCTGTCATGGCGGCGGCCGGTGCTGCCGTGTTGGTGGCCGCAGCCGCCGTGCCGTTCTTCCCGACGACTTTTCTGCCGCCCTTCAACGAGGGCACGCTGCTGATCGGCCTGCGGCTGAACCCCGGCGTGACGCTCAGCGAGACCTCGGCACTCGCACGCCAGGCGGAGGTGCTCATCAAGCAGGTGCCCGAGATCACCCACGTCGGGCGGCGCAGCGGTCGGGCCGAACTGGACGAACACGCGGAAGGCGTGCACGTCAGTGAACTCGACGTGGGCCTCAAACCCACTGCCGAGCTGACGCGCAGCATGGACGAGATCAAGGGCGACATCCGCAAGCGCCTGGTCAACCTGCCGGCCGCGCTGGAGATCGGCCAGCCGATCTCGCACCGCATCGACCACATGCTCTCGGGCGTGCGCTCGCAGATCGCGATCAAGATCTTCGGCGAGGACCTCGATGCGCTGCGTGGCCAGGCCGATGCCCTGCGGGCCAAGCTGGCTGCGATCCCAGGCATTGCCGACTTGCAGATCGAGAAGCAGGTGCTGGCACCGCAGATCAAGGTGCGCATCGACTACGCCGCGGCGGCGCAGTACGGCGTGCCGGCGCCGCAGGTGCTGTCGGCGCTGCAGGCGCTGGTCGAGGGCGAGAAGGTGACCCAGATCGTCGAGGGCAGCCGGCGCTTCGCGCTGGTGGTGAAGCTGCCGGAATCGGCGCGCTCCGTCGAAGGGCTGGGCCA
>JAMHVM010000024.1:0-2259 GCA_035911475.1 Lysobacterales bacterium | reverse complement strand
AACGCCAGCACCCGCTTCACCGACGGCGGCGAATTCGGACTAGGTGCCGAAGTCGCCGTGTCCACGCAGCGCGTGCATGCGCGCGGCCCGATGGGTCTGGAACAACTCACCAGTTACAAGTGGGTGGTCGAAGGGGACTACCACACACGTTCCTGACACGTTTGCGCAGCTGCGCTCTGGCACAATTCCGGACCTCGTTTTTCGATCCGGAGATCACCATGGCGCGTTGGGGCATTGTCGGTGCGGCGCTCGGTTTTTGCTTGTTGGCGGCGTCCGTGCAGGCCGAGGTCGCGAACAGTCCGCTCAAGCCGGAAGCGGTGGAACGCGCTGTCGCCCTGCGCGATCAGGCCATGGCCGGCACCCATGCCTACGCCATCACCGAAGAACTGACCTCGACCATCGGCCCGCGCCTGGCCGGCACCGCCGCCGATGCCCGCGCCGTGGCCTGGGCCATCGCCAAGTTCAAAGCCCTGGGCTACGACAAGGTCTGGACCGAGCCGGTGACCTTTCCGGTATGGGAACGCGGCATCGAAGTCGCGCGCGTGGTGACGCCGTTCCCGCAGTCGTTCGCGATCGCCGCGCTGGGCGGGTCGATCGGCACGCCGGAGGATGGCGTGCGCGGTGAAGTGGTTGCCTTCGAGAACTATCAGGCGCTGGTCGACGCCACCGCCGAACAGGTCGACGGCAAGATCGTCTACATCGGCAACCGCATGCGCCGGGCCAAGGATGGCAGCGGCTATGGCGAAGCGGTGATCGCGCGCGGACGTGGCGCCTCGCAGGCCGCCGCGCGCGGCGCCAAGGCGATACTGATCCGCTCCATCGGCACCGCCGCCGGATCACGCACGCCGCACACCGGCATGCTCAGTTACGACATCGCCTTCCGCAAGATTCCCGGCGCCGCGCTCTCGCAGGCCGATGCCGACGTGCTGGAGTCGGTGCTTGCCGAAGGCGAGACGGTCGAAGTGGAGCTGCACCTGGGCGCCGGCATCCGCGGCGAGTACACCAGCCAGAACGTGGTCGCCGAAGTCACCGGTCGCGGCGACACCGGCAAGGTCGTGCTTACCGGCGGCCATCTGGACTCGTGGGACCTGGGTACCGGCGCGGTGGACGATGGCGCCGGTGTTGCCATCACCATGGCCGCCGGTCACCTGATCGCACAACTGCCACGCGCGCAGCGGCCGCTGCATACCTTGCGCGTGGTCGCCTGGGCCAACGAGGAACAAGGTGTCTACGGCGGCAAGGCCTATGGCGAGGCGCACAAGGACGCGATTGCCGACCACCTCATTGGTGCGGAGTCGGACTTCGGCGCCGGCCGCATCTGGCGTTTTGACTCGCGCGTGCCCGATGCGGCCCTGCCGCTGATGGACGCCATCGGCGAGGTGCTGGCACCGCTGGGCATCGAGCGCGGCCACAACCGCACCTTTGGCGGCGCCGATGTCGGCGCCATGCGTGAACAGGGCATGCCGGTGGCGGGCCTGGTCCAGGACGGCACCCGCTACTTCGACGTCCACCACACCGCCGCCGACACCATTGACCAAGTCGATGCGAAGGATCTGGACCAGAACGTGGCCGCCTATGTCGCCTTCAGCTATCTGGTCGCCGAACACGGCATTCCCGGTCATCCCGCAGCGGCGCAGGAAGCCGCTTCAGGCGCAGGAAACTCCTCGAAAAAGTGACCGGTACCGTGGAAAAGCTGAACGAATCGCGCTAGCATCCAACGACGTATCGAACGCATTCGTGCAACCTCGGGTCCAACGCCGGCCATGAGCACCAGGGAACGTCTGATTGCGCTGTCGCTGCTGGCCGCTTCGCTGCCAGGGCTGGCGCTCGCCCAGACTTCCGAGGAGGCCTTGCGCCTGCATCTGAGCCTGGGTCCGGACGGCCGCATCGAATTGAGTACCAGCAGCGCTGCCGACGCGGCTTTGGCCGAGCCGGCAACGTCTCCGGGGCCACTGGCGTTCGACGGTCACCCGCTGCGGCGTTACGCCATCAATCTCTCGGCATCGACCACCGCCGGCGTCACCGGCGCAGACTGTGCAGGCAATGCCCTGCTCCGACTGGGTCCGCTGTCGGGCTGTGATTGGCTGGGCTCGGCTTATAACGGCCTGCCCGGCGCCGTGCGCAATCTGGACATGGGGCTGCAGCTGTCCGACAGCCAGCAGCGTCTTGGCCTCGACTTCCGTTATGGCCTGGGCTGGCTGGATTCCTCCCGCCTTGGCGACCATTCGCTTCCTGGCCAATGGCTCCTGCATGGCCTGA
>JAMHVM010000023.1:0-1918 GCA_035911475.1 Lysobacterales bacterium | reverse complement strand
TGCCCGGCGACCACGAGGTGCCCGCCGGCGCGATCTCGCGCGCGAAGATCTCGAGCGCGGGCTTCATCGTGTGGTTGACCGCGACGCGCATCGTCACCTCGCGCGCGGCGCGCGCCCGGGCGTGCGGGCCGTAGCCGCTCTCGGCGCCGATCACCTCGACGTGAGTGGCGGTGTATCATCGACTCCGCGGAGGCGCAACATGCCGGCTCATTCCCTCAACCTTCCTGCCGCCTCGCGGCGCCCCCTGGCCGCAAGGCTGGCCGCTGGACTGTGCGCCGCGCTGCTCGGTCCCATCGCGGCAGCCGCCGATGTGCTCGTCGTCACCGACGGCCGTCATCCGGTGCAGGCCCCGGCCGGCGTGCGGATCATCGAGCTGGACCAGGCCGCGCGCATCGAGGTCGAACTCGCCGCGCACCTGCCGGCCGACCCCCAACAGGCCGCGGCCCTGGTGCGGCAGCGGTTGCATGACGGCGGCGATGCCCTTCAGCGCCGCATCGGCCATGCCTACCAAGGCGTCGCGGATGCCTGGGGGCTGGGCATCGCCAAGATTCCCGCCGTGGTGGTCGATCGACGCTACGTGGTCTACGGCGAGCCCAACGTGCCCCGCGCCGTCGCGCGCATCAACGCCTACCGGAGCACGCAGCCATGAGCCTCCTGCTGGCATCCCGGCGCCTGCGCGCCACCGTCGCCTCGCTGCTGCTGAGCGCGGCCACGCCAACGTTCGCCCTGGACACCGCCACCATCGTCTCGTCGGCGCTGTCCCCCGACTGCCTGGAGTACCGCATCGCGGGTATTTGCTACTGGCTGTACTGCACGCCATTCGGCTGCTCGGTTCGCACCTCCGTCAAGGTGCGCCACTACGTCCCCGATGCGGTGGTGTCGAGCTACTCGAACACTGGCGAAAACCCGTGGCTGGAAGTCAGGGCGATGAGCATGCCCAACCCGACCGCCAAGGCTGGCGGTGACGGCACGACCAACCACGACAACGAGAACAACCTCGCCAAGTTCAAGAACGCCGATGTCATCGGCCATCCGGCCGGGATGGTGTTCAGCCAGTTCGCCAGCGCCTCCGGCTACACCTGCGAAGGCGCGGGCACGGCCTTCATGCCGTATCTGCTGAGCACGCTCGACACGATCGCCTGGCGCTACAACATCCCGGAAGCGTTCTACCCCGAAGCGCTCATCCCCGGCCGGCGCGAAATCGGTACGCGCACCGGCCTGAACCTCTGGGGCAACGTGTATCCCCGCGGTGGCTTCCTACACCAGACCGACGACCACAAGAGCGGCGCCGTGGTCGCGCAGCGCGCGGGCGACATCGTGACGCGCCGCAACCAGATTCACGTGTACCAGCCACTGCTGGCCAACGCCCGCGACGGCTACTGGCCGGCCGGCGCGTTGATGGAGACCGACGCCTCGACGGGCAAGTGGCAGGAGCTGACGCCCACGCTCTCGAACAGTTGCGTGGTTTTCCCGCACAGCCGCACCCGCGTGCAGGCCCAGCAAGGCGACTACGCCTGGGCCCTGTGGCGGCCGTACTCCTGCTGCCGGCGCCGTGGCCAGGTCTTCCTCGGCAGCGTCGATTTCATGTGAGGAACCCACGATGAACGCCTCCCTCCCTGACTTCCTGCGCCGCGCGAAATCGCCCCTGCGGGCCACGCTGCTCGTGGCGGCCATCACGCTGGCCGTCGGCGTCGCCTGGGCGCAGACCCGCATCGATCCCAATGGCGTGAACGTCAGCGGCAGCGTGATCGGCGACGACGTGCTCTACAGCATCGGCGGCGGCCGGGCCGTGTCGATGGGTGGTGCCGGCAACATGCAGAGCATCGGCGTCGGCGTCGGCTGGAACAGCAACCTGATCTGCGGCGACATGAGCATCACCACGACGCTGCAGAACCAGCTCAACGGCATCACCAACGGC
>JAMHVM010000022.1:0-1738 GCA_035911475.1 Lysobacterales bacterium | reverse complement strand
AGGAGCAACACGATCAGGGGGAAGACCGCGTAGCACATCGCCTCGGCCACGTTGCGAACGACCGGAAGGGCCTGCTCGGCAATCTTGGCGCCATTGATCCATGCGGCGTTCTGTGAAGCCACCGCCGCTGCACGCCCGGTGGCCAGCATCATGCAGGACGGATCGTTGATCTTCTGGCAGCCCATCTCCCCGGCATCGTTGATCGCATTGATCATGGCGTTCTGGCGGATCAGGTCCGAAGCCGTTGCCGCGGCTGCCGCTATCTGGCCACGGATGTAGGCCTGCGGGATCTGGTTGACCACGGCGGCCTGGGCGGCCACAGCAGCCAGGCTCGGGTTCAGGCGCAAGCCCAACTTGCCTGTCAGGTCGGTGATCTGCGCTGGCAGGCGCGCGCCGATCGACGCGTAGACCTGGTCGCAGGTGTTCGTGGTGACGCCCGCCGCTGTCGTGATGATGCTGAAGCGTGCCGGGTTCGTGGCGGCCATCGTCGCCCAGAGATCTGCAGACGACGAGAAGGCCGCCGGCGAGATCGTGCCATCGGCGATGTCGAACGTGGTGCAGTTGCCGACGAAGTTGACGAGGTCTGTCCGTACCGCGGGGTCCGGGATCGAGGCACGGCGTGTCTCCTGGATCAGGCGGCTGCCGAACATCAGGCCGTTCTGCTGGTAGGAGAGCTCGGCTGGCAAGGCTGCTGGCCCCGGCAGCGTCTGGAAGGCTGTCTCGAACAACTCGGTGATCGAGTTCCCGATCGAACTCGTGAGGCCGCCGAGTGCAGCCATGCCGAAGGGGACGTTTGCGACCACGCGCACCGGTGTGCCCCCTGTCTTGTCGACGACCCCGACGGTGACGCGTGGAACGAACAGGACGCCGTAGACGAGCACGACAGAGATGATCCACTTCCAGCCCTGGAGCTTCTCCGGCGAGAACATGTAGGCGATCAGTGCCGCGACGAAGCCGCAGAAGGCGACCGCCGCAATGGCGCTGAGGTACGTGCCCGATGCAACGATGGCTGCGATGGCATTGAAGATGCCGGCGAGGCTCTCGGTGTTGTGATAGGCGTAGATCTCCCACATTGCAGCAATCCCCGACGGTGCCGTGGCGCCTATTGAATGCCGCGGTGCGAGTGGCCCAGCATGTCGAGCACGTGCGTCGACATGTTGGATCGCAGGTTGCGCTCGAGCCGTTCAAGATCGGTGGCGACGGTCGACACCGAGACGACCTTCTTGTACATGTTCGATTGCTCCTGCTGCAGCCTGCCCAGGAACTTGTGGACATCCTCTCGCTGCAGCTGCGCGAGCTGCTTCTGCACATCGTTGAGGAGGTGCTGCTTCATCAGCGCCGACAGTGCGACGTTGGCGAACTGATTGAGAAACGTGAAGGCGTAGTCGGCGGCGATGACCTCGCGGTAGTTGCCGATCATCATTTCCGACAGGCCGGAGCCGGGAATGGTGTTGCCGATGGACAGCATCCTCCAGACGGGGATGCTGGTGCTGTTCACGAACCCGACCGCGACCGAGTTGTTCGGGATGGCTGCGCGCGTGCGGATGCTGTCCGAGATGCTGCGCATCACGTTCTCGACCTTCTTCGTCAACGGCTCGTGGGCATTGGCGTTCGTGCGCGAGACGACGTCGCAGTCGGCGTAGTTGTTGCAGCGGAGCAGTTGCACATTGACGTTGCCACCGGCAGCGTCCGACTGGCCGTAAAGCAGTTGGGCCACTGTCGTGATGCTCGGGCCGAT
>JAMHVM010000021.1:0-64744 GCA_035911475.1 Lysobacterales bacterium | reverse complement strand
CGCGCTGGCGCTGCAACACGAACTCGAAGCGATCCGTGCCGACAGCACGCTGCTGGTGCAGGCCGATCTCGACGATGTCGCCGCGCCGGTGTCGATCATCGAGCAGGTCATCGCCGGTTTCGGGCGACTGGATGTGCTGGTCAACAACGCGTCCACCTACTACGCCACGCCGGTTGCCGAAGCGACCCTGGCGCAATGGGAACAGCTGTTCGCCTCCAATGCGCGGGCGCCGTTCTTCCTCAGCCAGCAGGCGGCGCCGTGGCTGTCGGCGAACACTGGCTGCATCGTCAGCATCGCCGACATCTATGCCGAGCGGCCGCTGCCCGAACACCCGATCTACTGCATGGCCAAGGCCGCGCTGGTGATGATGACGAAATCGCTGGCGCGCGAACTCGGACCCGCGGTGCGGGTCAATGCCATCGCGCCAGGCAACATCCTGTGGTCGGAGAATCCGACCAAGGCGGAAACGGCCGCCATCGTGCGTGAACGCACCGCGCTGGGCCGGCAGGGCTCGCCGGACGACATCGTCTCGGCGGTGGACTGGCTGGTGTTCGGCAGCGACTACGTCACCGGCCAGCTGATCGCGGTCGACGGCGGTCGTTCGACCTTCATGTGAGCCGGGGCAACGCGGCGGACGCCTGCGCCAGCAATTCGCGGAAGGCCGGGTGGTCCAGCTTGGCCTCGTCGCGCCAGCATTCGCCGCCGTCACCGGCGTACTCGGCCAGGTAGTCCAGATCGATCACCGGCGGATGCTGGTCCGGTCGCCGCCCCAGTTCGGTTTCCAGACGCTTGAGCGTCGCCACGATCGCATCACGCCCATCGCCGGGATGACCCAGCACCAGCACCTGGTTGAGGTAACGCACGGGATCACCGGCCGCCACGCTGCCACCGTGCAATACCGGCGACGCCGATGCCAACGCCCACAGCGATGACAGCCGCTGCTGCGCCTGCGCGAACAGCTCCGGTGCCGTGTCCGGGCTGCCGACCAGCAGCGCGAACCAGGCCGGTGCCAGGGTTGTGGCGCCGAGACCGGAGCCTTGCGGCTCGCTCATGACATCTGACCGCGCAGACTGCGGATGCCGATGTTGCCAACGTTGTCGAAAATGTCGGTCTTGCCGATCTTGAGATCGACGCCGAGCAGCGGGAAGCGCGCGAACAGCTCGTCCAGCAGATGCACCGACAGGGCTTCCAGCAACTGGTGCGTGTTGGCCAGGCAGGCGGCCTCGATCAGGGCGACGATGGCGCCGTAGTCGATGGTCTGGGCGATGTCGTCGGAGGCGCCGGGCGCACTGGCGTCGAAACGCAGTTCGGCGTCGATGCGCAGCGGCTGAGGGCCGGCCTGCTCGTGGTCGTAGATGCCGATCACCGCCTGCACGCGCAGGTCGTCGATGAAGATGCGGGTGATGGTCGGCGCGCTGCTCGGCAAGCTCATGCGGAATTCTCGGTGGCCGTGGGCGGGGTCAGTTCGGTCAAGGGCCAGCGCGGGCGCACCTGGATGTCCAGGCCGCTGGACTGTCCGGCCTGCAGGCGGCGCAGCCCGGCCAGCGCGATCATGGCGCCGTTGTCGGTGCAGAACTCGGCGCGTGGAAACCAGGCGCGGCCACCGCGCTTCGCGAGCACCTGTGCCAGCCGCTCGCGCAGGCGCCGGTTGGCGCCGACACCACCGGCGACGACCAGGTCACGTACACCGGTGGCCTCCAGCGCGCGCTCGCACTTGATCACCAGGGTGTCGACCACCGCGTCCTCGAAGCCGCGGGCGATGTCGGCGCGGGTCTGTTCGTCCTGCACCGGCTGCTTCTGCCAGGCCAGCAGCACCTGGGTCTTGAGGCCGGAGAAACTCATGTCCAGACCCGGCCGGTCGGTCATCGGCCGGGAAAAGCGGAACGCGCCCGGACGCCCGGTCTCGGCCAGCCGGGCCAGGTTCGGCCCGCCCGGATAGGGCAGACCGAGCAGCTTGGCGGTCTTGTCGAAGGCCTCGCCGGCGGCGTCGTCCAGGCTCTCGCCCAGCAGTTCGTAGTCGCCCAGGGCACGCACGTTGACCAGCAGCGAATGCCCGCCGGACACCAGCAGGGCGACATAGGGTGGTTCGGGATGCTCGTCCTCCAGGCCCGGCGCCAGCAGGTGTCCTTCCATGTGGTGCACGCCGATGGCCGGGATGCCCAGGCCGTAGGCGAAGGCGCGGGCGGTGGCCGCGCCGACCAGCAGGGCCCCGATCAGTCCGGGCCCGGC
This sequence comes from Lysobacterales bacterium, assembly GCA_035911475.1. Lineage (GTDB taxonomy): Bacteria > Pseudomonadota > Gammaproteobacteria > Xanthomonadales > UBA2363 > Pseudofulvimonas. Next base: position 62,515 of record JAMHVM010000021.1, on the reverse strand, counting down.
GGTGTACGCGACCCCGTCCAGCTCTTCCGCTGAAATACCCGCCCGATCAAGCACTTCCCGGATCATCGGAGTCAGCTTGCGGACATGGTCGCGACTGGCCAGCTCGGGCACCACGCCGCCATAGTCGGCGTGCAGGGCGACCTGGCTGTAAAGGGCGTGCGCCAGCAGGCCGCGCTCGGAATCGACCACGGCGACGCCGGTTTCATCGCAGGAGGTTTCCACGCCCAGGACTTTCATGGCTGTCTCGCGACCGTCTCGAGGTTTCGGGGTTTTGCGGCTTTTGCGTTCGCGCTCAGGGGTCTGTACAATTCCGCGCCCCGTTTGCCGGTCTTGTGCCGGCGCGCAACGGGGCCACTGTAAGTGACCTCTCTGGAGATTTCATGCCTTCCGTAAAAGTTCGCGAGAACGAACCGTTCGAGTACGCGCTGCGCCGCTTCAAGCGCACCTGCGAGAAAGCCGGCGTGCTGGCCGAGACCCGCAAGCGCGAGTCGTATGAGAAGCCGACCACCGAGCGCAAGCGCAAGATGGCTGCTGCCGTGAAGCGCAACCTGCGCCGCATGGGCCGCGACGTCACCAAGCGTCAGCGCCTGTACTGAGCAACACCCCGACCTGATCGCCGGCCGCGTCATCGCGCCGGCCGACCGCACCGGATGACGGACAGCGCGCGCCTCCTGCGCCGCTTTGCCGTGTCCGGTGGTTTCGTTTCCAGGAGCCAGCCATGTCGCTGAAAGCCCGCATCACCGAAGACATGAAGTCCACCATGAAGGGCGGCGAGAAGGCGCGCCTGGCGGTGATCCGCCTGATCCAGGCGGCGATCAAGCAGCGCGAGGTCGATGAGCGCATCGAGCTGGACGATGCCCAGATCGAATCGGTGCTGGAGAAGATGCTCAAGCAGCGTCGCGATTCGCTCAGCCAGTTCGAGGCCGCCGGCCGCGAGGACCTGGCCAGCCAGGAGCGCTACGAGATCGGCGTGGTCCAGGCCTATCTGCCTGAACCGCTGACCGACGCCGAAGTCGATGCGATCCTGGCCGCGGTGGTCGCCGAGACCGGCGCCGCCGGTCCGCGCGACATGGGCAAGGTGATGGCCGCGCTGAAGCCGAAGGTGGCCGGCCGCGCCGACATGCAGGCGCTGTCGGGCAAGGTCAAGGCAGCCCTGGGCGGCTGAGCCGCCGGCAGCATCGCGGCAGACATCCGGGTCCGGCACACTGATGCCATGACCAGTCCCCGCCCCACCGACATCCGCCTGAAGCGCAGCGAGCGCATCCTCGAAGTGAGCTTCGACAACGGCGAATCGTTCCGCCTGCCCTGCGAGTACCTGCGCGTGTTCAGTCCCAGCGCGGAAGTGCAGGGGCACGGCCCCGGCCAGAAGGTGCTGGTGGCCGGCAAGGCGCAGGTGAACATCCGCGGCATCGCGCCGGTCGGCCAGTACGCGGTGCAACTGCTGTTCGACGACGGCCACGACAGCGGCCTGTATTCCTGGGCCACGCTGTACGAACTGGGTCGCGACCAGGCGACCAACTGGCAGGGCTACCTGGACGAACTGGCCGCTGCCGGCCGCTCCCGCGAGCCCGCTGGCTGAGCGTCGGGGAGGGGCAAGGCCGATCCGATCAGGAGACGATGCCGTTCGGCGGCTCGGTCCCCTCGTCGAACCAGACGAACCGGCCGTCACCTTCGGACTTGGCGCTGTACAGGGCGATGTCCGCCTGCCGGAGCAGGCGATCGGGCTCGTGCAGTCCGTTGCGGATGCGCACCACGCCAATACTGGCGCTGGTGTGGATGGTGATCCCCTCAATCACGAACGGTTTGGCCATGGCCGCAGCGACCCGGGCCGGCAGGTCGTTCTGCGTACTCTCGCCCGATGGCGTGGCCTGGATGATGGCGAACTCGTCGCCGCCCAGACGCGCCACCGTGTCGGTACGGCGGACCAGGGCCTTCAAGCGTCCGGCGATGGCGCAGAGCAGGGCGTCGCCAACGGCGTGACCGTGGTTGTCGTTGATCTGCTTGAACTCGTCCAGATCGACGTACAGCAGCAGACCGGGCTCACCGCGACCGGCCATGTCGATCGCACGCACCAGCTGTTCGTGGAAGACCGTGCGATTGGGCAGGCCGGTCAGGCCGTCATGCATGGCCAGGTGCGCAATCCGCTCCTGCTCGCGACGGCGCGCGTCAACGTCTTCCAGCACGCCGATCCACTCCAGCAGCTGACCGCGATCATCAAGTACCGGCGCGCCACGCGCCCGCATCCAGCGCCAGGAACCGTCCCGGGTCCGGATCCGCAGTTCGATGTCGATGGCCGATTGGCTGAGCTTGCTGTTCTGCCAGGCCAGCTGCAGCGGCAGGCGGTCCTCGACATGGATGCTCTCCAGCCAGTCCTGTCCCGAGGTATCGGGCCGCTGGCCGGTCAATTCCTGCCAGCCGACGATGGCCGCCATGGTGCCTTCCGGTGAGCGGCGCCAGATCACCAGGGCGCTGGCCTGGGCCAGGATGCGGTAGCGCCGCTTGTCCTGCAGCGCCTGCTCGGCGCGACGGCGGACCGTTTCGACCCGTTCCCGCATCACCGAGCCCGCCGCTTCCACCGCATCGCGCAAGGTGTCCAACTCGTTGATAGACCAGCGGCACGGCGCGACATAGGGGTCCGGGCGCATGCCTTCGGCCAGTCGCTGGGTGCGCCGGACCAGCGACCGCACCGGAACCAGCACCAGCCGCGCGACGCCGGCAGCCAGGCCCAGCGTCAACAGCAAGGCGAACACCGCGCCGGCAAACAACCAGCCTTGTGGCTGCGACCAGCGGGTGTCGTGCAGCGATTTGGGTTCGCCCACCAGCACGGTCCAGCCCGGTGTGCGGGCGATCCGGCTGAAGCCGAAAATGGCCGGCTGCTCGTCGATGGTTCCGCCTTCGAACACGCCTTCGCGGGCATCGCCGGTCAGCATCGGGCTCCACTCGGCGACCGTCTGACCGACCCGGCCCTGCTGATCGCGTGAATACGCCAGCACGCGGCCGTTGCCGTCGATGATCGCCACCAGACGGTCAGCCAGTTCGGGCGGCGTGGTCTGGTGACGGTTGAAGCCGCGGATGATGCGGTCGGGACGCGCCTCCAGCAGCAAGGTGCCGACCTCGCCACGTGCCGATCGATAGGGAACGCCGACCGCGATGTGGGCAGCGTGGGCAGCGGTGGCGATGCACAGGTTCGACACCTGCCAGGAGCCACTGGCGACAACCTCCGCCAGGGTCTCGCGGGTGGTTGGATCCATGCGCGCGATGCGCTCGGCGGTCGTGTCGGAATCGGTCGGGATCAGGCCGATGCGCGAGGCACCGAACGGCACGCCCAGTGCCTCGATGTCGCGTTCCAGATTCGGGCCTTGTTCCAGCGCGTGCAGCAGCGCCAGTTCCGACAGCAGATCCACCGTGGTGACCACTTCCCGCTGGACGGCGACCGAGACGATGCCGGCGATGGTCTGCAGGTCCTTGGAGGCGGCGTCACGATAGCTGCGGCCGGTCTGCATGACCGCCGCCGTGGTGAGCACCAGGATCGGCAGCAATGCCGCCAGCACCAGCGCAGCCAGGTAGAAGCGCAGCGACAGGCGCAGGCGCAACGCGCGCAGCCGGGCCAAGATCGACGCTGCCGGACCGGTCGGTACCGGTGGGCCGGGCACCGGATCCGGCGCGCTCACGGGCAGCACCGTCGAACGCGACGGCGGCGGCGCAGACTGACCGGACTGACCGGACAACGACCGAACGCCGTCGCCAGTCGAACGATCCGGATCAGAGATGGGACTGGACGCCTGCATGGCCGTGGTTCGGCGATACGGCGCGGACCGATGCCTGGACGAAGAGTCGGTTGTCGATGCCGGGGCTGGTCATGATGGCTGGATCGGCTCGTTGCTAAAGGGGGAAGTCCGGGTCACGCCCGTATCGGTGCGTGGACCCTTGGCGCGGCGGTGCCCGAGCGATTCCGGTTCGGGCGGGCGTACGGCAGATTGGCGATCATGCCGACGGCGGCAGGGAACGGCTGTCGCTCGGGTTCCGTGCACAATGCCATTGTGGTCTCCCGCACTCGCGGATTGAAGGTCGATTCGATCACATGTTGCGAATCTTTGCATTCGTTTGCATTTGTTTGCCAGCACCGCCGCCAGCGCGTGAAAACGGCGATTTCCGGGGTTGACGGCGGCCTGCGGCGCGCGATTTCAATGCCATAATGCGAACCATGTCACGTCGCTCAGACACCACGCATTTCGGCTACAAGGACGTTCCGGTCGAGGACAAGCAGCGCCTGGTCGGCCAGGTGTTCACCTCGGTCGCGCGCGACTACGACCGCATGAACGACCTGATGTCGCTGGGCCTGCATCGTCTGTGGAAGCGGCATTTCGTCGCCACCAGCGGTGTCCGCGACGGCCAGCGCGTGCTCGACCTGGCCGGCGGCACCGGCGACATCGCCGCCCTGCTCAGCCCGGTGGTCGGCGAGCGCGGGCTGGTGGTGCTCGGCGACATCAACGCCGAAATGCTGCAGGTCGGCCGCGAGCGGCTGCTGGACCGCGGCATCCAGCGCAACGTGCGTTTCGTGCGCATGAACGCCGAAGCCCTGCCCTTGCCTTCGGGTCACTTCGACGCCGTCACCATCGCCTTCGGCCTGCGCAACGTCACCGACAAGCTGGCCGCGCTGAAGGAAATGCACCGCGTGCTGCGCCCCGGCGGCAAGGTCCTGGTGCTGGAGTTCTCGCAGCCGCGGGCGGCGCTGGTCAAGCCGGTCTACGACGCCTATTCATTCAGCGTGCTGCCCTGGCTGGGCAAGCGCGTGGCCGGCGACGCCGAAAGCTATCGCTATCTCGCCGAATCCATCCGTCGCCATCCCGACCAGGAAGGTCTGGCGCAGCTGATGCGCGAGGCCGGCCTGGAATCGGTGAGCTACCGCAACCTGTCCGCCGGCATCGTCGCCATTCACAGCGGCACGCGTCTGTAGTTTCGTTTCGTGCGCGTCCTGGTCACCGGCGCCTGGGGTTTCATCGGTTCGCACATCGTCACCGCCCTGCTCGCCGCCGGCCACACGCCTGTGTGCGCCGTCCGCGCCGGACGCGGCGACGCGCGCTTTCCCGAGCTGGCACGGGTCGACTGCGATTTCGCCCGCGACGATTCCCCGGACAGCTGGCGACCGCGCCTGCAAGGCATCGACGCCGTGGTCAACTGTGCCGGCATCCTGCGCGAGCAGGCTCGTGACAGCCACCGCCTGGTCAACGAAGCGACACCGGTCGCGTTGTTCCGCGCCTGTGCCGATGCCGGCGTGCGCCGAGTGGTGCAGATCTCGGCGCTGGGCGATGCTGATGTCGGCGCGTTCATCGCCGCCAAGCACCGCGCCGACGAGGCGTTGCTGGCGATGGATCTCGACGCCGTCGTGCTGCGGCCGAGCCTGGTCTATTCCACCGGGGGCTCCTGGGGGGGCAGTTCACTGTTGCGGGCGCTCGCTGCCGCGCCGCTGATCCCGCTGCCCGGAGACGGTCGGCAGCCGGTGCAGCCGCTCGCGGCGCAGGACCTGGCCAACGCCGTGGTCGCCGCGCTCGCGCGCAACCCGCCGATCCGCGACAGCGTCGAACTGGTCGGCCCGGAAACGATGAGCCTGCGCGACTGGCTCGCGCGCTGGCGCGAATGGCTTGGTCTCGGTCGTGCACGCTTTCTGCCACTGCCGAAGTGGCTGGCCGGCGCCAGCGCCTGGCTGGGCGAACGCCTCGGCTCCGGCCCGGCCGGACTCACCGTGTTGCGACTGCTGGAGCGCGGTCGAACCGTTGACGACAACGACAACCGCCAGCGCTGGCAGCAAATGGGCGTCACGCCGCGAAATCTCGCCAGTGCACTGGCCGCACGGCCGGCCAGCAGCGCCGATCACTGGCACGCCCGCCTGTATCCGCTGATGCCGCTGTTGCGCATGGTGCTGGCGCTGACCTGGATCGCCGCCGGGGTGGTCGGCCTGGCCCTGGAGCGCGAAGTGATGGCGTCGGTGCTGGCACCGGCCGGCCTCTCCGCCGACACGACCGTCCTGTTCGGGCAAGCTGCCAGCGTCATCGACATCGTGCTGGGCGTGTTGCTGTTGCTGCGCGTGCAGGTGAAACCGGTGCTGGCGCTGATGGCGTTGTCGGTGGTCGCGTACACGATCTTCATCGGCATCTGGTTGCCACATTGGTGGCTCGATCCCTTCGGTGGATTGATCAAGAACTTCGTGATCCTGGTGGCACTGGCCATCGCCGCTGCCACCGCCGGACGCAGCTGAGGACGCGACGCAGTGGAAAGCTACTTCCTGCTCAAGCTGCTGCACGTCCTCTCCGCGACCGTGCTGTTCGGCACCGGTGCCGGCACCGCATTCTTCATGTGGATGGCCCATCGCCGCGGCGACATCGCGGCGATCGCGGTCACCAGCCGCCACGTGGTGCTGGCCGACTGGCTGTTCACAACACCGGCGATCGCGGTCCAGTTCCTCAGCGGCGCTGCCCTGGTCACGTTGATCGGCTGGCCCTGGTCGCAGCCGTGGCTGGTACTGGCCATCGCGCTGTTCGTGTTCGTCGGGCTGTGCTGGCTGCCGGTGGTCTGGATCCAGCTGCAGGTGCGCGATCTGGCCGAACAGGCGCATGCCCGTGGCACATCGCTGCCACCGCGCTACTTCCGGTTGATGCGCTGGTGGTTCGCGCTGGGCTGGCCTGCATTCATCGGCGTACTGGTGATCTTCTGGCTGATGGTGCGCAAGCCGCAGGTGTGGCTGTCCTGACCAGCGAACAGCGCGCAGCCGCGGTGAAATGGCTGATCGTCGGCGCTGCATCCGTAAAGCCGATAGCTGCGAGAGCCCGGCGCACTCTGCTTCACGCCGATGCGGCGAAGGCATCGGATATCCTGACCACCACACCAAGCCGACACGGCCCGCCATCCTGCGAGAACCTCTCATGTCCCCCACCCGCCTGCTGCGCAACCTCATCGCCCCGATCGTGACCGCCCTCGTCAGCACCGCCGCCTTCGCCGATCCGCACTCCTACGCCGAGCCGGACAAGGTGACCATCCGCTCGCTGGCGCTGGACCTGCGCGCCGACTTCGACGCGCGCACGCTCGACGGCAGCGCCGAGCTCACCCTGGACTGGCATGACGCCGCCGCGCGCACCCTGGCGTTGGACACGCGTGAACTGAACATCTCGGCCGTCGAGATTGCTGCCGCTGACGGCGACGACTGGCAGGCGACCACCTTCGACCTCGCCACCGCCGACGCCATCCTCGGCCAGAAGCTGAGCATCGCCGTGCCGGAAGCGCAGCCGGCGCGCGTGCGCATCCGCTACACCACGGCGCCCTCGGCCTCGGGCCTGCAATGGCTGGGCAAGGAGCAGACACTGGGCAAGCAAGAACCGTTCATGTTCTCGCAGTCGCAGGCGATCCACGCGCGCTCGTGGGTGCCGCTGCAGGACACGCCAGCGGTGCGCTACACCTACACCGCGAAACTGCAGGTGCCCAAGACCCTGCTGGCGCTGATGAGCGCGGAGAACCCGCAGCAGCTCAATGCCGACGGCCGCTACGCTTTCCGCATGGAGCAGCCGATTCCTTCCTACCTGATGGCGATCGCCATCGGCCGGCTGGACTTCAAGGCGATCAGCGAGCGCGCCGGCGTCTACGCCGAGCCGGAGCGGCTGGACGCGGCGGTAAACGAATTCGCCGACACCGAGCGCATGATCCAGGTCACCGAGAAGCTGTACGGCGACTACCGCTGGGGCCGCTACGACCTGCTGATCCTGCCGCCTTCGTTCCCTTACGGCGGCATGGAGAATCCGCGCCTGTCGTTCATCACCCCGACCGTGATCGCCGGTGACCGCAGCCTGGTCGCGCTGATCGCGCACGAGCTGGCGCATTCGTGGTCCGGCAACCTGGTCACCAACAACAGCTGGGACAGCTTCTGGCTCAACGAAGGCTTCACCAGCTACGTCGAGAACCGCATCGTCGAGGAACTGTACGGCGCCGATCGCGCCGAAATGGAGTTCGTGCTCGACACGCGCAGCCTGCGCCGCGACTTCCGCGACCTGCCGGTGGACGAGAACCTGCAACGCCTGAACCAGCGCACCACCGGACTGGATCCGGATGCCATCTACACCACCACCTCCTACACCAAGGGCGCCTGGTTCCTGAAATACCTGGAACGTGCGGTCGGCCGCCCGGCACTGGATCGCTTCCTGCGTGATTACTTCAACCACTTCGCGTTCAAGAGCATTGACACGCCGACCTTCCGCGCCTGGATGGACGCCGAGCTGGTGGCGAAGAACGAAGGCAAGATCAACACCGCCGAAGTCGACACCTGGATCAACGAACCAGGCATTCCGGCTTTCGCGCCGGCCTACGAGTCGCAGGCTTTCGCCCGCGTCGATGTCGCCCGCAATGCGTTTCAGGTCGGCACCACCGCCGCCGCCGAGCTGCCCGGCAAGGACTGGAACACGCATGAATGGCTGTACTTCCTCAACGGTCTGCCGACCAGCCTCGATGGCGACAAGCTGCAGGCGCTGGACCAGGCCTTTGACCTGACCGCCTCGCGCAACAGCGAGATCGCCTTCGCCTGGTTCCAGATCGGCATCCGCAACGGCTACGCGCCGATCAAGCCGGCGCTGGAAAAATTCCTGGTCGAGATCGGCCGGCGCAAGTTCGTGGTGCCGCTCTACCGTTCGCTGGCTGCGCGCGAGCAGGATCGCGAATGGGCACGGGAAGTCTTTGCCAAGGCCCGACCGGGCTACCACCCGATCACCACATCGTCGGTCGAGGAAGTGTTCAGTTCGGCGGCGCCATAGTTGCCCGGTCCAACGCGACCCCTCGGAGCCATTGCCATGATCACGCGATTCCACGCCACCCCGGTCCTTTGTGGCCTGAGCCTCGCCACGGCGCTGTTGCTGCTTGCCGGCTGCGGCCAGCAGGCCGCCACCGGCGATCCCGCGGCCGTGGCTGATGCGACCGCCATCACGGCTGACGAGGCCGCTGCGGCGTCAGCCGAATCAACCGCCAGCTATCCGCGTGACGAGCTTCCCGCTGCTGCCGACGGCGACACCCAGGCCAGCGTCGACACCGGCCTGACCACACCGCCGACGGTGGCCGCCCCGACAGCGTCGCCAACGACACCGGTGGCGCCGGCCAGGCCGGCCACCTCGCGCCCGGCGAGCAATCATCCGGCTGCGGCCAGCGCTGACCAGTACGCGCAGGTCGTCGCGGTGAAGCCGGTGAAACGCAGCGTCGATACACCGCGCGAAGTCTGTGAAGAGCAGACCCAGACCTACGCGCGAGCCCCGAAGGACGACAACCGCATCGCTGGCGCAGTGATCGGCGGCGTCATCGGCGGTGTTGCCGGCAGCCAGGTCGGCAGCGGTCGCGGTCGCGATGCCGCCACCGTTGCCGGCGCCATCGGCGGTGTCGTGGCCGGACGCAAGATCCAGGAGGAAAACCAGCGCCGCAACCAGCAGACCGAGTCGCGCACCGAAACGGTCTGCAGGACGGTCACCGACAGCGTCGAGGAAGTCTATGCCTACGACATCGACTACGAGTACGGCGGCAAGGTGCTGAGCGCGCGCGTCGACCACGATCCGGGCGAGCGGATCAAGCTGCCGGTGCGCTCGATCGCCGAGTAACGCGCTGCGAGACATCGCTGCCGGGCAGCGGCCGCGCGCCGGTGATGCTCGGAATACATCGGCACAACGCTTACACTTCGGGCCTGTGTGCTGCCGGCACCCTCAGCCACTGGCTTGACGGGCGATCCCGGCAGCGCCCGAAGCGATCCTGTTTCCGTAGATCTCGGGAGAACAAGCATGCGTGGAGCCGGTGGTAGCGATGGCGGGCTGATCCTGTTCCTGATCGGCGTGGTGATGGCCGTTGCCGGCGGCTGGCTGTTGACCAACCAGGTCGTGGTCACCGGGGGACACTGGATGGTCTGGGGTTACAACAGCTTCGGGCTGTCGCTGATCCCGTTCCTAGTCGGTGTGACGGTGCTGTTCTTTGACAACCGGTCGACTGTCGGCTGGCTGCTGCTGATCGCCGGCGTGACGATCATCCTGGCCGGCGTGCTGGTCAACATGCGCATCTACTTCCGGCCGACCAGCCTGTTCAACACGCTCACCATGCTGGTGCTGCTGTTCGGCGGCATCGGTCTGCTGATCCGGGCGCTGCGGCCCTACCGCCCGCGTTGACGTCCGTTGTCGAATCGACAACCAGCAGTCTACGGCCCCTCCTTCGGAAAGTAGTACCTGAGCAGGAAATCGGTGGGTCATTGCATGTGTGCCAGCAAGGTGCCGCAGGCCAGGGACATCTGCCGCTTGCACCGATTGCACTGCCAGATCGCCCGTGTCGACAACCCGAAGTGGCCGCGATCACCTCAATGATCACAGCGCCAACCCTGAGGCGAACTCCACGCGATCAACGCTTCCTGACACTGCACTTGCGTCCCGGAGCGCCCTGGAACCGGAGCAGACTTACGCCCTTCGGAACTGCACCGCATTCTTCGCCATGACATCGCTCTACCAATCAGTGGCTTGCAGCATGATCAGCGCACGCATCCGTGGATTGGACAGGCTGGTAAGCGGAAAAAGCAACTGCGACACCAATCACAGTTCTAGGAGCAAACATGAAGCAAATTTCCCTTTGCCGCAATTGAGCGGCTTGGTTGCAATAGGGAATGATCATGAGCAAAAGAAAAGTACTTGTCGCGGCTGCATCGGCGCTTCTCTTCGCTTTGCTGTCTTCAACCGTCTACGCGACCTGCGAGGCTTGGGAGCAACAATACTGCTGGCAACAGTTTGTTCAATGTCGGCACGGCCACAGCATTCATTCACTTGAATACATCGCTTGCTACGACGCCTACGTCCAATGCTCACAGGACGCCGGGTGTCCTCCACCCTTCTGAAAAAAAGCACGGCTACGCGTTTTAGCAGGGCATAGAGACCCTGCTAAAACGCGCAACCTGGGCGTGATGGATCAGTTGCCGCGCTTGGTTGCCAGCTCCTGGCCGGGGGCATGGAACTCGCTGGTCGGCGACCACTGCGGCCAGCTGTCCTCGCCGGCGATGCGTGCGCCGACGGCGTACAGGGCTTCGAGATTCTGGACTACACCGCGCAGGTCCCAGTCCGGATCGAACTCGTCGGCCGGCTTGTGGTAGCGGTTGGCGACGTAGTCGGCAGCCAGCGACATGCCGAACTCGCGGCCCTTCTCGATGTGGTCCGGACCACCATTGGCGTACAACGCCGGCACGCCCTTCTTGGCGAAGTTGAAGTGATCGGAGCGGAAGTAGAAGCCGTTCTCCGGGGTCGGCTCCGGCACGGTGATGCGATCCTGCGGCTTGAGCGCCTCGGCCAGATAGTCATCCAGATTGGAGTTGCCGTAGCCGACGATGACCATGTCCCTGGTCGGACCGACCATGTTCATGGCGTCGATGTTGAGCGCTGCGGCGGTCTTCTCCAGCGGGAACAGCGGGTGCTCGGCGTAGTAGCGCGATCCGAGCAGACCCGACTCCTCCAGCGTCACCAGCAGCAGCACCACCGAACGCTTGGGCCGGTGACCTTCGCTGGCGAACAATTCGCCGATCTCCAGCACACCGGCCACGCCGGTGGCGTTGTCGATGGCGCCGTTGAAGATGCCGTCACCACCCGGTGCCGAGAAGCTGCGGCCCAGATGATCCCAGTGCGCGGTGTACAGCACGTACTCGTCGGGACGCTCGCTGCCCTCGATCAGGCCGACCACATTGTTGGAGGTGGCTTCGCGGATCTGGTTCTTGATCGTGGTGCTGGCCTTGGCTGCCAGTGGCACTGCCTTGAAGCCGCGCTGCTTGGCCGCGGCCTTGAGTGCGTCCAGATCCTGACCGACACCGCTGAAGATCTCGGCAGCGGCTTCACCGGTCAGCCAGCCTTCGACATCGAGCTTGCGCGAACCGTCCTCGCTGGCCGGCAGGTCGTACTGCGGCCCGGACCAGCCGTTGCGTACCACTTCCCAGCCGTATGCGGCCGGTGCGGTGTCGTGGATGATCAGCGCGCCGGCGGCACCCTGGCGTGCGGCCTCTTCGTACTTGTAGGTCCAGCGGCCGTAGTAGGTCATGGCCTTGCCGCGGAACGGCGTCTCGGCGCCTTCAGGCGCATCGAAGTCGGGGTCGTTAATCAGCACGACCACGGTCTTGCCCTTGACGTCGAGACCCTCGTAGTCGTTCCAGTTCTGCTCCGGCGCGTTGATGCCGTAGCCGACGAACACCAGTTCGCTGTCTTCCAGCGAGACTTCCGGCTTGTTCTGGCGGCTGCCGACCACCATGTCCTCGCCGAACGCGAAATCCATGCCGTCGCCCTTGTCGAAGCGGACCGACAGCTCGGTCTCCGGGCTGCCGGTGATCTCGACCATGGGCACGGCCTGGAACCAGCTCTCGCCGTTGCCCGGCCTGGCGCCGATGCGCTGCAACTGCTCGACCAGATAGGCGGTGGTCTTGCGCTCACCGGCAGTGCCCGGTCCGCGCCCTTCGAACGCGTCCGAGGACAGGATGCGCACATGCTCGGCGAAATCCTCGGCCGTGATGGCGCTGGCAAAAGTGTGGGTCGATGCCGGGGTTTCCGCGGTTGCGGGTGCGGCAGCGGGTTCGGCCGGAGCCGGTTCGGTGGTCGCCGCCGGTGCTGCCTGCTCCGGCCCCTTGCAGGCCGACAGCAACACCATGGATACGGCGCAGACGATGGCGATCTGACGCATGAGCTTCCCTCGGGTGCTTGTGATGAAGACCCGCCCTGCCACGCGCGCGTTGCCGGGCGCATTGCCAGGCGCGGATGGGCGAGTGTACACGCCACGCCCGAGCCGGCCGGAAAGCCGGCACCTTTCGATGCCGGGGATCAGCGCGCGTTGGCGATCGCAGAGCGGTGCCGGCGCGTACCGGCTGCGACCGGTGCCCGCTGCGCCGGGCCGGTACCGCGCCGGCAGAACCAGCAACCGGTCCCGCCCATGAACATGGCGCTCAGATCGCGACGGGCGGCCGCGACAACGCAAGCGCAGCGGCGCCAGGTTTGCCGTAGCGCCGGTTGAGTCGCACCGCGACGAACACGGCGATCAACAGCGGTCCGAACCAGCTCAGCGACTGCAGCAACGCCGGATCGATCCCGGGAAAGGCATTGCGCAGGCCGATGCCGAGGAAGGCGATATGCACCGCAATGCCGTTGCCGATGATGGCGCCGTAGTGCTCACGCAACCACCAGCGCGGATCACCGGGTGCTCGCCGGTAGCGCAGCACCGCATCGAACAGCCCGAACACCCCAATCGCACCGAACACGACCAGCAGTGTCGAACCCACGCGGATACCGGTGACCATGACCACGGCGCCGGCCACCGCGATGAGCACCGCCGAGAACCAGTATCCGGCACCGAAGTAGCGCTCGCGCCGCTGACGATCGCGGATCGCCCGCCAGGCACTCCAGCAGGCACCGGAGGTGATCAGCACCAGATAGCCCAGGAAGGTGGCAATGACCGGTCTACCGGCCTCAAGCATCTGCACCGCCAACGGCACCGCGGTCAGCAACACCAGCACCATGATCACCAGGTAGCAGCGACCGATCAGGCGATGTGCCGGCGTGCCCTTCTTCATGGCGGCGGCCAGCCAGAACACGATCAGCGCAACGGTACCGGTGGCGATATGCGCGCCAAGCAACAGGTTCATGGTCATCGTGGTTTCCGCTGATCAGGTCGGCTGGAAATGGCCGTGGAAGCCCAGTGGCAAGGTGTAGGGCAGCCAGGCGGTGGCCAGCGGGCCATCGTCGACGCGCTCGGCATCGAGCACCGCGATGCCGGTGCGGCCGCGGGCGCTGTCCAGCAAGGTGCCGACCAGCCAGCCCTGGTCCACGCGCGCGCGCCCGGGTTTCGGCACGAACACGTGCTCCTCGGCCAGCACCTGGCTGCCGTAGCGATGCAGCCGGCGCCGGCCGCGGTCGACGTCGTACGCGGCCACCGCGTTGAAGTACGGCGCCTCGTGTTCGCCGCTGACCGTCGGCGCATACAGCCGCGCGGCGCGGTTGCCGGCGGTGCGGGGATCGAACAGCGGAAACTCGATCCGTTCGACGCCGGTGTCCTGCCAGTGTGCGCGACCCGAGCGCAGATCCAGATGCAGCTCCGCCAGGCGACCATGTCCCCCATGCGCATCGGGCTGTCCATGCATGGCCGCACGCATGGGCGAACGTGCCTCCTCCAGATCCGCGTGCTGCACCGCGCGCAGTACGATGCGGCCACGCCGTTCGTAGGCGTCGCCGAAGTGGTAGATGGCCGCGAAATCGGCCTCGAACCATTGCGCCTCGGTCGGCGTGTCCTTGGCGACCACGGCGATGCGCAGTGGCTGCTCGGCCTGGAAGCGCATGCGCTCGAAGAACGAGCGGCCGTCGCCGAAGCCGACCGGCATCAGCACGAACAGCAGATGCCGGTCGGTCATGGCGAACGCGTGCAGGTAGCCGGGAATCGGCGTGTCCAGCAGATCGGCCGAACGCAGCACGCCGTCGGCGCCGATGTGCCAGACCAGCAGGCCGGCACCGCCCATCATGCTGACCAGGCCGAAGTTCCACACCGAGCCGTCGCGATCGCGCAGCGGATGGGCCGAGAATGGCAGCGCCTTGAGATCGTCGCGCCAGGTGATCGGACCCAGCGTGTCCAGCTCGTCGGGGTCCAGCTCGAAGGCCGAGCCGGCCTCGCTCAGCGCGAACAGGCGGCCGTTGATGACGGTGACCGATGTGTTGGCGGTGTTGGCGTCGTCGTTGTTGCGGATCGGCTCCAGGTTCGGCACTTCGGTGCCGGCGGCCAGCGTGTTGAAGCGGCCGGCGGCGCGCTCGCGCAGGAACTTGGGCGTGGCGACTATGCGCGCCCGGTGCGCGACAGTACCGTCCCCGAAGCGCCAGCCGTGGACCATGCCGTCACCATCGAACCAGTGCTCGTAACGGAACCCATCGCGCTCCATCCAGGCCGGTCCGTTGCGGTACAAGGTGCCGGAGAATCCTTCCGGCAACCGGCCCTCGATCGCCAGCGTGGTCGGACCGAACGATTCGGCACCGACGCTTTTCCAGCCGGCCAGCCAGGGATGCTCGGCCAGACCGCGGGCGAACTGGGCCGGATCGCCTGCCAGCGCGGGATTGCGCAGCATGGCCGGAGCCAGCGCCAGCGCGGTGGCGCCGGAAAGCAGGTTGCGCAGGAAGCGACGACGGTTCATGGACTCGGCTCCGCTCAACGCAGGTCGATGACCACGACCTGACCGTCCTCGGCCAGCGTGAAGCGCGATTCGTCCCAGGTCGGCTTGCGCATGACCTGCGGGTTGTTGCTGAAGCCGTAACCCTCGACCGGCATGCCGATCAGGTTGCTGTCGAGCTTGCCGTTGTCGTTCTCGTCATGGAACACCATCAGCGCGTAGTCGCCGGCGACCAGGTCGGAAAACACCAGTTCGATGGTTTTGGCATCGGCGGCCACCTGACGTCCCGCCACTGGCTTGACCTGGTTTTCCCAGCCTGCTGACGAGTCGACCAGCGACAGCATCAGCTGACCGACCTGGTTGCGCACGCCGTCGATGCGCACGGTGAGATCGGCAGCCGATGCCGCGGCCGCGGAAAGCAGCGACACCACGGCAACCAGACGAGACAGGCGGCGGGTGAAATGGATCAGGCGATGCATGGCGTACTCCTTGGCAGCAAGGGAAGGGATCGAACACGGCTGCCATGCTGCCTGCCGCGGGCCTGGTCGCCAGTTGCCGGTGGTCATTGATGCGACCTGCCGGAAGTCACTTTCTGCCTCCAAGCCGTTGCCTGGCGTCGCATCGCCGGGCGACCATGGCGGCATGGCCATGACCTCGCCCAATCGCCTGCTCGCCCTGGTGTCACCGCTGTCGCTGGCCGCCTACGCCGCCTGGGGCTCGGTCTGGGCCGCGTCGCTGTCGACCATGGCCCGGGTTGATCCGGCCGACGCCTGGACGCTGCGGATCGCGCTGCTCGGTTTCCTGGCCGTGTTCATGCTCGAACACCTGGTGCACGAGCGCAGAAGCTGGATCAGCACGCTGGTACTGGGCGGCTTAGGCGCCGTCACCGCACTGATCGCCATTGCGCTGACGCCGCAGGGTGCATCGCCGATCCTGCTGGTGCTGCTCAGCGCCATGCTGGCCAGCCGGATGAACTGGCCGGCCCTGCTGGCGACGCTGCTGGCGATCAATCTGGCCGCCGCCCTGGTGATCCTGGTGGTCTGGCCGGGTTCGCAGCACTGGAAGCTGCTGTACCTGTTCGCTTATGTCAGCTTCCAGGTCTTCGCGGCGATGGTGATGCGCTACGCCGCGCAGGCGCAGGCGATGACCGAGCAGCTGCGTTCGACCAATGCCGACCTGATCGCCACCCGTGAACTGTTGGCCGAAAGCACGCGCAACAACGAACGCCTGCGCGTCGCGCGGGAGCTGCACGATGTCGCCGGCCACAAGCTGACCGCGCTCAAACTCAACCTGACCGCGCTGGCGCGTAATCCGCGTTTCGCCGACGCCCCCGAACCCCGGCTGTGTGCGCAACTGGCCGACGAACTGCTGACCGACATCCGCACCCTGGTCGAGAAGATCCGCGCCGACGAAGGCATCGACCTGCGCCAGTTGCTCACCGCACTGGCCGAACCGTTCCCGCGCCCGCGCCTGCATGTCGAGGTGGCCGCCGATGCGCAGTCCGTCACGCTCGCCCAGGCCGAGCCGATCCTGCGCACGGCACAGGAAGCACTGACCAACGCCGCCCGGCACTCGCAGGCGCAGAACCTGTGGCTGGTGCTGCGCCGTGAAGGCGACCATTTGCAGATCGATGTCCGCGACGACGGTCGTGGCGATGGGCCGCTGACGCCTGGCAACGGCCTCACCGGCATGCGCGAGCGGCTGGAAGGTCTCGGCGGCGGCCTGCGCGTCCAGCGCACCGGCACCGGTGGCGTGCATCTGCAAGGCTGGTTGCCGGCAACGCCATGAGCGCGGCACCGGCCTCCGGCGCAGCGCTGCGCATCGCCCTCGCCGATGATCAGGCGCTGGTGCGCGCCGGCCTGCGCGTGCTGCTGGAATCGCTGGGCATCAGCATCGCGCTCGAAGCCGGCGATGGCGAGGAACTGCTGGCGCAGCTGTCCACGCAAACCGTTGACGTGGTTCTCAGCGACATCCGCATGCCCGGCATCGACGGCATCCAGGCACTGGAACGGTTGCGCGAACGCGGCGACCGCACGCCGGTGCTTCTGCTGACCACCTTCGACGACAGCGACCTGCTGCTGCGCGCGACCCAGGCCGGTGCCCAGGGTTTCCTGCTCAAGGACGCCGCGCCGGAAGACCTGCGCGACGCCATCGTCCGGGTTGCCGCCGGCGACACCTTGCTGCAGCCGGTGAGTACCGATCCGGTGCGCGCCCGCTATCGTTTTCATGACGACAGCGAGCCCAGCGAAACCTTCAACGAGCGCGAGGTGGCGATCCTGCGCCTGCTCGCCGGCGGCTACTCCAACAAGGAGATCGCGCGGACCTTGTTCCTGGCCGAAGGCACGGTGAAGAACTACGTGTCGACCATCCTCGACAAGCTCGGCACCCGTGACCGCACCCGCGCCGTGCTCAAGGCGATCACCTTGCGCATCATCTGAGGGCCGCTGCGGACACCGGTTGCGCGACGGTTTCCAGCGTCCAGTCAGCACCCATCCAGTATCGATGCCGGCGGCTGCGCCTCACGCGCCTTCACTGCGTCGTGGCAATTGCCAAGGCGGCGTGTATGGGTCGATTTCATGACACGCGCAAGCGCTTGATAGTCGGTACTGCCTGCAGTTCGCACGACGCGCTTGTTTCGAGCGCGTGAACGAGCCGCGCTGCGCGGACACACGCTGTCGCGGCGATCGAGCGCTGCAGGAGCGCCATCGGTGGCCATCGATTCAGCGAACGGCTTCGAGACTGCGCCGCGATGTCGTCGTCGCCAGCGTCGAAACCAACGTCAGCGTCGCTGCGACGGGCATCGGGAACCACGTTCGCCAACCTCAGGAGATTTCGATGACCAAGCTGATCAAAATCGCCGCTGCCGTCTCCGCTGTTCTCGCCGTGTCGGCAGCCGCGCATGCGCAGGACTTTGCCAAGCCCGGCGCCCAACTCGCGATCGGCGAGAAGGCTGTGGTGCCGCACCTGATTCCCAATGGCGCCGATGTGCCGATCGAGTTCGCGGTCACCTCGGTCGAGGAAGGTTCGGTATCGGACCTGCAGGGTTTCCAGATTCCGCCCCAGCTCAAGGATGCGCGTCCGGTCTATGTCCGCTACACCTACAAGAATCTGGGTACGCAGGACATCTCGCACCAGCAGGTCGGCGCGATCGTGGCGATCGACGACCGCAACCAGGAACACGCCGCGTCCATGACCTTGAGCAATCCCTCCGGCGGCGCCAGTTTCAACAAGTGCCTGCCCGGCTCCGCGCAAGGCATCACCCAGGGCGTCAGCCATGATGGCTGTGTGATGTTCATGATCCACAACACCGGCAACATCCAGGCGGTGGCCTACAAGGGTGGCTACCGTCATTCGCCGGGCAGCGATACCCGCGCCGACTATCCGATCTACTACAACCCGGTGCGCTGGACCGGCGCCGCCAGCAGCGGCTCGCCGACCGCCGGCCGCGTGGTTGGTCCCGGCGGCTGACAGCGCATCGGCACCCAGCAGCAACCGCCGGCAGACGAACTCTCTCTCTCTCCGCGTCCTGTCGGCAACCCGACCGGCCGACCGAAACCCCGCGTTTCGGTCGGCCGGTCTTCTTCCAGCGTCCGCCGTGATCGGCCCGCGACAGGAAGACTCGGCCAGTCCGACAACGTCGCGCGGTTTGCGGCAACGGCCGCAAGCACCACCGCCGCAGCGCGCTCAAGTCCGCCGGGTGATGTCACCCAACGCCTGCGCATCGATCGCATCGGGTCGGATTCGACGCTCTGAATCGCCGGCCCGCGAAGGTCGCCGCAATCGATCCGGTCGGCTTGTAAACCGGCAGACAGCCCGACAAATGGGCAGCCTGCATGATCGCCATCGCGTGTAACGCACGATGCGTCGCAACGATTGTTGCAGGCGCATGACGCGCTTGAATGCGGCTTGAATTCGCGTCGTGAATCGATCGTCGATGTTCGATCCGGCTTCAGTCTGGTTTGGCTTAACTGTCTGTCCTCGCAAACCTGGAACGGACAGCGAGGTGAATCCTGGTGCAGATCCCGTCCGGATCAGCACCAACATGAAACAGACAGGAGCAAGACCATGCACAAGTTGATGATCCCCGCCGCTCTCGCCATCGCGCTCTCTGCGCCGGCCGCGTTCGCACAATCCGCCGGCGACACCTATCGTCCCGATCTGCAGAGCGGGCAAGGCCACTGGTTCGTGTCCGGTAACGTCGGTCGCACCGACGGCGGCACCGCCGACACCTTCGGTTCGGGTGACTTCAACCTGTTCCGCAGTGCCGAGGGCCGGCGAACCGGCTACGGCCTGGCCACCGGTTATCGCTGGAAGATCGGGCAGGCCTGGGGCCTGGGCATCGAGGGCGGCTACGCCGACCTGGGCAACATCACCATCACCAACGTCTTCGACGGCGACCCGGTCAACGAGCGCGAGAGCGAGAACGCCTTGCGCGGCTGGCATGTTGGCGCCAACACCCGCTTCAACGTGACTCAGGCCTGGTATCTGGGCGCACGCGGCGGCTACTTCCGTGCCTCGGACAACAACGCCCGCTACTACAACAGCGTTGGCCAGGAACTGGGGCTGCGCAGTGGCGGCAACGATGGCCGCAACAGCTGGTATGCCGGCGTCGGCACCGGCTGGCAGGCCACGCTGAACTTCAGCGTCGGCGTGCATTACGACTATTTCCGCGCTAAGACCGGCGACCTCTGGGATCCGGACACCGGCGCCGAATTCGAAGGCCCCAAGCGCGCCTCCTCCATGCTCAGCGTCGCCGCCGAGTATTCGTTCTGATCGCCTGAGTGCGTAGCGCCGCACATCTGAAAAACAACCGGGCGCCGTGATGGCGCCCGATCTCGTTTCGTTGCGTCTCGACTGATAGCGGCGGTCAGCGCCACGCGGCAGCCGATGCGTTGCGCAAAGCAGGCATAACGCCGCCGATGGCCGGGGATGCTCCGGAATGCCTGCTCGGCAATCGCACCATCGACGGCATCGGATCTCCGATGCCGTCGATGGTGGCCAAAGCTTACGGCTGGCTGCCGCTGAAACGCTGCGCGCTGGCGCCTTCGATCCGGCCGACCCGGGCGCTGTTGTGCACGTAGAGTTCGACCTCGCGCTCGAACACCAGATCACCACGCACCTCGGCATCGGGGCCGATCACCACACGCGGTGGCTTGTTGCCGAACGACATGCCGCTGGGCTTGTTCACGGTCAGGCCGCCTTCGACCACGCTGCCCGAACCGATCAGCACCGGCCCGTTGACCGTGGTCAGCGAGCCGCCGACCTGCGCCGCATCCAGGGTGATGGTGCCGCTGACATTGTCGACATCGCCATCGACGCGCGCCTGCGGTGCCAGGGTGATGGCGCCGTTGACGCCGTTGATGCCGCCGGTAAGCGTGGCCTTCTCGGCCAGGCGGATGCTGCCATTGACGCTGTCCACGCTCTGCGCACGCGCACCTTCATCCAGACGGATGGCGCCATTGACCGTATTGACCTTGCCGGCCACGCCGTCGGCGTTGATGCGGATGCCGCCGTTGACCGTGCTGAGGTTGCCGACCGTCTCGCCGGCATCGACGGTGATGCCGCCGTTGACCTTGCTGATGCCGCGCGGCGACTGCGCCATGGCGGCCAGCGAGGCCAGGCACACGGCGACGCCGAACGAGGCGACGGTTGAGCGACGAAATACGCTGTTCATGGGTTTGACCCTCCTTGCTGCGCGGTGTCCGACCGACACCCGGGTCCGGCGGTGTCCTGTGCCGGCTTGACGCGCCCTACAATGCCAGCCGGTTCGCGTCATGGCATGTCCCGCAGGTCATGGATGACCATCGGACTATGCCCGCCGCCAACAGCCTGACGGTACATGCCCTGCACCGCCCTTCCGACCAACCTTGTCCTGACCGCGCGCCCGCTCCTGCGGCGGTGCGAAGGCGTCCGGGTCCCGTGAATCCGCCGGTGTTCCGTCGACTTGGCTTGGCGCTGCTGGCCCTGGCCTTCCTGCTGGCCGCGGTGGCGACGCTGCCGGCGCAGGAGACCGCGGCCGAGCGCGAACGTCAGGCCCGGGACACCGAGCAGGCGCTGGCCAAGCTGCGTGCCGACATCACCGCGCTCAAGGATGGCCTGGGGGCCGGGGAGCTGGCCGAGAACACGGCCGTGTCGCAACTGGCGGCGGCCGAACGCGCGGTGTCCGATCATCAGCGCGCCCTGGCGCAGATCGACCAGCGTCGGCAAGGCCACGAGCAGGACCTGATCGGCATCGCCGAGCGCCAGGTGCTGGTCGAGGCGGATCTCGACCGGCAACGCGCCGCCCTGGCGGCGCTGCTGCGTCTGGACCATCGGCGCAGCCGGCAGGCTGCCGGCAAGACCCTGCTGGCACCGGAGCAACATGCCTCGCTGCCGCGCGTGCTCGGCTACAGCCGGCTGCTGCGCGACGGCCGTCTGGCGCATATCGACCAGCTCGGCGCCAACCTGGCGGAGCTGGTGCAGCTGCAGGCCGACCACGACAGCGCCAATGCCGGTCTTGAACGCGAGCGCAGCGCGGCCGAACAGGAACGCGAGCAACTGGTCACCGCCGTGGCCGAACGCGAAGCCGCGCTCGACGCGATCCGGCGCGAGCTGCACGACCAGCGCCAGCGCCTGGCGGCGCTGGGCCGCGACGAACGGCAACTGGTGCAACTGCTGGAGCGCCTGCGTGACATCTTCGCCGACCTGCCGGCCACGCTGGAGGGCTCGGAGCCATTCGCGCGCCGTCGCGGCCAGCTGGCCTGGCCGGCCGACGGTCGCAGCGAGCGCAGCGGCGACGGTCTGCGCATCGCCGGCAACGAAGGCGATCCGGTGCGCGCCATCGGCTACGGCCGGGTCGCCTACGCCGACTGGCTGCGCGGCTACGGCCTGCTGCTGATCGTCGACCACGGCGACGGCTACATGAGTCTGTATGGCCACAACGAGGCGCTGCTCGCCGCCGAAGGCAGCTGGGTGCAGGACGGCCAGACCATTGCCCGCATCGGCCGCAGCGGCGGCGAATCGATGCCGGCGCTGTACTTCGAACTGCGCGAGCGCGGCCGCAGCGTCGATCCGCAACGCTGGTTGCGGCGACGTTGAGAGTTGCAAGCGGGGCAAGCCCCGCATCTGCAGGCGCGACATGAATCGACGGAGCGAGGTTGTAGATGTGGGGCAAGCCCCGCATGTCGTCCCGGAATCGGCAATCGAGACAGAACCCGCTTCGAATGCCGATCGCACACCGACCACCTGATGGGCATGCCGCGGCGCGCCGACGGCTTCGCGGCCACAAACGATGCCGGTCCCGAGCGCTGGATGAACCGGACGGGAATCCCACCTTGGTCGAGCGACACCGGAACGACGCGTTGCCGAACCTATAATTCCGGGCATGGACCTGTCCGGCCTGGAGCGATTCGCGGATTGGCTGGCGACCCATCCCTGGATCGCCGGCCTGATCGTGTTCCTGATCGCCTTTGGCGACGCGCTGATCCTGGTCGGCATCGTCATCCCGGCGATGCCGCTGCTGTTCGCGGTCGGCGCCCTGGTCGGCAC
Source organism: Lysobacterales bacterium (assembly GCA_035911475.1). Lineage (GTDB taxonomy): Bacteria > Pseudomonadota > Gammaproteobacteria > Xanthomonadales > UBA2363 > Pseudofulvimonas. The sequence goes on along the minus strand of JAMHVM010000021.1, from coordinate 39,822 downwards.
CGGCCACATCGACGGCAGCTACGCCATCATCTGCGCGGCCGCCGGCGCCTTCCTCGGTGATGGCCTGAGTTTCTGGGTCGGCCATCGCTACGGACCAGCGCTGCGCCAGCGCTGGCCGTTCGCGCGCTATCCGGAATGGATCGAACGCAGCGAGGTGATGTTCCGCCGGCACGGCACCAAGGCCATCCTGACCGCCCGTTTCGTTGGCGCCATCCGCCCGTTCGTGCCGGCCATCGCCGGCATGCTCAAGGTGCCGGTGCGCCGCTACGCGCCGGCCAGCGCAATCGCCTCGGTGCTGTGGGCCATCGTGTTCCTGGTGCCGGGCTGGGTGTTCGGCACCTCGCTGGAGCTGTTCGCCGCCATCGCCGGCCGGCTGGTGATGCTGATCGGTCTGCTGCTCGGCGTGCTGGCGCTGATCTGGGCGGTGGTGGTGTTCGCCTGGCGCCGGCTGGCGCCGCGCACCAACCAGATACTGGCCCGGTTCATGGTCTGGTCGCAGCGGCACCCGGAACTGTCGCGCTGGACCACGGCGCTGGTCGATCCGCGCCGGCCGGAATCGCCCTCGCTGCTGTTGCTGGCGGTATTGCTGCTGCTGACGCTGTGGGGCTTCGCCACGGTGCTGATCGCCCTCACCACCGGCAGTGCCGGTCCGCTGACCCTGGACCATCGCGTGCACAGCCTGATGCTGTCGCTGCGCAATCCGCTGGCCGACTCGGCGATGGCGCTGGCCGCCTCGCTGGGCGACTGGCCGGTGCTGCTGCCGGCTTCCGCGCTGGTGTTCGCCTGGCTGCTCTGGCGTCGGCGCATCGCCGCATGGCACTGGCTGGCAGCGATCGCCTTCGGTCTGGCCTCGACCGCGCTGGTCGGCCACCTGCTGCATCTGCCACGGCCACCGGCGGCGACCAGTCTGGGCGGCTTCGGTTTTCCCGCCACCTCGATCACTCTGGTCATGGTGGTGTTCGGCTTCTTCGCCGTGCTGATCGCGCGCGAGCTACCCGGCCGGCGCCGGGTCTGGCCTTACGTCGTCGCCGGTCTGGTCGCCGGACTGGTCGGCTTTGCGCGGCTGTACCTGGGTGCCAACTGGCTGTCGGACATTCTCGGCGGCGCGCTGTTCGGCCTGACCTGGGTGGCCATCCTCGGCCTGGCCTATCGCCGCCGCATCGTGCGCTCGTTCTGGATCCGTCCGCTGGTGCTGATCTTCTTCGGCAGTCTGGCCGTGGCCGCGTGGTGGTACGGACCGCAGCGCGTGGAGGCCACGCTGACACGACTGGATCCGATGCCGGAGGTGCAGGTCGGCAGTTTCGACGACTGGTGGCGTGTCGACGGCGCCGGCGCGCTGCCGGCCTGGCGCAACGAGCTGGAGGGCCGCTCGACCTGGCCCTTGAACGTGCAACTGGTCGGCGATCCGCAACTGCTGGCCGAACGTTTGGCCGATGCGGGCTGGCAAGCAGCCGAACCCGGCGGCTGGAAGGACCTGCTGATGACCCTGGACGACGACGCCACGCCGGAAACGCTGCGCATCCTGCCGGCCTCGCACTACGGTCGCGCGCAGGTGCTGATGCTGGTCCGGCAGCCGCAGCAACACCCCGGACAGCGCCACGTGCTGCGCTTCTGGCGCACCGGCTACCGGCTCGACGACGGTTCGCCACTATGGCTGGGCAACGCCCAGACCCTGCACTTCAGCGAATACCGCTGGCTGCACTACTGGCGCTTGGAGGAAGACCACGGGCAGGCGCTGGCGAAGCTGAGCGCCGACGCGGCGGCTCTGGATCTGCCGCATGCCACGGCCAGCGGCAGCGACGCGCCGCTGCTGCGCCTGCACGTCGCCGAGTCCGCCAACAACCGCTGAACGCGGCCACGCGCCGTGGCGGAACCGATCGGTGTCAGGCGTACCGGTACGCACCTGACACTGACGAGATCGCCCCATGAACCTGTTCCGCACGCCCTGGCTGCACCAGCCGCTGCTGTCCCGCTCCCGCTATGGCCGCACCGGCTATAGCGACCGCACCCTCCGCAACCGAGGCCCGCGCCCGACCAGCGGTAGCGATCACGAAACCACCCGCGTACCGGTTGGCGGGTTTCGCCTCACCCGGACGTAATGCTCCCGTAACGGGCAACCGGAAACGGCTTGCCGGGTCGCCGTGACGGACATCGCTTCCGCCGTCAGCGGCCCGCCAACCGCCGCCGCTGCCTGGCCGACCCCGCCGCCCACGGCGGCCTGCGCACCGTTGCGGAACCCTTGTGGATACCAGCCTCGCCGAATCGTTCGAGCTGCCCGACCCGGACATCACCGATGCCTCCGGGCGCGAGCAATGGCTTGCGGCTTTCCACGCCGAGTTACGCCGGCTGGCCAGTCGGCACATGGCGCACAACCGCTGGATCGCCACCCTGGGCACGACGGTGCTGGTCAACGAGTCCTACCTGCGCCTGGCGCGGCCCTCGTCGCGACGCGTGACCAGTCGCCAGCACCTGCTCAATCTGGCCTCCTGCGCAATGCGCCAGATCATCTGCGACTACGCACGCAAGCGCCTGCGCGAGCGCAACCATGTCGATGTCGATCTGGTGTTCGACGAGAACGAGGAAGAACAACAGGCCGCCGAACTGGAACAGGCACGGGAACTGGTGGCGCTGGACGAGGCGCTGGCCGAACTGACCCGCCAGGACGCGCGCAAGGTGCAGGTGGTGGAATGCCGTTTCTTCGCCGGTCTGTCCGAAGAGGAAACCGCGCAAGCCTTGTCGTGTTCGCTGCGCACGGTCCAACGCGAATGGCAGGCCGCGCGACGCTGGTTGGCCGAGTACCTGGAAAACTGACGCGTGCGCGGGCGCGACGACACCTTTCTGGCACCGGGCGGCGCCTTGCGCGGACCCTTGTTCGCCAGCCTCTATCGCCAGCAGGGACAGACACGGACACTGGTCACAGGCACATTGATTGGCCGTTATCGCATCGAACAGCTGATCGGCCGTGGCGGCAACGGCGAGGTTTATCGCGCCAGCCGCGACGACGGCGAATTCAGCCATCAGGTCGCGCTGAAGGTGATCCGCCGCGATCGCCGCCAGGCCGAACGCTTCCGCCATGAACGCAATGTCCTGGCACGCCTGACCCATCCGGGCATTGCCCGCATCCACGATGGCGGCGAAACCACCGACGGCCTGCTCTGGTATGCCATGGAACTGGTCGAAGGCGAACGCATCGACCGCTGGTGCCAGCGCCGGTCCGGCGACTGGCGACAGGTGCTGAACCTGATGCGGGTGCTGTGCGAAGCCGTGCACCACGCGCACACGCATCTGGTCGTGCATCGCGACATCAAGCCGTCCAACATCCTGATCGACGCCCACGGGCAACCGCGTCTGCTCGATTTCGGCATCTGCGGCAGCACCGATGGCGATGACCAGCCCGGCTCGACCGACGCGCTGACCCCGGCCTTCGCCAGCCCCGAACAACTCGCCGGCGCACCGGTGACCGTGCAGTCGGACATCTACCAGCTCGGCCGCCTGCTCGAGTGCCTGGACATCGTCGGCGACACCGCACCGCCGTGGCTGACACGCAATCTCGCGGCGGTAATCGCACGCGCAACCGATCCCCTGCCGGAACGGCGCTACCGCAGCGTGGCCGAACTCAGCGCCGATATCGAGCGCGTGTTGCAGGCGCGACCCAGCCAGGCCAGGCGCTGGCCACTGGCGTGGCACCTGAAACTGTTCACGCGCCGACACCGGCTGCCGATGGCGCTGGCGACGCTGGCGCTGCTAAGCATCGCCGGGATCGGTCTGTACGCCGCGCAGCAGGTGCTGCTCGAGCGCGATCGGGCCGAAGCCCAGGCGCGCCATGCCTCGACCAGTGCCGAGGTGCTGGCCAGCTTGATCCGCATGGCCACCGCCGAGTTCGCCCCGGACGAGATGCAGCGATTGCTGGCGCTGCTGGACCGTACCGGTGAAGCCACCTTGATGCGGCTAGGCGACATGCCCGGCCAGCAGGCGATCGCCGCCACCGCCCTGATCCGCACCTATCGCGACATCGACCAGCCCGAACGCGCGCGCAACCTGGGGCAGCGCGTGCTTGCCGCGCTCGATCAGGAAAGCGGCCACTGGCAGGAAGCGCGCGCCGTGCTCCATCGCGACCTGGCCCACGCGCTGCTGGCGCTGGGCGACGCCGATGCGGCGCGCGAGCAACACCGCCTGGCACAGGAACAATTGCGCCAGGCCGGCATCGACCCGGCACAGGACCTGGATCTGCAGACGCTGGCTCTGGCCCTGCGCGAACATGCTGGCGGCGACAGTCCCGATGTCGCACGCGATCGCACAACGCTGATCACCCGCCTTGAACAAGCCGGCCGTCAACGCAGTCCGGCATTCGCCGCACTGCTGACCCGCCAGGCCCATGACCGCTTCAACGACCACGATCTCGACGGCGCCAGTGCCAGCCTGGATCGCGCCCACGCCCTGACCGCTCAGCATCACGGACCGAACAGTCGCCAGGCGCTGGCGGTGGACCGTCTACGCATCCAGATCGCATTGGCACGTGGCGGGCAGACCGAACGCCACGACAGTCGAGCGCGCATCGACCGTCAGGCCGACACCATCGGCGCCAGCGCCGGCGCCGGCAGCGCCGAGTTCGCCGACGTGCTGATCACCCAGGGTATCGCCGCCTGCGAAGACGACGACATGGAAACCGGGGTCACGCGTTTCCGCCAGGCGCATGCGGCGCTGCTGGCGCTGCACGGCGAACAGCATCCGGACACGGCACGCGCGGCGATCCGTCTGGCCGACGGCCTGCAGGAGCTGGACCGCGCCGAGGAGGCGCTGCCGCTGTATCCAGCCGCCATCGCGGTGTTGGCGCAACGCCACGGCGAGGATCATCTGCCGCTGCTGGCCGCACGCCTGCAACAGGCGCGTGGACAATGCCGGCTCGGCGTCCAGGCCTGGGCCGCCGAGGACATGGCACAGCAACGTCAGCGTCTGGGCACATTCATGGCCGCCGACCACGGCAGCATGGTCGCTGCCGCCATCTGGCACAGCCAGTGCCTGCTGCAGCACGGGCGGTCCGAGGAAGCCCAGGCTGTGCATGACAACGCCGTGGCCCCGTTTCCGGACACCGTGCTGACCACCATCGACCAGCGTCGTCTGCAGACGCTGCGTCGTGAGCTGCGCGCGGCCGCCACCGCACCAGCGCTGCGTTCGCTGCTGCGCTGAACGCCGCGCCTTGGCGGTTTCCGGTGATGGCAGTGGCGGTTTTGGCGGTCGCGCGGCGTAGAGCTTCTAGGGAACGCCAGAACCACGTCGCGAACGCACGTCAACGTAGCGCCGCGCCACCGTTGTTCGCGCACTCCTGCGGCACCGCCGCATGCCCACCCTCAAACCACCCAGAACAGGAGAACGCCCGGTGCCCACGATCGCAGGGATGCTATTCACATTGGCGACGGCGGCGACCGCCGGTCCAGCGCCTTCGGACTTCGTCACGCTGTCCGGGCAACTCGATACCGGTGCGCTGACCCTGCCGGTGATCGCCGGAGATGCCCAGTGCGCACCCGGCACCCCCAACCTGGTCGTCCAGGACGACGGCGTTGCCGAAAACGGCTATGGCATGGGGCCCAATGCGCAACAAGGCTGGTATCTGCTCAAGTTCACCCCGAGCATCTATCCGCGTTCCTACAGCGATGCCTGTTTCGCCTTCATCAGCGCCTATCCCGACCAAACCAGCCTGGAATTCGATGTGGTGGTCTACGACGATGACGGTCCCGACGGCCGCCCCGGCACCTTGCTGGGCAGTCAGCGGGTCACTACCGACGGCGCCAACCTGTTCCCGGAAATGCCTTCGGCATTGCGCTTCGTGCGCTTCTCGCTGGAACCGCTGGAACTCAACATCACCGCCGGCAGCGTCTACATCGGCGCGCGCTGGAGTCCGCAGGAGGGCAGCGGCGAACTGGGCCAGCCCGACCGCTTCCTGGCCATGGACGAATCACCGGGCACACCGCTACGCGAGGGCTACGCCCAGATCAACGACAGCGGCTGGCTGCGCCAGGGCGTCGAGGTGCATCCGTTCTACCGCAGCAGTTTCATCCGCGCGACCGAAAGCATTCCCGGTGATCCCACGCCATCGGTGACCTTGTCCTACGAGCCAGGCACGATCCTGGAAGGCCAGACCACCGAAATGGTCATTACCCTGACCAATCCCCTGCCTCAGACGGCGCAACTGGCCGCGACCTTCAGCCATTTCCTGCCCGCCGGCATGACCGTGGCGCCCGAGCCGCATCGCCAGTTCGATTGCCAGGGCGTATTCACCGCCAATCCCGGCACCGGCAACGTGCGCTTCAGCTCATCGGTGCTCATTCCCGGCAACGACAGCTGCCGTGCCAGCGTGCACGTGCGCACCATCGGCACCGGCAGCTACACCGGCACCATTGCGGCCGGTGCGATGCGCACCACCCTAGGCAACAACCTGTATCCGACCTCGGCCACGCTCACGGTCAACGCCGCTGGCGGCCCGTATCCGGCGCCGTACTGCGCCATCGATTTCGCCGCTGAGGTCGAGCCGATCACCCGGCTCACCTTCGGTGGTATCGACCATCGCTCCGATGCCGCACCGGGGGCGACGCCGGCGCTGGAGAACTTCACCGCCATTGTCGGCACCGTGGTACGCGGCGGCAGCCATCCGGTCACGGTCGAGGGCCACACCGGCGGGCTGGCCAACCATGTGCGCGTGTTCATCGACTGGAACCAGAACGGCCAGTTCGAGGACGGCGAACAACACGATATCGGCCTGCTTGGCCCATCCAATGGCGACGACGGCGTGCGTGTCCTCGGCACCATCACGGTTCCGGAAAATGCCTATGTCGGCAACACCCGTCTGCGCGTGATCAAGCAGTGGAGCGATGTCGGCAGCGCCTGTTCCAGCAGCGGCTACGGCCAGGCCGAGGATTACAGCCTCACCGTGACGCCGATGGTCTGGATGGACCCGCCGGTCATGAGTCTGGCGCCGACCAGCGTCGCCATCACCACCGCTGCCGATGCCGCCGGTGAAGCCACACTCACGATCGCCAACGCACACCAGCGCGAGCCGCTGCAGTTCGAAACCGGTGGCCATGGTCGCCGTGTCGAACTGGCACCGACACCTCGCGCGACCGGGGATCGCCTGGGCAACCGCCTGTGGCGCGCGCCGCAGATCCTGTCGCGGCCGGTCTCCGACGACGCTCACGCGCCGCGCTGGGATGCCTGGTTCTTCCGCAACGACGACGGCAGCTACGAAACCGCCTACGGTTACAACAACACCCAGCAGCAATACCCGGCCGTGTTCATAAACCGCTTCACCGTGCCGCCGGGCAACGAGGATCTGGTGATCGATTCCATCGCCGTGGCCTGGCCGGATCCAGGCACCGCCAACGGCGATCTGGTCGGCAAGCAGGTCAATCTGGTCGCCTACTACGACGCCGATGGCGAAGGCGATGTCTGGAGCGCGGTGCGCCTGGGTGGCGACCACTTCGTCGAGATCGGCGCCACCGGCGTGTTCGAGCGGTACCCGGTGAATTTCACTGTGCCCGGCGAAGGCGATGTGTTCATCGGCTACAGCGATGTGTTCGCCTCCGGTGGCACCAGTCCGATCCTGATGACCAGCGGCATGGATGCCGACGCCAGCGTGCACGGCTATTTCTCCGGCAATCCCAACGACGCCGATCCGGATCTGGACAATCTGGGCAAGAACGAGGAGACCGGACCGATCGACTGGCTCAGCGGCGGTGGCCGTTACGGTTCCTGGATGATCCGCGCCACCGCCCTCACCGGGCACGGCCCGGCCTGTACCGGGCCGATCATTCCCTGGCTCAGCGTGACGCCGGATCAGGGCACCGTGATCGAAGGCACGTCGTTGGCCATCACCGTGCGTGCCGATGCCGTCGCCGGCGATCTGGAGCCTGGCGATTACGACGCGCAGCTGTGCGTGGGCAGCAACGATCCCGGGCAGCCGCTGGTGGTGGTGCCGGTGAGCGTGACGGTGACCGCGACTGTCGAATGCCCGAGCGACCGGATCTTCGCCAATGGCTTCGACGATGCCGGCAACGGCGCCTGTCCGGAACAACAGCGTTGATCACCTTTCGCCATCCCCGATCGCGGTGTTTCACGGCGACCCTGCTGTGCCTGCTGGCGACCGGTGCGGTGCTGGCACAGCCGCGCTTCGTCGACGACGCCCACTTCGCGCAATTCGACGCCGTCACCCTGCGAACTCTGGCCGTCGTGCATCGCGACGACGGTCACTGGCTCAGCTTCGGCACCGTGATCGACCAGCTCGACAACCATGAGCAGGCCTGGCTGATCGCCCGCGACCACAGCGGCCGGCGTGTGCAGGAAACCCTGCTGGCGCCGGAAGGCGAGCTCGCCTTCGAGACCCGTTCGTTGCTGAAACTGGACGGCGGCGGTGTCGCGGTGCTGCTCAGCGAGCACGATCCGGACGATTTCCAGTCGCTGCGCCAGGCCGTGGTGATCCGCCTGAATGCGGCGCTGGAACCGGTGTGGAGCCAGCGTATCGGCAGCGCCGGGACCGGTATCGAGGAGCCCATGTTGCGCGACGGCGGCGACGGCCGCATCGCGCTGGTCGGGCGACTGGTCACGCAGGTCGATGATGTGCGCGATCGCGGCGATGGCCTCATCGTCGATCTCGACGCCGACACGGGCCAGATCCTGGGCAGCACCACGCTGGGAATTTCCGATGCCGGCGAGCGCGTGGTCGACGTCGTGCTGGTCGGCGAGTCTGGCGAACGCCTGGCACTGCTGGCGCTGAGCCATCCCGTCAGCCCGTTCGAACAGGTGACCTCCGAGGGCATCGCCCTGCTCGACGCCGACGGCGTGGTGCGTGCCTCGCAACGCATCCGCCATCCGGTCGCCAGCGTCATCCGCATCCAGCCGCTGCGCCTGCTGCCGCACCCGGACGGCGGCTGGACGCTGGCCGGTCGCCGCACTGCGTTCGGCCCGAACTTCTACTACCTGCATCGCATCGATGCCGACCTGAGGCCGGCCGCACAGCGCGTGCTGGTGCCGCTGTTCAACGTCATCGACCAGGGTTTCCACGACGGCAGCTACTGGCTGTATGGCGAAGCCAATACCGAGTTCGAGTCCAGTGGTTCGACACTGATGCGCCTGGATGCCTCGTTGAACCTGACCCTGCAGCGACGCTATGGCACGCAGCACGCGCCGTTTCCGAGCGGCGGCATGGCCTTCCATGGCGACCGTGTGTTGCTGGGCATCGGCAGCCAGCACGAGGACGACAACGGTCTGCTGGTCTACGACAGCGCGCGAACGGTCCGGCTGAGCGATGGCGAAGGCCTGATGTGCGAGGAAGCTGCGGACGAGGGCTTCCAGATCCAGATCGATCCCGGTGTCACCCTGGAGCCATGGCCGGCGCTCGCTGTCGCCGTGACACTCACCGCCACACCGCTGTCGGTGAATGGCCCGGCGCTGACCACCCAGACGCTGGGTAACTGCCATCTGGCCGATGACCTGATCTTCGCCGACGGTTTCGACCAGGCCAGCCGCTGACCGGCGGCCATCGGCCAACATTCCGGCGGCGGGTGTTCGCAACCCGTCGCCGATGCTGTCGTCGCGCCGCACGCAGCTTGGCTGGCTGGCTGGCTGGACGACAACACGCAACCAGCGGCCCCTGAATGCTGCCGATCTGCCGCTGGCGGAATCGCTGGCGCCCGTGCGTACCGAACCGTATCCGCCCACTGGCAGAAGCCACCATGCCCTGTCGCGAAACGCGCGCCGTCCGCTCACGCACCGCCCTTGCGTCCCACCAGCCAACGAGCCCGATCATGTCTTCATTTCTTTTCTGGATGGCGCTGGTGCTGATGATGGCGCTGGCTGCCGCCACCTTGTTCGGCTGCACGCTGGCCAGCGACAGTGAGTACGCCCTGCGTCAGCACCAGCGCGCGATGCGTGCACAGGCATCGGCGCTGGAAAGCATGCGCGACGCCAGCCGGATCGCGCCCGAATCTGACTTGCTGAGCGGCGCCTCGCTGCAGGAGGCGGTCGCCAGCCACACCTTCACCTTCCACTTCAGCCAGCAACCGGGCGGTGGTCGCGGTCGCTACAGCACCTTCCTGCGCTTCGAACCTGATGGCAGCCTGCGCTTCCGCGACAGTCTCGGCGTCGACACGCTCGGTCACTGGCGACTTTCCGATGATCGCCTGTGCCTGGTGCGCGACGAGAACGCTCCCGACCAGGAGTGCTATCGCCTGCGCCAACAGCGTGACGGCATGCTGCAGCTGATCATCGACGAGCCGGACAGTCGTTATCACGGTCTGCTCAGCCTGGTCACCGACCGCATCGACACGCCCTGATTCGACGCCCCGTTTCGACCTGTATCAGCGGTTCCGATGCGCGGCAGCGACCTTGCCAGTGGCCGGTCGGGGCCGTTGCCTGGCCATCGGCCAGCGCTTCGTCGCAGCACACTGACGCTTCGTCGAAAGCCGCTGGCTGACGCCGATCCGGTCGGCGACAGTAGGCCACCGCCACTTCGACCCTGTTCGACCATGACCTGCGAAACGCTGCTCCATCGTCTCCTGCTCGGCCTGCTGTCCTGGCTGTTGTTGCCGCTGGCGTCCCCGATGGCTGTCGCTGCCGAGGCGTCCGGCACCTGTGCGGCCACCCTGCCTGACACCATGCGCGCCGCGCGCATCCAGTCAGCCGGCGGCCCGGAAGCGCTGCGTGTGGAATCGGTGCCGTTGCCGGTGGCCGCAGCCGGCGAGGTGCTGGTGCGCGTGCACTACGCCAGCGTCAATCCGGTCGACTGGAAACTGCAGGAAGCCGGCCGGCTGCCGTTCCCGGCCACGCCAGGTGGCGATTTCGCCGGCGAGGTGGTTGCCATCGGCGCCGGTGTCGACGGCATCGCCTGCGGTGATCTGGTTGCCGGCATCGTCAACCAGCGCGCACGTTCCGGCAGCTACGCGGAGTATGTCGCCGTGCCCGCGACCGAGGTGGTGCCCAGGCCGGAAGCATTCACCCTGCAGGAAGCCGCCGCCTATCCCACCGTCGCCGTTGCCGCCTGGCGCTATCTGGTGCTGGGCGCGCAGGTGCAGCCAGGCGACCGCGTGCTGGTGCACGGTGGCGCCGGCGGCGTCGGCTCGATGGTGGTGCAGATCGCCAAGGCCCGCGGTGCGCACGTGATCACCACCGCTTCGGCGCGCAACCATGCGCATGTGCTGGCGCTCGGTGCCGACCAGGCCATCGACTACCGCAGCACGCGCTTCGAGGACGTGGTGGACGATGTCGACATCGTCGTCGACACTGTCGGCGGCGAAACGCTGACCCGCTCGGTGCAAGTGCTGCGCGCCGGCGGTCGGCTGGTGTCGCTGGCCGGATCGATCGACCCGGCGCAATGCCGTGCCGCGAACATCATCTGCCCGGCCAGTCCGCCGTGGAACGTGCGCGAGGGCCTGCTCGGCGTGGCGCCGTTGATCGCGGCCGGCCAGCTTCGGGTGCATATCGACGGCATCTACGCCCTGGACGAGGTGGTCGCCGCCCAAAGCCACAACCGCAACGGTTCCACCCGCGGCAAGGTGGTGATCGACGTGCGTCCGGAGGCCGCGGCGATCCAGACCCGCGGCGATGATGTCGCCGCCGTGCGCATCCCGCTGCAGGCCTATCTCGACGGCCACGGCACCGGTCAGGAGCGCCACTTCCGGCGCGCCTTCGCCGACGATGCGGTGTTGATGGGTTATCGCGACGGCGAGTACCGCAACTGGCCGGCCAGCCAGTACATCGCCGCCTCGGCCAGCCGCCGGGTGCCGACCGATGAAGCGCAGCGCCAGCGCCGGATCCGCTCGATCACCGTCGATGGCCAGGTCGCCAGCGCGGTGATCGAGCTGGCCTATCCGGACATGCTGGCCAGCGACCACATGAGCCTGTTGCGCCACGGCGACGAATGGCGCATCGCGGTCAAGGCCTACGACGCCCGCCAGCCAGCGGCCAGTCCATGAACTTGCACGGCAACCACACGAGCCCCCGGTGGCGCGAGCGCGCCGGCCAAAAACCCCCTGCTGCCGGCGACTGCGACGAACCGTCGCCGGTTTGCGGCGAGTCGTTACGGTTTTGCCCCCTTCGGGTCGTAACCAATCAGGCAAACCACGGTCCAACTCCGCCATGAGCCCCGCCACGAACCCTGCCAGCAGCGCACACGACTTGCCCGAGAACGGTCCTCGCGTCCGCGAGGGCCTGTTCTGGCCGCTGCAGATCGGCGGCTGGCTGGCCTACTTCAGCCACGGTTTCCTGGCGGCGCTGGCGCACGGCAAACCGGCCGGCTACTGGGTGGTGCCGCTGGCCGGCGCCATCGCCGGCTTCATCCTCACCCTGGGCCTGCGCCAGCTGCTGCGCTGGTGCCGGGGCATGCCGCCGCGGCGCATGCTGGTGCTGATGATCGCGCCGGTACTGGCCTGCTCGGTGCTGATGGAACTGGCCATGCGTCTGGCCATGCTGGAGTTCTGCACCATCTGCTTCCCGACCAGCCGCGCCGCCTACGTCGCCTTCGCGTTGAGCAACATCTACGTGCTGCTGGCCTGGACCGGTTTGTACCTGGGCATCCGCTACTACCGCCAGTTGCAGGACGAGACGCAGCGCTCGCTGGCCGCACACCGCATCGCCCACCAGGCGCAGCTGAAGATGCTGCGCTACCAGCTCAACCCGCATTTCCTGTTCAACACCTTGAACGCGATCTCGACGCTGGTGCTCGACCGCGACAACGACACCGCCAACCGCATGGTGCAGCGCCTGTCGGCATTCCTGCGCCATTCGCTGGACAGCGATCCCATGCAGCGGGTGACCCTCCGTCAGGAGCTGGATGCCCTGATGCTGTACCTGGACATCGAGAAGCTGCGCTTCGCCGAGCGCCTGCGCATCGAAACGCAGATCGCCGACGACTGCTGGACCGCGCTGCTGCCCAGCCTGCTGCTGCAGCCGCTGGTGGAGAACGCGATCAAGTACGCGATCGCGCCGCAGATCGCCGGTGGCCGCCTGCGCATCGAAGCCGAACGCGATGGCAACGCGCTGGTGCTGCGGGTGATCGACGACGGCCCGGGAGTCAGCCGTGCCAACGGCGACGGCCTGCCCGGTGGTTGCGGCGTCGGTCTGCGCAACACCCGCGAACGCCTGCGCGTGCTCCACGGCAACGACGGCGATCTCGACCTGCACACCCGCGACAGTGGCGTCGAGGTGGTGCTGCGTCTGCCTTTCGAAGCCAGCCATCCCAGCGGATACTTGCCATGAACGCGGCCAACGCCATCCGTACCCTGATCGTCGACGACGAGCCGCTGGCCCGGCGTGGCCTGGAACTGCGACTGGCGCAGCACGCCGACATCGTCATCACCGGTCGCCACGGCGACGGTGCCAGTGCGCTGGCGGCGCTGCGCGAACAGCCGGTGGACCTGGTGTTTCTGGATATCCAAATGCCAGGGCTGGATGGTTTCCAGACGCTCGCGGCGATGCCGACCGAGGCCATGCCGATGGTGGTATTCGTCACCGCCTACGACCAGTACGCCCTGCGCGCCTTCGAGGCCGCCGCCGTGGACTATCTGCTCAAGCCGGTCGACGAGGATCGACTGCGCATGGCGCTGGACAAGGTGCGGGAAACCCGTGCCCTGCGCAGCGCGAACCGCCACTGCGCGCATCTGCTCGGCCTGCTCGCCGAGATCGGCGGACGCCCCGCGATGGCGCTGGACGAAGCCCTGCAACCCGAAGCCCTGCAACGCTTGCGCGATCAGGACTGGCTGGTGGTGCGCGACGGCAGCCGCAGCCTGCGTCTGGACCTGGCCGAAATCCGCTGGATCGATGCCGCCGGCGACTACCTGTGCGTGCATGTCGGCGGCGACACGGTGGTTGTACGGGCGACCATGGCCGAGATGGAAAAGCGGCTGGACGCCAATCGTTTCCCGCGCATCCACCGCTCGACCATCGTCAACGCCCGGCGTATCCGCGGACTGCGCCCGCATGGCAACGGCGAAGCGGTGCTGACGCTGGACTGCGGCCGCGAACTGAAGATTTCGCGCAGCTACCGCGACCGCGCCGAAGCCTGGCTGCCGGCCACGCCGCCGACCAGCCATTGACCACGTCGTCCCCACGCGCCTCCGAACGCAAGCCTCACCGCCCATGAAACTCACCGACAACTGCCTGCGCAATCCGGTCGCCGTGCTCGCCGCCGTGGCCATGGTGTGCCTGTTCGGCGCGGTCAGCCTGTTCGACCTGCCGGTGCAATTGTTCCCGGACATCGAGCGTCCGCAGATGAGCATCCAGACCAACTGGCGCGCCGCCTCGCCGCCGGAGCTGGAAGCGGAGATCGTCGAGCCGATCGAGGCCGTGCTGCAGGGGCTGCCCGGCGTGGAGGAAATGGTCTCCACCGTGACCGCTGGCGGCAGCACCATCAACCTGGCGTTCGCGGTCGGCAGCGACATGGACGCCAAGCTGGTGGAAGTGCTGGCACGAATGAACCGGTTGCCGCCGCTGCCGCGCGATGCCACCCCGCCGGTGGTCAGCGCCGGCGGTGACGGCAGCAACAACAGCCTGACCTTCTTCTTCGTGCAGCTGCTGCCGGGAACCGCCGGCAACATCTTCGACTACCGCACCTTGCTGGAAGACCGGCTGGTGCCACGGCTGTCGGCAATCAGCGGCGTCGCCGGCGTCATCATCAACGACGGTGCGCCGGAAGAACTGTCGATTTCGGTCGATCTGGAACGCGCCGCCGCGCTGGGCATCCGCCTGCCCGAGATCGCCGCGCAGGCGGCACGCGCCACCGATGTCTCGGCCGGCATGATCGAATCCGGCCGCCGCGAATACGCGCTGCGCTTCGCCGGCCGCTACACGCCGCAGACCCTGTCGGAACTGGTGCTGGCCTGGCGCGACGGCCGACCGGTGCGGCTGGGCGATGTCGCCGAGATCGAAGTCCGTCGCGGCGAACAACGCGTCTACAGCTACCAGAACGGCAACCCGGCGCTGACCGTGCGGGTGATCCGCGAGAACGGTGCCAACGTGCTGGCGACCCTGGACGAGGTCAAGCGCGTGGTCGCCGAAGTGCGCGAGCGCGATCTGCTGCCGATCGGCCTGGACATCGCCCAGAGTTTCGACGCGGCACTGTTCATCGACCGCGCCATCGGCCTGCTCACCGGCAGCCTGCTGGCCGGCATCGCACTCGCGGTCGGCGGTCTGTGGTGGTTCCTGCGCAATGCCCGCGCCACCGGCCTGATCGCGGTGGCGATACCAGTGTCTCTGCTGGCCACCTTCATCGTGCTCAAGCTCACCGGCCGCAACCTCAACGTGATCTCGCTGGCCGGGCTGGCGTTCGCGGTCGGCATGGTCATGGACGCGGCCGTGGTCGTGGCCGAGAACATCGTGCGACTGCGCGAACGCGGGCTGTCGGCCATCGACGCCGCGTTGCAGGGCACGGCACAGGTCGGCGGCGCACTGGTCGCCTCGACCCTGACCACGGTGGCGGTGTTCGCGCCGGTGCTGTTCATGCGCGATGTCGAAGGCCAGCTGTTTGCCGACCTGGCGCTGACCATTTCCGTCGCCGTCGGCATTTCGCTGCTGGTCGCGGTGACGGTGCTGCCGACGGCCATGGCCATGGGCGCAGTCGGCAACGTCGCCCAGGGCAGCGATCGCCGCTGGGCACTGATCGCCGACTGGGCGATGCGCAGCACCCGCAGCCGCG
The DNA here is from genome assembly GCA_035911475.1 of Lysobacterales bacterium. GTDB lineage: Bacteria > Pseudomonadota > Gammaproteobacteria > Xanthomonadales > UBA2363 > Pseudofulvimonas. The sequence continues at coordinate 24,146 of JAMHVM010000021.1, read as the reverse complement.
CGCGACAGATCGGCTGGATCATCGCGCTGGTGCCGCTGCCCTTGTTGCTGGCCTGGGTGCTGGTGCCGCGCATCGACTACCTGCCGCCGGTGAAGCGCGCCGCCATCGACGTCAACTTCGCGTTCGCACCGGGCATGAGTCCGACCCGGCTCAACCAGGAGATCGCGCCGGTGATCCTGGAGCGCATGCGTCCGTACCTAAGCGGCGAGAAACAGCCGCAGGTGCTGAACTGGTACATGTACGTGTGGCCCGGTGGCGGCACCCTCGGCGCACGCCCGGTCGACCCCAACCAGATCGGCGCACTGGAACAGGTCATCGGCCAGGAAATCATCACCGGCCTGCCCGACACCCGCGGTTCCGCCCGCGAGGGCGATCTGTTCGGCGGCTTCGGTGGCTCGCCGCGCGCGATCGCCATCGACCTGCAGCATGCCGACGGTGATGCCCTGGCCAGCGCCGCCGAAGCCGGCCGGCAACGCCTGCTCGACCAGTTCCCCGGCGCCGAGGTGCGTATCTGGCCGGGCACCAGCACCGGCACGCTGGAACTGCGCGTGGATCCGGACGACCGCCGTCTGGCCGAGAGCGGCTGGAGCCGCCCCGACCTGGCCAGCGTGGTGCGCATGCTCGGCGAAGGCCAATGGCTGGGCGAGCATTTCGACGGCGACCGCCGGCTGCCGATCATCCTGCGCGGCGACCGTCGCCAGGCCATCGAGGAGCTGGGTTCGGCACCACTGGCGACTCCTTCCGGCGACGTGCTCAGCCTGGGCGAACTGGCGCAGATCCGCACCGTGCTCGCCGCCAACCAGGTGCGTCGCGTCGATCGCCGGCGCACGGTCACGCTGACCATGGACCCGCCGGCCAACCTGTCGCTGGGCGAAGCGCTGGACACCATCGATGCCGTCATCGTGCCGGCGCTGCGCGCGGCGCTGCCGGCCGATGCCGCCGTGCAGGTCTCCGGCAGCGCCAGCCGGCTGGATGAGGTCGTGCGCAGCATGGGCGGCAATCTGCTGGTCGCGCTGCTGGTGCTGTTCGTGCTGATGACCGCGATGTTCCGCTCGCTGCGCGACAGCGCGGTGGTGATGGCCTCGCTGCCGATGGCGGTATTCGGCGGCGTGCTTGGCCTGCGTCTGCTCGATCTCGCCGCCGGGCAGACCCTGGACCTGTTGTCGATGATCGGCTTCATCATGCTGCTGGGCATGGTCACCAACAACGCCATCCTGCTGGTGGCGCAGACCCGCCAGGCGCAGGTCGACGGCGCCGGCATCGAACAGGCGCTGCGCGAGGCACTGATCCAGCGCACCCGGCCGATCCTGATCGCGGCACTGACCGGCGCCCTGGGCGCGTTGCCGATGGCGATCAACCCCGGACCGGGCGCGGTGATCTATCGCGGCATCGCCGCGGTGTCGATCGGCGGCGTGCTGCTCAGCCTGTTGTTCACGGTGATCCTGATTCCGGCGCTGCTGCGGCTGCAGGCACAGCGTCACGAAGCCGCAACCAGCCCACCGTCTGCCGCACTGGCGGCAACCACCGCCATCACTTCCTGAGCCATTCTCCCGGAGCCGCCCATGCGCCCGCTCATCACCAGTTGTCTCGTCGCCGTTGTCGGCGTTGCGTTCGCCTCGCTGCTGGTCTGGCCACGTGCCGATGCCAACGCGCCCGCACCGGCCGCTGCCGCACCGGCCACCGTGGTGGAAGTCGCGCCGGTGGTCAGCACCGGTTTTCTCAGCCGGCACTGGGCCAGCGGCGACATCGTCAGCCAGCGCGATGCCCGCACCGCCAGCGAAGCCAGCGGCCGGGTGCTGCAGGTCGCTGAAGTCGGTGACCGCATTGATGCTGGCGCCGCTCTCGCCGTGCTCGATGACACCGCGCTGCGCCTGCGCGAACAGCAGGTCAGTGCCGAACTGGCGCAGGTGCAGGCGCGTCTGGATCTGGCCAGCAGCCAGCAACAGCGCTACCGGCAACTGGGTGATCGCCAGGCGATCGCGCGCGTGCAGCTGGACCAGCTCGACGCCGACCGGGAAATCCTGCTGCGCGAACGCGAGGCCACCCAGGCGCTGCTGGCGCAGGTGCGGCACCAGCGCGCGCAGATGACCGTGCGCGCGCCGTTCGCCGGCGTGGTGGTCGAACGCTTCGTCCAGCGCGGCGAATACCTGGCTGTCGGCGCTGCGGTGGTGCGCGTAGTCGACACCGCCACCGCGCAGGTGCGCGTACGCGCGCCGGTCGGCCTGGTCCGGCATCTCGCCGCCGGCACCGAGGTCACCGTGCGTGCCGGCAGCGAGCAATGGCAGCGCGCCATCACCGCGCTGGTGCCGGTCGGCGACGAACATTCGCGGCAGCTGGAACTGCGCATCGACCTGCCCGACGCCAGCCTGCCGATCGGCAGCGCGGTCGAGGTGGCCATGCCCAGCGCCGAGGAGCGCGCGGTGCTGGCAGTGCCGCGCGACGCGGTGAACTTCCGCCGCGAAGGCAATCACGTGCTGCGCATCGACGCCGAGGGCCGCACCGAACGCGTCGCCATCACAACAGGCAGCGAACTGGATGGAATGATCGAGATCGCCGGCGACACCGCGCTGGCACCGGGCGACCTGCTGGTGGTGCGCGGCGGCGAATACGCGCGGCCGGGGCAGCCGGTGGTGATCGCCGGCAACGCCAGGGCCAGACTGACGAATCAACCCGCCAGCTGAGCAAAGCCCGCACGGAAGTCCATCGCTGTCGCGATTGCCTTGGCCGGATGTCCCGGACCGTCACCGTTCGCTGGAATCACCAGACCCGCGTGCGCTCTTCGCGTCACGGCGGCTGGCGGTCATCGCGACGCCTGCAAGCCTGACCCGCCGAGCAACCGTCGGCCAATCGCCAGCGGGCACCGTGGTCGCGACCGATGCCGATCGGCAACCACGCCGCAGACACGAGCGCACCTGTCACCGGCGCGATCAGCGGCCGCGATCAACGTCTGCCGCATCCGGTTCGGCGAAGCGCCTGTCCGCGCTGCGACGCGCCGCGCATGACCGCGCCCATGCCAGTCGTCTCGATCAAAGCCAGCCACGCGCCGACCAGCGCCATCGCGCCATGGCGTCATGCCGATGGTTCCCGCGCAGACCGACAGCAGGCGCAGCCGACGGAATCCTGAACGCTGCGTACGGGTGCCGGCAGCGACGCCGACTGTCGTTGGCGGAAACGACGACGGCGGCGCGTATCGGCTGGGGCATTCGGAGAATCCACGCATGAAAACCTCACTCGCATCCCTGCTGCTCCTGGCCGGTTCGCTGGTCATCACCAACAACGCCCAGGCCGGACAGGCCTTCCAGATCACTGCTGGCGGCAACACCAGTTGCGCGTTCGTCGATGGCGGCGAAGTCGCCTGCTGGGGCGACAACTTCCTCGGGGCCCTGGGCAGCGGCGCCTCCGGATCGACCTTGCCGCAGTCGGGCACGCCGGTGCACGTCGTCGATGCCGCCAGCAACGGCCAACGCCTGCGCAACATGCGCCAGCTCTCGCTGAGCCAGGACGCGACCTGGCCAACCGGTTGCGCGGTCTCCGCCGTCGGCCGGGTCTGGTGCTGGGGCTCGAACCGCTCCGGCGCGCTGGGCAATGAGTCGGCCGCGCTGTCGCTGGGACGCGCCCATGCGCGGCCGGTGCGACTGAACAATACCGACCTGATGGGTATGACCCAGGTTGCCGTCGGCGGCCAGCACACCTGTGCCCTGCGCAACGACGGCAAGGTGCTGTGCTGGGGCGTCGCCATCGCCAACGGCGCCGCAGCCGACAGTCATGTCCCCGCGGTGGTCCGCACCGCCACGGGTGAGCTGGCCAACGTGGTACAGATCGCCGCCGGTCGCGAGTTCACCTGCGCACGCGGCAGTGACCGCTCCGTGCATTGCTGGGGTCGCAACAGTTTCAGCGAACTGGCCCAGGATGCCGGTACCGCCGATGCCGGCAGCGCACTGGCGCTGCCGGCGCTCTACTCCGCCAGCAGTCACGGATCCAATCGCCGGGTCGGCGATGCCGCCGAAATCAGTGCCGGCGAAGCCCATGCATGCCTCATTACCACTTCCGGCCAGATGAGTTGCTGGGGTCGCAACGCCGTGGGCGAAAACAACGCTGGCGCCACCACCGGCAGCGGCAATCCATCGCCCGCCATCCAGCGTTGGCCCGGTGTCGTCGCTCAGACCGCAGCAGCGTCACCGCTGCCGACGGTGCGCCTGCTGACCACAGGTGGCCACCACAGCTGCGCGCGCAGCGGCGTTCTCGGCAATCCCCCCTCGCTGACCGCGATCTACTGCACCGGCGCCAACTCGCAAGGCCAGATCGGCAGTGCCGTCGCCAACGGCAGCGCCACCGCCTGGATGACCGAGGTTCGCCAGAACCCCTCCGGCAACGCCACCAGCTTCCGTGATGTGGTGCAGCTGGCGGCGGGCGAACGGCACAGCTGTGCGCTGGACCTGTCCGGACGCGTGCGCTGCTGGGGTCGCAACCACCGTGGACAGCTCGGTCGCGGCAGTGTCGGCAACGACAACGAGGCCTTTCCGTGGCCGACGCCGGGCACCGCCGATGTCGCCGGTCTGAACGGCACACCCGGCGATGCCATCTTCGGCGACAGCATGCAGGGTTATCCCTGAGCTGGCAGCGTCAACGTCGGCGGCATGCAGTCATCGCGCGATGACCGCGTGCCAGCCACTGCCGGCGATGCAGGCGAGTCACACCGGCGTTGCCCGCCTCGCCCTTGCCCGGCCGCCATCGCGCGGCGGCGGTGGCGATGGCGGGATCAGCGCCACCGACACGTACTGGTCACCCGTCAACACACACACCGGAGCTGCCATGAAACACGCCACACGCCGATCCATCCTCAGCTTCATCGCCCTCTCCTTCACCCTTGCCCTCACGAGTCCCGCCATGGCCGACACCGCTTCCAGCACCGACGCCCGCAGCGCCTTCCACGCCCTGTTCCAGGACAGCATCGAGCACAAGCGCGGCCTGGCCCTGCATGTCGGCGGCCAGACCATCCAGGGCGCGGTCGTGCGCCTGATCGGCACCGATGCGGTGGAGCTGCGCAACTAGCAGTACGACCGGATCGTGGTGCGCATCGACCGCATCGACGGCGTTTCCGCACCGTGACGGCTGCACCCGCCGGTTGACCCACCATGCAGCCGATGACACGGCAGCGTCGGCCACGCAGCCGCTGCATGCGGCGCCGGTCTCCGCGATGATGGCTGCCACCACCATGCTTGCCGTCGGCCTGGCGACAGCCTGCGGCCACCGGATCGATCACCCGCCCGTGAGACCCCGACCATGAAGACCCTGCCTGCCGCTGCCCTGCTTGCCATCGCCACGGCGACCATCACCGCCGACATCCGTGCCGAGGCCGGCGCCGTCGACGACAACCTGTTCGCCACCATCCTGGCGCTGGACAGCACCGCCTTCGACGCCTTCAACCACTGCGCCGATCCGACCCGGCTGCAGCAGCACGCCGAACACTTCGCCGAGGACGTGGAGTTCTATCACGACACCGGCGGCGTCACCTGGGACCGCGAGACCATGCTGGCGAACACGGCCAAATACGCCTGCGGCAACTACCGCCGCGAACGCGTCGAGGGCAGCTTCCGCGTGCATCCGGTCAAGGATTTCGGCGCCATCTCGCAAGGCACGCACCGGTTCTGCCATACCGATAGCGACAGCTGCGACGGCCTGGCCGAGTTCACCATGATCTGGCAACAGCAAGGCGATCAGTGGCAGATCACCCGCGTGCTCAGCTACGGCCATCGCCCGGCCGACGGCGACCAGGGCGCCCGATGAAACGCACACTCGCACTGGCCGCGCCGACCCTGATCGCGATGCTGGCGTGGCCACTTCACGCACTGGCGCAGGACAGCTCGCCCGAGGCCACGGTCTCGGCGCTGTGGCAGGCCATGGCCAACGAGCCCGGCGGCCAGGCCGACGCCGACACGTTGCGCCGCATCCTGCACCCCGACGCGGTGATTTTCGGCGGCCGCCACGATGGCCTGGTGCCGGTTCGGCGCTGGACCGCCGAGGAGTTCCTGGCGCCGTTCTCACGCAGCAGCGAGAAGGGCTTCTTCGAGTGCGAGATCCACCGCGTGGTGCATCGCCACGGCCGCTTCGCCAGCGTCTACAGCGTGGTCGAATCCCGCAGCGAACGCGACGCCGCCAAACCCGACTTCACCGGCGTCAACGCCCTCAACCTGGTCCGCGATGGTGAACAGTGGCAGGTGTTGTCGCTGTACTACTACGTGGAAGATCCCGGCCTGCCGATCCCGTCATCCGGCACATCGGGACGCTGTCTGGACTGAGCAAGCCGCGAAGCGCGGCGATCACGCACGGCGTTGATCGGCGCCCCGGCCACACCGACCGGATGCTGCCGCTGCCTGGACTTCGCCGCCGCGACGGCTGAATCACCCAACGACCGCACTACCGGCGTCAGCCGTTGCCCATCGTTGCGGTCAGGACAACACGCCGCACAGGCGCCACACACGACACGCAACGCACGACACGCGCCGCCGCCCGGCGCAGTGCCTGTCATCCCGCAACCCGCGCCGCATCGCCACGACGGACCGCATGGCCGCATGGTCGCACGGCCGCGTGGCATCACCCGCGCCGCAGCATCACGAACGGTGGATCCGACCCGGCCTTCGCGCCGCCTGCCTGAATCGCCGCTCGACACCGGAAGCAACACGGCGGGAAACGCAACGCTCGCGCGTATCGGACTGCAAGCACGACGACGGCCGATGCAACGGCCGCTTCGCCCAAGCCGACTCCTGCGCCAGCGCCGGCCATTGTCGGATCCACGCCATGCCAATCGAGGAACACGACCGATGAAACCGATTCTGTTTGCCACCGCCACCACCGCCGCGCTGTTGCTGGCCGGTCTGGCCATGCCCGCCCAGGCCATGATCGCCGCCCAGATCAGCAGCGGCGGCGACACCACCTGCGCCATCGTCGACAACGGCCACGTCACCTGCTGGGGCAGCAACCGGCACTATTCGCTCGGCGCAGCGGTCGCGCCCGCGAACATGCCGCGACCGGTCAAGGTGGTCGATCCGATGCTGTTCCCGCTGCGCAACATGGTCCAGGTCAGCGTGAGCCCCTCCGACGGCAACAGCAGCTCGCCGGACCAGGGCAGCCATGGCTGCGCGGTGTCGCAGGCCGGCGAAGTCTGGTGCTGGGGGCGCGCCGTCGGCGGTCGCCTGGGAACCGGTTCGGGAACCGACGATGTCTACTTCGCCAATCGCGTCCGCCATGCCGACGGCACGCCGCTCACGGATGTCATCCAGGTCGCCGCCGGCGGCGCGCACACCTGCGCCCTGCCCCGCTCCGGGCGTGTCTACTGCTGGGGCCTGAACAAGCTCGACAACTTCACCTGGGGCTTGCTCGGCCAGAACCGCGGCTACGCCGCACCCAAGTGGGAGCCGCATCCGCTGCGCGAGCATCCGGTGAAGGCCTTCGGCAATGTTGATCTGGTCGACGTCGTCGAGATCGTGGCTGGACGCGCCCATACCTGCGCACGCCTTCGCGGCGGCGGAGTCCGCTGCTGGGGCAGCGGCGCGATGGGACAACTGGGCCGCAGCGGCCATGGCCAGGGGGTTGTCAGCGAGTACGCGGTCAGCCCGATCTACGCCAACCAGAGTCTCGAGCTGATCGATGTCCGCCAACTGGCCGCCGGCAGCGATCACACCTGTGCCATCGTCGGTCCCGGCTGGGTGGTGTGCTGGGGCTCCAACCAGGCCTACCAGTCCGGCCAGTTGCACGGGTCGGTCGCCGCGAATGTCGTTGTCGTGCCCACCATCGACTCCCCGTCCCCGATCAACAACGCCCTCGCGATCAGCGCAGGCGGGCGCCATGCCTGCATCACGCGCGGACCCGGTGGTGGCGAGATCACCTCGGTGTACTGCTGGGGCGACAACTCGCACGGCCAGATCGGCGAGAACCTGCAGGTCGGCTACCAGAGCAACTACGCCAGGGAAGTCACCCAGTACGCGGCGGGCGAGGCCAACAGCCACCAGCGGCGCCTGTCGGGCATCGAGCAGATCTCCGCTGGGCAACGCCACAGCTGTGCGCTGCATGCCGTGCGTCGCGACGTGCGCTGCTGGGGCGCCAATCATCAGGGCCAGCGTGGGCTCAATCACCTCAACGGCGGCGGCGACGCCTACCCGATCCCGCGGCCGGCGGACATCGTGCTGGGCATCGACGGCATCGAGATCGACGCGATCTTCGACAATCACTTCGGCTATGGCGTCGATCACCCCATCAACTGAGCCGACCAAGCCACGCCGCCGGGAACTTCCGATGCGCCGCCAAGACCATCGTATGATCGCCGCAACGCCGGGAGAGGGCTGGTGCCGGCGCAGGGGTAGGACATGATGGCCAACATCGACTTCCTGGTGCCCGGCGGCGCGCTGGCCGGCTCGCTGGCCGAACGCCTGCTGCACGGCGACAAGCGCGAAGCGCCGCCGCTGCTGGCCGGTGCCCAGGTCGGCGCCTTCCGCATCGTCGAACTGCTCGGCAGCGGCGGCTCCAGTTGGGTCTACCGGGCCGAGCGCGCCGACCACAGCTTCGAGCAGCAGGTGGCGATCAAGCTGCTGCGCGGCGATCGCCAGCTCGACAGCGTGATGCAGCGCGAACGGCGCATCCTGGCCGGCCTGCGCCATCCGCACATCGCCATGATCGTCGACGGCGGCAACACCGACGAAGGCCGGCCCTGGTTCGCCATGGAGCTGGTCGACGGCCAGCGCATCGACGAGCATTGCCGGCAACGCGGTCTGGACTGGCGCCAGCGTCTGGGTCTGATGCGTCAGGTGGTGCAGGCGGTCGCGCACGCGCACCGGCACATGGTCGTGCATTGCGACATCAAGCCGGCGAATGTGCTGGTCGACGAAAGCGGCCACGCCAAGCTGCTCGATTTCGGCATCGCCGGCTCGGCGCTGACCCGCGAGGGCGAGTCCAGCTACTACGCCTTCACCCCCGAATTCGCCAGCCCGGAACAGCGCGCCGGCGAGCCGGTCACGGCGGCGTCGGACATCTACCAGTGCGGCAACCTGCTCGACGTGCTGCTGTTCGACCACGAAGATCCCGCGCTGACCAAAACGCCGATGCCGGCCTGGACGCGCCGCGACATCGAAGCCATCGTCGCCCGCGCCACCGCGCACGAACCCGGCCAGCGCTACGCCAACGCGCTGCAGATGGCCGACGACATCGCCCGCGTCGGTCGCGACCGGCCGCTGCTGGCGCGCGAGCAGGAGCGCGGCTATCGCGCCCGGATGATCTGGCGTCGACATGGCCTGGCCATCGCCGCCGGCATCGCGTTGGTGGTCAGCCTGATCGCCGGCACCGCGATAGCCTTGTGGCAGGCGCGCGTCGCCACCGAACACGCGCGGGTGGCCGAACAGCAGGCCGAGCACGCACGCCGGACCAAGGATTTCGTGGTCGGCATCCTGCAGGCCGGCAACCCCGAACAGTCCGTCGGTGCCGCGCGCACCGTGGAAGATCTGCTGCGCAGCACCGATGCCCGCATCGACACCGAACTGGCCGACCTGCCGCTGGCGCGCGCCGAAATGCACGTCGCCATCGGCAGCAGCCTGATCGCGCTCGGTCAGACCGAGCAGGGCCTGACCTCGCTGGAACAAGGCGTGGAACTGCTGCGCGGTGCCGGCGACGACGGCCGGCGCGAACTGGCGGCGGCGCTGCATACGCTGGCCTCGCGCCATGTCGTCATCAACCGTCTCGACGAAGCGCTGGCCGCGAGCATCGAAGCGGAAAAGCTGTACAGCCAGCTCGATGGCCCGATCAGCATCGACCGGCTCAGCGTGCTCGCCGTGCAGGCGCGTATCGCCGGCCTGCGCAACCGCTACGACGAGGAGTTCGCGCTCTACCGCAGCATCCTCGGCGTTCGCCGCGAGCTGCTCGGCGCCGACGACTCGCGCCTGGCCATGGACTTGAACAACCTCGCCGCCACTGCCCTGCTGCTGGATCTCTACGACGAGGCCGAACACGCCTGGCGCGAAGCCCTGCGCGTGATCGTGCTGCCGCCAGCGGCGCCCGAATCGCGCCAGACCTGGCTGTACGCCGGCCTCGGCGCCGTCTACAGCAATGCCTGGCGACTGGACGAAGCCGAACAGGCGCTCGCGCGCGCGCGCGAGATCGGCGAACGCACGCTGTATCCCGAACACCGCATCCTGGCCAGCGTCGACGTGGCGCTGTCGCGCGTGCGCCTGGCCCAGCAGCGCCATGACGAAGCCGCCACGCATGCCCGCCGCGCCATCGAGCTGTTCGCCCGCGACCAGCACATCGAACTGCACACCGCCGAGCTGCAACTGGGTCTGGTGCTGCTCGACCAGGGCGACTTCGCCGCCGCCCTGCCGGTGCTGGAAGACGCCGTGCGTCATGGCCTGGCCGTGCGCGGCCAGCCCAATCCGCTGATCCGCCTGGCACAGGCCGGCGTCGCGCTGGCGCAACTGCATCTGGGCGACACCGATGCGCTGATCGAGCTGCAGCGCCAGGTGGCGTTCTTCGAACAGTCGCCGGGGTTGTCGCGCCGCTTCTACGCGCAGGTGCTGGATCTCATGGCCAGGGCGCAGGCCTTCCTCGGCGATACCGCCAGCGAACGCAGCCATCGCGAGCGCGAGATCGCGGTGTATGTCGCCCTGCTCGGCCCGAACGCACCGCACGTGCGCGACCTGCGGGCCGCGCTGCGCTGACGACGAACCCTGGGCAAACCGCGCCGCTGTCCGGCCGATTCCGAAACGGCGGACGCGGCATTCGTAACGCACTCAATCCGCAACCAACGAACATCGACCACGGAGTTCCGACATGGCCATCGATCACCAACGCCGCGTGCTGATCGGCGCGCTGGCCGGCAGCGCCGGCCTGGGCCTGCTGGCACAGACTGCCGGCGCCACGACCACAGCCGCCGTGAAGCCGTCGGGTGCGAGCAGCGAAAGCCGCGAAGGCAACAACGCGCGCTTCGGCATCGCGCTGGTCGGCATGGGCAGCTACGCCCGGGTCGCTGGCGCCCGCCTGCTTGACGCGCGCATCGCCAGACCGGCAGCGATCATCACCGGCGATCGGGCCAAGGCCGCTGCCGACGCCGCACGCCTGGGCATTCCCGACGATGCCATCTACCACTACGACGACTACGCACGCATCGCCGACGACAGCCGCATCGATGCCGTCCACATCTGCCTGCCGGTCGGCCTGCATGCCGATCACGCACAACACGCCTTCGCTGCCGGCAAGCACGTGCTCTGTGAGAAGCCGCTGGGCCTGAGTGCCGACGAGGCAGTCGCCATGAACGCGGCCGCACAGCAAGCCGGCCGCGTGCTGATGCCGGCCTACCGCGCCTGGTTCTCGGCACCGCTGCAGGAGCTGATCCGGCGCGTGCGCGAAGGCACGCATGGCGAGCTGATTGCCGTCGATGCGCACAAGGGTTTCGCACTCGGTCTGCCGGCCGACAACTGGCGCTTCGATCCGGCCCTGGCCGGCGCCGGCTGCCTGTACGACATCGGCACCTACAGCGTGCAGCTGCAACGCTGGCTGGCCGGCGGCCTGCCGGTGGAAGTCGGCGCCAGCATCGCGCCGGTCGACGATCCACGCTTCGCCCGGGTAGAAGGCGACATCGCCTGGTGGGCGCGCTTCGGCAACGGCGTGCTCGCCACCGGCTCGGCCAGCTGGCGCTATCGCATCCAGAATCGCCTGCGCGTCGGTTGCACCCAGGCCTGGCTGGATCTGGACCCGGCCACGCCAGCCATCGGCGAACGCCTGCGCATCGGCGCCGATGCACCCAATCGCATCGAAGAGATCTTCCTGCCGCTGCGCGACCAGATCCCGGCCATGTACGACGCCTTCGCCGAAGCCTGCCTCGGCCGTCGCGAGGTGCCGGTGCCGGCGCAGGAAGGCATCGACGACCTGCGCATGATGGAAGCGCTGCTGACATCCGCCCGCGAAGGCCGCCCGGTCAAACTGACCGCATGACCCGCCAGGCGCGCACATCCTGTGCAGCGCGCGACAAAGAGTCGGTATCACTGAAACGTTTCAGCCCAACCATCGTGCTGCAGCAGACCCTGCTGCACGGCCTGCTGCTGTGGCTGGCGCTGCAACCGTTCATGAGCTTCTTCGTGCTCATGCTGCTGATCGCCGCCGAGGTCGTGCTGATCTCGACGCTCACCGCCCTGCTCTATCCCGAGCGCGGCCTGCGCCGCCACGCCATCGACCTGGTCAAGGTGCTGCTCTCACACGCGATCATCCTCAGCCTGGTCACCGCCCTGTATCTGGCAGCCAGCGGTGCGGGCAACCACCTCTCCAGCTTCAGCGATGCCCGCGAACTGCTCACCGCGCAGATGCAGCAGGCCCATCTCGGCTGGCTGCTCGGCTACGCCGTCACGCACCTGCTGCTGATCCTGCTGTTCGCCCTCGGCAGCCGCGACCGGCGCCTGTACTGGGCCCGCGAAGCCATCGCCGAAGGCGCCGCCTCGCTGCTCGCCCTGTTCACCCTGCTGGTGCTGCTCGGCGCCTTCCTGATCCTCAGCGACGGCGGCCTCGCCGGCGAGCACGCTGCCGACACCCCGCCCTGGGCCAGCATCACGCTGGTGGCACTGCGCTTCGCCTTCGCCCTGCTCCTGCAGCACATGCCCGGCGATGAGTGGGCGCGGACCGCGCGTTCGCCTTATGCCCCGTAATCCTGCGCAAGAAGCTGCGTCCGTACCGACTGAGTGCTGATTGTCACGAGTGACCACCGGCGAATCGCCAGCCGCCGCGACGCTGCGCTGTCGATCTGGATGAACCTCCGAATCCGGAACTCACGACGCCAGGGGCTGCCCAAGCCACAACCGATTGCCGTCAGGGTCTTCCATGCGGAACTCACTCATCCCGTAGAACGGGTGGCTGATCGACGGCACATCAAGACCACGCCGTCGCAGCTCGCGGTGATACGCGAAGATGTCGTCGGGATACAGGTAGATCACCGACGTGCGCGGAGCATCCGCAGGCTGGTTGATGGATTGGTCGACCATCAATCGGCAGTCGTCCAGCACCAGCATTGCCCAGCCCCAGTCGTCGTTGCGCGTTTCCACCGCAAAACCAAGCTTCGCGTAGAAGTCGATGCTGATGGCGATGTCGCGCACAGGCAGCATCGGAACAACGCGTTTCATCGTCACTATCGTCTCCTCGCCTAGTGGCTCACCGACCCGCCGGCCTGAAGGGCGAGCACAGATGCCGTCGTGGAAAGGGACAGCGCCAGGGCGAGTTCCTGCGCGCTGCACTTCGCCTCGCCGGACAGCCAGGCAATCACGGGCGAGAGCAGCCCATCGGAAAGTCCATGTGCCGCAAGACGCGCAGGAATGCGCAGGCGACTGCGTTGCGACTGCGTCAAGGTGTTCTCCACCTGGCTCATCAGCGTGACCCTGACCACGCGTAGTGCCGCGCCCTGGAACAGGCTGCGTGCCAGCGCACGGTTCTGCCAGAAGTGCTCAAGAATGGCGTGCAGCTTGTGGGTGTCTGCCTTGTCACCCACCAGGTCGGCCAATACCTGAAACGGCCCTTCCAGACTCGCGGCGAGCAGTTCGTCCTTGTTGCGGAAGTGCTCGTAGAAGGTCGAACGGCTGACGCCGGATCGCGCCAGCACATCGCCCACACGAATCTCGTGGTAGCGCTGGCTGAGCACCAGCGAGAAGAAGGCGGCCATGAGGTCTTGCCGCGTGCGCCGCCTGCGAGGATCGTCGCCGTGATCGACCAGTGCCATGGCCGGGATCATCCCACGAACCCCGCCGGACAGTGGGCCGCGATTGTCCGGAAAAGCGCGCAGCGACACGGCTAGCGTGTGCCGCCCTTCCCGAGGAATTCGCATGAACATCACTACGACAACGTCCCGCACGCCAGGCGGACTTCTGCCCGGCCTTGTGCTGATCATCGGCGGCCTGCTGGGGCCGCTGGTCATGGTCTTCCATCCCACCGCACAGGGGGCCGACGTGGCGGCACGGTTGAACAGCCTGACGGAGATCTCCTCGCTCAGCAGGCACGTGCACCTGGCGATCATCCTGTGCATCGTCGCCTTGTGGCTGTCGCTGGCGTGGCTCGCACGGCGCTGGTCGGAGAACGGCTGGGTCTGGGTTGCCCTGCGTCTGTACGCGCTGGGTGCCGCCGCCATGCTGGGCGCCGGCCTGATCAGCGGCTTCCTGGTCGCTCAATACCTGCAGCGCGTCATCCCCATGCTGCCTGCTACTGAGGATGCGTTGCCCACCGTGCTACTCGCCTTCTCCGCCAACCAGGTGCTGGCGGGCTTCGGCACGCTGTTCATGTCGGCGGGAATCCTGCTGTGGTCGATCGCCATGCTGCGGCAGCGCGGAAGGCTCGCCATCGTTTGCGGTTGCTACGGTGTGCTGGCAGGTCTGCTGTGCCTGATCGGGTACGCGGTGGGCGCGATCACGCTCAACGTCGCGGGCATGACGTTCGTGGTCGTCGCGCACTGCCTCTGGTACTGCCTGCTTGGCCTCTGGGCGGCGCGCGACGCCGACGACACCACGACGGTGGCGGCAATCCATGACGAACGGGGCGCATGACCAGCGCCAAGTCTGACGCTTGCGCGATCACCGACTGATCGCTCGGCGCACATGACGGCTGCTTCGTGCTGGCCGCGTGTCTGGCAGCTTCCGGCAAGTCAGCCGGAAGCTGCGGTCTTTCCTTACCCGCGCATCGGTAGAAATTGGGCGCATCGGCCGTACGTCGGCGCCCGGTCTGCATTACCCGCCTGTGCTGCTCGGTGCCTTCCTGGTTCTCAGCGACGGCGGCCTCGCCGGCGAGCAGACCGCGCGTTCGCCTTATACGCACTTGTTACCGTCTTGATCGATACTAGCCTCGGTTGGCCGTTCCTGGGAAGAAACCGAGTTGTTCGGAACCAGCGCTGACTCATGCGACTCCTCTGGTGACGACAATAACGGTCCTTGGCGAGGGATGCTCATAACCTTCTGCATAAGCTCATAGCCAGAAACCTCCTCATATCGAGATGGAATCTTTGCTTTAAGGCCAAGGAGTCGGCGATTCGCAGTCAAGGCCAGCTGATTGTAAGTGGTAGCTCTCACTCTGCCACGCACCACATCTTTGAACTTTCGTTCGTTCTCGGTCGAAATGTTCGGCGCAACCGAGTGACCGACCACAAAGGCATGGAAGAACGGAGATCCCTCAATACCTCCGCCCGAAACGAGCTCATCAACGTACTCGTTCGCCTGATTCATTTCCGTACGACCTATCTCAGATCTCCCCTTTTTGAGCTCTATGAGCAGCACATCACGCATCACCACCAAGTGATCGTGTGCGCTATCAAACTTCTCAGTACCTACGATCGAAATAGTCGCATCGGATAGAATCACAATATCAGGGCGTTTCGCAGCATTTGCGAAAGCCTGATCCTCCTTCTTTGCTTTAAACAACTTAGTTGCCACGGTTCGCAACGTGTTGTTTGATGCGTACTCGGAACTATCAAACTCCGGACCGAAGAGCCAACGAGCCTGTGTCACAAGCGGATGAAGCGTATGCAATTCATCCGCATCGGGATCGCCACTAAGTTTTTCCATGGCCGCGATCATCGATAGACGGCTATCGATCTCGTCCAATACTGTCAGAGCATCTTCTACCGTCCATTGAGCAAGTAGTCGATCAAGACCGTCGATGTCTTGTTCATCAAGCTTCATAAGCTTGTCAAGAAAGCTCGCGCCGCTGCGTGCTTTCTGAATCTTAATTACCGCCTTAACCACCCTATTTAGCGTCTCAGGCTGAATGCCCGGCTGATCGTGCACTACTGTCTGGGTGAACTGGGCCACTTCGAGCATTGATCGCCGAGGAAGCGTTCGAAGCTCCTCTCTGTTCTTTAACAACGCGTCTTCCGAATTTTCATCAATCAGATTAGCGGAAAGTTTTTCCACCATCTCCTTGGCATAGCCAGCAACAATCTCAAACAAACGATCCACACGCTTCGTCGCCTTGAATCTCGACCAATCGGGTTCGACCTCTGGCAACCATTCAGCGCCGCATTCGATGACGATAGCGTAGCGCTTAGCGAATCTGAGGCGTCCGTCTAAAATGGCCGTCTGCCCGACCAGCCAACTGGGTATACCGACCAAGCGCTTGCTTACCCAGAACGCAATTCCTTGATATCTTGTCGATATAGCAGTGCGCGTTGTGTCGACGACATACGCTGTGAGATTGAAACCTTCCTCTACCCGAACTGTTCGTTCTTCTATCAAACCTTCATGCTCGGCTAAAGGTACCGACTGGCCGTTCACTGAAACAACGAACTGAGGATCATGAAGAAATCGACCTGCCAGCACTGACCGAATTCGGTCGGGGTCAGGGCGATGGCGCTGCACCGTCACCAGAATTCGCGTTCCTTGTCCCGGACGCGTCGCGGTCTCTTGGCTGCAAATGTAAAACGGAGACGGCCGATTTCTTGTGCCGATAGTGAACGTTGAAAGAACACCCTTCGCCCAGGTTTCGATTTTGTACTGGTCTGAGAAGCACAAAAGACCGTGGCGACCAATGCCGTTGCGCCCGAAGGCCTTGCGCGACCAGTCAAGACGATTAGCCGGAAACTCGACATTGTCACCTTGAATCTTCTGCCTGTTGTAACCCAATTTCATCCAGCGCTCGCGAAACTCCTCCGCAGTCATTCCGTGACCATCGTCTTCAATTGAGAGTGTTCCGCCAGCTTTCTCAGGGATGATGACATCAACTTTAGATGCACCTGCATCCCAAGCATTCGCCACCAGCTCAGTAAGAGCGATGTCAGGCTCGTAGCCAATGCGTCCGAGAGACCGGAGCACGTAGTCATCTTCAAATAACGCTTCGCTCGCCGCTTCTCCCTTCTCAGTCATGCCGGTTCCCGATAGATCGCTGTTTGATTGCGGGTGAGCGACTATGCCGACTTTTACCATGGTTTGGCAAAAATCTAGCGCTTCTTGATCTCAACACTCGCGACAGAGGTTGTTGCAGCCACTTCGTACTCGGACAGACGAAGAGATCTCGATACTGAATTTGTTGGGTATCCCATTGGCCAATTTGAGTTCATGGCACGTTCTGTCCCAAACGCTGCTTTTGAAGTTTGGGGCTTGACTAGCAGTAATGCAGGCTATAGCGATCCGACGATGCGCGGAATCACCGCCCCGCCTGCTGCCACCCGCTCGCGAACACGCGATCGAGCGGCCCGGCGATGCCGTCGAGCTGGTGTACGAAGGCGTTCGGGCCGGCCACGGTGGTGTACCAGACACTGTTGCCCAGGAAGCGGCCGAGCTGGCTCTGACTGTTGTCGCCCCAGCAGCGCACGCCACCGGATGAGGTGCGCACGCAGCCGTGACGGCCGGCAGCCGCGATCTCGCTGACCAGCACCATCGGCGCGCCGCCCGCGCTCTCGGGCACTTCGATGGCGACGTGGCTGTTCTCGCCGGTGGCGTTGGCACCGAGCCGCCCGCCCTGGTTCCGACCCCAGCAGTAGACGGCGGTCGGCACGACGCCACCGCCGGTGATGGCGCAGCTGTGATCGCTGCCGGCCGATACCCGGACCGCGCCTTCGAGCACACCGGCATTTCGGCGCACCGCCGTGGGCCGCCCGACCCGCGCCTGGTCAGGCAGCTTGACGCCGAGTTGGCCGTGATGGTTGCGGCCCCAGCAGAACAGCTGGAAGTTCGATTGCGCGCTGGCTTTGGCGCTGACGCAGGTGTGCTGGGCACCGGCGCTGATCCGCGCTACCTGATGCAGCGAGCCGGCCACACCGGCACCGAGCAGCGGCACAGGAACGGCGGAGCGATTGTCGCCATGACCGTTGCCCAGCTGTTCCTCGTTGTCGCTGCCCCAGCACCAGACCTTGCCGCTGAGTTGCCTGGCGCAGACATGCGTGGTTCCGGCGACCAGACTGGCGACATCGTCCAGCCGGCCGATGCCACCCGGCCCGCGCACATGGGCGGGAGCGACCACTTCCGTGCCGTTGCCAGACTCGACGTCGCCATTGCCCAGCCATGGACCCTTGAAGCCCCAGCACAGCACCTCACCATCGACATTGGCGGCGCAGGTGAATCGTTCACCGGCCGCCACACGCACGAAGCCGGTGAGCGGCTGGCCCTGCCGAAGCACCGGACGGGCGTGGAGGATGGCGGTGTCATTGCTGCCGACCTGCAGATGGTTGTACTGGTTGCGCCCCCAGCACAGCACCTGGCCCTGATCGGCTGTGATCGCGCAAACATGCGAATCCGCGCCTTCGCTCAAGAGGCCGATGCTCACGGCGATGACATCGCGCAGCGGCCGACCGCTGCCATCGACCACCGTGCTGGGAAACGGACTTTGCGACAGCTGATCCCCGCGCTGGTTGCCGCCGAGCATGCCGGCGCTGTTGGATCCCCAGCAGCGCAGTTCGCCGTTCTCGATGATGGCGCAGTTGGTGACCGCACCGGCAACGATGCTGTCGGCGATGTCGGCCCGCGCCTGCTGCACCGACAACGCGGTGCCGAGCAGGGCCGCCAGTGTCTTGATGAACGTGGATGTGTTCATGGGATCGCTGTCCTGTTGCGTGGATGGCGATCGGTACGTGCGGCGATGGCGGTTTCCGCCATGGCTGTTCAGTGGCTGTGCGGCAAGCGCTCGTCGCCAGGAAACCAGGTGATTTCACCTGAAGCTCACGGTATCGGCGAATTCGTCCAGATCACTGCATCCGATTCGCCGATCGCTGCGTAGAAGCGGTCACCGGCGGCTAGTCCGGTCGGAGTCGATATGCGCCGACATCATGCGGGGACAGCGGTCGACTGGCTTTGCGCCAGTCATTCGTTGCGCCCGACGCGGACATGACTTCGAGATCGTTCCTCCGCAACGTTGCAGCGTCATCGGGTTACCACCAGGCGCCTGCATGCGCCCTCCGGTCGTCCCTGCGTCGATGCGTCCTTGCTCGATCATTCACGGGAGACACCAGATGAGAAACCCTTCTTGGCTGCCTGGCCTGGCCGCACTGGCGGCCTGGCTGTTCGCGCCGATCAGTTCGGCACAGACCGTGGTTGGACTCGATGATGGCAACCGCCTGCATCGCTTCTCCGCTGCAGCGCCCGGCGTCGTGGTCGCTTCACCGATCGTTACCGGCCTGGCTGCCGGCGATACCCTGGTCGGTATCGATCGCCGACCAGCGACCGGTGAGTTGTATGGTCTGGGTGCCGCCGGCCACCTGTATGTCATCGATCCGGCGACGGCGGTCGCTGTCCAGGTCGCGACGTTGACGGTGCCGCTGGCCGGGGACTTCTTCGGCGTCGATTTCAATCCGGTACCTGATCGCCTGCGTGTGGTCAGCAACACCGGCCAGAACCTGCGCATCAATGTCGACACCGGCGAAACCCTGGTCGACGGCAGCATCAACCCGGCCGGTCCTTCCATTGGCGCTTCGGGCTACCTCAACAGCGTGGCCGGGGCTGCTACCACGGCGCTGTACAACATCGACTTCGCCAGCAGCAGCCTGCTGCTGCAGAGCCCGCCCAACGATGGCACGGTCACGACGGTCGGGCCGCTGGGCGTGACGCTCGATGCCGGCGGCCAGGCGGGTTTCGACGTGCTCACCGTTGGCGGGTCCGACTTTCCGCACGCGGTGTTGCGAGTGGCGGGTGTGACCGGCTTGTATGCGGTCGACGTGGCTACCGGTGCCGCCACCTTGCTCGGTGCGGTCGGCGGCAATCCCGCACTGCACGGCATGGCGATCCTGGAGGAGGCAGTGGTGCAGCCGCCACCTGCCGACGCCACCGGCATTGGCCTGGGCAACAACACCCTGGTGCGCTTCGATGCCGCCAATCCCGCCGCGGTGCAGGCGCCGACGGCGATCACCGGCCTGCAGGGTGGCGACTCGCTGGTCGGTATCGATTTCCGCCCGGCGACAGGCGTCCTGTATGGCCTTGCCGGCAGTGGTCGTCTCTACACCATCAACCCGTCGACCGGTCAGGCGACCGCGGGTGCGCTGCTCAGCGTCGCGCTGGCCGGCAGCAGCTTCGCGGTCGACTTCAATCCGGTGCCCGACCGCCTGCGTGTGGTCAGCAATACCGGACAGAACCTGCGCATCAACGTCGAGACCGGCGAAACCATCGTCGATGGCAGCATCAATCCGCCCGGTCCGGCGATCACCGCCGGTGGCTACACCAACAGCACCGCTGGCGCGACCGCCACCGCGCTGTTCGACATTGACGCGGCTGCGGGGCGGCTGTACCTGCAGAACCCGCCCAACGACGGCACGTTGGCGGACATCGGTGCGCTGGGCGTGATCGCCGATGCCGATGCCGACTTCGACATCCTGTTTGCCGGCGGCATAAACTATCCGTTGGCGGCATTGCGGGTTGGCGGCGTCACCGGCGTCTATGCGATCGATCTGACCTCCGGACAGGCGGTACTGATCGGGCCGGTTGCCGGCAACCCCAGCCTGACTGGTTTCGCCGTCTCGCCGACACGCATCGGCGGCGGTGGCACGCAGCCAGGTCCGGCCGCACCCGTGCCGCTGAACTCGCCGGTTGCCCTGGCAATTCTCGGTCTTCTGGTGTTGCTGCTTGCTGCAGGCAACAGTCGCCGTCGCCAGCGTCGTTGATCCGGTCCTGAGCGGGCACCGGCATGGCCGGTGCCCCTCCGAGGCGGGCGTGACCGGAAGCTTTGTGCGTTGTGAGCGGTGTTGCCGCCAGCGTGGCGTGCCGCCCACCGGCTGATCGCCTCGCCGTATTCCCGGAACGAACGCGTTCGCCAGCGGACTGCGCACGGTCGCCTTCGCGAGCGCAGGTGCCCGCGCGCTTGTCCGACCGAGCGGGTTGCCGCGGCCATCGACCGGACCGCTCGCGCGAATCGGCCGCCGCGTCGACGCATCCAGGCGGCAGCTCGATGCGTAGAACCCGGCACATGATCCGCCCCACCATCAAAGCGGCTAGGATGGCAGCCCACTCCGAACGCGAGGAAGTCTCGCCCATCGAGGCTGCCCGGACCTTGCAAAGCCATCACGCACCCGAGCGGGGCATGCAGGACTGGTCCGGCGACATGGAGGCTGTATCGCGGCGCCGCGACCGCAGCAGTTTCCTGCGCATCTACGACTACTTCATGCCGCGAACCTGCCTGTACCTGACCGGCCGCGGCGCGACCCGCGAAATGGCCGAGGAGATCGCGCAGGAGGCACTGCTCAAACTCTGGCAGCATGCCGGCAGCTACGATGCCAGTCGCAGCCGCCTGAGCACGTGGCTGTTCCGTATCGCACGCAACCTGCAGATCGACCGTGCCCGCCGTGATGGCGCCTGGACCCGGAATGTCGAATCGGTCGATCTCGCCGCTGGCGTCATCGACGATGTGGTCGATGGCTCTTCCGCCGAAGACTACGTCGAGCATCTGGCGCTGAGACGCCGGATCGACGAGCTGTCCGCGATCCAGGCGCGCCTGATGCGAATGGCCTATTTCGAGGCCAAGAGCCACCAGGACATCGCCGCCGAGCTGGCCATACCCCTTGGTACCGTCAAGTCGCATCTGCGGCGGGCACTTCTGAAACTGCAAGGCGAGTTGTTCGACGAATCATGAGCCCCCGTCATCACCTGGATCCCGCCACGGTCGTGGCCTACGCTGCCGGCGCAGTCACGCCCGAGTTCGCCGCGGTTGTGGCTACGCACCTGGCCAGTTGCGCCACCTGCCGTCGACGCCTTGCCGGTGCCGAGCGCGTTGGTGGCCTGTTGCTCGAGCAGCAGCAACCAGCCGTTGCGATCGAGCAGCAACGCTCGGCGCAGCTGCGCGAGGCGATGCTGCAACGCCTGGCCGATTCGGAGGCGTTGCCCGGCGTGCACGATCCGGCCGATGAGACGGAGCCGCCGATCACCGTTGAACCGGATCGGCTGCCGCTGCCGCTGCAGCCCTATTTCGGCACACGCTTCAGTGCCCTGAAATGGCGTTGGCTGGGGCCGGGCATCCGTTGCATCCACGCCCACGGCAGCCAGAGCCTGGTCCTGCTGAAGGTTGCGCCGGGCCGCAGCCTGCCCATGCATACGCACCAGGGCCAGGAGATCACCCAGATCCTGCGCGGTGCCTATTACGACGAGCTGGGTCATTTCAGCCAGGGTGATGTCGCTGATCTGGACAGCGATATCGAGCACCGCCCGGTTGCCGCCCGCGGCATCGCCTGCATCTGCGTCTGCGCGCTGGACGCGCCGGTGCGCTTTTCCAGCCGTTTGATGCAGGCATTGCAACCCTTGTTCCGGCTCTGAACGGGCGGTTGCGGTTGATCGCCGCGCAGCCGCCTTTTCAGAATGAAGGATCCGACTGACCGCTGGTCAGCGGGGCTTGTCGCCTCGTCTTGCTGACAACCGGACGTGACTACCTGCGCGGGCTGTCGACCTTCGATTCCGATCCCCAACCGGATGCCAACCACGAAACGATCAAGGGCTGCCTCGCCTGCGTCGATCGCTACCGCCGTCATGACGCATCTGCGATCCACCTGCAGACGGATGCAGACAATGGCGCGCGGAAAAGCGTTGGCGCGGCTGAGCGGTGCCTGCGTCTTCGCCGCACCGACGAACGCCGCGGTGCCCATGTGCCGGCATCGCTGCCCGGATTGCCGGGAACCGCTCGGTACTGCTGCGTGTGCGCCTGCCGTTGCCCGGAGGTGTTCGGAATGCTCGTGCATCGGCGATACGCTGCGCCGCCTGCGTGCCGACGGCCAACGCCAGTCGGCCGTGCAGTCGTTGCCCTGAGGCTCCCTAGCGTGGCGCGTGCAGGTACAGCTCCAATCCGGCGACGATCACCTGGTCGGAACGAACTCGCGTGGCCCGGCCGTCCGGCGCAACGTCGGCGACGGTCGGCGTGTCCGTCCTCGGTGATGCAGCGGCCTGGCTGCCAGCAGGCCAGACGGCGTGTGCCGACTGCGCCGCGGTGGCGTGGACGACAACGGTGCCACCACGGTGATGCGCCGCATCGGCCAGCGCCGAGGGCAGGAAACCGATGCCGGCGAGCAGGACCAATGCCAGCGGAAGGGAATGTCGGGTCGCCATGGGGTCGGCTCGGTGATCGGGATGCGGTATCGATACGCGCCGCCGTCATCGATTCCGCCATGCAACGGGCCATCCGGTTGCGACCGTTCATCCCGGCCGATCCGCGCCGGCTGGTGGCTTGACCGTTGTCTTTCGGCCAACGCGAGGTCAGGCGTGATACGCCCGCGCCGTGATCGACCATGCGCTCGCGGCGACGGTCGGCATCACCGCGGAAAATGCCGCGGTTGACGACGCCGTCGCCGCAAGCCTGGTGGCTACAGCGATTCGGGAGTCTCGAAGCCGTCGCCGAAGAGGGCGTCGCCGGGATACTCGTAGGCGCCGATGTCCGGCGCGCTGCCGACCACGCGACGCTGGCCCCAGGCGTCATGCGTGCCCGTGCCACCGACCGGATCGCCGCGGCCGTCGTCGATGGCCGGCGAGTCGCCGCGCAAGCGCAGATCGTCAAACGAGACGAACTGCGGGGGGGCATCACGGTTGTCTTCGCTGCCGGGAGCGAGATCGCCTTCCAGATCGGTGACCAGGTTGTGGCGCAGGCGCATGCGGGCGTTGACCTGCAAGGGCACGCCCGTGAAGTCGATGATGTTGTTGTCCAGTTCCCAGCTGCCACCACCGGCCAACTCCAGCGCGTTGATCTGGGGAATGCCACGTGCGGTCACCGGCAGGTAGACATGGTTCTCCGCAAAGGTGTTGTGCCGGATGTAGGTTCGCGTCTGGCCATCCACGCGCAGGCGAATGGCCGGTGCATTGCTGGCACCGCTCAGGTTGCCGGCGAAGACGGTGTTGGCGATACGCAGATTGCCGGCGCCGACATCGATGTCGACCGCGATGTGGTGGCCGATGGGGTCGCCGGTCATGCCCTCGATGCGCACGCCATAGAACTGGATGGAGCCGGTGGAGGTGTTGTCACCGCGCAGCCAGACCGGGTTGCGCTGGTCATCGGCGATGCCGTTGCGCAGGCTCAGCCAGCGGAACGTGAAGCCCAGGCTGGTGCCGCTGTTGGAGAAGGCGATGATCGGCGTGACGTGATTGCCGTCGATGACGGTCCGGGTCGGGTCGACGTGGGTTTGCCTGCAGTCGCCGTTGCCGTCCTGGACGTAACCGCCGTCGATGGTGACCTGGCGGCCGTCGCGGGTGTGG
>JAMHVM010000020.1:0-1313 GCA_035911475.1 Lysobacterales bacterium | reverse complement strand
ACGACTGAAGCCTTCGAGGGCGTGCTGAGCGGTGCAGCCGTTCATCTGGGTAAGCAGCACGAAGCGGCTGTGACGCTCCACGGCTGTGCCGATGGCGCTGGCGTTGCGCGCGCCCTTGATGAAGTCGCCCTCCCAGTGGCCGGGTACCAGCCGGGAATCGGCCTCGGCGGGGCGCTCGCTCAGGGGCACGAGGTTGACGATATTGCCGCCCTTGCGGTTGGTGCCCCGAGCGCGCGGCATGCGCTTGGCGTGGCTGCGGCGCAGCTGGGCGATGAGTTCGGTGCGCAGCTCGCCGCGCGGCACCAGGTAGACGGCCTGGTAGATGGTCTCGTGCGAGACGCTCTGGGTCACCCATTACCGGCCGCCGTCAACAGGCACGAACAAAACCCTGCGACCGCGTCGCACATCCGTCAAGACCTGCCTGAACGGATCGGCCCATCGCCAGCACGCTTGGTTCTCACGGTCTGGTTGCGCCGAGACAGCGCACCAGTCACCCATCAGGATCAAGGCTTCACCGCCTCGCAACGGCTGGCCCCTGGCTGCGTCTGCAGCCCCGGAAAACCCTCTGTTCCCCACCGCCTCCAATCGCGGCAGCCGAGCGCTGGCTCGGCCGCACAGGTCTGTGGCTTCGCATTGCGGCGATCCAACCCCTTGTGGCTGGCGGTACGGGCGCTGTCGAACACGGTCGAATCTCGCTGATCAAGCAGGGGCGGGATCGGCTGCGGCGTGCAATCAGGTCTGATGGTTGTGCCAACCCCATGGTGGCACTGCCGCAGCCGTCCCTTCATCTCGTCCTACCCGAACGCCCGGCTGGCCTCGAAGGGCCGGCCGTCCTTCATCACATGCCAGCAGGCCCTGGCCAGCTTGTGCGCCACCGCCTTGATGGCCACCACCGACAGGCTGCTCGCGCACTTCTTCTGGTACCAGCGCTTGATCGCCGCGTCGTAGCGCACCGCAAAGTGCGCCGCCTCGATGAAGGCCCAGGCCAGGTGCTTGTTGCCGCACTTGGCGTTGCCTTCGCCCTTCTTCTTGCCGTTGGACTCCCGGCGTGAATCCACCGTGCGCGCATAGGACGCGAACTGGCCCGGGCTGGCAAACCGGCCGATGTCGCCGGTCTCCAGCGCGATGGTCAGCGCCAGCACGTCGCCCACGCCGCTGACGCTCTTGAGCGCCTGGAACGACTCGCTCAGCTTGGTGCTGGCCAGGATGCGCCGCTCCAGGGTGTGCACCTGCCGGTCCAGGCAGTCCATCACCGCCAGGTTGGCCTTCAGGGCCAGCTTCTGATCGTCGAGCAGGTTCATCGCGTCGATGTC
>JAMHVM010000019.1:0-1329 GCA_035911475.1 Lysobacterales bacterium | reverse complement strand
AAGAGGGCCTGGCCTTTGCCACGCGGCACGGCGTGGCCGCGCTGCTGTGCGAGCGCACGCCGCAGGGCCCCGTGTTCTCCATGACTCCAAATTTCCCGGCATGACCCTGCGTATCGCGGCGGCCCTGGCGCTGGTCCTGCTCTACGCCGCCCTGTGCGCGGCCATCTGGCTGCGCGAGCGGCGCAAGCGCCGGGCGGCGCGCGACGAGGCAGCCGCGCTGTCGGCCGCGCGCGAGGGCGTGGCGCCCCTGCTGGTCGTCTTCGCCAGCCAGACGGGCCAGGCCGAGGACCTGGCCCGCGAAACCGCGCGCCTGCTGCACACCGCCGGCGAGCCCGTGCAACTGTGCGCGCTGGGCGAAGTGGATGCCGCGCTGCTGGCGCGCACGCGGCGTGCGCTGTTCATTGCCAGCACCTACGGCGAGGGCGACGCGCCCGACAACGCTGCCGCCTTTTCCTTCGACGACGCGGCGCCGGAGCTGGCGCAACTGCAGTACGGCCTGCTGGCGCTGGGCGACCGGCAGTACACGCACTTCTGCGCCTTCGGCCGCCAGCTCGACGGCTGGCTGCGCGCCCACGGGGCCGTGCCGCTGTTCGAGCGCGTGGAGATGGACAACGGCGACCCGGCGGCGCTCGCGGCCTGGCAGCACCAGCTGGCCCAGGTGTCCAGCCTGAGCGAGCTGCCCCGCGACCTGTCAGTTTGGCAAACCAGCCCCGCGTTCGGGGACTGGACATTGGCCGCGCGCCGCCACCTGAACCCCGGCAGCGCGGGCGCGCCCGTGTTCCACCTCGAACTGGCGCCGCCGCCCGGCGAAGCGGTGGCCTGGGAGTCGGGCGACCTGGTGCAGGTGCGCGCGCCGGCCGACCCGGAGCACCCGCGCGAATACTCCATCGCCTCCATCGCCAGCGACGGCCGCGTGCACCTCGTGGTGCGCCAGGCGCTGCGCGGCGACGGCACGCCGGGCGTGGCCTCGTCCTGGCTGACGGACGGCGTGGCCCCGGGCGGCGCGGTGGCGCTGCGGCTGCGTGCGCACCGCAACTTCCGGCTGGAGGACAACGCCGCGCGCCCCCTGATCCTGATCGGCAACGGCACGGGCATCGCGGGCCTGCGCAGCCACCTGCGAGCGCGCGCGGCGGCGGGGGCGGGGCCCCACTGGCTCCTTTTCGGCGAGCGCAACGCCGCGCACGACTTTCTGTACCAGGATGAAATCGAGGCCTGGCAGGCCAGCGGCTTGTTGCAGCGCCTGGACCTGGCCTTCTCACGCGACCAGGCCGAACGCATCTACGTGCAGCACCGGCTCACCGAGGCCGCCGGCACGCTGCGTGAGTGGGT
>JAMHVM010000018.1:0-1677 GCA_035911475.1 Lysobacterales bacterium | reverse complement strand
AAGGTGGCGGCCCATGGCGACTTCGCCTGCACTGCTGCCATGCAGCTGGCCAAGCCGCTCAAGCTCAACCCGCGTGCCCTGGGCGAGCAGCTCAAGGCTGCGCTGGAGTCCACGTCGGCCTTTGGCCGCTGGGTCGATGCGATCGAGATCGCAGGCCCGGGCTTTCTCAACATCCGCTTGAAGCCCGCCGCCAAGCAGGCTGTGGTGCACGAGGTGCTGGCCGCGGGCGAGCGCTTTGGTTACCAGCCGGACAACGGCCAGCGCGTGCTGGTCGAGTTCGTCTCGGCCAACCCCACGGGCCCGCTGCACGTGGGCCACGGCCGCCAGGCGGCGCTGGGCGATGCCATCTGCAACCTGTTCAGCACCCAGGGCTGGAAGGTGCACCGCGAGTTCTATTACAACGACGCGGGCGTGCAGATCGACACGCTGACCAAGAGCACACAACTGCGCGCCAAGGGCTTCAAGCCCGGCGACGACTGCTGGCCCACCGACAGCGAGAACCCGCTGGCCAAGAACTTCTACAACGGCGACTACATTCAGGACATCGCCGACGCGTTCCTGGCCAAGGCCACGGTCACGGCTGACGACCGCGCCTTCACGGCCAATGGCGACGTGGAGGACTACGACAACGTCCGCAACTTCGCCGTGGCCTACCTGCGCAACGAGCAGGACAAGGACCTGCAGGCGTTCAACCTGAAGTTCGACGAGTACTACCTGGAGTCGAGCCTGTACACCAGCGGCCGCGTCGAGGCCACGGTGAACAAGCTGGTGGCCAACGGCAAGACGTACGAGCAGGACGGCGCGTTGTGGCTCAAGAGCACCGACTATGGCGACGACAAGGACCGTGTGATGCGCAAGAAGGATGGTGGCTACACCTATTTCGTGCCTGACGTGGCCTACCACATCGCCAAGTGGGAGCGCGGCTACACCAAGGTCGTCAACATCCAGGGCACGGACCACCACGGCACCATCGCCCGCGTGCGCGCCGGGCTGCAGGCGGCCGACGTGGGCATTCCTCAGGGCTACCCCGACTACGTGCTGCACACCATGGTGCGCGTGGTCAAGGGCGGCGAAGAGGTCAAGATCAGCAAGCGCGCGGGCAGCTACGTCACCTTGCGCGACCTGATCGAGTGGACCAGCAAGGACGCGGTGCGCTTCTTCCTGCTCAGCCGCAAGCCCGACACCGAGTACACCTTTGACGTGGACCTGGCCGTGGCGCAGAACAACGACAACCCGGTGTACTACGTGCAGTACGCGCATGCGCGCATCTGTTCGGTGCTGCGTTCCTGGCAGGACGATTACGACGTCGCGACGCTCAAGGACGTGGACTTGTCGGCGCTCGACAGCCCGCAGGCCCAGGCCCTGATGCTGCAACTGGCCAAGTACCCCGAGATGCTCACCGCCGCCGCCGAGGGCGAGGCGCCGCACGACGTGACCTTCTACCTGCGCGACCTGGCGGCCAGCTACCACAGCTACTACGACGCCGAGCGCATCCTGGTGGATGACGAGGCGGTGAAGCGGGCGCGCCTGGCGCTGGTGGCCGCCACCGCGCAGGTATTGCACAATGGCCTGGCCGTGCTGGGCGTGTCGGCTCCGGCCAGGATGTAAGAGCGTGTTCAATGTCTTTTTATGGTGCCCGCAAGGCAGCAAACGGTCACGATCTAGGCGTCCGCCGCA
>JAMHVM010000017.1:0-1274 GCA_035911475.1 Lysobacterales bacterium | reverse complement strand
GTCGTCGTTCATCACCACCACGTCCGCGGCTTCCATCGCGATGTCGGTGCCGGCCGCGCCCATGGCCACGCCGATGTCGGCCTGCGCCAGTGCTGGTGCGTCGTTGATGCCGTCGCCGGTCATCGCCGTCGCGCCGTACTGCTTCTGCATCGCCTGGATCGCTGCGAGCTTGTCCTCGGGCAGCAGGTTGCCGCGGATGTCCGTCAGACCGGCCTCGCGGCCAATGGCCTCGGCAGTGGCCTGGTTGTCACCGGTCAGCATCACCGGCGTGATGCCCATGGCCGTCAGCTCGCCGATGGCGGCGGCCGACGAGGGCTTGATCGTGTCGGCCACCGCAAAGAGTGCCAGCACCCCGGACGCAGTGGCCAGCAGGCTGACCGTGCGGCCCGCCGCTTCATGGCGATGAAGCACGGCCTCGATCTCGGCAGAGCACTGGCCGCGCTCCTCAATCAGGCGGTGGTTGCCCAGCACATAGCGCTGGCCGCCGATGTCGGCCTCGATGCCGCGGCCGGACAGCGCAGAGAAGTTGCGGGCCTCGACACTGTTCGGCGTGAGGCCGGCTGCGATGGCGCGCGACACCGGATGGTCCGAGTGTGCGGCCAGCGCGGCAGCGATGTGTTCGGCCTGCGACCTGGGCAGGCTGGTTGTCAGCATCTCCCACTCGACGAGGCGCGGCTTGCCCTCAGTGATGGTGCCGGTCTTGTCGAGCGCGACAGCCTTGATCAGGCGCGCCTGCTCCAGGTGAACACCCCCCTTGATCAGGATGCCCCGCTTGGCTGCCGACGCCAGGCCGCTGACAACGGTGACAGGCGTCGAGATCACGAGGGCGCACGGGCACGCGATGACCAGCAGCACCAGCGCCTTGTAGACCGCAGCCAGTACCGTCCAGCCGAACAGCCAGGGACCGGCGATGGCGACGGCCAGCGCCAGCACGAACACGGCCGGCGTGTAGACGGCAGCGAAGCGGTCAACGAAGCGCTGCGTGGGTGCACGGCTGCCCTGGGCCTGCTCGACGGCGTGGATGATGCGGGCCAGCGTCGACTGCGACGCTGCGGCGGTGACGCGGCACTCGATCGTGCCGGTCTGGTTGATGGTGCCGGCGAAGACCGCATCGCCAGGCCCCTTGTCCACCGGCAGGCTCTCGCCAGTGACGGGCGCCTGGTCCAGGCTGGTGCTGCCTTCGGTGACGACGGCGTCCATCGCGACGCGCTCGCCGGGTCTGACTCGTACCGTGGCGCCGATGGGCACGTCACCGACGGGCACTGTTTTCCAGG
>JAMHVM010000016.1:0-1171 GCA_035911475.1 Lysobacterales bacterium | reverse complement strand
GCGCCTCGAGCCATTTCGGGTCGGTCAGGAGGCCGAACACGTGGTCGGCCGTTGCATTCAGTTTGACTTCCATGGGGGGGTCTCTCGATTGGGTTCTGCGCGTTATTTGGTCACGATCTGGAAGGTGCCCGGCGCCTTGTCGATCAGGCTGAAGAAGCGCACCAGGTCGATCTTGCTGCCGTCGATCTTGAGGTCGTCGCTGAGCAGGGTGTCCTTCACGCCCGCGGTGCCAGCCATCATCTTGATGAAGATGGGCTTGGTCAGCGTGAGCGTCGCGTTGGCGCTGGCGTCCGGCGGCGCCTTCTTGAAGTGCAGCACCGCGTTCTCGATCCACAGCACGTAGGAGGTTTTCAGGTCGGTCAGCACCAGGTTGACCTTGAGGTCCTTGCCTTCGGCGTCGGGGCCGTTGAGGCCAGCGGCCATGGCCTCCAGGAAGCGTTCGATCGGCGTCTGGTACAGCATGTCGATCAGGGCCGAGCGGTCGATACCCTTCTTGGGCGGGCCATTGCGCAGCTCCAGGGCGGCGGTCAGGTAGCTGTTGCGCCAGGTGGCCGCCTCGGACATGTAGCCCATCTGGTCGTAGGTGCGTGCCAGCAGTTCCTTGGCGGCCTTGTTGTCGGGCGCGCCGAAGACGGCGTGGTTGAGCAGCTCGGCCGCCCAGCGGAAGTCGCCCTTGTCGTAGGCGGCCTGCGCGGCGGCCACGGCCTTGTCGGGGCCGCCGAGCAGCTCCAGGTAGCGCTTGGCAGATTCCTGCGGCGGCAGCGGGTTCAGGTTGGCCGGGTTGCCGTCGTAGGCGCCCAGGTAGAGCTGGTAGACCGCCTTGACGTTGTGGCGCAGGTCGCCGTAGTAGCCGCGCGTGTTGGGGTAGGACGCCAAGGACTTCGGCAGCTTGATCAGGTCGGCGATCTCGCGCGGGGTGTGGCCGGCGTTCGCCAGGCGCACCGTCTGGTCATGGGTGTACTTGTACACATCGCGGTTCTTGGTGATGAACTCGCGGATGCGCGCCTGGCCCCAGACCGGCCAGTTGTGCTGGCCCACGTAGACCTCGGCGTCACCGAGCTGGTCCAGCGCCTCCTGCATGTAGGTGGACCAGCGCAGCGCGTCGCGCGCCTTGGCGCCGCGCACGGGCAGCAGGTTGTGCATGGTCTGTGCCAGGTTCTCGGCGCCGCCG
>JAMHVM010000015.1:0-1424 GCA_035911475.1 Lysobacterales bacterium | reverse complement strand
GCGGCGTGATCTTCAGGCCCGACTCCGTGATGATGGCGTCCGGCAGCTCGTTGGCCAGCGCCATGCGGTTGACGGTGGCGAGCTGCGTTTCCAGCAGCGTCAGCCGGTCATGCAGGTACTGGTCGCAATCGGTGGCCACGGCCAGCGGCAATTCGCTGGCCTGCTTGAGGCTGGCGAATTTCGCGGGCGGCACCAGGTAGTCCTCGAAGTCCTTGAACTGGCGCGAGCCTTGCACCCAGATGTCGCCGGAGCGCAGCGCGTTCTTCAGCTCCGACAGCGCGCACAGTTCGTAGTAGCGCCGGTCGATGCCGGTGTCGGTCATCACCAGCTTCTGCCAGCGCGGCTTGATGAACTCGGTCGGCGCGTCGGTGGGCACCTTGCGGGCGTTGTCGCTGTTCATGCTGCGCAGCACCTCGATGGCGTCGAGTACGTCCTTGGCGGCGGGCGCGGCCCGCAACTTGAGCACGTCGAGAAATTCCGGCGCGTAGCGGCGCAGCGTGGCGTAGCTCTCGCCGATGCGGTGCAGGAAATCGAAGTCCTCGGGTTGCGCGAGCCGCTGCGCTTCGGTGACGCTCTCGGCGAAAGCATCCCAGGACATGACGGCCTCGATGGCGGCGAACGGATCGCGGCCCGCTTGCTTGGCCTCGATCAGCGCCTGGCCGATGCGCCCGAACAGCCGCACCTTGGCATTGATCGCCTTGCCGGATGCCTGGAACTGCTGCTGATGCTTGTTCTTGGCGGCATTGAACAGCTTGCCCAGGATGCGGTCATGCAGGTCGATGATTTCGTCGGTGACGGTGGCCATGCCCTCGATGGCGAGCGCCACCAGGGTCGCGTAACGCCGCTGCGGCTCGAACTTCGCCAGGTCGGCGGGCGTCATCTGGCCGCCCTCGCGGGCGATCTTGAGCAGCCGGTTCTGGTGAACCAGCCGCTCGATGCCGGAGGGCAGGTCGAGCGCCTGCCACGCCTTGAGGCGTTCGATGTGTTCCAGCATGTGCCGCGAGTTCGGTTTGACCGGGGATTGCCGCAGCCAGGCCAGCCACGTCGTCTTGCCGTTGTCGCGGCGCTTGAGCAGATCGTCGAGGCGACGGCGATGCACGTCCGTCAGCGGCTCAGCCAAGGCGTCGTAGAGACGCCGGTTGGCGCGGGTAATCGCTTCGGCGCTCGCCCGCTCGACGGCGTTGAGGGCGGGCACAATGACCGACTGCCGCCGCAGGTGCTCGATCAAGGCTCTGGCCAGCACGATGCCCTTGTCGGTTTGCATGGCCAGCTCGGTCAGCAACTGGACAGCCTGCCGGTAGTGGCCAATCGTGAACGGCTGGAAGCCGAACACCGTTTGCAGCTCGACCAGGTGCTCGCGTCGGGTCTGCTCACGCTGCCCGTACTCGTCCCAGCTTTCGATGCCGACCTTGAGCTGGTTGGCG
>JAMHVM010000014.1:0-2436 GCA_035911475.1 Lysobacterales bacterium | reverse complement strand
ACCGGCGAGTTCAATGCCATCGTCACGCTGGCGACGATGGGCATGCAGTACGTGACCGGGCTGGCCATCGATGCGGCCACCGGCGAAGCCTATCTGTCCACCAGCCACCATCTGGCAAGCGTGGATCTGGCCGAGGGCACGGTCAAACACATCGGTCCGTTCGAGCTGATACCGGGCGCGATGGTCGACCTGATCATGCATTGCGACGGCACGCTTTACGGCGAGGACAACTGGACCATGTCGCTGGTGACCATCGACCGCCAAACCGGTACGGCAACGGCGTTCGACAGCCACACCTGGCCGGTCATCTCCAGCCAGGGTCTGACCTTCGATCGCGATGACGGCCGGCTCTATGGCGCGCTGAACGTCGCGCCGTATCCGCCGGGCTATGGCGTCTTCGACCTGCACACCGGTGCGTTCACGCCGGTGGTCGACAAATTTCCCACCGGCCACTGGCTGCTGGCATCGCCGTCGACCTGCCGCCCGCCGGTCGAGCACGAGCCCAACAACTCGACCGCCGAGGCCACACCGGTGCAGCTGCCGCTCAACAACCGCACGGCGGTGGTCGAAGGCTCCTCGACATCGACCGACGACCCGGATTATTTCCGGTTCGGCACGCCGCTGCGTCCCCGGGGCTTTCATCACCATCGTCTGGTGCTGGACAGCGACACGCCGGGACATCGCCTGGAGGTGATCGGCCGGACCCAGATCGATGGCGTGATCGGCAGCGCGCAGACGGTGGCCCAGCAAGGGTTGCTCGACGAGCAAGGCCGTCCGTTCGTGCAGTGGTACAGCACAGAGCAACCCGGTGAGATCGAAGTGCGGGTCACCGGCAGCGAGGGCAGCACCGGCAGCTACCGGATCGACTTCGAGACGGCTCCGGCACCCGTGATCAACGCGGCAGTATCGTTGCAACCCGGCTCGGTGACCATCGCCACCGATGGCGCCGTCGACACCGATCTGTGGCTGCACGACGGCGGTCGCATACCTATGGCCGGCCATGGCAACGATGATGCCAATGGCGGTACCGGCTCGATGCTCACGCGATCCCTGTCGATCGGCACTTATCACCTTGCCATCGGCCGCAGCAATCTCGCCAATCATCTGGCCAGCCCTGTCGACGACGATCGGCGCGACGGCACCGTGCTGGCCCTGCCCGGCGCCGTCTTGTCCGACAACCCGAACGGCGGCAGTGACGACATCGGGCTGAGCATCAACGGCCAGCCGGTGGCGGCTACCCTGAACGATCCCTTCGAGGTCGTGTTCGTGCGCTTCTTCGTCGGCCAGTACGAGGTCGAGCCCAACGACAGCAAGGCGCAGGCGAATCGGATCGATCTGCCGCCGCACCGGTCGCCCGGCGTAGTCAGCGGGTTCGACAACGCCGGCTTCGGTGTCGCCGGCGACTACTTCCGCATGCGCAACGCCGAACAGGTGGTACCGGCGTTCTACCGGCACCGGCTGATCGTGGCCGATTCGAGCCTGGGCGTGACACTGTCCCTTCGTGGCAAGCGGGTGACCGATGGCGTGCTGATCGATACCAGCGACTCGGCCGTTCAGACCTCGCTGCGCACCACCTACCCCGAGCACCATGTCCAGTGGTACACCAGCGAACAGCCGGCCGACATCTATGTGCAGGCACGGGGCGGTGCGAGTACGGTCGACGAATACCGGATCGACTACGACATCGAGCGGGTGACAGTCATCGAAGGGCCGCAACTGGATGCCGGCGAGATCGTGATCAGCGCACTTGGCCTGACCAGCGTCAATACCGATCTGGCCGTTTACGACGGCGACCGTGTGCTGATCCCCGAGTACAGCAACGACGATGCTTCCGCCAAGGAGCTCCAGTCGCGACTGGTCCGCGAGTACGCGCCGGGCACCTATTACCTGGCCATTTCCGACCACAACCTGGTGTCATCGCACCTGCGCGCCCATGACGATGGTCGCGCCAATCCCAATGACTATGCACTGGACTATCCCGGCGTGCTGGTCAGCAGCCTGAGCTCGGCCTGGCTGCCGATCGGCGTGTCGATCGGCGGCGAGGTGTACACCTTCGAGAAGCCGGGACCGTTCGGCGTGACCTTCATCCGCTTCACCGTGCGTGGCGAAGAACCCGACGATCGGCTGTTCGCCAACGGCTTCGAAGACTGAGTTCCGCTTCTGTGCAGCACACCGCCGGCAGCACATCGATGCTGCCGGCACATCGTTTTCGATGGAACGCCGGTCGGGCAACTCTCGCGGGTGGTCACGGTCTGGACGGGACCAACACCATCACCCGTGCCCGGCCGGCGTTTTTTTCCGGTTTTCAGGTAGCGCCGGTAGCTGACCGCCGAGCAGGCCCTGCAGTGCTCAGGCCTCGCGCATGTTTTCGGCCAGCCAGTCGCGGGCACCGTTCCACTCGCGCTGCACGGTGCGCACGGACACTTCCAGCGCCTG
>JAMHVM010000013.1:0-69281 GCA_035911475.1 Lysobacterales bacterium | reverse complement strand
CGTCCAATGGGCCAAGGCCCGCGGCATGGCCATCCAGTACATCCAGCCGGGTAAGCCGAATCAGAACGCCTACATTGAGCGTTTCAACCGCACCTACCGCGAAGACGTGCTGGACCAGTACCTGTTCGCCCGGCTCGAGGACGTGCGTGAGGCGACCTGGCAGTTCCTGATCGACTACAACGAACACCGACCCCACAACGCACTCGGCGGCATGACGCCGGCCGAATACCGCAACCACCACGCCGGAATCTCTACTTCTGAAGTGTCCGCTTGACGGGGGAGATTACGTGTCGGCGTCGCGATCAAATTCATTGTTCGTGTCAAAGGTGACGGTGTCTGGTACCGATGAAATCCGAGGATTTCGCCGTAACCGGGTGCACTCTGCTTTCGGCTTTCATGTACTTACCAGGCTATTGGAATGGTCACATCACGAGCACTGGATTCGAATCACCTTTTGAGTTCCTTCGTCACCCGTGACTCCTTTAGCCCCTCACAAGTCAGCAATGGAATTGGCGAGCCTCAAATATGACAAGGAACTTTATCGATGAACTTGTTTGCATTGCCACGCAGGATAGTTTCCTTCAAGCGCATCAATATGACGTGGCCAATCCTGATTGCCACTTTCTTTACCACTGCTTCATCAGTGGCGCGGACCGTCACCGAACCTGCCAAGGCGCAACAGATCATCCAGGCGCTGGATGACTCGGTGTGGATCGGCGATGGCGCGGCCAGCGATCGTCACGTCTACATCCTCTACAGTACCGCCTGCGGCTGGTGCCGGAAGCTGCACGCCGAATCGCGCGATCGCGGCGACGATGTCCAGCTGCGCTGGGTGCTGCATGGTGGCGCCGGATCGGGCGCCGAATATGTCGCCGAAGCAGGAACCATCGAGGCCATCGGCAGGGCTTTCGAGGGCAAGGCCGGTACCGTTCGCGACCGCGAGCAGGCGCTGCGCACGCTGGACACCAATGCCTGGCTGACGCAGATCATCGGCGGCCAGCTTGCCTACCCCACCCTGATCTACGCCGGTCGCAACGGCGTGCAGGTGGCCGTTGGCGGCGGCAAGGACTTGGAGGCCACGCTGACCAATGTCGTCGAGCGACCAGGCAAGGGCGCGTATCGCTCGATCGGTAACGAGCTGATCAGCGCGCCGCCACCGACTCTGACTCCAGCCGGCATGACGCAGTTCATCAATTTCCACGAGTCGCCGCTGGCCATGCATGCGTTTCCCGATCGCCAGTCCACACGCGTGGGTGAGGTCGTGAATATGGGTCTGTTCGATGCGGTACACGGCATCGTCGGCGACGAGTGGATCGTGGTGACCGGGCTGCGTACCGGCGAAGCCGGCGGCCGCAACATTCCCGGCTACATCCACGCGCCCGAGGCCATCGCGCTAACGCGCTTGCGCTTCGAAGTCACACCCGCCGGCGGCAACGTGGTCGCCGAAACGCGAACCTTGCCCATCCACAGCCACCCGACCCGACGCGCGCCGCAGCTCGACGAGCTGCCGCCGGGCTACCAGCTCCGCCGCGTCGGCGAAGTCCACATCAACGGCGAGATCTGGGACGCGGTGGTCTTCTTCGACGACGGCGGCAGAGCCTACCTGCCGCGTTGATACGAACCTGGAAACCGGGAACTTGTCCAGACCCATGTTGGAGACAGCACGTGGCCTGCCGCAGGATCAATAGCAAGCGACAAGTGACAATTGGCGTCTCCAGGGCCCTTTAGTTCAACTAGCCAGCGGAGCATCAAAACATGGAAGGAATCGTTCTCCACTACGATCCAACGAATCAGAACGGAATCATCCGTGATGAGGGCGGCAATCGGTACTCATTCGCTGTCGCCGAATGGGCCTCCGCTGGCACACCGATCATCGGAGCCAGGGTGGACTTCATGGCCCACGATGGTGAAGCCAGACAGATCTTCGCAGCACCCGGCTCGATCAGCCCAGCGCCAGTAGCGCCAGCCCCGGGCACAACCTCGACATCCTCGGGACAAGCCAGTGCGGGCGACTTCGCCAATCGGATCCAGAACCTGTTCACGAATGGTCTTCACAATGGCTTTGGATTGGCCGCCGCAATCGTCGCCATCGTCTCGTTGTTCATGCCGGTTCTGGCAGCTCCATTCGGGCTCGGCAGCGCCAATCTCATCGATCTGGGAAGTGGCAAGCTTGCCCTGATCCTGCTGATCGTCGTCGCGATCCTGTTCTACGGCGGCGCAACCCGCCTGTTTACCCAGATCGCTGTCGCACTCGTCTTCGCTGTTCTGCTTTATCAGTACCAGGAGATCTACTCCAAACTGAGTCAGGCCAACAGCATGGCTGGCATGTTTGGACGAACGGCTGACACCCCCAACTTTTTCGGACTATTGCGGCTGGGAGCCCTGATCAACATCGTGGCCTGTATCGCGCTCGGCTACGCAGCCTTCTCACGCGCCTACCGGCACAACAGCAAGGCGATCTGATCGCAGCAGTCAGGTCGCCTGCACGGTCCAGCGAAGGTGGCGGGCTGAGGAACGACGCCTTCAACAGGACGGGGAGATGGTAATCGCGCAATTCGCACTGGCAGCACCGATGCGATGCAATCAGTGCGTTTTGCGCGAGGACAAGCGCCACCTTCCAGGGAGACTAAAGCGTTTCCTGGCCCACGGCACAGCAGCCAATTGCTAGGAATGACACCGTGCTACGGACACCATTGTCCGCTCCCGCGAAGTCCGATCCGCCGTCCGTAGCCTGCTGAGACCGCCAATCGGCAAGCCATCCGGCCTGGCAGCGCGCCAGCGTGCCGATCAGCGCGATCAGCTGTCTGTAGTCGCCAACTCACTGAACTCGCGACGCGCCCAGTCGTCTATCAGGCGCTTCTCGTAGTAGAGGTTGTCGTTGCGCAGGCGCGAAGGCGAACGGTTGAGGTAGTTCATGTCGCGCAGGCGACGTTCGCCCTCGGCAACCAGGTTTCCGTTGCTGTCGTAGCGCTGGAAGTTCAGGGAGATCGACGGCGGATAGATGTCACGCAGCACGCGGATGTCCTGGCCGGCGCCGAATCGGGGCTCGTAGTGGCCGGCTCGCTCGATGTCGGTGATGGTCACCTTCAACCGCTGTCCTTCCGGGAGCTGCCGGTGAGCCGACTGCTGCAGGTGCCTGGCCAGTTGCTCGACCCAGTTGCCGCGGCTGGCCTCCCAGCGATTGCCGCTGTGCTTGATGTCGCTGAACTCGGCGGGGTCGGTCCAATCCACGGCTACGGCGCCGGTTTCGGGCAGGCTACGCGGTGCATCGGGATCGGTCACGTTGCGGACCTGTGCGGTCGCAGACATAGTCGCCAGGACCAGGCAGGCCAGCATCAGCAGGATCGGAAAGCGGTTCATGGTCGAACTCCTTGCCATACCAGCGAAGTCTGCGCCGATCTCGCTGAATGGCAAGGAAAATCTCTGCCTCCACCGCTCGCAGCTCAAGATCGGGCATCGGGCCGGGCGAAACAACGCGGCCAGAGGGACAGCAAGCGAAAAAAAAGGGCGAGCCGAAGCTCACCCCTTCACGCACAGCACCTGACGCAGGGTGTGCACGACCTCGACCAGATCGCTCTGCGCGGCCATGACCGCGTCGATCGACTTGTAGGCGGCCGGCGACTCGTCGATCACCGCGCTGTCCTTGCGGCATTCGACATGCTTGGTCGCTTCGCGATGCTGAGCCAGCGTGATCTGCTGACGCGCCGCGGTCCGGCTCATCACGCGACCGGCACCGTGGCTGCAACTGTGGAAGCTGTCGGCATTGCCCTTGCCACGCACGATGTAGCTGCGCGTGCCCATGCTGCCGGGAATGATGCCGTACTCGCCTTCGCGCGCACTCACCGCACCCTTGCGGGTCACCAGCAACTCGACACCGCCGTGGGTCTCCTTCTGCACATAGTTGTGGTGACAGTTCACCGCCATCTTGGTGAGCTGGAACTTCGGCAGGCGATGACGCATCTCGGCCAGCACCCGCGCCATCATCACCTCGCGGTTCTCGCGCGCGTAGTCCTGCGCCCAGGACACGGCCTCCACGTAGTCGTCGAACAGCGGCTCGCCTTCCATGAAGAAGGCCAGATCCTTGTCCGGCAGATGGAAGCCGAGCACCCGCTGCGCCAGCTGCTCGCGCGCCCGCTCGATGAAGTAGGTGCCGATCAGGTTGCCGGTGCCGCGCGAGCCGCTGTGCAGCATGACCCACACGGCATCGCTTTCATCGAGGCAGACCTCGATGAAGTGGTTGCCGCCGCCCAACGTGCCGAGCTGGTTGTCCAGCTTGTCGGTACGGATCTTGCGGTGCTTGTCCTTGATCCGCGCCAACCGTTCAACCAGCCCGGACTTCGCCACCTGCGTCTCGACACGATCCGGCAGCCGACGGTGATCGCCACCCGGACCATTGCCGACCGGCACGCCGCGCTCGATCGACGAACGCAGTTGCGCCAGGTTGTCCGGCAGATCCTTCGCGCTCAGCGTGGTGCGCACCGCGGCCATGCCGCAGCCGATGTCGACGCCGACCGCCGCCGGGATGATCGCCCCGCGGGTCGGGATCACCGAACCCACGGTCGCGCCCTTGCCCAGATGCACGTCCGGCATCACCGCCACCCACGGGCCCACGAAGGGGATCGCGGCGATGTTGCGCAACTGCTCATGCGCCTTGTCTTCCAGCGGCACGCCGCGCACCCAGCCCTTGATCGGCGTGGCGCTGCCTTCGGCGTGCAACCATTGGTATTGCGTGTTCATCTGCTTGCTCATGATTGCATTTTCCTGAAAGGCCCACGCGACAGCCCGTGCCGCCGCGTGGGGTGTTACTGCCTCATGGTCACCAACTGGTTCAGCACGCCATCCAACCCGCCGAACACGGTCAGACGGTCGATCTTCTCGGTGACCTTCTCCAGTGCCTCCAGCTCCTTCAGACGCATTAGCACCGGTGACTCCTCGATCAGGCGCGCGGTGTTCAGCAACGAACGCGTGGCGTTGGCTTCCTCGCGCCGACGGATCACGTTGGCTTGCGCCAGCTTCTCCGCCTGCACGACGCCGTTGAGGATGTCGCGCATCTCACCCGGCAGGATCACGTCACGCACCCCGACGCCTTGCACCTCGACGCCGAAGTCGGCGACCTTGCCACGCACGTAGGCGAAGATGTCCGCATCCAGCGAGGCCTTGTCGCCCAGCAACTCGTCCAGCGTCTTGGCGGAGACCGCCTTGCGCAGACCGAACTGCAGTTCGCGATAGATCTGCTCGCCGTACTTGGCCACCTTGGTACGTGCGGCGACCGGGTCGACCACACGCACGCTCGCGGCCAGGTTCACGCGCAACGACACCTTGTCGCGGGTCAGCAATTCCTGGCCCGACACCTCCACCGTCTGCACGCGCAGGTCGATCACCTCCACCGCCACGTTCTTCTGGAAGTTCCAGAAGGCGTAGGCACCCGGCACCAGACGCCGCTGCAGGATGCCATCGACGAACAACAGTCCGGTCGACTCGGCCGGCACCTCCACCGACACCGTCACCTTGGTCAACAGGCCGATCTGGCGCAGACGACGAAACACGTCCGCCGTCAACTCCACACCTTCCGCCAGCGACACCTTGGCAACGTTGATGGCCAACGGCCCGCGCCAGTACAGCTTGCGCGTTCCCGGCGCCAGCACCTCGTCCAGCTTGCCGTTGCGCGACACCAGGCCGACTTCCTCGGTGCCGATGTCGGCCAGCACGAAGTGCTGGTCCAGCGCGGCGCCCAGACGATCGATCAAGGCATCGGTTTCGGCGCCGACACCCGGCGCGACGTTGATGTCATACACACGTACCTCGATCTGCCTACCCGGATCGAACATCCGGTACACGCCGCTTTCCAGCACGCGCTCGAACTGACGGTTGCGATACACCAGGCCGCGCTCGCCGTCACCGATCACGACCCTCTTGGTCCAGAACATGGCTTTGCTCTCCTTGATGGGGAACCTTTGAACAACGTAGCGAGCGGGCGGCTGGCGGTGACCGCCGGCGCGCAGGAAGCGGAATGTATGCGTGATACATGAGCATTCCGAGCACCGCCGGGCGTCGTCAGACACGCGCGCAGTAGTTGTTCAGGGGTTCCTTGGCTCTGGTGGTCCGATCCACTTATGGTGATCCATCGGCCGCGGCGGATCGGTTGCTGCGACCGGTCTGCTTGCGCATCGCCCCTGCGGCGATACGCGGAAGAAGTCGGAAACGCCCCTGACGCCGATGGCGCGGAACCGGCGTGCTGTCGCTGCGGATCCTGGCTCTCCCAAAACGCCTGCGATGTTCTGCGGACACTTCCTTTCGAACCGCTCTGCACAGCGCCAGGACGAAGGTCCGGCGCCACCACCGCTGCGTGTCGCTGCCCGGCCACCACCGAAGTGGTGGCCGCGACAATGGCCCGCACGGGGCGTTTCCCGTTGTGGGACTTTCGTCCCGTTGCCAGATTTACAGTCTGGTTTTGGAGCGGGATTCGAACCCGCGACACTCGGTTTACAAGACCGATGCTCTACCCACCTGAGCTATCCAAGGGGTGACGTGCCGGAATCGAACCGGCGTCCGCGGAGTGATGAGCTCCGTGCTCTCCCACTGAGCCAACGTCATGGTGGAAACATCCTCTTGCGGCATCGGGCATACGCCACGGCACAGCCGCGCGCACCGGACGGGACACCAGCCCGTACCGCAGGACACCGTTCGATGGATGCTTCCCATTGGCGACTGTTGCCAATCGCCAATTCCGTCGCGCGATCTCCGGTCGCAACCCGTGCCCGGCATCAGGACACAGCGCAAAGCGCCTGGCTGCTGTCTTCCTACCTCGGTCGTGAGCGACGCCGCCGCGACGTGCACTGCTGTCCGCATGACCAGACCACGCTGGCCTTGCTACAGCCGCAACGATGCGCAGACAGCCCGTGTCGAACACGACCGGATGCCAAGAAAAACCCCGAAAATCACGCGAAAAACCGACTCACTCCGTTTGCGAACGCACAAAACAAAAAGCCCCCGGATTTGGTCCGAGGGCATTCGCGTTCCTCGGAGATCGGGACGACCGATCTCCGCAATGACGAAGGATCAGTCGATCAGGCAGCCACCGGCAAACATGCCTTCGGCCAGCCGCGCGCACTGGCGCGCATCGCTGTTGCGATACGTGGGCCGTGCATCGGCAATGTGGCTGAGGGACACGTTCACGAGGAAAAATCCTAGATCGAAAGACTCGCCGCT
Source organism: Lysobacterales bacterium (assembly GCA_035911475.1). GTDB lineage: Bacteria > Pseudomonadota > Gammaproteobacteria > Xanthomonadales > UBA2363 > Pseudofulvimonas. The sequence goes on along the minus strand of JAMHVM010000013.1, from coordinate 62,072 downwards.
TTGGCGAGGGCGCGGACACTACGCCGATACAGCGAACTACGCAAGCACTTTTTCAAAGTTTCTTTGGCCATCATTGATCTGGTCGGAAAAACTACCTCATCGCAGGCGAATCGGGCACAGGTGCCTGTGGCTGCGCTGGCCGGATATATCCAAGGAAAAAGATTTAGCCTCTGAAAGCGAATGCCAACAAGAACGCCCTGGCAATGACGAAGCCCCGCGATCTCGGTAAAGCCAAGGCGATGCGAACCAGGATCGGATTCCCCGAATCAGGATCGCGATGGCACCGGGATGAATCGGACAAGACACGCCATCGCCAGTGGCGAGTGCGTGTCGCTGCCGATGGCGCGGTCACCAGCGCTTGTCGAAGGCCAGCACGAACACACGCCCCAGCGCCGTGGCGTTGGCCGGATCGTAGGGATCCACCAGCGCATCGTTGGCCGCCGTAGCACCTTCGACGAACGGCGGATCGCGGTCGGTGACATTCACCGCCGAGAAACTCACCCGCGAGTTCTGGAAGAAGCCGCCGAAGCGATACAGGTCGTAGTCGACGTTGAGGTCGATGGTGTTCCAGGCGCCGATCTTGCGCGTGGTGGTCGACAGGCTGGGCATGCCGGCGGCATTGGGCACGAAGCAGCCGGTGCACTCGTAGGACGCGGCATGGTTCCAGGTCAGCGTGCTGCGGATGTCGCCGGCCTGCCAGACCATGCCCTGCTGCGAACGCAGGCGCACCGGATTGCCGACCGGGCTGTACTGGCCGAGCTGGTCGACGAAGTCGCTGCCCGGCGTGGCCTGGGTCTCGTAGCGGTTGAGCCAGGTGCCGCGCGCGAACAGCTCCAGGAATCCGATGCGGCCGGCATCGAAACCGTAGGACAGATTGAGGTCGACACCGTCCATCTTCAGCGCCGCCAGATTGAGCTGGGTAGCATTGACGATCATCGCCACATCGCCGGCTTGCTGCACCGGCCCGGCGCCGAGCTGGCCGAGGTAGCGCGGGTCGTTGTCGATCAGCGCCTGCACACGTGCCGCATCCGGGCGGATTTCCAGACTGTTGATGTAGGGCGTGGTGCCGGTGGCGAACAGTTGCGCCAGGATGCCGCCCAGCGAGCCGCCCTGGATGCGCACGATGCGGTCGTCGACAGTCATGTTGAAATAGCTGGCGCCGATGTTCAGTCCCGGCGCCCAGTCCGGCGCGTAGTCGAAGCCGAGCGTCCAGGTGGTGGATTCTTCCGGCTTCAAGGTCGGGCCGGCGCCGCCGGTGACCACGATGGCGGTGAAACTGCAGTTGCCATCGCCGCCGGGCGTGCCGACCACACCGTTGAGCGGCACCAGCGTGGTGGTGCATGGAGCGGTGTAGAGATCGGCGCGCAGGAACGCGCCATTGCCGCCGGAGATCGGCTGCACACCGTCATAGGCGTAGCGCATCGGCGGTGCGTGGAACGAGGTGCCCCAACTGCCGTGGATCGTGAGGTTGTCGGTGGGCTGGAAGTCGATGCCGACGCGCGGATTGAACGTGGAGAAATCACCCAAGCCATCACCGCGCTCGTAGCGACCGGCCAGCGACACATCCAGCCGTTTGGCGAAGCGGCTGGCATTGTCGGCGCCGATCAGCGGCAGCGCCATTTCCGCGAACACCGCGCCGACATCACGCTCGGTGCTGCCGAAGGTGGTCTGCTGCGGCGTTGTGCTGCGCCAGTTGAAGTCCAGGTCGCCACCGATGTGCTCGCGGCGCCAGTCGACACCCGTGGCCAGACGCGCCGTACCACCCGGCAACGCGAACAGCTCACCATCGACCTTGAAACTGCCCTGCAGCAGCCAGGAAGCGAAGTGGAGGTTTTCGTAGCCGATCAGCTGCGACAGCACCTGTGACGACAACGGATCGGTGCTCCACGGGTTGAACCATTCGTAGCCCAGACCGGCGCAATAGGCCTGCGCGGCTGGGCTGGCGTTGCCGGCCAGACCCTGGCTGCACTGGATCGCGGTCGGCGCCTGCACGCGGCCACCAGCGGGTGTGGCGAGATAGTCGTAGATGTTGCCGTTGCGCTGGACATCAGAATTGCGGAACTGGTCTTCGCGGCTGTACGAAACCATCGCGTCACCGCGCCAGCTGCCGCCCAGCGCGAAGCTGGCACCCAGCGTGGCGGCCAGACTGTCGACGCCGACTTCGCGGCGCAGCGGGCGATCATCGATCAGCACGCCGTAGTTGTTGGCCACGCCGGGAATGAGGTACGGGTTGCTCGGACCGACCGTGCCGTACAGCGCCAGGTAGCCCTGGTTGTATTCGCCACGCCGGCTGCTGTAACGCAGGTCGCCATAGAGCTCGGCGCCATCACCGAACTGCTGCTCGAATCCGAAGAAGCCGCTGTGCCGTTCCATCTCCGGCAGCAGGTCGACCATGTCCCAGGGGTTGTAGGTATTGCCGACACCGTCGCCGACGGCGATGAGGTCATCGGCGCTCAGCCCGGTGCCGCTGCCGCCCGGCACGCGCCACGCGACATTGCCGTTCGGTGCCGCCGTGGCGGCAAACAGGTTGGCCGCGCGACCGGCGCGTGCCGTCGCGCGCTGCCAGTTGATGCCGCCGCGATCGCTGTGGTCGGCGCCGTTGTAGATGTCGCGGTCGTCGGCCAGCAGGTTCTGCTGGCGGTTGTATTCGTAACCGAAGAACAGGCCGCCATCGCCCCAGTCGGCGCCCCAGGTCTGGCCGAACTGGTATTGGTCGCTGCCGCTGGTGTTGCCGTAACGCAAGCTGGTACGGGCGCCGTCATCGCGGCGCTTGAGCCGGATATTGACCACGCCGCCCACCGCATCGGAGCCGTACACCGCCGAGGCGCCATCGAGCAGGATCTCGATGCTCTCGACGGCGTTGACCGGAATGGTGGAGACATCGACGAAATCGCCGTACTGGCCGGCGGCTGCGACGCGTCGACCGTTGATCAGCACCAGGGTCGACAACGCGCCCAGACCGCGCAGGTTCACGCCCTGGCCGCCGGTCATGTTGGAGCCACCGACGCTGGCATCCTGCAGGCCCTGCACGTTGTCGCTCATGCCCACGCCGCCAGCGAAGTTGGCCGGCAACTCGCGCAGGAAGTCGCCCACGGTCGGTCGGCCGGTGGCGGTGATCTGTTCGCTGTCGAACACCAGCACGGCCTTGCCGGCCGCTTCGGCGCCACGGATATGCGTGCCGGTGACGACCACCGATTCCAGGGTCCGCTCGGGAACGTCGGCATCGCTGCCGGTCTGGGCGTGCAGCACGGTGGAGATCGACAGGGCGAGCAGGCTGATGCCGCAGGCCACGCCAGCGCGGCGCGTGGGCCGGTTGTTCATGGGGAAATCCTGTTTGAATGCCAGCGACGCAGTCGGGCTGCGTGCGTCGGGAAGCGAGCTGGCTGGCATCCGGGAACCGTAGTTCCGGCGCTGGCTGGGAATGGTTCGGCTGATCGGACAGCGCGTCCGCGATCAGGGTTCACCATCGGTGTGGGTCGCGACGAGCGGGTCGGTGCGGACCGGTCGGATCGCCGTGCGTTCGTGCCTGGCCGTCGAACCGGACGGCACTTTCGACCGTCATCGTGGCGAAATTATGAGCCAGCCGCCGCGCCGATGCCATTGACACACGTCAACAAGCGAGCGCTCGGGCGACAGCCCGCCCGGCGATCTCGCCAAAGCCGGGCTTGCGAACCGGTCGGTCCCGACGGTCAGCGCGACCGGCCGTCGGCCTCGTCGTCCGGTTGCCAGTGCCGGTAAAGATCCGGCCTGGCCAGCAGTGGCTGCAGCACCTGTGCCAGCCGATCGGCCCAATGCCGGCGACCCGCCGCTTCGGCGAAAAGATCCTGGCGCACCTCGATCAGCAGATGCGGCAATCCACGCCCCTCGGCATGCACGGCCATGGTGTAGCCGAAACCATCGCGACCGGAATACGGTTCGTTGTCACCGACCAGCACACCCGCGTCGCGCATCGCCGCCATGAACGGCCTGGCCAGGCGACCGTCGCGGTTCCACAGCACGCCTACCGGCCACGGCCGCGGCGCCTGACCGACCAGTGCGGGCGTGAAGGTGTGCACCGAAACGATGGCCGGGACTCTTCCGGCGCGTTCGCGCTGATCCAGCCACTGGCCGATGGCGCGGTGATAGGGCTGGTGCAACTGCTGCCAGCGCTGTTCGCGTGCCGCGCGGTCCAGTCCCCGATTGCCGGGAATCACGGTGCCGTCGCTGACTTCGGGGAAGCAACTGGGATCCTCGTAAAAGCGGTTGGCATCCACCACCAGCCGTGAGCAGCCGTGCAGAAACGCCGGCGCCTGCAGCGTCTGCGCCAGTTGCCGGGTGAGTTCGGCGGCGTGGGCATCCCAGGCGATATGCCGATCGAGATCGGCCCGCGCCAGCCCCAATCCGGCCAATGCGCGCGGCACCGTCTGCGCGGCATGGTCGCAGAGCAACAGCAACTGCTCGCTGGCGCCGGGCAGGAACCGGTACGGCGGCGGGTCGTCCTCGCCAAGCAGGCTGGCCAGCGTTGTCTTGGCGTCGCGTGTCGCAGTCCGCGGAGTGATGGGGTTGCGCGCATCCATGGCCGGATGATGGCAAGCGGCAACGCGGGCCTCAACCTTGCCTGGCAGTCGGCACACGGATCGGGGCGTGAGCATGGCCGGACTCGACCGCTTTTTCCGTTAACGACAGGTCGACCGAATTCGATGATCTGGCGGTGGCGGAGAAGATCCTGCCGCACAGATCGCCGAAACAGGATTTTTTCCGGGGTGTTCCCGGACCATGTCATTGATCAGGGAGAAACCCATGCTTCACCGATTTCAGTGCACGCTGCTGACGCTGGCCGCGTGTGGAATGGTCGCGGTCGCGGCCCCGGATGCGGCAGCGAGCAGCCGCGCCACCGTGATGACCGTATCCGGCAGCAACCTCGGCCCGATTCCGGATCGCCCCACCGGCGGCTGCGGCGAGCCAGCCGGCCCGCCGCGCGATGTGGTGTTCGCGGTTCCCGCCTTCGCCGGTCTGGTGGTCGACGTCGAGGTCGAGATCAGCTTTTCGCCCGGCCATCCCTGGAGCGGCGACGTGACCGCCGAACTGATCGCCCCCGACGAAGGCCGTCGCCACACCTTGTTCGGTCGGGTCGGCGCGACCACGGCCAGCAACTGCGGCGACAGTTCGGATCTGGTCGGACCATATCGCTTCACGGATTCGGTGACACCGCCGGCACAGGGCTTCTGGGAAGCAGCCGCGGCTGCTGGCGCAGCGGCAGCGATACCCGCCGGCAGCTACTTCACCAGCGACAGCGGTGGCGAAGGTGCCAGCCATCCGATGCCGGCGACCAGTCTGCGCGCCCGCTTCCAGGGATTGACCCATGACCAGGCCAGCGGCAACTGGACCCTGCGCCTGACCGACAGCGGTAGCGGCGACACCACCAGCATTGCCTCGGCCACCCTGTACCTGCATGTCATGCCGGTTCAGACCACCACCATCGTCGGCACCGGTACGGGACCGATTCCCGACCGCGGCATCAGCGGTTGTGGCGACCCGGCCGGGCCACCGCTGGACATCAGCTTCGCGGTGCCCGCCCTGGCCGGCCAACTGGTCGATCTGGACGTCGAGATGCGGTTCTCGCCCGTGCACACCTGGGGTGGCGACATCACTGCGGTGTTGATCGCGCCGAACGGCGTCGCCCAGCGCACGCTGTTCGGACGCGTGGGCGCGGTCGCAGCAACGAACTGCGGCGACGGCTCCGATCTTGCCGGCCCCTACATTTTCAGTGACGCCGCCTCGCCGCCATTCGGCGGCCTCTGGCAGGCCTTCGGTGCTGTGGAGAACGCCACGCCGGTTGCTTCGGGCAGCTACTTCACCACCGATACCGGTGGTGCCGGCGCGGTGAATCCAATGCCGCCGACCTCGCTGGCCGATGTTTTTTCAGGACTCTCCCCTGCACAGGTCCAGGGCACCTGGATCCTTCGCCTGACCGACAGCGGCAACCAGGACACCGGCGGCATCGGCTCGGCCACGCTGCGCCTGCATCACGAGATCCGGCCGCCGGCGATCTACGACAACGGACCGCTGGCCACCGGTGATCGCACCGACAGCGGCGTGTTCGCACCTGCCGGTTACCTGTGGAGCGAGTTGCAGATCGACCCGGCCAGCCCAGGAGTCGCCAACACCAATGCCGGTTCCACAGGCGCGGTGACCACAACCACCGTGTTCCGCCTCGCCGACGATTTCACCGTTCCGGCGGGCCAGACCTGGACCCTGCGCGAAGCCGAGTTCGTGGTCTACCGAACCGGCCACACGGAACCTGCCGCACCGGTCGAACACGTCTCGCTGCAGATATGGAACGGTCCGCCGAACGATCCTGACAGCGAATTGCTGTGCGGCAATCCGGTCAGCAACGTGCTGCAAAGCGCACGCCAGCTCGGCTTGCTGCGCATCTTCAACTCGGTGATTTCGCCGGCGCTTTCACCGACCAGCACCCGACCACTGTGGGCACTGACCACATCCATCCCTGCGGACTGCGCGGGACAGGACTTCTTCGGTCCCGGCACCTATTGGCTGGACTGGAACTCGCGGGCACCGGGGCTGGCGCAACATTTCGCGCCGACCGTGACCTTTCCCGGCGCCCGAGGTCGCGACGGCAGCAATGCCATGCAGTGGCAGGGCACGCTGTGGCAGGCCGTGGTCGACGGCGGCAACCCCATGACACCACCGGACGTACCCCAGGACTTCCCGTTCAAGCTGTATGGCAGCATCGGTGGCAACGACCTGATCTTTGCCAACGGCTTCCAGTAGCGACGTCCCGACGCTTCGCACACCCTGTCCGCGACAGCGCTTGCGGACAGGGCCGGTGCCGCGAATGTGCCAACGCAGACAGGAACGCCGCGACAGCACTTGCGATGGCCACGGAACGCCAATAGCCATCAGGATCGCGGGTTCACCCTGGCGCGCCACCAATGCGCGTGTTGATCGGCGGTGTCTGAGGTCGAACGGAGGCCAGACGGCAGTAGCAAACTCAAGATCCCGGTTTCCGCCATGCCGGCGAAGGCGGGCAGATCGCGAGGTCGCAGCGCAATGGCACACCCTCGCATTGGCCCTCGACGACCGGTATGGATACGGATCTCCACCGTACGACCGTTTCGCAGCGACCGCGATCACATCGGCGACCGAGACGACCATCACCACAGCGGCACAAGCATCCACCTCCGGATGGCGGCCATTCGGCGAGTGCAGGCCAGCCGCACCGCGTGTCGCAATGCACCATCGGAACGGCAGGGTTCGCACCATGCGAACTACTTGCGCTCGGCATTGTGGTGAGGTGTACTTTCGTCACCACGGGAGGGGTTCACGCATGAAATCGTGCTTCGGTGCGCTGTCACTGCTCGTCAACGTATCGCTGGCCTGCCAGGGCGTGGTCCACGCCAGCGACAATCCGATACGAACCGCCACTTCGGCAGCGATCTTCAGCGGGATCCAACCCCGCTCGATCCCCGGCCAGCCGACCGGCAACGATGCCGATCCGGCGCGCCCCGCCGTTGACACCGATTCTGCCGCGCGGGCGCTCCTCTACGACAACGGGCCGCTGGCCACCGGCGACCTCTCTGACAGTGGCGTGGCTGCGCCCAGCGGTTACCTGTGGAGTGAACTCCAGATCGATCCGGCCAACCCATCCGTCGGCAACACCCTGCTCGGCATCAGTGGCGGCTTGTACTCGGGCGTCCACAACCGACTGGCAGATGATTTCACTGTGCCGGCCGGACAGTCTTGGACCCTGACCGAGGCTGAGATCGTCGTCTATCAGAACGGTCACATCGCCCCGACCTCGCCCGTCGAACAGGCAACGCTGCAGATCTGGAGTGGCCCGCCCGGCAACCCCGAGAGCCAATTGCTGTGCGGCAACCAGGTCGACAACGTCCTGCAGAGTTCGCAGCCGCTCGGCATGCTGCGCATCGCCAATTCGATCCTCGCTCCCGCCTCGCCCGTCAACACCCGCCCGTTGTGGGCCCTGACCATCGCCATTCCTCCCGTGTGCGCCACCGAAGACTTCTTCGTCTCCGGCACCTACTGGATGGACTGGAGCTCGCTGGCGCCATTGGCGGAGCTGCATTTCTCACCGATCATCACCGTTCCCGGCGCGCGAGGCCGCGCTGCGGACAATGCCCTGCGATGGCAAGGCACGATGTGGGTGGCCGTGGCCGATCTTGGCACCAACTTCGTCCAGCCCGGCGTGCCGCAGGATCTGCCGTTCAAGCTGTACGGCAGCAGCAGTGGTGATGACCTGATCTTCGCCAATGGTTTCCAGTAGGGACCGACCCGGTCACCACCTCGCCCATGCGGAACCGTGGCTCCGGATGGGCTGAACGAGGTGCTTGCGAAGCGATCCGCGCCAATCGATCAGGCGCGGCTCATGGCCGCTGATGCAGCATTGGCCGACACCACCCGGCAACCAACGCGCGAGGCGATGTCGCGCATGCGCACAGCCTCGGTCGAATCGCTTCGCTGTCGCCAGAACCCGCTGCTTCGGCCGGCTCAGGACGCCTGCGCGAACAAGTCTTCGTCCACCGCCACGCCTTCCAGCCGCAGCAGGAAGCGCTTGGTCGGCAGGCCGCCCCCGAAGCCGGTGAGCGAGCCGTCGGCGCCGATCACGCGATGACAGGGCACCACGATCGGCAGCGGGTTGCGCCCGTTGGCGGCGCCGACCGCGCGCACCGCCGCGGGTTTGTCGATGCGACGTGCCAGCTCGGCGTAGCTGATGGTGTCGCCGAAGCCGATGTCGCGCAGTGCCTGCCAGGTGCGCAGCTGGAACGGCGTGCCGCGCGGCGACAGCGGCAGATCGAAATGTCTGCGGGTGCCGGCGAAGTATTCGGCCAGTTGCGCCTGGACACGTTGCAGCACCGCGTTGTCGCCCTCTCGCCAGTCGGGGTCGCGAGGCACCGGATGCCGGTTGTCGGGGAACTCGATCGCACGCAGGCCGTGGTCATCGGCCGCGATCAGCAGCGGACCAACCGGACTGGCGATGGTCCGGAACAGGGTCGTGGACGGGTTGTTCATGGGCTGGCTTTCCTCGAAGCAGGTTGCACGCGGCGCGTCGTTCGTCGACGCGCGGATGTCGGAGGTGTGGATTCGCTCTCGATGCTGCGGACCGTTGGACGCGGTGCCGCGGTGGTCATGGCATCGCGCCACAGATGGATCACCGCGTAGGCACGCCACGGCCGCCAGGCTTGCGCGTGTTCGGCCAAGGCCCGCGCGGTCAGACGTGAGCCGTCGCCGGGCAGCGCCTTCTGCAACACCAGGTCGTCGGCGGGAAACGCGTCGGGATGCGCGAGCGCGCGCAGCGCCATGTAATGCGCCGTCCACGGTCCGATCCCGGGCAACGCCGTCAGGCGTCCGACGAAATCGTCCAGCGTCTGACCGCTGGCGAAGGAAACCGCGCCATCGAGCAGGGCACGCGCCAGCACGTTGATGGTTTCCGCCCGCCGACGCGTCAGACCGATGGTGGTGAGGTCGGTATCGACCAGGGTTGCCGCGTCCGGAAACAGACGCGCGAAACCACCTGGTGCATCCGCCGGCAACGGCGTACCGAAACGGTCGACCAGACGCGCCGTGAATGTGCGTGCGGCAGCTACCGATACCTGTTGGCCGATGACGGCACGCACGGCGATTTCCAGTCCGTCCCAGCCACTGGGCAGCCGCAGGCCGGGCCGCCTGCGCAGCAGCGGACGCAGGCGGGCATCGGCGTACAGTTTGTCGGCGATGGTGACCGGATCGGCATCGAGATCGAACATGCGCCGCACACGCTGCACGCTGGCCAGCACCTGGTCGGTGGCAACCCCTTCCAGTCGCAGGGCCAGCGCCGGTTCGCCACCGGGCCAGGCGCGCACGCTCAACGATCCCGGTGCCGCGACATCGCCGATCACCCGGGTGTAGCTTTGATCATCGACATGCTCGATGCCGGGCAAGGCGCGACCGCGCAGAAAATCCAGGGTCGCCGCGAAATCAAATGGCGGCCGATAGTCCAGGCGCAGGATCAAGGCACCAGCGGTGGAATCGGCCCGCTCGCGCCGGCGCAGATCACGCGGGGCCATCCGGTAGGCATCCTGGAACACGGTGTTGAAGCGACGCAGGCTGTTGAAGCCGGCCGCCATCGCGACCTGGGTGATCGGCATAGCGGTTTCGGTGAGCAGCTGCTTGGCGAACAGCAGTCGCCGGGTTCCGTGCACGGCGATCGGCGGCACGCCCAGTTGATCCTTGAACAGGCGGCGAAGGTGACGCTCGCCCACGGCCAGCCGCTCGGCCAACGTCGTCAGCGGCTGATCGGCGAGCAGGCCGTCATCGATCAGGGCCAGAGCGCGAGCCAGCAACGCATCGCCACGGCGCCAGCTGCCGGCTTCCGGCGACAGCTCCGGACGGCAGCGCAGGCAGGGCCGGAAACCCGCGGCCTCGGCTGTGGCGGCGCTGGGGTAATAGTCGACATTGACCGCTTTCGGCGCCGGCGCCGGACACACCGGGCGGCAATAGATCCCGGTGCTGCGCACCGCGGTAAAGAACAGGCCATCGAAGCGGGCATCGCGGCTCAGGCGCGCCTGCTCGCACACCGTCGGCGGTGGCAGGGTGGTCGGCGCGGCAGTGTTCGGAGTAACAGGCATGGACACAGGCTAGCACCAGCCCCCAGTCCCGACTCGCCGTTTTCGGACATCCATGCGCGAGGCCCGAAAACAGCTTCCCGCGCCCGATGTTCGACCGGATGCGGCCATGCCGGCCGTGCGGATGTGGAATGGCCTGCTGGGCAAGGTCTGCCGATTGGGTTAGCTTGCCGGGTCGCCCGAACGCGTCCCGATGCCGATGCGCAACGACCACATCCTGACCCTGTCCTGCCCGGATCGCACCGGCATCGTCTACCGGGTTTCCGAATGGCTGTACCGCGCCGGCTGCAACATCCTCGATGCCCAGCAGTTCGGCGATGCCGATGCCGGCCGGTTCTTCCTGCGCGTGCACTTCGATCTGCCCGGCACGCCGACTGTCGATCAACTGGCGGCCGACTTCAGGCCGCTGGCCGACGGCTTCGGCATGGATTGGCAATTGCATGACGCGCGCCGGCGCCCGCGCCTGCTGGTGCTGGTTAGCCGGCAAGGCCATTGCCTCAACGATCTGCTGTTCCGAACGCGCAGCCGGCATCTGCGTGCCGACATCGCGGCAGTGGCTTCCAACCACGACGACTACGCGGCATTGGCCACGTCCTACCAGGTGCCATTCCACCATCTGCCCGTGGATGGCAGCAGCCGCGAAGCGCAGGAGCGCGCGATTCTGGCTCTGGTCGAACGCGAGCGCATCGATCTGGTGGTGCTGGCGCGCTACATGCAGATCCTGTCGCCGTCACTGTGTGCGGCGCTGGCCGGCCGCGCGATCAACATCCACCACAGCTTCCTGCCCAGCTTCAAGGGTGCGCGCCCCTACCACCAGGCGCACGCGCGCGGGGTCAAGATCATCGGCGCCACGGCGCACTACGTCACCCCGGATCTTGACGAAGGGCCGATCATCGATCAGGACGTAGCCCACGTGGACCACGCCACGACTCCGGCCGATCTGATCCGCATCGGCGCCGACATCGAATCGCGAGTGCTGGCACGCGCGGTGCGCCTGCATGTCGAGCATCGCATCCTGCTCAACGGCCATCGCACGGTGGTGTTCCGCTGACCCAGGTGATGGCGCACCGGCGAACTTGACGCCGCGTTGACGCCGACATGATCCCCGCTCCAGGGCACAAGCCCGGCGCAGGCGTGCCCGTCCATCCACGCCCGTTTCCCCAATGCCGCGACGCTTCGTTGCCGGCGTGTCAGCCCGCAACATCGCGAGAATCTGTTTACCTATACTGCAGCGGTGACACATGTGGACCCGCCTTGGGGAGGCGGGTTGCGGACATCCGACATTCCCGGGGAGGGTTGAATGTTTCGATTCGCGTATCGTCTGCTCGCGCCCGGCGCGCTGGTATTGCTGCTTGCCGGATGTGCCTCCAACAGCCTGAAACTGTCTCCGGCGTTCTACGCCGATCATCGACATGCCCTGCAGGAAGCAGGACGGGTCGCCGTGATCACCGACGCCTGTGTCGTCCGCGACCAGGTCGGTGTCGACTACATCATCCGCGTGGAGTCGACCGAGCGCGGCAAGGCCATGCGCGTCGGCATGCAGCAGTACCTGCATCGGCAGGGGCTGGAGACCGTGCTGGCGCAGGCCCCGTTCGTCTGCGGCAATCTCCGCGGTGATCCGCCCGAGGGCCTGTCGATTGCCGATGCCAAGGGCGACGAGCGGGCGCCGGTCACCCGACTGCCGATCCTGATCGACGGCGAAGACGCCATGAGCCCCGAGACCGCAACGGCAATGAACGCCCTGCTGGCGGCCGCCGCGCTGATTCCGGCCACGCGAAACCAAAAGGGAAAGACCGAGCCCGATCCGGCCATGATCGAGATCGCGCGCGACGACCTGTCCATCTTGCGCGATGCCATCGGCGCTCGCCACCTGGTGATCGCCCAGTACAGCCGTCTGGAGGTATCGGCCGGCAAATCGCTGGGTGTCGCCATGATTACCGGTCTGGCCTCGGCAGCCATGGCTGGCCCGTTCATCTACGCCAGCTATCCGATCACCGGGGCGAATTTCAGCCTCAGCCTGATCGATCTCGACCGGGGCGCACTGCTGTGGAAGCGCCAGATCGTTGCGCCGCCGGTGGAAACGGAGATGCGCAAGCGCAAGGTCGAGCCGCTGGGCGAGGCCTGGGCGGAACACCTGCTCAAGCCACTGTTCGGCGCTGAACCATAGTTGGTCCCGGCCGTCGGCGCGCGGCGAGCGCGGCCTGCCGACGCTCCAGGCGCGGTCCCTGGTCGCCGGTGCTGATCGGTTGTTGCCGCTGTGCCCGCGCCGCCGAACCGGATACAAGGCAAGCCCTCCCGCGGCCAGGCTGGTCAACAACCGTGCCCGGCATGCCGGCGAGGATGCGCCACCAGACATTCCCACCATGCTGGCCGATCAGTTCGATGCCGTCTTGCCGGCATTCATGCGAAGCTGCGGCGAGCAGCAATAGATCTACCGCCTCCGGCCCGCGGAACCTGACGACCGGAGCAGACACAGGCGAAACATCGCGATGCAGACGATCCTGGGTGCGAACGGGCAGATAGCCGTGGAGCTGGCGCGCGAACTGCATCGCAGCCACGGCAGTGAGCTGCGGCTGGTCAGTCGCAATCCGCGCCGTGTCAACGACACCGATACGGTTGTCCCGGCCGACCTGCTCGATGCCGGGCAGACCGCCGCCGCCGTCCAGGGCAGCGACATCGTCTACTTCACCGCGGGCCTGCCGCCGGACGCCGCCCTGTGGGAAGCGCAGTTCCCCATCATGCTGCGCAACGCACTCGATGCCTGTCGCGCAGCCGGGGCCCGATTCGCCTACTTCGACAACACCTACATGTACCCGCAGGACGACCGGCTGTTGACCGAGGACACGCCGTTCGCCCCGGTCGGGCGCAAGGGCGCCGTGCGCGCGGCGATGACCACGATGGTGCTGGCGGAAATGGCGCGTGGCGAGATTCCGGTGCTGATCGCACGCGCGCCCGAGTTCTACGGGCCGGGCAAGACACAGAGCTTCACCAACGCGCTGGTCCTGGACCGCCTCAAGGCCGGCGAAACACCGCGGGTGCCGGTGCGCGACGACACCCGGCGCAGCCTGATCTGGACACCGGATGCCAGCCGCGCGCTGGCCTTGCTCGGCAACACGCCCGATGCCTTCGGACAGACCTGGCACCTGCCCTGCTGCGACGACCGACCGACCTACCGGCAGTTCGTCACCCTGGCCTGCGAGGCCTTCGGCAGGCCCGTGTCCTACCGGGTCATCGGCCAATGGACGCTGGCCGTTGCCAGCCTCTTCTCGCCGCAGGTTCGGGCAATCCGCGAACTGCTGCCACGCTATGGGCAGGACAACCTGTTCGATTCGACCCGGTTCAAACAGCGGTTTCCGCAGTTCAACGTCACCCGCTATCGCGACGGCATTGCGCTGATCCGCCAGGAAACGTCCTGAGTTCCGCACGGCCAGAATCGCCGCCTGCCGAAGTCCGGGAGCCTGCACTGATCCCGCGAGCCTGTGCTGCGTCAAGTCCTGCGACGCTGGCGCCGCATGTCCGGCCGATTCCGCAACGACCGGACATGCGGCGATCATCTCGCCGACGTGCCGCCGTCAATCCGTCCCAGCGACATGCCCACGCAATAGTCGCGCAGCCTCGACCATGGCCTCCAGCGCGGCACGGGTCTCCGGCCAACCTCGGGTTTTCAGACCGCAATCGGGGTTGACCCACAACTGCGCGGTCGCAATGACCGCGCGTGCCTTGTCCATCAGTGCCAGCATCTCGGCGGTGTCCGGCAGGCGCGGCGAATGGATGTCGTAGACGCCCGGACCGATGCCGTTCGGGTACCGGAACTGCACGAAGGCATCGAGCAGCTGCATGCGCGAACGGCTGGTCTCGATCGAGATCACGTCGGCATCCATCGCCGCCACCGCTTCGATGATGTCGTTGAACTCCGAGTAGCACATGTGGGTGTGGATCTGGGTGTCGTCGCGGACAGCACCGACGCTGAGCCGGAAGGCGTGCACGGCCCAGTCCAGATACCTCGCCCAGTCGGCGCGGCGCAGCGGCAGACCCTCGCGCAGGGCCGGCTCATCGACCTGGATGATGCCGATGCCGGCCGCTTCCAGATCCTGGACCTCGTCACGCAGCGCCAGCGCGATCTGCCGGCAGGTGTCGGCACGCGGCTGGTCGTCGCGCACGAACGACCATTGCAGGATGGTCACCGGCCCGGTCAGCATGCCCTTCACCGGCCGCTGCGTGAGCGACTGAGCATACTTCGACCAGCGCACCGTCATGGGCCTGGGTCGCGCCACATCACCGTAGATGATCGGCGGCTTGACGCAGCGGCTGCCGTAGCTTTGCACCCAGCCGTTCTTCGTGAATGCGAAGCCGTCGAGCTGCTCGCCGAAATACTCGACCATGTCGTTGCGCTCGAACTCGCCATGCACCAGCACGTCGATGCCGATTTCCTCCTGGACCCGAATCGCGCGCGCGGTTTCCTCGGCGAGGAAGCGATCGTAGTCCGCGTTCGCCAGTTTGCCGGCCTTGTGGCTGGCGCGGGCCTGACGTACCTGCAAGGTCTGCGGGAACGAGCCGATGGTGGTGGTCGGGAGCACGGGCAGATCGAAGCGCTGCTGCTGACGCTGCCAGCGCTCTTCGTAGGCCATGGCGCGCCGCGCTTCGTCACCGGCTGTCGTCTGCAGCCGCTGCTGCACGGCAGGACGCCGCACCAGTGGCGACAATCGGCGCGCAGTCTGGGTGCGACGGGCATCCGCCAGCGCCTGCTCGGCCGCTTCGTCGTCATCCAGCGCATCGGACAGCGTGACAATCTCGTCGAGCTTCTGCGTGGCGAAAGCCAGCCATTCACGAACCGACGGATTCAGGCCGGATTCGCCCTCGACATCGATGGGGCTGTGCAGCAGGGAGCACGACGGCGCCAGCCACACCGCATCGGCCCCACGCGCCGCAATCGCGCGACGCGCCAGGTCCAGGGCACGATCCAAATCGGCGCGCCAGATGTTGCGACCGTCGACCAGGCCCAGCGACAGCACGCGATCGGCCGGCAGTGCCGCGATCACGGCATCCAGCTGCTCGGGCGCGCGGACCAGGTCGATGTGCAGTCCCTCGACCGGCAGCGCCGTCGCGAGCGACAGATTGTCGGCCAGGGCCCCGAAATAGGTGGTCAGCAACCGCTTCGGTCCCGGATCAGCGGACAGCGCGGCATAGGCGCGGCGGAAGGCATCGTGGACGGCCGGATCCAGATCGAGCACCAGCACCGGCTCGTCGATCTGCACCCATTCCGCACCGGCGGACGCCAAGCGCTCCAGCAGCTGCGCGTACACCGGCAGCAGCCGCTCCAGCAGGGCGAGGCGATCACTGCCATCGGTGGTCTTGGCCAACCACAGGAAACTCACCGGGCCGAGCAAGACCGGGCGTGCGGCGATGCCGAGCGCCTGCGCCTGCGCCAGTTCACGCAATGGCTTGTCGCCGCGCAGGGCGAAGGGCTGCCCGGCGTGCAGTTCCGGCACCAGGTAGTGGTAGTTGGTGTCGAACCACTTGGTCATCTCCAGGGCGTGCAGGTCGATGCCGTCCTTCTGATGACCGCGCGCCATCGCGAAGTAGCCGGCCAGCGGATCGGCATCGGCCAGGGCGCGATAGCGTTGGGGAATCGCATCGACCAGGAAGGCCATGTCGAGCACGTGGTCGTAGAGCGAAAAGTCGTTGACCGGAATCAGCGCGATGCCGGCATCGCGCTGCAGCAGCCAGTGCCGTTGCCGCAGCTGCCCAGCAGTGGCCTGCAGATCCTCGGCGGTGGTGTCGCCGCGCCAGCAGGATTCCAGCGCGCGCTTGAGTTCGCGCCGTCGGCCGATGCGCGGAAAACCCAGATTGGTGGTTGTTGCCATGGTTGAAAGATCCTCATGCGTGGAAGCGTGAGGAACGAAGGGACGGCAAGGCGCGTCCGCCTTCGCGGTCCACGTCCATGCCAGCGACCTTCGCCCCCGCGGGCGAACCGGAACAGCAGGGGGAGGACTGACGCGGACACGCATGACGACTCGCAGGTCATCACGCAGCCCGGCAACCATCCCCACGGATGTCCCAGGTCGTACGACGACCGCTATGGCGGTCGCCGGCGCTGGCAGGTCTTCGGGCTCGTGGACTTGCAGCGGGCAACGAGTGCAGAGGAAAGAGGAACGGGCAGGCGCAGCGCGCTTTCCCTCGTTTCTCCTGCCTCGTTTCTCGTTACCGCGCTGCTGGCCTAGCCGTCGCTTCCCGGGACGACAATCCCAGTGCTGATGACGGTTCGTTTCCACCTACCGCTGCGGGGCAGCGCCGGCATGGGATGTCACCATCCGCACCGGCTTCCCTTTTAATTCATCGTTATATCTTGATATAGCGATGAAACCAGAACGTCGCGCACATTACGCAGGTGCGGAGCCATCGTCAAGCTGGGTGCTCCCACAGCTTGCGCGGCCATCGGCCGCCCATGATTATCGTTGTGGAAAGCGAAACGCTGCGGGCTCGGCGGCGCATGCTGGTCGTGCACGGCGCGCTGACACAGGCATCAGCTACGGTGGGCGGCATGCAGGACGCCTGAGAGCGAGAGGCGGATCCAGGAATCGCAGGTGCGACATCCTTCATTGTTCGACTTGTCGGACAATGCGGCATCCAATCGGCCTAGTGCCAACCTTGGCGGGGAGACAAGGCATGTATCGAGATCAAGCAGCAAGACTGGCTTTGGGGCTGCTGGCAATCCTGCTGCTTGGCCGGATCCTGTCGGCTGCGGCAGAAATACCCCCGGTTGTGCCCGGTTTCCCGCACCAGCATGCCTGCACACCCGGACAACTGCTGTACCGGCAGGTGGATTTGGGCCGGGTCACCAACATCATCTATCACAACGGCCGGGTCTACGCGAACAACGTCGCCAACAATCCCCGGCGGGAGTGGCTGTTCACCGATGTCGATGATCCCGGCAGTTTCACCATCGTCAACACCACCAACCTGCCGCACATGTCCTCCCAGGGCAATCACGCACACACCAAGTCGGGCGACTACGCCGGCGGCGCCGGCGGACTGCGTTTCCGGCGGATCTCGCCCGGTGTCAACGACAACAATGCGCAGATGCCGCCCGAAGACCGTTTCAACAGCATCCAGACCGGTCCCACAGGGGGCGGCCTGCACAACCTCTACTACCCCTGGGCGACGCCGTTCAACTGGATCCAGTACGGCCCCAATGCCGGCGCTGCACGCCTTTGGCGCGCCGAACGCCTGCTGGCCGAGTGGCAGCCGCTGGCCGACCACGGGGTCGCCGGCAATTCGATCCTGCTCGGCAACGTGCTGTTCGTGATCTCCGACGGGTCCATGCTCGGTGTGGCCGCCTACCACATCTCGCCGGTCTTCGCCGATCCCCCTCAGCCGCCGGCGTTGCTGGACAAGTTCACCGGCCCGGTCGGTGCCTACATCGGCGCCATCTGGGAAAACTATCTGGTGCTGAGCGGCGGCGCGACCGACATGAACAAGGTCTTTGTCATCGACATCGAGGATCCCACCGACCTGCGTCTGGCAGCCACCATCACCCTGACCCACACGCCTGGCTGGATATCCAGTTCCAACGTCCCCTACGTGCAGACCCAGGACGAGTTCGTGTTCACCCGCAGGCACAAGATCAACATGGAGACGCTGTCTTCCGTGCTGGAGCTGGACGAGGTCGGCGACAACCGGCCGGCCGGCAGCGTCGCCGGCGCGCTCGAGGTCAGCCAGTACACCTTGCCGCTGGGCAACCTGCTGATCAGCGGCAGCTACAGCTTCGCCGGCCGTGATGGCGTCGGCGTCTGGTGCCATCAGGCGGCGCCGGATACCCGCGCTCCCTACATCGGCTATCACGTCCCGCGACCGGGACAGACCAACTTCCCGCTTGGCGCACCGATCAGCCTGGTGATCGCCGAGGAGCTGGAGTCGTTCACCATCGTCAACGGCGAGAGCATCATCGTCCGGCCGGTCGGCGGCCAGCCGGTCGACGCGCGCACCTCGTTCTCGCACGACGGCATCCTGACCGTGACACCCAAGGAGTATCTCGCCGACGACACCACGTACGAGGTGGTGATTCCGGCCGGCGGGATCAAGGATGTGTCGGGCAACGGCATCCAGGGCTATTCGTTCACCTTCTCCACCGGCGGCAGCGTCGGCGGCGGCAACGAAGCGCCGCTCATCACCGAGCTCACCGCCTCCGCGACACCGGTCGACCCCGGACAGCCGGTGCAGTTCGGGGTGGTTGCCAGTGATCCGGAAAGCGACCCGCTGCAATACCGCTTCAGCTTCGGTGGCGGTTCGGCGGCCACCAGCTGGGGCACCTCCCCGACCGTGTCACGCACGTTCGACAATCCCGGCCATTACGAGGTCAAGGCCCAGGTGCGCGACATCAAGCCGGATGGCACCTCGTCGGTGGTGACGCGCACCATGACCCTGACCGTCGCCACGATGCCGACCGGGCCATTGCCGACTCACTCCTCGCAGATGGCGCTGGATGCGGCCAATCGCCGGGTCTGGGTGGTCGATCCCGACAACGACGTGGTCACCAGCGTCAACGCCGATACCCGCCAGGTCGCGCGCCGGGTTGTCCTGGGCAGCGTGCTCGGCCTGCCCGGCAGCATGGGTCCGACCAGCGTGGCGGTCGCCCCTGGTGGCCAGGTCTGGGTCACGCTGCGCGATGCCGACCGGGTCGCGGTGCTGTCACCCAGCGGCGCGCTGGTCGCCAGCATCGACACCGGTTTCGGCAGTTCGCCGCAGGCGGTGTCCATCAGCCGCGACGGCAGCCGCGCCTTTGTCACCCTGCAGGCGCGCGGCGCCAGCGATCCCGGCAATGGCCAGCTGGTGCGCTTCAACACCGCCACCCGCAGCGAAACCGGGCGTCTGGAGCTCGGCCCCAGCGCCCGTGCCATCGCGCTCACCGGCAACGGCAGCCGCGCCTTCGTCGCGCGCTTTGTATCGCGGGAGCACTTCGGCGAGGTCTGGGATATCAACGCCGATGCCATGACCCTGACCCGCACCTTGCCGTTGTGGCGCGATCGCGGCAATGACGGACTCGACGCCGGTGGCTCCGATGGTCCGGGCGTGCCCAACTACGTCGCCAGCCTGGTGCTGAGTCCGCAGCAGGACTGGCTCTGGTACACCGCGATCAAGATGGACACATTCCGCGGCGAGTTCTTCCGCCAGGACACCACCTTGAACCTACCGCTGGCCCACGACAGCACGGTCCGCTCGATACTCGGCCGAATCGACCTGTTGCACACCAGCGGCACTCCACAGGAACCGGGTCAGGCTGCTTCCGGCGCCGGGCGCGGACGGATCGACGTCGACAACAGCGATTCGCCGTCCGCACTGGTGTTCTCGCCGCGCGGCGACTACGTGTTCACTGCGTTGCAGGGCAACAACACCGTCGCGGTGTTCGACGACTTGGCCATCCGCACTGGCGGCGGCCGCTCCTCGATCTGGCGCCTGACCTCCGGCGCCGCACCGCAGGCATTGTTGTGGGATCCGCACAACGACGTGATCTGGGCGCGCAACTTCCTGGACCGCAGCGTGCACAGTTTCGACCTGAGCGGCTTCATCGCCACCGGCAGCCGTGACGCGGTCGCCGTCACCACGGTCACCACCAATCTCGAACTGCTGCCGCCGGATGTGCTGGCCGGCAAACGCACCTTCTACTTCGCCGGCAATGCGCCCGACGGCCACAACCAGATGAGCTTCGAGGGCTACATCGCCTGCGCCAGCTGCCACATCGACGGCGGCCAGGATGCCCGGGTCTGGGATTTCACCCAGCGTGGCGAGGGCTTCCGCAACACCACCGATCTGCGTGGCCGCGCCGGCATGCTCCAGGGCAACGTGCACTGGACCGGCAATTTCGACGAGATCGAGGATTTCGTCATCGACATCGTCGAGGAATTCCGCGGCCTGGGCTTCCTGCCCGAGGGACAAACCCCGAATCCGCCGCTGGGTGCGCCGAATGCCGGACGCAGCGTGGAACTGGACCAGCTTGCCGAGTATGTCGCCTCGCTGGACAGTCTGATGCTGCCGCGCAGTCCGCATCGGCAAGCCGGCGGCGCGTTCAGCACGGCCGCCCAGCAGGGCGCCGCCCTGTTCAGCAGCACCGGCTGCGGCAACTGCCACGTGCCCGCGCGCGGCTTCACCGACAGCAGCCTGGGCAACGCGACCCTGCACAACGTCGGCACGCTGCGCACCAGTTCGGGGCAGCGTCTGGGCCAGACCCTGACCGGCATCGACACGCCGACCCTGCTTGGCGTCTGGGAAACTGCGCCGTATTTCCATGACGGCTCCGCGCAAACCCTGGCCGATGTGTTCACGGTTGCCGGCGGTCGCATGTATGAGGCCGAGCACGCCATCCTCGCCGACGGCGCGAACGTTCCGACCTTCCAGCACATCAACAGTGACAGCAGTGCCCACGGCTATCTGGTGTCGCTGACCCAGAACGGGGCATCGGTGACCTTCGAAGGCGTCGACGGCGGTTCCGGCGGTAACGGCGCGGTCGAGCTGCGCTTCATTCCGACCAGCAATGCCGCCGGCACCCTGGTCGGCATCACCGTCAACGGCAGCCACACCCAGGAACGCCAGCTTGCTCGCATCATCACCCGCAACGAATGGACACGCGTGCGCTTCGAGAACGTGCCCCTGAGCGCCGGCAGCAACAACTTGATCCAGGTGCGCCGGGTCCAGTCGCCTGTTCACCCCGCGCCACACATCGACAACATCACCGTCAGCACTGCCAACGATCTTGCACTGGCAGCGCCGCATCGGGCAGCGCTGGCACTCAGCGAGACCGATCGCAACCGGCTGCTGGCCTATGTCCGCAGCCTGGACGGACGTGACGCCGACGGCAACCCGGTGGTGGCCGACCTGATCTTCGCCAACGGCTTCCAGTGATCGGGCTGGACCAGGCGTAGGTCGATGCGCCCCCGGTCAACACAAAATATTGTGTTGACCGGGGGCTCCCAGCCGCCTATCTTGTGTTCGTCGGTACCCGGCGGCCACAGACGCCGGGCGAAGATGGAAGCCGGTGGGAATCCGGCACTGCCCCGCAGCGGTATTGGGAAACGAACCGTCAAGGCACTGGGAGCGTGATCCCGGGAAGCGACGGCTAGGCCCGAAGAACAGGAGTGAGTGAAGAGGAGAGAGAAGTGAGAGTTGAGTGGTCGCTTGGTCAAGCCCTCTCACTTCTCACTCCTCTTCACTCACTTCTGCCTTCAAGTCCCTGAGTCCGAAGACCTGCCGACACGTCGCGCGACGCACGAACGCGCGGCGAACGGCTTGCGGTTCCTTCGCGGGAAGGATGGCCGGATACCCCGAAGGGCCATCGCCGCCTGCCGTGTATCCGTCCGCCCAGAACCCATCGAAGGTCCGGTGCCCGCGGGGGCACGCCGGCGCTCGACGATGCGGATTCGACATCCGTGTCGCGTGTGCTGCGACTCCCCGCCGCGATCCTGCGCGGGACGGATCGCAGCCCACGTGCGACCACATCGGGAGCGCCAATGATGAGCACCACCACCGAATCCGCGATTGCCGAGCCGGCCCTGGCCGAGCGCAGTGCAGACACTGCTGCTGCCGCCAAGCCGGTCGCCAAGAACCCACCGACCACACCCGGTCTCACCCTGACGCCGCCGCACAGCCCCGATGGCATGGCGGTGACCAAGCGCAACGGCAGCCGCGAGCCGGCCGACCTCAACAAGATCGTGCGCGCCATCCAGCGTTGCTGCGACGGCCTGCACGCGGTCGATCCGCTGCGCGTGGCCACGCGAACCATCTCCGGCCTGTACGACGGCGCCACCACGCGCGAACTGGACGAACTGTCGATCCGCACCGCCGCCGGACTCACCGCCGAGGAACCTGAATACGGCCGCCTGGCCGCGCGCCTGCTGGCGCAGGTGATCGAAAAAGAGGTCACCGGCCAGGAAATCCACGCCTTCTCGCAGTCGGTGGCCATGGGCCATGCGCAGGGCTTGATCAACGACCGCCTGCTCAACTTCGTGCAGGCCAATGCGCGCAAGCTCAACGACGCCATCCAGCGCGATTGGGACCGGCACTTCGATTACTTCGGACTGCGCACCGTCTACGACCGCTACCTGCTGCGCCACCCGACCGCGCGCAAGGTGATCGAGACGCCGCAGCAGTTCTTCCTGCGTGTGGCCTGCGCGCTCACCGAAGACATCGGCGATGCGCTGGCGCTGTACGAGCGCATCGGCAACCTCGACTACATCCCCAGCTCGCCGACGCTGTTCAACGCCGGCACCAGCCACGAGCAGTTGTCCTCGTGCTTCCTGCTGGATTCGCCCGAGGACTCGCTGGAAAGCATCTACAAGCGCTACATGGACGTGGCCAAGCTGAGCAAGTTCAGCGGCGGCATCGGCCTGAGCTACACCCGCGTGCGTTCGCGCGGCTCGCTGATCCGCTCCACCAACGGCCAGAGCAACGGCATCGTGCCGTGGCTGAAGACGCTGGACGCATCGGTCGCCGCCGTGAATCAGGGCGGCAAGCGCAAGGGCGCCGCCTGCGTGTACCTGGAGCCGTGGCACGCCGATGTCGAAGACTTCCTGGAGCTGCGCGACAACACCGGCGACGAAGCGCGGCGCACGCACAACCTCAACCTGTCGAACTGGATTCCCGACGAGTTCATGCGCCGGGTCGAGGCCGACGGCGAGTGGTCGCTGTTCGATCCGTACAAGGTGCCGCAGCTCACCGACCTGTGGGGCGAGGCCTTCGATACCGCCTACCACCAGGCCGAAGCTGCGGGGCTCGCGGTCAACACCATCAAGGCACGCGACCTCTACGGCCGGATGATGCGCACGCTGGCGCAGACCGGCAACGGCTGGATGAACTTCAAGGACAAGTCCAACCGCGCCTGCAACCAGACCGCCGTCGCCGGCAACGTGGTGCACCTGTCCAACCTGTGCACCGAGATCCTGGAGGTCACCTCGCAGGAAGAAACCGCGGTGTGCAACCTGGGTTCGATCAACCTGGCCCGCCACCTGGATCGCAACGACCCGGCCAAGCCGGTGTTCGACTTCGACAAGCTGGCCGAAACCGTGCGCCTGGCCGTGCGCCAGCTCGATCGGGTCATCGACCTGAATTTCTATCCGATTGAAACCGCGCGCCGCGCCAACCTGAAGTGGCGCCCGGTCGGCCTGGGCCAGATGGGTCTGCAGGATGTGTTCTTCGCCCTGCGCCTGCCGTTCGACAGCGAACCGGCGCGCGCGATGTCGCGCAAGATCGCCGCTGCCATCTACTACCACGCGCTGGACGCCTCGAACGAGCTGGCCATCGAACGCGGCGCGCATCCCGGATTTGCCGACACCCGTGCCGCGCGGGGTGAACTTCAGTTCGACGCCTGGGACATTGAGCCTGATGCCGACATGCAGCCGCGCTTCGATGCACTGCGCGAACGCATCAAGCAGCACGGCCTGCGCAACTCGCTGCTGATCGCCATCGCCCCGACCGCGACCATCGCCTCCATCGCCGGCTGCTACGAATGCATCGAGCCGCAGGTGTCCAACCTGTTCAAGCGCGAGACCCTGTCCGGCGACTTCCTCGTGGTGAACCGCTACCTGGCCGAGGAACTCAAGCGCCTGGGCCTGTGGACACCGGAGATGCGCGACCGCATCAAGCTGGCCGAAGGCTCGATCCAGAACATCGAACAGATTCCGGCCGAACTGCGCGCCATCTACCGCACCGCCTGGGAACTGCCGATGCGCTCGCTGATCGACATGGCCGCCGAGCGCGGCGCCTACATCGACCAGAGCCAGTCGCTGAACCTGTTCCAGGAATCGCCCAAGATCGGCGCGCTCAGCTCGATGTACATGTACGCCTGGAAGCGCGGCCTCAAGACCACCTACTACCTGCGGTCGCGCCCCGCCACCAAGATCAACAAGACCACGGTGGAAGTGTCGGCGCCAGCGGCGGTCGCCTGTTCGCTGGAAAATCCCGAGTCCTGCGAGGCTTGCCAGTAAGAGCGAGGAGTGAGTTGAGAGAAGTGAGGAGTGAGAGAACAGCAAGAGCCGGACGTGAACTCGAACACTTCAACGCCTCTCTCACTCGTCACTCACTCCTGCTTCGAAGGCGTTGCCGCAATGTGGTCAGTATGCGGCTAACTTGATCGATGCCTGACCTGGCGCTTCCTGTATCGGCTTCATTGAACCACCGCATCTGCTCGCACAGCGTCAGCAACGTTTCCAGTTCCGCCAGAGAACCCTGGGCAATGGCCAGAAACTGCTTCTTCTCCTTCTTCGACTCCCGCGTCCAACCCTCGGCGATGTTGCAGGGCACTGACACCGCCGACCGGGTGATCTGCGACCGAACACCAAACAGCTCTTCGCGCGGTAATCGCTCGACCAAGCCGTATACCTCGCGGGCGACTTCCATCGCCTTGCTCCACACCACAGTTTCCCGGTAATGCATATGTCCACTCCCAACCCGACGACGGCATCATCTCTCACTTCTCACTCCTCTTCACTCACTCCTCGCCTGCTGGATCCGGGCTTCGAACTCACGCTGCGGCCGATGCGCTATCCGGAGTTCTACGAGATGTACCGGGATGCGATCAAGAACACCTGGACGGTGGAGGAAGTCGATTTCGGCATCGACGTGACCGACCTGCGTTCGAAGATGAGCAAGGCCGACCAGCACCTGATCCATCGCCTGGTGGCGTTCTTTGCCACCGGCGATTCCATCGTGTCGAACAACCTGGTGCTGAACCTGTACAAGCACCTGAATTCGCCGGAAGCGCGGATGTACCTGTCGCGGCAGTTGTACGAGGAGGCGCTGCACGTGCAGTTCTACCTCACTCTGCTCGACACCTACCTGCCCGATCCTGCCGAGCGCATCAAGGCGTTCGCGGCGGTGGACAACATCCCCTCGATCAAGACCAAGGCCGATTTCTGCTTCAGGTGGATCGACTCGGTGCAGTCGCTGGATCGCATCGAGACGCGCGATCAGCGCCGGCAGTTCCTGCTCAACCTGATCTGCTTTTCGTCCTGCATCGAAGGCCTGTTCTTCTTCGCCGCCTTCGCCTACGTGTACTTCTTTCGCTCGCGCGGCCTGTTGCCGGGCCTGGCCGCCGGCACCAACTGGGTGTTCCGCGACGAAAGCTGCCACATGAACTTCGCCTTCGCGGCCGTACGCACGGTGCGCGAGGAAGAGCCGGACCTGTTCGACGCGACCATGGAACAGCAGGTCTACGACATGCTGGCCGAAGCGATCGAGTGTGAAACCCAGTTCGCCGAGGACGTGCTGGCCGGTGGCGTCGCCGGCATCTCGATCAAGGACATGCGGCAGTACCTGGAGTACTGCGCCGACCAGCGCTTCGCGCAGTTGGGCATGGCCAAGCGCTACCACGTCAAGAACCCGCTGTCGTTCATGGACCTGCAGGACGTGCAGGAATTGACCAACTTCTTCGAGCGCCGCGTGTCTGCCTATCAGGTCGGCGTCGAGGGCGTGGTCGCCTTCGACGAAGCGTTCTGATGACGCGCACCGACGACGAGATGGGCGGCGGAACCGCGGCGGCGGCGGACGGTTCCGGCGAGCCGCAGACCATCGCCGAGTTGCGATTGTGGGAGATGGTGTTTCCCGACCACACCAATCATCTGGGCTCGCTGTTCGGCGGTCAGGCGCTGGCGTGGATGGACAAGGCGGCCTTTCTGGTCGCCTCGCGTTTCGCCCGGCGCACGGTGGTCACGGCCAGTTCCGAGCGGATCGATTTCCATGCGCCGGTGCGTCAGGGCCAGGCGGTCGAGCTCATCGCCCGACTGTTGAGTGTCGGCCGCAGCTCCATGCAGGTGGAAGTGGAACTGCAGGCGGAGAATCTGCACACCGGCAATCGCGTGCTGTGCACGCGCGGGCGATTCTCCATGATTGCGCTGGATGACAGCGGTCGGCCCGCCGCCATCCAGGCAACCGGATAGTTCGTCAGTCGATCGACGGCAGCCGCACGAAGCTGCCGTTGCCCTGATACCAGTCGGGCAACCGCTCGACCACCGACGGCTCTGCCAGGCAACCGTCCGTGCCACGCCCGGTCAGCCGCTGCAGCGGTATCGAACCGCTGCGGAATCCGGAGAAACCGGTTTCCCAGCTCATGCTGCCGCGATCGCACTGCTGGAAATCGAGATCGATGGTTCCCCAGTCGTGGCGGGTGATCAGGTCCGGATCGAGATTGGGCGGGAAGAAGCCCCCCGACACCGTCTGCGCGAACAGGCGCACTCCGCGGTTGGCGGGATGACCCTCGGCGATCAGCCAGGCAGGGGCGCCCTGTTCGTCGAAGGTGAACCAGTAAAGCAGCACACGACCGTCGTCGATGACCTCCAGCGTGACCCCCTGGCCAGACTGCGAGGGGTCGTACCAGGTACCACCGATGCGCGGGCTGAGGCCTTCGCCGACATGCAGATCGATCAGGGCGTCGTAGTGGGCCGGGTTCGCGTCCGGTTCGTCACCCGCACGCTGGATGGTGAGCGCGACCTTGTAGTCGCCGGGATCGACATGGCCGATGGCGATGGCCGCCAGTTGCGGCGGCTCGCTGGCCGACGGGCACGCGGTCGGCAACTCCTCGACCAGAAGGTAGGCCTCGCCGCTGTCCGCGGCCGCGGTGAAATGGACGAGCCGGTAGTCCGCGCATTCGTCCGGACGTTCGAACAACAGCCACAGCCGGTCCAGATCGGCGGGTTCGGCCGGCCACCAGCGCGCCGACATCGGCTGCCGGAACCGGCGCATCTCGGGCACGGTGACCGCGACCTGCGTACTGCCGACGCGAACCGGATAGCTGCCGGCCGGCAGATTCGCCACGGTCACTGGCACGATCTTGGTCGAGACCACCGGCAGGTCCGGCACCAGGGGATCGCGCACGGCACTGGTCTGTATCTCCACTGCCGAGCCGGTCCAGCGGGCGCCGGTGACGCGCAATTCGTGACCGGAACTCGGCACCTCCTGGCGGATCAAGGCATGGAAGCGGCCATCCGGCAGCACCCCGATGGTTGGATCGACGAAACCGGGGCTGGGTAGCGGTGTCTGTGCCGATAGCGTTGCCAGCGGCGCCAGGCAAAGGCAGCCGAGCAGCGTCAGCGATGTGGTCGCGGCCCTCGGACCGCAGCGCGTTTCATGCCTGTGTTTCATGGGGACTCTCCAAACAAGGATGGTTGCGGCCAGTGGCTGCGCGACTCGGTGCGTTCTGTGCGCACTCTGAATCGGGACGGATCTTGCGCCGGAAGCGTTGCACGCCAGTCATAAACGGCTTGTGATCTGATATGCTTCGGCCATTGCTGCATTGCAGCATCCATTCTGGAAGTCAAACCATGCCTCTTGAACTGGTGCCGGCAGGCGACGATCTGCCCAACGAAATCAACGTCATCATCGAGATCCCCAAGGATGCCGACCCGGTCAAGTACGAGGTCGACAAGCACACCGGCGCGATCTTCGTCGACCGCGTGCTGACCACGCCGATGCGCTATCCGTGCAACTACGGCTACGTGCCGCATTCGCTGTGCGGCGACGGCGATCCGCTTGATGTGCTGGTGGTGATGCCAGTGCCACTGATCCCGGGCAGCGTGATCCGCTCGCGTCCGGTCGGCGTGCTGCGCATGACCGACGAGGCCGGCAGCGACGAGAAGCTGATCGCCGTTCCGGCCAGCAAGGTGTTCCCCGGCTATCGCCACGTCACCAGCGTGCGCGACCTGCCCGAGCTGACCCTGGACCGCATCGAACACTTCTTCGCCCACTACAAGGACCTGGAAAAGGGCAAGTGGGTGAAGATCGACGGCTGGGGCGACGCCGACGAGGCCAAGCAGTTCGTGCTCGGCGCGATCGCTGCCTACGACGCGGCGCCGGACAAACCGGCGTTCTGACGGCAACGCCAACGGCTGCCCAGATGTTCGGATGTCGAATCGCGCGGCTGGGTCCGGCCATCGACTGATTCGCGACCCGACCCCGGCCATTTCGCGGTGCCGGGGCGTGTCTGGCCAGTATCGAGGCCGAGAACATCGAGCATCGGCGCCCTGGGATCTTGCCTGTCGACCACAGTCCCGGCCTTGCCTTGCCACGGACGCCCGACGAGGCGCCTGCAACTGACGCGCGCGTCGACCGCAGACCGCTCCATCACACCCCCGGCACGGTGACTGTGTGACAAACCTCGCCGATCCTCATCGGATTGCAAGCGACGGGCACAGGCCCGTTCCGTCGACGCGTTCCATACCCACGGGCAGATCGGCGGGCCGCGCTTGGAATTACGTCAGCGCCTGTCCCCGTCGGTTCGCCGCCAGCAGACAGACTTTCTCTGCACCGCCCGCTCGACCGGCTCGATCACCATGAAACTGTTCCAATGCCAGAACTGCGATGCGGTCGTCTACTTCGAGAACACGCAATGCCTGCGTTGCGGCTCGCAACTGGGCTTCCTGCCGGACCGGCTTGAATTGAGCGCAGTGTCCGCCGACGGCCCGCTGTGGATCGCCATGGCCGACCCCGACGCGCGCTACCGCTTCTGCGCAAACTGGACCGAGTACGCCTGCAACTGGATGCTGCCGGCCACCGATCACAGCGAGTTCTGCCTGGCCTGCCGTCACAACCGGACGATCCCCAACCTCGATGATCCCGAGAATCGTCGACACTGGCAGCGGATCGAGGAAGCCAAGCGCCGCCTGTTCTACAGCCTGATCAGCCTGGGCCTGCCAACGCCCGCCGCCGACAGTGGCGATCCTCAACCGCTGGAGTTCGACTTCCTGGCCGATCCGCCGGACGGTCCTCGCGTGCTGACCGGGCACGACAACGGCCTGATCACCATTGCGCTGGCCGAAGCCGACGACCCGGTACGCGAAGCCGCCCGCGTCTCCATGGGCGAACTGTACCGAACCCTGCTCGGCCACTTCCGCCACGAGGTCGGCCATTACTACTGGGATCGGCTGATCCGTGACGGTGGCGAACTGGATTCGTTTCGTGCCCTGTTCGGCGACGATCGCGCCGACTACGGCGAAGCGCTGCACCACCACTACCGCGACGGCGCGCCAGCCAACTGGTCAGAACACTACGTGAGCGCGTACGCCAGCATGCACCCCTGGGAAGACTGGGCCGAAACCTGGGCGCACTATCTGCACATCATCGACACCCTGGAGATGGCCGGCGCATTCGGCATCCGCATCGCACCGGCCATCGCCACCGAACCCTCGATGCGGACAGCGATCCAGGGCGAACCGCGGCTGGACCTGGACTTCGCGCGCCTGATCGACGCCTGGTTGCCACTCACCTACGCCATCAACAACCTCAATCGAGTGATGGGCCTGCCCGACTTCTACCCCTTCGTGATCGCCCCGCCGGTGATCGCCAAGATGGAGTACATCCACGGCGTGGTACAGCGCGCCGCCGGGCGATGATCGGTTCTCTCTGACAACCAGTACGTCGACGCCACCCACGTTTCACAACCAACTTGCAAGATTGGCGCAGTTTGTAGAACGATAGGGGCGGAGAGACTGGGGAACTCTCCGAGTCGGGACAACACCTCCGGCTCGTTCTTTGTCGCTACTCTTTTCCCGTGATCTGGACGAGTTCGCGCTCTAGCTCAGGCGCCCAGCGTAATGAGAAGAACTTCCTTTGACTACTTATCACCGTGAAGTCCAGCGGTCTGGTTTCGGCCATGAACCGCGAAGTCGTCTCGATGTAGAACTAGAGGAGTTGCGTGGTATGAAACATGCCCACTGGCGCGCAGTCGGCGCGATCTGCAACAAGACACGGCGTATCCTGTTTTTCACCACTGCACTGTCAATCGGAGCGCTTTCATCGACCGCCAGTGGCCAGACCCGAGCGGTCCCTACTGGCCCGTTCGAAGAGATCGTCAACGAGGAAATCTCCGTAAGCGGCACGGTCGTTGTTGGCGTTTCGAGTTCCGAAGTGCTCAGCGGATCCACACTGATCGACGGCTTTCTGATTCCAGCGACCACCGATCATTTCTGCATCACCGTTCGGTCGCGCGACGGCGTCTACTTTGCGCGCAACAACTATCACGTCCCGGATCGAAACAGCAGCCCTGCGGACTACACTCTGGTGTCATTCGATCAGACAACCAGCCATGAGAACCTTCTTCGAACCTATCAGCGCGACGACCTGGCCATTGCCGGAACAACCGGCAGTTGCGAAACTTCCGACGAGAGATGGCTGGTTCCGCTACCGCGAAATGGGGATGCCAAAACGGTGGACGTGCTGATCAATGGCTTCGGTGCTACCGACGTTTTCGCGATCATGCACGACGGTCTGTCGATCGACTGCACCGAGATCAGGTCCGGCCGGAGAACTAGCTTCGACTTTCGATGCCAGCTTCCTGGAGCAGGCCTCACACATCGAGACTCCGAGATAAAGATAGAACGCGAGCGTCACGGCCGCCCGCTTCCGGAGGTAACGATCAAGCTGGCCGGAACCGCTCCGAAATGACTGACCGGCAGCCATTGACGAGCGGGCCGAACCCAAAAGAGGAGAGGCAGAAAGGCCGCAGATCGTGGCGCTTCGCGGACTGGCTGTACGGAGCGAACGATGCGGTATCGGCCGCGTTCTACCTTTTTCGACTGCTCCAGCCACTGATCATTCTGTTGATCGCGTTCTTGTTCATGGCGGTGATACTGCGACCCGCGCCATGGTCATACGCGATCGACGTCAGGTCACAAACCGCCGTGGTTTTCCCGTCACCTCGCCTCGATACCGAGTGGCGAGTGGACGGCGGCACCGTCTGCACGCGATCGCGATCTGCGGAGTCATCGTCAGAAGAAAACAATCTCTGTGGCTCCTCCCGTTGGCGACTGGTCGAGGCGGGAGGACCGGAAGCCGTCATCATCATGCGGTCGATTGCGGGGACGTTACCCGAAAAGACCAATACCGATGACTCGACGGGCTCGCGAAATGAACATCCTTACTCTGCACGTTTCGACTGGACCCCGGAGGGCGCGATGGTGCTTCGTCTGACGCCCAATCATCCGTCAGCACGATTGACGCTCGCGCGCCCGGACGGCACCGAAACCCACTTGGATGAAGCAACGACCGTAACGTTTCCCCGAAGCGGAAGCCCATCGCGCCTGGTGTTCCCTTTTACCGGCGAAACGCTCATCGGTGACGACGCCCGCGCAGGAAGCACCTCCATCCTGCAATCGGGACAATTATCTATTTTTTCGCAGACGGATGAGACGATCACGGGTCGAGCGGAGGTCGACTCGGTCAGATTTCTCCCCGGCGATCGACTTCATCTCAAGGCAGGTGAACGTTCGATCCCCCGTGGTTTCCTTTACGTGGAAACAGGCAACAGCGAAAGCAACGAATCGTCGGATTCCAGTCGTGATGCCATGACAATCGTTGCCTTCGGACACGCCGAATCGTTGCGCGTCATTCGCTACGGAGAAGCCGGCATCGTGTTCAGACCCAGTCTCTGGGCCGAACTCACACGTCCAAGACCTGCGAACACCTTGATCGGAATGCTTCTGGGCGCTTTGGGTCTGATGGTTCTCTATCAGGGTGCCGCAAAGGTCGGCAGTCGACGAGCGGCCAAGCGTCTGTTCCGCCGCCGACCACCCACCGATTGAAACAGGCAAGCAACAGGAGATCCCATGTCGATACGCCTCTTTCCTGCGCTGCTCGGCGTGCTCGGCGTCTGGTCATTGGCGATGGGGCAGCAGGCGGTGGTCACTGGCATCGCGAATGCTGACGCGGAGATCGGTCAAGCCTGGATTCTGAAACACGGCGATGACTGTCTGGCAGTGCTCCCGACACATGTTGCCAGCGAGGCAGGCAGCGCACGGTTCCTCGGCGAAGGAGGCCGGCATCGCGCCGAACTCGATCAACTGGTTGACATGGGAGATGACGTATCGCTCGCCTCGATGCGCGGCAGTCTTGGCAGCAACTGTCAAACCACCACCGGCAGCCTGTCGCGGAATGTTGCCCGGATACTGAGCAGACATGGGGTGGGCACTTTGCGGTCCTTGAACGGCGATGCAACGCGAGCCAGGCTCTCCGTCGCGGTCGTGGACGACGACGGCGAGATGTTTCTCAGGATCAAACCGACTTCCGACAGTGATTCGATTCGGAAGGGGCATAGCGGCAGCTTGCTGATGTTCGGCGACGAGCCCGTGGGCATGCTGCTTTCGGTGAGCACGCGAACGGGTGTTGGCACCGTCGTGCGTGTCGACACTCTGGTCAGAAAGCTCGAATCCCACCTCGGACTGGATGCCCAATCTTCTTTGAGCACCGCTCATTCCGGCTCAGGTGCTTCAACCGAACAGTCTTGGGAGATTACCTCCTGGAACACCCACGCGGCCCCGATTTCGTCCTCTCCGACGGAACTGACTCTCGATGGCGATCGGGAACCGTGGCGGGCTGCCGACGCGAGGTGGCCAGTCACATTCGAAATGACCCGAACAAGCGGCGTTGGCTGGTTCAGCGGCATATCGATCCACGCGTCGCCGACTTCCCTAGCCGAACAGCGCCCGCAAACCTTGCAACTTCTCGTCTCGGTTTCTTCAGCCCAACCGAAGTGGCGTTCGATTCACTATGCCGGCCTAGACTACGTAGACAATATTGCCACGGTCAGATTGCCAGCGACGCGGGTACGACAGCTAAGAATCGAACTACATGGCAACCCTAGTGAGACCGGCGCCGCGACTCTCCACAAGCTGATGATTCTAGATTAGTCGGAAAAGCACTCCTAGAACGCACGATAGTAGCTCGGGACACGCAAACTCCGACCGGCTTCGATTGGAACTAACCAGTCGAAGCAATGAACGGTCGGAGTCGCGATTGAGCCCAAATGAACTGCCGACGAGCACAGAACATGACAGCCTTGGAGAAGATGAATCTATCGGATAGTCGCAGACGCCTTGTACTGGGCGGTCACGCGACCTTGAGCAGTGTGTCGTAGGACGCCAGAAATGGTGTCGTCGTCCTGAAGTTCCAAGACGCCCGAAGTTCCGGCGAGGGAAAATCTGAGGGTAGTGCCAGAGACGGTCATCTGCCCCGGGGCGTTGCGATCAACGGGACGGATCGTAACCACACCACCCTCAAAGTTGCTGGATTTTCGATCCACTCGAACATGCAGATCGGAACCACGTGTTGAAACTCGCTCTCGAGAAGCCTCCAGGACAGTTCGCTCCGCGGTCGCGTCGGGAACCAACGTGAACCTGAGTTCTGTTAGCTGCAGCAGCGCGTAAATCAAGGCTCTCTCGCGCATCTTGGCGTCGGCGCCGGAAAGTCCGGCATCGATCGCCACGTTGCGCAGAATGTCGTCGCCGCTGGTGGCAAGCGCATCGAACGAAGTCAGCCGGACAATCGGATCCGGATCGTTCAGAACCGCCTTGGCTTCTTCAATCCGGCGTGCCCTCTCTCGCGCCTCTTCGATCAGCTGAGCGGTATCCACCTGCTGTGCCAGCGACTCTTCCCCAAGCACAAACGAGAAAGCCATCAAGCCAAGCACGGGCCGAAGCAATTTTCCGAAACGCATGACGAACGTCCTCCTCCAAGTCGTTGACTGAATGGCGGAACCACGCCCGCTTTAGCGCAAGCCGAGTGGCACGCCAACCCTCCCTGCCCGCCCCTTGAAGCGGGCGGGCTGGACGAGAGTAAACCATCTTGATCGGATTGGGACGCTCGCGAGCAGCGCGAAGCTGAAGATGGTGCCGCTTGTCGGATTCGAACTGACGACCTACCGCTTACAAGGCGGTTGCTCTACCAACTGAGCTAAAGCGGCGCGGCGGGCATTGTAGCGCAGCGTCGCCTGACATCGACACATCGTCGTCACGACATGCCGGCGCGGCGCGATGTGACGTGGCACGCGATCCAGCCGGTTTGCGGCAGGTCGGCCGTAGTGCACCGGTGCGTGCTGCGAAGCGGAGGATTCCGCTGCCCGCGAGGCAACCCGCCTTCGTCAGCCGCTGGCCGGATTCAGCCAGCGGCTTCCGGCGCCAGGCCCAGCGCGAGACGCAGGCGATTGCGGTGCACGGCCATGTCGACGGCGAGCACGATGTCGGCGTTGTCGGCGCGTCCGGTGCGGTGGCGCCAGTCGATCACGGTCTGGCCGCGACTGTACTGGCCGCGCAGTTCCACCATCGCTGGACGCACCACGCGTTGGGTGACGGATTCCGGTTGCAGGGCCACGGTCAGTGCCAGGGCATCGGCCGGCGTGAAGTGATCCTTGTCGACGCGCCGGTAGAAGGCGCGGGTCTTGCGCGAGATGGCGCGGTACCAGCGCGCCGGCACGGTATCGGCATCCAGCCATTGTTCGAACTCGAGCAGCGGCACGCCCTGGCGTTCGACCAGTTCCCAGTCGACCAGTTGCACCTGCGGGCCGCGCGCGAAGCAGATCTCGGCGGCTTCCGGATCGAAGGCGATGTTGAATTCGCTGGTCGGATACTCGGTGTTGCCGCGCGCACCGACGGCACCGCCCATGCAGATCCAGCCGCGCAGGTTGCTGGCCAGTACCGGATCCAGCGCCAGCGCCAGCGCGAAGTTGGTCAGTGGCCCCAGCGTGACCAGCAGCAGTTCGCCGGGATGAGCGCGGGCCGCTTCGATCAGCGCGACCGCGGCATGGGTCGATTCGGCGCTGCGCGAGGACGCGACGTAGCCGACATCGCCGAAGCCGTCGACGCCGTGCACGTGGCCGGCATCGCTGGCTTGGCGCGGCAGCAGGGGCTGGTCGGCACCGGGATAGACCGGCACATCGCGGCCGAGCACATCCAGCAGCTTGAGTGCGTTGCCGGTGCAGGCCTGCACCCCGACATTGCCACCGACGATGCCCAGGCCGAGCACATCCACCCCGGGCGCGGTCAGCGCCATCATCAGGGCCAGGGCGTCGTCGACGCCGGGGTCGGTATCGATCCAGAGTTTCATCGCCGCATTGTCGCAAAGAATCCAGCCCGTTGAGGATGGCGCGTCGTGCAAGCGTCATCCATGGCGTTGCTGTTCAATCGCTTCGGAGCGTTTGCGCCGGTGACGGGGCCGTTGCAGACAGCGGCTGCGACAGGCGCTGACGTATGCTGCTGCCATGACCGCCGCCGATCCGCTCACCGCCTTCGTGCTGAAACACCCGCGCCTGTTCGTGCTCACCGGCGCCGGCATCAGTACCGGCTCGGGCATTCCCGGTTATCGCGACGACGACGGCGCCTGGCAGCGGCCGCCGCCGATCACGCTGCAGGCGTTCCTCGGCAATGAGACCTCACGCCGGCGCTACTGGGCCCGCAGTCTGCTGGGCTGGCCGTTGATCAGCGCCGCCGCGCCGAACGCCGCACACCATGCGCTGGCCAGACTGGAACAGCTGGGCCGGATCGAGTGGCTGCTGACCCAGAACGTCGACCGTCTGCACCAGCGCGCCGGCAGTGAACGCGTCACCGATCTGCATGGGCGGCTCGACCAGGTGATCTGCCTGGACTGCGGCACGCGGGTCGAGCGCGAGAAGCTGCAGGCGGTACTGCGCAAGAACAATCCCGGGTACAGCAACCTGATCGCGACCAGCGCGCCCGACGGCGATGCCGATCTGGACGGCATCGATTTCAGCGCTTTCCAGATCCCCGACTGCGCAAGCTGCGGCGGTGTGTTGAAACCCGATGTGGTGTTCTTCGGCGAGAACGTGCCGCGAGATCGCTTCCAGCAGGCGATGGCGGCGTTGTCACGCAGCGATGCGCTGCTGGTGGTCGGCAGCTCGCTGATGGTGCGTTCGGGCCTGCGCTTCGTCGACACCGCCATCGCCGCCGGACAACCGGTAGCAGCCATCAACCTCGGTCGCACCCGCGCTGATGACCGGCTGAGCCTGAAATGGGTCGAGGCCTGCGCGCCAGCATTAACGCGACTGGTCGAGGCAGTGGCCGCCGAAGCGGCGGCCTGAGATTCCCTGCGGCTGGGACCGCCTTGGCGGCCGCCTCATTCGTGCCCGGGATTGCGCGCCAGCCAGCGTGCCAGCCGCTCGCGGTAGTCTTGCAGCTCCTCGGCGTAGGTGTCGTGCACACAGACATCGCAACCACTGTCGCAGCAGTCGCTGGGCAGTGGCTGCTCCGGTGGCCGCGGTCGCGGGTCGCTCGCGGACTCGACCGGCCGCACTGCACCGGAAGACGCTGGCGGATTCGGCGAATCGGGCGACTCCGGCGAGGATCGATCGACGGGCAGGTTCATGTCATCCATCAAGATGACGGCGCATGGCGTCCGATTCAAGCCGTGGCCGCTCGCAGGAAGTCGACGAACACGCGCAACTTTGGCGGCAACCGCTCGCGCTCCGGGAAATACAGATGAAAACCGGCGAACGGCGGTTGCCAGTCGGTGAGCACACGACGCAAGCGGCCTGCCTCGATATCGGCCTGTGCGGCAGCCTCGAAGACCTGCACCAGCCCTTGTCCTGCCATGGCCATTTGCCGGCCCAGCGAACTGTCGTTGAACACCAGCGAACCACGCACATCGACGGTGAAATCGCGCCCGTTGCCGGTGAACTCCCAGGGCATCAGGCGACCATCGGCGCGGCGATGGCGAATGCACTCATGCACCACCAGATCACGCGGCGTCTGCGGCGGTTGAAGGCCAGCGAAGTAGTCGGGCGATCCGACCACCACCAGTCGTTGCCTGGGTCCCAGAGGCAAGGCCACCATGCCCGGTGCCAGCGATTCGCCCAGGCGGATGCCGGCATCAAACCCGTCTCCAACCAGATCGGTCAGCGCCGCCTGCACCGCGAGTTCCACCTCGACCAGTGGATAGCGTGCGCGGAAGGCCGGCAGATGGGGCAGCACCAACAGGTCTGCCGCGATCCGCGGCAGGGTGATGCGCAGGTGACCGGCTGGTTGATAGCGACTGGATTCGAGCGCCTGCACTGCCGCGTCGATCTGCGCCAAAGCCGGACCGGCCTCGGCGAGAAAGTGCTCGCCCTGTTCGGTCAGTCCGACCCGACGCGTGGTCCGGTTCAACAACCGCACCCCCAGCCGGCCCTCCAGCGCGCGCACCGTCTGCGACAGGGCCGATGGGGATACCCCCAGCTCCGCCGCCGCGGCCCGAAAACTGCCATGCCGGGCGACACCGGCGAAGGCAGCGACCGCAGGCAGCAGACGCGGATCAACAGTGAAGTTCTTCTTCATAGTCCGTGTTGATTATGACGGTTTTTCGGTACTGCACTCACAGCTAAAGTCGCCGCTGTTTCCCATCACCGGAGTTTCGTCATGCAGACACGTTCGCTCGGCCACCACGGCCCGATGGTTTCCGCGCTCGGCCTGGGTTGCATGGGCATGAGCGCCTTCTACGGTGGTCGCAGCGACGACGCGACTGCCATGGCGGTGATCCATCACGCGCTCGACCGAGGCGTCACCCTGCTCGACACCGCCGACATGTACGGCCCGCACACCAACGAAGTACTGGTCGGCAAGGCGATTGCCAGTCGCCGTGACGCCGTGTTCCTGGCGACGAAGTTCGGCATCGTGCTGGACAGTTCGGATCCGCAGGCTCGCGGGGTCAACGGCCGGCCGGCCTACGTGCAGTCAGCCTGCGAGGCCAGCCTGCGCCGGCTCGGTGTAGATCACATCGATCTGTACTACCAGCATCGGGTCGATCCGACCGTGCCGATCGACGACACCGTCGGCGCGATGAGCCGCCTGGTCGAACAGGGGAAGGTGCGGTTCCTGGGCCTGTCCGAAGCCGCGCCCGACACCATCCGTCGTGCCCATGCCGTGCATCCGATCACCGCGGTGCAGTCGGAATACTCGCTGTGGACCCGCGATCCCGAGCACAACGAAGTGCTGGCCACGGTACGCACGCTGGGCATCGGCTTCGTGCCGTATTCGCCGCTGGGTCGTGGCTTCCTGACAGGCGCGATCACCTCACCGGACGACTTCGAGGCGGACGACTACCGCCGCCATTCACCGCGCTTCCAGGGCGACAACTTCGCCCGCAATCTGG
The DNA here is from genome assembly GCA_035911475.1 of Lysobacterales bacterium. GTDB lineage: Bacteria > Pseudomonadota > Gammaproteobacteria > Xanthomonadales > UBA2363 > Pseudofulvimonas. The sequence continues at coordinate 23,565 of JAMHVM010000013.1, read as the reverse complement.
ATCTGGTCGAACAGATCCGGTGCATGGCCGCCGACAAGAGCATCACGCCGGGCCAGCTGGCGCTGGCCTGGGTACTGGCGCGCGGCGAGGATCTGGTACCGATTCCGGGCACCAAACGTGTCACCTGGCTCGAGGAAAACCTCGCCGCCCTGTCGGTGACATTGACCACCGACGAGCTGGCCCGCATCGACGCCGTGTTCCCGATCGATGCCGCCTCCGGCACGCGTTATCCGGCCGCCGGCATGGGCGCCGTGCATCGATGACCTGGCGACGCAGCGACATGCACGACTGAGCGTACACGGCACGACCGGGCGCCGCTGGCAACGCCAGACCACACCCTGGACAGGAACCGGCCGGGATCGGGCCGATACACTGCCCGCTTCGTTCCCGCTGGTCGATGCACCCATGCCCCGAGTCCTGTCCCGTCTGCTGATCGCCCTGTCGCTGGCGGCATCCCTGGCATCGCTGGCACCGGTGGCGCTTGCCGCCGTCAGCGCCGCCCAGATCGAACGCGCCGCCCTGGGGCTGGAACGAGCCCCGGAACTGACCGCGGCGCAGCGCGAGTCGGCCCAGGCACAGCTGGAGCAGGCGCGGCAGTGGCTGCAATCGACCGAGCAGCTGCGCGAGCGCACCAGCCAGCGACGCAATGAGCTGGGCGCCTTGCCAGCGCAGGAGCAGGGCCTGCAGCGCAGCCTGGCGGTCGACAACGAGGCCGATGTCCGCGCCTGGCTGGCCCGTCTGCCGGCCAACGCCGATCCCGATGCGCTGGAGATCCTGCTCGACCAGGAACGCCGCGCGGTCGTTGCACTGCGCGGCGAAGTGGAGCAGGCCGCCACCGAACTGGCGCGACTGTTGTCGCAGCCGGTGCAGGCCGGCGAAGGCCAGGCGGGCCTGCGCCAGCAGATCGGCACGCTGTCGACACCACTGACTGCCGGCAGCGACGAACCCGCTGCGCTGTTCGAGGTACGCAGGCTCAAGCGCGAAGCCGAACTGGAATACATCCAGGCGCAACTGGACGAAAACCAGACCGACCAGGACGCCGGCCGCGCCGAGCAATCGCTGCTGGAACTGCGGCTGCGCGAACTGCGTCATCGCCTGGCGCGTCACGAGCCGCGCCTGCCGGCACTGCAGCAACTGATCACTCAACGCGCCCGCGCCGCGCAGAACGCGCAACTGGAGAGTCTGCGCCAGCAGCGCGACCAGTATTCGGACACGCGCACGCTTACGGCGCACCTGGCCGGTGAGAATCTCGCGCTGGGCGAGGAACTGCTGGCCGGTACCGAGGCGCTGGACAACGAACGCGACAACGGCACCCGGCTGGCACAGACCAGCGAACAGTTGCGCAGTGTACTGCGCGACACCCGCACCCGGCTGGAACTGGGTGGCAGCAGCGCCCAGGTCGGGCAATGGCTGTGGGGCGAACGCACACGGCTACCGGCGCAGTCGCGGCTGACCGCGCAGATTGCCGAGACGCGCAGCACCTTGTCCGGACTGCGCGTCCGCCTGATCGAGGTCAACGAAGCGCAACGCGACCTCACCGACGTCGACGCGGCGCTGGCCGGAATGACCACCCGGTTCCACGACCAGGACGAGGATGGCGAGGGCAGCGGCAGTGATCGCGACGCCGCGCGCGCCATGCTGCGCCAGCGCGCCACGCTGCTGAGCCAGATGGACTCGCTGCTGCGCCGGCGCATCGCCGGACTGGAGCAGGCCGAAGCGGCACTGCTCGCCCAGCGCAGCGACAGCCACGCGCTGCAGACCACGCTGGACCGCAACCTGCTGTGGATTCCCAGCCATGCACCGATCGGCCCGTCCTGGTTCGCGCGCGTGCCGGAAGGGCTGTACGACCTGGTCAAGCCGTCGCGACTGGCGACCACGGCCGACCTGGCCCGACGCTCGTTCCTGCAGCGGCCGATCGACTATCTGCTGAGCGTCCTGCTGGTACTCGGCCTGCTGTTCCTGCAAAGGCGCATCCCGCCACGGCTGGAGGAACTGGGCACGCGCACGCGGCAGGTGCGCCAGGACCGCTTCCGCTACACCCTGATGGCCTTGGCCATGACCGTGATCGCGGCTCTTCCCGGCGCCACTGCCCTGCACCTGCTCGGCAACCTGCTGCAGAACGTTGGCGCCGCCGGCAAGTTCAGCGATTCGGTCGGCATCGCGCTGGGCATGACCGCGATGCCCGCGTTCGGCTTGTCGTTCGTGTACTGGCTGGTGCGCGAAAAAGGCCTGGCCCATGCGCACTTCCGCTGGACGCGTCAACGACGCGAAGCCATCCGGGCGGGCCTGCGCTGGATCACCCCGGTTCTGCTGCTGGCGACGTTCGTCCTGAGCCTGGCATTCGTGCGCAACCAGGCGCTGGCCATCGACGTGCAGGCCCGACTGGCGATCATCGCCCTGGCCATCACCGGTGCCTGGTGGAGCTGGCGCAAGCTCGCCAGTGACCAGGCCTGGTCGCCACGCGGCGTCGATACGGCGCAATCGCCGATACGGCGGATCCTGCGCGCGGCCTTGCCGATCGTGTTCGTGGCCACCGCATTCATGGCCATCCTGGGCTATGTGTATTCGTCGACCATCATCGTGCGCGCGCTGATGTCGACGATCGGCGTGGTGATCGTGGTGGCGGTCATCAACGGCGTGCTCAGCCGCTGGTTCCTGGTCGGCGAGCGCCGCCTGGCCATGCGCCGACGCGAACAGAAGCAACAGGCGCAGGGCGAGGACGAAACCCTGATCGCCGAGGCCGAAGCCGACATCGCGCTGGAGACGGTCAACGCCCACACCAAGCGCATCCTGCGTGCGCTGCGCCTGAGCCTGCTCGGCATCGGCCTGGTCTGGGTCTGGGCCGACGTGCTGCCGGCGTTCGCGCGCCTGGATGAAGTCACCCTGTGGAGCTTCCACGAAACCGGCACCGATGGCGGGCGGGTGGAAGTGCCGGTGACCTTGTTCGCGATCATCGCCGGCGCGCTGGTGCTGGTGCTGACCACCATCGCCGCGCGCAATCTGCCCGGCCTGATGGAACTGGGTCTGCTCTCGCGCAGCCGCATCGATGCCGCTTCGCGCTATGCGATCACCACCCTGTTCCGCTACGCCATCGTCATTGTCGGCGTGCTGATCGGCCTGAGCCTGTTCGGGCTGCGCTGGTCGCAACTGCAGTGGATGGCCGCTGCGCTCACTGTCGGTCTGGGCTTCGGCCTGCAGGAGATCTTCGCCAATTTCGTCTCCGGCATCATCCTGCTGTTCGAGCGGCCGTTCCGGGTCGGCGACACCATCACCGTCGGCGGCAAGACCGGCACGGTCACCCGCATCCGCACCCGCGCCACCACCTTGCGCGACGGCGAGGGCAAGGAGATCTTCATTCCCAACAAGACCTTCATCACCGGCGAGGTGACCAACTGGACGCTGTCCGACACCATGACCACGATCAGCATCGAATTCGGCGTGGCCTATGGCAGCGACATCGCCAAGGTGCATGAGGCCGCATTGCAGGCGGCGCGCGAGAACCTGCGCACGCTGTCGGAACCGGCGCCGGTGAGCGCATTCCTGCGCTTCGACAGCAACAACATGATCTTCGAGGTGCGCGCCGCCCTGGCCGCCCTCGCCGACCGCCGGCCCGCGCGCAGCGAGATCGCCCGGCGACTGACCGAACTGCTGCGCGAGGCCGGGGTGGAGATGTCGCTGAGCCAGATGGACATCTTCGTGAAGTCCCTGCCGGAAACGAAGCAGGGTTATGCTCACCGCAGCACGTCCGTCAACGATGATGGTGACGGCGGCATCTCTTCAAGGCGCCCCGACAGCGAATGAACTGCCCCACGAGAGGCTTTGTGCTGGTCGTGCTGACCACTAGAGATAGCTGACTGGCGCGATCCCTGCGCGGACAGCAGTGATGTATGGATCCGCTTCATCCGCTGATTCGCTTTGTGGACAGGATGTTGCAGCTGGTGAATCGCCATCCACCGGTATTGTCCTGCCTGGTGCGCCTGCACGGAGCCGACCGGCGCCCCAGCGCATCGACGATGCCGCCATGGCGCTGCCCGGAAACGACTCGATCCCCGAGCGCCTGCTGCTGGCCGACGCCGATGGCCGCGCCACCGCCTTGATGGTGCGACAGCGTCGCCAGGGCGAACTGCGCTACGCCGGCTATGCCTGGCCAGGCGTCGATGCCGACACGGTGCTGGCCAGCCGCGTTCTGGCGATCGATCGCGACGGCTGGCGTTGCCTGGCCAACTGCGCGCGGTAGCCGCTCGCCGAGACGATCAACCGATCGCCGCGCTCAGGCACCGACATAGCGTTCGGCGGCACCGACCCAGCGCGCGATCAGTGCATCGACCGCGGTCGGATGCTCCGCCATCAGCCCGTCGGCCAGCCGCGATACGGTCGGCAGCAGCGCCGCGTCACGCACCAGGTTGGCGATGCGGAAGCCGGCCAGACCGGTCTGCCGCGTACCCAGCAATTCGCCGGGGCCGCGCAGTTCCAGATCCTTTTCGGCGATGCGGAAACCGTCGTTGCTCTGGCGCAGGATGTCCAACCGCTGCCGTGCCAGCATCGACAACGGCGCCTGGAACAGCAGCACACAGGCCGACTGGGCACTGCCGCGCCCGACCCGGCCGCGCAGCTGGTGCAGTTGCGCCAGGCCCAGCCGCTCGGCGTTCTCGATCACCATCAGGCTGGCGTTGGGCACATCGACGCCGACCTCGATCACCGTGGTCGCCACCAGCAGATCGATCTCGCCGCGCTTGAACGCGGCCATCGCGGCATCCTTCTCGGCAGCCTTGAGCCGACCGTGGATCAGCGCCACGCGCAGATCCGGCAAGGCTTCGACCAGATGCGCGTGGCGCTGCTGCGCCGCCTGCGCCTGCACCTGTTCGGATTCCTCGATCAGCGTGCACACCCAGTAGGCCTGCCTGCCTTCGCGACAGGCCGCGCGCACCCGTTCGACCACCTCGTCCTGGCGTGTGGACGGAATCGCCACCGTCGCCACCGGGCTGCGTCCGGGCGGCAGCTCGTCGATCACCGAAACATCGAGGTCGGCGTAGGCGGCCATGGCCAGGGTGCGTGGAATCGGTGTCGCACTCATCACCAGTTGATGGGGCACGTCGGTGCCGGCGATGCCCTTGTCGCGCAAGGCCAGACGTTGCTGAACGCCGAAACGGTGCTGCTCGTCGACGATCACCAGACCCAGGCGCTCGAACACCACCTCGTCCTGCATCAGCGCATGCGTGCCGATCGCCAGCGCGGCACCGTCGGCGATCGCCGCCAGCGCCTGCGTGCGCGCACGGCCCTTGACCTTGCCGGCCAGCCATATCGGCTCGATGCCCAGCGGCGCGAACCAGTGACCGAAACTGCGCAGATGCTGCGAGGCCAACAATTCGGTCGGCGCCATCACAGCGACCTGCGCGCCGGCGGTGATCGCGCGCGTGGCCGCCAGCGCCGCGACCACGGTCTTGCCGGAGCCGACATCACCCTGCACCAGCCGCAGCATGGGACGTGGTTGAACGAGATCGTCGCCGATCTGCGCCAGCACCGATTCCTGCGCGCCGGTCAACCGGAACGGCAGGCTCGCTCGCAAACGCTGGTCCAGCGAGTCATCGCCGCGCAACGAGCGCGCGCTGCGCTGTTGCAGGCGCGCGCGATGCCGACGCAGACTGACCTGGTGCGCCAGCAATTCCTCCAGCGCCAGGCGTTGCTGCGCCGGGTGCCGGCCTTCGCCCAGTTGATCCAGCGCGGCACCGGCCGGCGGTGCATGGACATAGCGCAGCGCGGCAGCCAATGTCGGAAAGCCGTGATCGGCGAGCAGCCCGTCGGGCAGCAGTTCGAGCCGGTCGTCGTCCGGCAATGCGGTGAGCGCCTGGGCGATCCAGCGGCCCAGCCGGCGACTATCCAGCCCTTCGGTGGTCGGATACACCGGGCGCAGACGATCATCGAGATCGACCGGCGCGTCTTCCGCGATCCGGCGATAGGACGGGTGCACCATCTCCAGCCCGGCCGCACCCCAGCGCACATCGCCGAAGCACAGCAGGCGTTGCCCAGGCTCGAAACCTTGTGCCTGGCTGCGGTTGAAGTGGAAGAAGCGCAGCAGCAAAGTGGCGTCGCTGTCGTCTTCCAGGGCCACGCGCAGGAATGGCCGGAACCGGAAGCCGCGCTCGACCGCGCGCACGCGCGCCAGCACCTGCGCACCTTCACCGGGCACCAGCGCCGCGATCGGCGTCAGCTCGGTGCGGTCCTCGTAGCGCAGCGGCAGATGGAACCAGAAGTCCTGGACGCTGACGATGCCCAGTCGCGCCAGTTGCTCGGCGGCCTTGGGGCCGACGCCGCTCAATCGCGAGGCCGGTGTGTCGGCGCTGATGGCGGCGGCCGGTTTCGTCGTCACCACGCCAGCATCCGCACGTCGTCAAGCCGCCCGGTGGCAACGGCGCGATGGCCGCGACATGGCGTGGCCGACCCGCCGCTGTCAGCCAAGGCAGACCTGTGATGGACGCAACAGCGCATCAGCATCACATGCGAGCGTCCGACGCACGCGTGCCAGCAGGATCAGGCGAAGACGACGCCTGCTCGTAACGCGACAGCAGGCGATCCAGGGCCCGATTGCTGCGCACACCCCGGAACACCTGCCAGACGCTCAGCGCCAGCATCAGTGCCCACGCCAGCAACATGCCGTCGACCTCGCCGCGCGACCAGGCGTACAGCGCCAACACCGTCAGCGGCAGGTAACAGACCAGCCAGGCGCCCCAGAAGGCTCCGCCACGCGCGTACTGGCGCACTTCCGCGCGAACGTGCTCGGCCTCGACGTCAACGCTCATGATCGCTCAGTCCAGCACGAGCACGCCATCGACTTCAACCCGCGAGCCGCGCGGCAACTGTGCGACACCGATGGCGGCACGAGCCGGATACGGCTGTTCGAACAGGGTGTTCATGGCGGCATTGACGCTGGCGAAGTTGCCCAGATCGGTGAGATAGACATTGAGTTTGACCAGCTTGGCCAGCGAGCCACCAGCGGCTTCGCACACCGCCTGCAGGTTGGCGAACGCGCGGGCGATCTCGACGTCGATGTCGCCGGTGACCAGTTCGCCGGTGGCCGGATCCAGCGGAATCTGCCCGGACAGGTACACGGTGTTGCCGGTGCGGATCGCCTGCGAATAGGTACCGATCGCCGCCGGTGCGGCATCGGTATGGATGACGGAACGGGTCATGCGCGAACTCCTGAAGGTGTCCGGGGAAGTTTATAGACCCGGGCACTGTTTTGTAGGAATGGGCCTTGCCCCATTCCCTGCCGGGCAAGCCCGGCAGCCACAGGTGATTCGCGCAAATTGGGGCGGTCGGATCAACAACCGGGCCTGTCCGCTGCAACTGCGGCACAGCCGTGTGGCGCAGGGCAAGATTGCAACGGCGCGTTGCGGTCGACACACCATCGGAAAATTTTGATGCTGAGACGGTCACCCGCCTCAGGTGATGGTGCGCTGTACCGAGTGCACGACTTCCGAGTGACGGATGCTGCGGATCACCGCCGCCAAATGCCGGCGATCGTGCACCTCGATGGTGAACAGCAACACCGCCGCTTCCAGATCGCGCTCGGCGTATTCGACATGGGCGATGTTGGAATCAGCCGCCGCAATGGCAGCCGCGACATTGGCGAGCACACCGGGCTTGTTCATCACCACGATGCGCAGAACCACCCGGTAGTCGCCCTCGACATAGCGGTCCCAGGCGATCGGCACCAGGCGCTCGGGTGTCTTGCGGTACTCGCCCATGTTGCGGCAGATGGTCTGGTGCACGACCACACCCTTGCCGGCGGACAGATAACCGATGATGTCGTCACCCGGAATGGGATTGCAGCAGTTGCCGAAACTGATGATGCCGCGCTCGCGACCGGTGATCAGGATGCGTTCGGCGGCCGGTATCGACGGCTCGACCGCCCCGCCCTCGGCGCCAACCGACAGCAGTTGCGCGGCGACATGGTCGGCCATGCGATTGCCCAGCGCGATGTCGGAAAGCAGTTCTTCCAGGCGCTTGAAGCGGGCATCGACCAGATACTGTTCCAGCGTGTCGGATTCGATCTCGTCCAGCGAGCCACCCCGCGCAACCAGCGCGCGATCCAGCATGCGATGACCCAGATCGACCGCATCCTCGTGCTGCAGGCGCTTGAGGTGCTGGCGGATCGCCGTGCGCGCCTTGCTGGTGCCGGCGAACTCCAGCCAGCCGGCGTGCGGCTGCGCACTGGGCGCGGTGACGATCTCCACCGTCTGGCCGTTCTCCAGCTTGTGCCGCAACGCGGTCAGCTTCTTGTCGACGCGCGCGGTCACCGCGTGGTCGCCGACATCGGTGTGCACGGCGTAGGCGAAGTCGAGCACGGTCGCGCCGCGCGGCAAGGCCAGGATGTCGCCCTTGGGGCTGAACACGTAGACCTCGTCCGGGAACAGGTCGATCTTGACGTTCTCGACGAACTCGGCCGAGGAGCGCGTTTCCGCCTGCGCCTCGACCAGCCCGCTCAGCCACTCGCGTGCACGGCTGTGGGCATTGCTGCCGCCGTTGGCGCCGGTCTTGTAGGTCCAGTGCGCAGCGACGCCGCGTTCGGCCACCGTGTCCATGTCCTCGGTGCGGATCTGCACCTCGATCGGCGCATCGAACGGACCCACCAGCACGGTGTGCAACGACTGGTAGCCGTTGGCCTTGGGGATGGCGATGTAGTCGTGGAAGCGGCCGTCGACCGGGTTGTACAGGCCGTGCGCAGCGCCGAGCACGTGGTAGCACTGCATCGGCTCGGTGACCACGATGCGAAAACCGTAGACGTCCATCACCTGCGCCAGCGGCCGCCGGTCGCGGTGCATCTTGGCGTAGATGCTGTACGGCGACTTGACCCGGCTGACCAGGCGATGCCGGATGCCTTCCTGCTTGAGCCGCTTGCCCAGTTCGGATTCGATCTTTTCCAGCGCCGCCTTGCGGTTGCCCTGCATGCGCCGGATGTGTTCGGCGATCACCCGGTAGCGGACCGGATGCAGGGCCGCGAAGGCCAGGTCCTGCAGCTCGGCCTTGAACGCGTTCATGCCCAGGCGCTGCGCGATCGGCGCGTAGATGTCCAGGGTTTCCCGTGCGATGCGCCGGCGGGCCTCTCCGGCCATGCTGCCCAGCGTGCGCATGTTGTGCAGGCGATCGGCCAGCTTGATCAGGATGACGCGCAGGTCGCGCGCCATCGCCATCACCATCTTGCGGAAGCTCTCGGCGCCGGCCTCGGCGCGATCGCGGAAGTGGACCTTGTCCAGCTTGGTCACACCCTCGACGATGTCGGCGACATCGGTACCGAACTCGCTCTCGATGTCGGCGCGGGTGATCGGCGTGTCTTCGATGGTGTCGTGCAGGATCGCCGCGACGATGGCGTCGCCATCCAGGCCGATGTCGGCCAGGATCTGCGCCACCGCCACCGGATGGGTGATGTAGGGCTCGCCGCTCTTGCGGGTCTGCCCCTCATGCGCGCTGGCGCCGAGCTGGTAGGCCCGGCGCACCTTCTGGATCTTGTCGCGCTTGAGGTAGCGCTTGAGGCGCTTTTCCAGCGCCCGCATCCCGTTCGGGAGGGCGCTGGCTGATGGCATGACGGCGTTCAGCAGCGCTCCCATGGCGACCTCAGGGACAGCGCTGGCGCTGTACGCGGGTGCGATGCATGGCGGCTGAGCCGGTCATGGCAGCGATCAGACGTCGTCGCCGCCCTTGTCTTCGTCGAGCTCGGCGGCCGCCCACTCCAGGGCTTCACGCTCGGCCCGCTCGCGCTCGGACTTGTCGATCTGGTCGATCTGGTCGGCGTTGATGTGGCGACCGGCGATTTCGCGCAGCGCCAGCACGGTCGGCTTGTCGTTCTCCGGATCGATCGCCGCATCCAGACCCTTCGACAGCTGCCGGGCGCGCTTGGAGGCCATGCGCACCAGTTCGAAGCGGTTGTCCACCACCGCCAGGCAATCTTCCACGGTAATACGTGCCATAAATTCGTGTGTCCGTACGTCAGAGACAGTTGGTCGGATTTTAGCCAATTGGTGCTGCAGTGCGCAACGTCGCCGCCAAGCCCCTGAATTTGCCGGACTCGGGCGCCGGCCAGCCACCGGCAGCCAGCCATTCGGTGCTCAGCGCGGGCTAGCGCTCGTTCTGGATGACCTCGCGCATGCCCGCCCTTTCGGTTGACGAGCTCTACGCGGAAATCCTTGGCACGGCTCACCGCGGCGAGTCAGCCAGTAGCCGCCCCCGTGCAGGCTGCCGCCAAGCGACGACCTCCCGCCTATCGTTCCCGGCCATGAGGAAACAGCCGAAACAAGCTCTGACACCCCCTCGTGACGCCAGTTACCGTAGTCCAAGTGTCGGACAATCACTCAACTTGAACACCCATGGCGCCGGAGCCCAACATGGAATTGTCCCTGGGCCGCCTTCCTCCACCCCGTAGCCGTACCGGTCCCAGGTCCGGTATTGCCAGTAGCCACGCCCGTGCAGGCTGCCGCCGATCAACCGGAGCCGATTGTCCCTAGGCTACCCCCGACACCATTTCACACGGATTATCGAAGCGATCTTCCACTTATGTTTGAAGCTTTAATTAATCCAACCCTGAACGACTCATCCGTAAAAATCAGATTACTCCGATCTTCAAATCGACCTTCAACGGTGAGAATTGAAGGTCCTTTCGGCACAATTTTTCTGACAGCATCGAGATTGAGCGCAACAGCATTTGCGTAGTTTGCGTCCTCACAATCTGTTCTTGTTAGAAACAAACCGTGCTGCGCCGTTTCAGCTCGACAAACGTAACCAGAAACAACGATGGCCTTGTCGTTAAAGAAAGTCGGATTTGCGAGTAGCGCCACTAAATTGGTGGACGATACTTCTTGAGCGAAACCCTGCGAGCAGGCAAGGAATAGAAACAAAAAGATTAGCTTTTTCATGTCACCTCTCCATTCGGCGATATCTGTTTGCAGCGTTTGAAATTTCCTGATCTGTCATGTCAGGACGCCACGTTCCCTCTATAAATCGATTCAATCTTGAACTTCCACCCCAAATCGTTCGCGCTCGATATTGGCCATCTATCCGCTCCACTGCGCGAATAGCACCTGCTGGCGTGTAAAGAGCATTGACCACTCCATGCCGCGCAATATTGACATCCGCACCAGAAGGCCACTCTCGACCCATAGGATCGCCTGCCGCAGGTGCCACGTTGTGATGATGAAAAACGATTCGAGTCTGCTGTATTTGTGCAGGCGTAAAGGAACAACTCCAAGAAGTACAGCCTTCAGCCGTGCGTTCAGTGACAGAACCATTGTGCAAAATACGGATTTGAGATTCTGTCCTTGCATTGGCGTCTGGAAACCGCCCCTTCAGATCAATAAGCAGTTCCTCATCTTCTTTCGAGAGAACTAAATCATCAATTCCTCTGACAACATTGGCTTCGCTATCGCCGTTGGCTGCGTGGATCGATCCGCTCGCTTGCATCGTTTGGACCGGCATCCGAAATTGACCAATACCACTGGCCGAAGGTATGCCGCTCATACTGCCATCAGCACGACCGACGCCCTCCGCCGCCTGCGCGAGCCGTGCCCCATTGTCCGCCGCAATCGCATTAAACGTCGATCCCGAGGCCGAGACCGACGCCCCCCGGCCATTGACGTTGTAATTGACGCTGACGGCCTTGCCGTTGTCCAAGGTATGTTCGCAACTGCCAGAGCCTTTGTCGCTGGCGCTAACGTCTCCACATGACGTCGCATACCCCGTCGGATCGGTCCCCGCCAGCGGATTGTTGAGGATATAGCTGTACGGGTTCAGGCTCTGGCTGTTGGCCGGGAACTGGATGATCGGGTCGACACTGAGGAAGCGGCCGAGCAACGGGTCGTACGCCCGCCCATTCATGTGGATCAGCCGGAACCGGTCCAGGTGCTCGTGGTCGGTGAACCCGCGTGGACCCACCGAACTGTTCAACATCCCGCTCCCGCCCGGGCCGGCGCCCGGCGTCGCGCTCCAGTCGGCCCGCCGCGGCTTGCCCCAGGCGTCGAACCCGTGCCGCTCGGGGTGCGCCTGGGACTGCCCTTCAAGCGCAGCGCTGTAGACCGTCCCGTTGTGCTGGGTCTTCGCCACCGCGCTGCCCAGCCGGTCCCGGTGCTGCCACAGCGTCACTCCCACCCCGATGCCCTGGTTCACGGTCACCATCCGCAGCCCGTAGTCGCCCAGCGCCTGCCGCACCTTCAGCACCGCCATCGGCGCGCAGTTCGTCGCAGGCTGGCAGCTGGGTGGGGTCTGCTGCCCGTTGCGACCACGCCCTTCCACCTCCATCCCTTCCAACGGGTACACCGTGAAGTTGTCCAGTGTCGATGCTCCCACCACCCGCTGCAGGTAGCGCCGGCCGTCGGGCGTGTAACGGAAACTCGTGTCTCCATTGACCGGCGTGGGGTCGGGTTGGGGGTCGTCCGGGTCGTAGTTCCAATGGGCACCCGGCCGCAGCCAGATCGGCCGGTTGTGCACGTCGTAGCGCACCAGCCGCGCCACCGCCGTGCCCCAGCGCTGGTTCAGCTGGTTGCCATTGCCGTCGTAGGTGTAGGTGTACACTTGGCCCACCGGCGGCTGCACCGACACCACCGCGTGCCGCTTGGTGGGGTGGTACTGGTAGTTGCTGCCGTAGTCGGACTTGCTGCTCAGGTTGCCCGAGCCGTCGTAGCCGTAGGTCACCTGGCCGTGCCCGCTCACCGTGGCTGTGGTCAGCCGGTGCAGGGCGTCGTAGTGGAAGCTCTCGCTCGCCGCTGGCGCGCCGCCACTCTGGCTCTGGCTGATGAGGTTGCTCCAGCCGTTGTACGTGTAGTCCTGCCGGACGATGCCACAGCTGCTGCCCGGCGTGCCCACGCACAGGCGGGTCAGCGAACCGGTGAAGGCGCTGTAGCTGCGCACGTCGGTCAGGCCGTTGCCCAGCGCCGCCTGCGTCGCCGCGCCGTAGGCGTCCAGCGCCGTCACCCGCCGCCCGAACCCGGCCGTGTTCCATTCCGGCAGGCCGCCTTCCTCCACCCCGTAACCGTACCGGTCCCAGGTCCGGTATTGCCAGTAGCCGCCCCCGTGCAGGCTGCCGCCGATGATCCCGCCCAGCTCGGCCGGCGGTTCGTTTTCCCGACAAAGCCCGATGCAGCGGCACCGGGCTTCGAGCGTCAAGATCACTGAACATCGCTAGTCGAGAAAGGCGTCGTTCTCCGCGTAGAACAGCAGTCGCTCGCACTGCTCGTTCAACGAAAGATTTCGTTCAGTGTAATCTTCCAGAACTTCTAGCGCCACGGGGATATCAAGAAAATACTCGAATCCCGCTTGCTTCGTTTCCTCCGGAACAGCCAGTAAGTCAGTCAACTCAACCACCACGCACTCTGCATTTAGCGACCATGGCCTGCGCATGCAGATAGCCGCCTCTCGATCTCGATCAAAATTAGAAAGCAAAGGAACAACCTGAGCCAAATTCATAATATTCATACTTAGTACTCGCTGCCCCATTCTTTGAATCCGCCACGCCGATTAGGATGAAGTACTGCCTGCCAAGCCGAACCGAGTCGATGCTGGTCTCTAGGCACCAGATGCATAACACCTGGACGGCCAGCAACATGGTGCCATGTCCATCCAGCCGGCGACTTGCCAAGAATTCTTCCTGTCGAACTGGATGGAATCGACACGCCGAAATTCTTCATGGTCGCCGCAAAGTCGGTGCAGAAAGGGGGTCAGGTTAACTTCCTGATGGTTTGCAATCCAAGCACTGTCATTTTTCGCAGGCGCGGTTGCCGCAACCAACCCCTTCCACTCAGCAGTTGTCATCGGCAACGCGAACTGGGCGCAATCCGACGCCTCTTCCCGAACTGTGTAGACGCTTGTGGCGAAAGCGCCGGATTCACGAAAAGGCTCAGACGTCGGGCGCGAGCAATGACGCCCCCCGGCCATTGACGTTGTGATTGACGCTGACGGCCTTGCCGCTGTCCAAGGTGTGGTCGCAACTGCCCGAACCCGTGCCGCCTATGCTGACGTCACCGCATGAGGTCGCGTACCCCGTCGGATCGGTGCCGGCGAGAGTGTTGTTGCGGATGTAGCTGTGCGGGTTCAGGGATTGGCTGTTGGCCGGGAACTGGATGATCGGGTCCACGGAGAGGAACCGCCCCAGCAGCGGGTCGTACGCCCGCCCATTCATGTGGATCAGCTTGAATCGGTCCAGGTGCTCGTGGTCGGTGAACCCGCGCGGGCCCACCGAACTGTTCGACATCCCGCTGCCGCCCGGGCCGGCGCCCGGCGTCGCGCTCCAATCGGCCCGCCGCGGCTTGCCCCAGGCGTCAAACCCGTGCCGCTCGTCGTGTTCCGGCTGAGTGTCGACCCGGCCACGGTAGATGCTGCCGTTCTGCTGGGTCTTCTTTAATCGTTAGTCCCATTGGAGCGTTCCTCGGGAAGCGGAACACATCCGCTCGGCTCGCTAAAACCTTTGTTTCCCTCGGGGATAGCGCAGCTTGGCATGAGGAGACGTTTTCGCAAAAGATCCAGCAAATCAGGGCCGCAGTACGCGATCTCTTCATCAGACCAATCCACCGGCTCACCCGCTTCAGCCATGGCCGCCCATGCTTCAGCGCAGACGGGATTTCGTTTGACCAGCAACCAATGATTCTGAAGAAAGGTGGCGATGTGCCGATCCGCCGACCCGCCATAGGGCGAGTGCAAATACGTGTTGTCCTTTAACAAGCCAGCCTTGTAATCGATCGGCAAGGCCATATCCAGCCAACGAAGTGCTTGAGCAAGCGTATCCGGCTTCAAATACTTACCGTCCTCACAATTGACCGGCATCAGCAGTGAAATAGTGGAGTGCTTGCTGTCCTCACCCATGATGTGAATCCTAGAGACGACCCGCTCAATCCTGATGGATTCTTCCTGCACACAAAACCGCGGTGACGTCGAATGCGCCACCGCCGATGTTATTTCAGGATCTGAAAAGAGCAGCGCTACCAGCATCAATCTAAACATGGCGTTCCTCCTGAACAGATGCTCGATATCTGCCATCTTCGGCGATCCGTTACCTCAGAATCAAACCTTTGCGCCGCCCCGTCGCGAGTTGGCCTTTCGATGAATCGTTGGTATTGCCTGGCACCTCCGGGCTCCCAGCGAAGAGCGTTTCCAGATGGCGTTCTCACGAAGAACGGAAGCCCTCTCCCCGCTGGCGTCAAATAGTCGACAGCACTGAAATCATTCCCACTAGGATGGGTGTGCAGAGAGGGGGTCCAGAAAGGGGGTCAGGTTAACTTCCTGATGGTTTGCAATCCAAGAACTGTCTTTTTTCGCAGGCGCGGTTGCCGCAACCGACCCCACACACCCAGCAGTTGTCTCAGGCAACGCGAACTGGGCGCAATCCGACGCATCTTCCCGAACTTTGTAGACGCTTGTGGCGAAAGCGCCGGATTCACGAAAAGGCTCAGGCGTCGGGCGCGAGCAATTCGGCGATCAGCGCGGCCTGGCGGTCGTTCTGGATGGCCTGACGCAGACGCTGGGCGCGGAAGATCGCCTGCAGGTCGTCCAGCGCGGTGTCGAAGTCGTCGTTGACCACGATGTAGTCGAACTCGTCGGCATGGCTGATCTCGTCGCGCGAGTTGGCCAGGCGGCGTGCGATCACCGCCTCGGAGTCCTGCTGGCGTCCACGCAGGCGTCGTTCCAGTTCCGGTCGCGACGGCGGCAGGATGAATACGCTCTTGCACTCGGGATGCTGGGCGCGGACCAGGCGCGCACCCTGCCAGTCGATTTCCAGCAACACGTCGCGTCCGGCATCGAGCAATGGCGCCACGGCCGACTTGGCGGTGCCCTTCCAGTCGCCATGGACTTCGGCGTACTCGAAGAACGCCCCCTCGGCGGCCATCTGCTGGAAGCGCTCGCGGCTGACGAAGTGATAGTGCACGCCCCCTTCCTCGCGCGGCCGGGCCGGCCGCGAGGTGTAGGACACCGACAGGGCGATGGTCGGGTCGCGTTCCAGCAGGGCCTTGACCAGACTGGTCTTGCCGGCACCGGATGGCGCAGCGACGATGAACAGCGTTCCACTCACGGCTTGCACGTTCCGCAGGGTAATTCGGGAGGGATGTCGGCGGTGACGCCGGGCATCAGTCTAGCCGGGATCGCCCGACTTCATTCCCACGGGCGATGGCACGCGCGCGTGGACTGCCATTGTTGGCGACACACGCACGAGGCGATATCACCGGTCTGCCGCGGGCATGCAAGGCGTTCGGCGAAAGCTGTGGCGACGTCGATTCCCGGTGGTCGCCACCGATGAGGCGCGGCGGCGGATGACCTCGACATCGTCATGCCGGTTTTGCTGTAGGTTCTGGCGCCATCGACACGCCCGGACCGATGACCGGGACGCAACGCGGGGAACCGGGGCATGAAATCGGCTTGGACGACGGCAACGCTGCTGATGGCCCTGGCAGCACCCCTGCATGCCGGCGAGCCCGCCCGCTGCCTGCTGTCATTCGACAGCGCGACGCTGGATGTGTGTACCGGCCAACTGGCCACCGAGCACGATCATCTGGTCGCGTTGGCCGACATCGCGACGTTTGCGCAATCGCCTTTCCGGGTGGTGAAGTTCGACGGCCCACTTGGCGCCCGACAGCGAGAGACTCTGCTGGCGCTGGGCGCGCGGATTCTGGGCTATGTGCCGCACCACGCCTGGCTGGTGCACATGCCGGCTGCGCTGGATGAGCGTGCGCAGGAGATGGCTGGTGTGGTCTGGACCGGGCCCTACCTGCCCCTGTGGAAGATCGACGGCAATCTGGCCCGATCCTTGGGCGGCAGCGACCTGATCGTCCGCGCCGGCATCGACCGGCTCACGCTGTCGCTGCATCCGGGGGTTGATCCGGCACAGCAGCGCCATGCGCTCGCCGCTGTCGCCGGCATCGAAATCATCACGACCTCAGGCGATGGCGATCAGCCGCGGCTTACCGCACGTTTCCAGCGCGAACATCTGGCAACCGCCGTCGATGCGCTGGCGCGTCGGCCGGAGATCGCCGCGATCAACCTGGCCTGGCCGGCCGGCTACGACAACTCCCAGGGCATCTGGCTGCACCAGAGCGGCACGCCCGATCACCTGCCGGTGTTCGAGCAGGGCCTGTTCGGCTGCGGCCAGGTCATCGGTGGTCTGGATTCGGGGCTGCATGCCACGCATTGTTCCTTCGCCGATCCGGAATTCGGTCCGCCGGTGACGACGGTCTGCGACGCGGGTGCCGACTGTCCGGTACAGACACCGGACTTCGCCCACCGCAAGGTCGGCATCCACTACAACTGGGACGGCAGCGACCACACCGTGCCCTTCGACGGCTACGGTCATGGCACGCATGTATTCGGCACCCTCGCCGGCAACAACCTGGCCGATCCGGTCGACTGCGCCGCGTTGACCTCACCCGGTGGACTGACCGATCTCGATGGCATCGCCCCCGGCGCCAAGCTCGTCACTCAGCAGGCCGGTGTCTACCTGGAATACATCAACGAGCTGGGCGGCACGCTCTATCACGCCGCGACCACCGCCTACGCCAACGGCGCAAGCATCCACAACAACTCCTGGAGCTCGGGTTGTCGCGACCAGTTCGGCAATTGCGTCGAGGGCTGCCAGGTCGAGTACCGACCAGCCAGCCAGGACGCCGATCGCGCCGTGTGGGAGTTCCCGGAACTGGCGGTGTTCGTGTCTGCCGGCAACAGCGGCGGACTGGGCGGCAACGCGGGCTGCGGCCCCGGAGCTGATGTCGGCGCTGCCGGCAACGCCAAGAACGCCTTCAGCATCGGCAGCAACAATCGCGGCGAGGACGGCAACAACCTGTCGACCTTTTCCTCGCGCGGACCGACCCAGGACCGGCGCAGCAAACCCGACCTCACCGCACAGGGCCGGCGCGTGGTCTCGGCGCAGATCGATGCCTGCGGCATCCGCTACGAGAGTGGCACCTCGATGGCGGCGCCAACGGCGGGCGGAAACGCCACGCTGGTGCGCGACTATCTGGCACGCGGCTTCCATCCGGACGGCATGGCCGCTCCGGCAAACGCCATCGCGACGCCCTCGTCGGCATTGATCAAGGCGATCATGGTCACCGGCGCGCAATCGTTGAGCGGCACCGGCAGCACCGGCGGTGCGCCCAGCCAGTCGCAGGGCTGGGGCCGGGTCAACCTCGACAACGCGCTTTACTTCGCCGGCGATGACCATCGCCTGTGGCTGCATGACAACCGCCACGGACTGGCCACCGGCGCGGTCGATTTCCATCGGCTGGCCGTGGCAGCCGGCGAGCCGCTGCGGGTGACGCTGGTCTGGCACGACCATCCGGCCCTGCTCAACGCCAATCCGCATGGCGTCAACCGGCTGCGGCTGGAGCTGGAAACACCCGACGGCGAAGTCTGGACGCAGAAGCTGTCGCCGCTGGGTGGCCTGGAGCAACCCAATCCCCATCAGGGTACCGGCGCGCTGGATTTCGACGAGGTCAACAACGTGCACCGGCTGGAACTGCTGGCACCGGCGGGTGGCGAATACCGCTTGCGTGTGGTCGGCGTGCAGACCGCGATGGGCGAGCGGCAGCCGTACGCACTCGCGGCCACCGGCAACATCGCCGACATCGGCGCTCCGGACTTTCTGCTCGGCGCCAGTCCCGGCTCGGCGGCGATCTGCGCCGGACAGCCGGCCGAGTACGCTATTGCGGCATCGGCGCTGGGCGGCTTCAACGATC
Source organism: Lysobacterales bacterium (assembly GCA_035911475.1). Classification (GTDB taxonomy): domain Bacteria; phylum Pseudomonadota; class Gammaproteobacteria; order Xanthomonadales; family UBA2363; genus Pseudofulvimonas. Next base: position 4,867 of record JAMHVM010000013.1, on the reverse strand, counting down.
CCGTGAGCCTGTCAGTGGCCGGTGTCCCGGCACCGGCCACGCATTCGCTGTCACCGGCTGGTGTCACGCCCGCCGATCCGCCGGCGATCAGCCAGCTGGTCATCGACAACACCGCGACGATCGAGCCAGGCCGACATCTGTTGACCGTCTCGGGCACTGCGTCCGGCCCCACGCATCCGGAGCTGACGCGCAGCATCGAAGTGTCGCTGAATGTCGCCGACGCCGCGCCCGATCTGCCGGTGCCGACGGCGCCAGCGGATCAGGCCAGCCACGTATCGCTGACGCCGACACTGGTCTGGCAGGCGGTGGCGCAGGCCGATCACTATCAGGTGCAACTGGCTCGCGACCCGGAGTTCACCGACATCGTCTTCGACCGCCAGACGACGAATACCGAAGCAACCGTGACTACGCCGCTGCTGACCAATACGGTGTTCCACTGGCGTGTCCGCGCACTCAACGCCTGTGGCGACGGCGACTGGTCGCCGGTGCGGTCCTTCCGCACGTTGCTCGGACCGGCCGATTGCCCCGACCCGACGACGGCACCCCAGGTCGTATTCAACGAACCCTTCGCGACCAGCCTCGGTGGCTTCGTCACCGAGGGCAGCATCGGCATCTCCACCTGGCGACGTTCCACTGCCCGGCCCAGCCCCGGCTCGGGGGGCGGTGCTGCCCTGGCCATCAACATGGAGGTGGTCACCGACCAGCGCCTGACCTCGCCGGCGATCACACTGCCCGACGACGCCTCGCCGTTGACCCTGCAGTTCCACAACTACCAGGTGATCGAGGACGACAGCGGCAACGCCTGTTACGACGGCGGCATCGTGGAGATCTCGGCGGACGATGGCCAGACCTGGTCGCAGGTGCCGGCGGACGCGCTGCTGACCCAGCCCTACACCGGACCGGTGGCCAACGGCTTCGGCAATCCGCTGGCCGGGCGACTGGCGTGGTGCGGCGATCCCCGACCCTGGCGCCGCAACGTCATCGACATCGACGCCTGGGCCGGACAGACCGTGCGCCTGCGCTGGCGCCTAGGTACCGACAGCTCGGCCGGCCGCTCCCCGCACGGCTGGTATGTCGATGACATCCTGGTGCAGTCCTGCCGGCAGCCGGTGCTGCCCGTCGATCCGATCTTCTGCGCCGGCTTCGAGACCGACGACGACGGCGGTTGTGCAAAGCAATAACCGGTGCCGGTCGTCGACCGGCAAAGCACCGATCGCCACGCGGTCACGGCCAGGACCCGCGTGAGGGAAACGAGCAAAGGTCGCTGGTCGGTCTTCGTCCTGTTGGCGATCAAGCCCATGCTGGCGACGCAAGGAACGGCCGCAGATATCCGGCACATGCGCCGAGCCACCCGGTTCGACGCAAACCATGCGCCGACGCATGGAAGCGATGGTGAAAAAATGGGGCCGGCGCCGCTTTTCGTCTGTTAGCATCGACCCGCACTCCGGTGGCGATTCTCGAGAGACACGGAGGTCTCCGGCCGGAAGCTGCGCTTCAATTCAGCCCATGCCGTCCAAGCTTCTCAAAGGGAGACCCCCTCATGCACAAGTGGTTAGCCATCTTGTTGCTGTTTGCCGCGCCCGCGTTCGGGCAATCGGCCGACAGCAAGCGTTGCCTGGTGTCGTTCGACGCCGCCAAGCTCAATGTCTGTACCGGCGAGATCGATCTCGTCAACAAGGATCTCGCCCATTTGGCCGATGTCCAGACCTTCGCAGCCTCACCGATCCGCATCGTCAAATTCGATGGCGCGATCAGTGCGCTGCAGCGCCAGTCGCTGCAGGGTATCGGCGCCGAGATCCTCGGCTACGCGCCCTACCACGCCTATCTGGTGCGGATGTCGCCGAGCCTCGACGCTGCCGCGCGCAATATCGCCGGCGTGATCTGGACCGGGCCCTATCTGCCGGTGTGGAAACTGGACATCAACCTGGTCAACGACCTGGCCGGCACCGACATCGTCCGCGCCGGCGGTCTGGACCGGCTGACCATCGCCCTGCATGAAGGCGTCGACGCCGCGGCCGGCCGCAGCGTGCTCGCCGACGCGCCGGGCATCAGCTTCCAGTTCGACGAGCAGGGCGCGAGCGAGCATCGCGTCATCGTGCAGTTCGATCATGCCACGCTGGCACAAGCCATCACGGCGCTGGCCGCGCAGTCCGACATCGCCTCGATCAGCCTGCGCTGGCCGAACGAGCTGTTCAACTCGCAGGCCGGCTGGCTGCACCAGAGCGGCACGGTGGACCAGTTGCCTATCTTCGAGCAGGGCATCTTCGGCTGCGGCCAGATCGTCGGTGGCCTGGACTCGGGTCTGTTCGCGACCCACTGTTCGTTCGCCGATACCGCGTTCGGCCAGCCGGTCACGGCGCACTGCAACACCGGCGCCACCTGCCCGCCGGCGACGCCCGATTTCGACCATCGCAAGGTCGGTGCCCACTATCGCTGGGAAGGCAGCACCAGCGGCGCCCCCGGCGATGGTCACGGCCACGGCACCCATGTGTTCGGCTCGATCGCCGGCAACAACCCGGCCGGCGCCGTTGACTGCGATGGCCTGACCACGCCGGGCGGCCTGACCGATCTGGACGGCACCGCACCAGGCGCCAAGTTGATCACCCAGGAAGCCGGCGCCAGCCTGCAGTACCTGAACTCGCTCGGCGGCACCATCTATCACGCTGCCACCATCGCCCACGAGAACGGTGCGCGCGTCCACAACAATTCCTGGGGCTCGAGCTGCCGCAACGCACTGGGCATTTGCACCGCCGGCTGCCAGGTTGAATACCGCGCCACCACACGGGACGCCGACCGGGCAGTCTGGGATTTCCCCGACCTGGCCCTGTTCGTCGCCGCCGGCAACAGCGGTGGTCTCGGTGGCAGCGCCGGCTGTGGTCCCGGCGCGGATGTCGGCGCGGCCGGCAACGCCAAGAATGTGTTCTCGATCGGCAGCAATAACCGCGGCGCGGCCGGCGACAACATGTCCGGCTTCTCCTCGCGCGGTCCGACCCAGGACCGTCGCAGCAAGCCGGACATGACCGCGCAAGGCTCCAGCATCATTTCGGCCCAGCGCGACGCCTGCGGCACCCGCTCCTCCAGCGGCACCTCCATGGCGACCCCGACCGCCGCCGGCCTGGCTGCCCTGGTGCGCGAGTATCTGAATCGCGGCTTCTACCCGTCGGGCATGGCCAACGAAGGCCATGCGATCGAAGCACCGTCAGGCGCCCTGATCAAGGCGATCATGGTCGCCGGTGCGCAGTCGATCACCGGCACCGGCAGCACCGGTGGTGCACCCAGCCAGTCGCAAGGCTGGGGTCGGATCACGCTCGACAATGCCCTGCACTTCCAGGGCGAAGAGCGCACGTTGTGGCTGCATGACGAGGCCGACGGCCTTCAGACCGGAGATGTCGACACCCATGTCGTCGACGTGGGAACCAGCGAGCCGCTGGTGGTCACCCTGGTGTGGCACGATTTCCCGGCACTGGTGAACGCCAACCCGCACTGGGTCAATCAGTTGCGCTTGGAAGTGGTCGCTCCCAACGGCGATGTCTGGACCCAGAAGCTGCCGGCCGGTGGTGGTCTGACCAACCCCAACCCGTTGCAGGACACCAGTACGGCCAACTATGACGACGTCAACAACGTCCATCGCATCGTGCTGAACACACCGGCCGCGGGTGGTTATCAGCTGCGCGTGCGCGGTATCCAGGTCGCTCAGGGTGATGCCCAGCCTTACGCGCTGGTCGCCACCGGCGCCATCGCCGGCCTGACCGAACCGGACTTCCTGCTCAGTGCCACGCCCGGTTCGGCCGCGGTCTGCGCCGGCACGCCGGTGAACTACTCGATCGGTGTACGGAGTTTTGAGGGCTTCAACGATACCGTGGCGCTATCGGTCTCCGGCGTGCCGTCACCGGCTTCCGGCTCGCTCAGCCCGACCAGCGTGACACCTGCCGATCCCGCCGCGAACAGCACCTTGAGCGTCACTGGCACCGCGGGCGTCGCCGCTGGCAGCTACACGCTGACCGTCAGCGGTTCCTCCAGTGGTCCGGGCTTCCCGGCAACCACCAAGACCGTCGACGTTGACCTGACGATCGCCTCCGCGGCCCCGGGTGCGCCGGGTCTGCAGCTGCCGGCGAACGGCGCGGTGAACGTATCGCCGAACCCGACGCTGAGCTGGTCGGCGGCGAGCCAGGCGGCTGGCTACCAGGTACAGGTGGCGACCGATGCAGCGTTCAGCAATATCGTGGTGGACGAGACGGTGACCGGCACCAGCCTGGCGCTGACCACGGCACTCAACGGCAGCACCACCTATTACTGGCGCGTGCAGGCCGACAACATCTGCGGCGACAGCGCCTGGTCGGCGACCTTCAGCTTCACCACGGTGGGCGCCCCGGGCGACTGCCCGATCGGCGTGGAGCCGAACGTGCTGTTCAGCGAGGACTTCACCGGCGGCCTGGGTGGCTTCACCACCACCGGCAGCAGCGGTACTTCGACCTGGGCGATCTCCACCGCACGGCCGAGCCCGGCCTCGGGCGGCAACGGCGTGCTGGCAGTGAACCTGGCCACGGTCTCGCACCAGTTCCTGATCTCGCCGGCGATCACCCTGCCGTCGGACGGTCTGCCGCTGAGCCTGCAGTTCCAGAACGACCAGACCATCGAGGACCAGTCGGCCACCGCCTGCTTCGATGGCGCGCTGCTGGACATCAGCACCAACGGTGGCTCGACCTGGACCCAGCTGCCCAGCTCGGCGATGCTGACCCGGCCGTACGACGGCCCGATCTCGACCGCCTGGAGCAGTCCGGCCGGTGGCGAGCAGGCCTGGTGCGGTGATCCGCGGCCGTGGGAGAACCAGATCGTTGACCTGAACGCCTATGCCGGCCAGACGGTG
>JAMHVM010000012.1:0-2827 GCA_035911475.1 Lysobacterales bacterium | reverse complement strand
GACAATGAAGGCGGCGACTGCCAGGGGCCGATGCAATCGCTTGGTCGCAATCTGGTGCAATCATCGAATTGCTGGATTCTCGATGAACAGCCGGATGACCTGATCGGTGTCTCCGCCCTGCTCACGTCATTGCAGGACGCGCACACGGTGTCGCCTTTCCACGGATTGCTGCCGGGAAGCCCGGCCATCGATGCCGCTGCGGCGGACTGTCCAGCACTGGATCAGCGCGGGGGCTCACGTCCGCTGGATGGCAACGCTGACGGCACCGCCCTCTGTGATATCGGCGCCATCGAGCAGCCGTACATCGACGTGATTTTCGCCAACGGCTTCGAGGGCGGGGATTGATTGGCACCGGTGTCCATTTCGAGCGCGTGTGCTCCTCGCGACGCATTGGCGGATCAGCGGACCCAACGAAAAAGCCCCGCCAGTGGCGGGGCTTTGACGTTTGGTATGTGGTGCCCAGGAGAGGACTCGAACCTCCACAGAGTTGCCCCCGCTAGCACCTGAAGCTAGTGCGTCTACCAATTCCGCCACCTGGGCAAGGTTGCTGGTGCGTGATCAGCGGGGCGGCAATGATCGTCAGTCGTGGCGCCGTTGTCAATGCGTTCGATGAACGCCGGTCGGGGCGGGTGTCGGCAGACCGCATGGTCAGCGCTACCATGCCGGCATGAGCAACGCAAAGAAGAAGAGCGGCGGCAGCCGCGGCAAGCAGGGGCCGTCAGGCAGCGGCCGATCCACCGGCCCTGGCAAGGGCAGAACGCACGCGGGAGGCGGGAAGAAGGCCAGCGGCAAGCCGGGCTGGCTGCCACCGGATTTCGACCATGCGCCATTGGTTCGTCAGGCGCGGTCCGAGAAGTCCGCGCCATCGACGCCGCCAGCGCGCCGATCGCCAGCGCGCAAGCAGGCGACAGCAGCGAATGCGCCGGCAATCATCGACCCCAATGCCGAGCGCGAGCAGCGCCGCTACGCCAATCCCATTCCCAGCCGCGAAGCCATCATCCAGTACCTGGTCGACCAGGGCAGGCTGCTCAAGGCCGAGGACATCGCCGCCGGGCTCGGCCTGGGTGCGCCGGACCGCTTCGAGGCACTGGGCAAGCGCCTGGCGGCGATGCTGCGCGACGGCCAGCTGCACATCAACCGCCGCGGCGGCTACGGCGTGGCTGAACGCCTGGACCTGATCGCCGGCACTGTGCTGGGCAAGGAGGATGGCTTCGGCTTCCTGCGCCCGGATGCCGGTGGCGACGACATCTTCCTGCCGCCCGGCCAGATGCGCCGGGTGCTGCATGGTGACCGGGCCATGGTCAGCGTCACCGGACTGGACCGACGCGGCCGGCCCGAGGGCGTGATCGTCGAGATCCTGGAGCGGCGGGCCAAGCGCATCGTCGGCATCTACAACGAGCGCGGCGGTCTGGGCGCGGTGCAGCCGGATGACAGCCGCATCCACATGGACGTGATGATTCCCGCCGATGCGCGCGGCGAAGCCCGACACGGCCAACTGGTGGTCTGCGAGATCACCGAGCCGCCGTCCGGGCATCAGCCGCCGCTGGGCCGCATCATCGCCGTGCTTGGCGACAAGCTGACGCCATCGCTGGTGGTGGAAACCGCCATCCACAGCCACGGCATTCCCAACGAATGGCCCGCCGAGGCGTTGCGCGATGCCAGCGAGGTGTCGCAGACGGTGACTGCAGCGGAGGCCAATGCCGAGGATCGGGTCGACTTGCGCGCGCTGCCACTGGTCACCATCGACGGCGAGGACGCGCGCGACTTCGATGATGCGGTCTACTGCGAGCCACGTGGCGGCGGCTTCCGGTTGATCGTCGCCATTGCCGATGTCTCGCACTACGTGCGCCTCGGCACTGCGCTGGACGACGAGGCGCGCAACCGCGCCACCTCGGTGTACTTCCCGGGTTTCGTGGTGCCGATGCTGCCGGAGACCTTGTCCAACGGCATCTGCTCGCTCAATCCCAAGGTCGAGCGGCTGTGCTTCGCCTGCGACATGCTGGTCGACCACGAGGGAGAGGTCACCCGCGCGAAGTTCTATCCGGCGGTGATGCGCTCGCATGCGCGCCTGACCTACACCCAGGTCTGGAATGCCATCGGCGAGAAGGATGCCGATGCGCAGGCGCAGCTGGGCGATGTGCTGGAGCCGGTCAAGCGCCTTTTCCAGCTGTATCGCCTGTTCGCGCGCCGGCGCAACGCCCGCGGCGCGCTGGATTTCGAATCCACCGAGGTCAGTTTCCGCTTGGCGCCGTCCGGCGAGGTGGTGTCGCTGGGCGCCTACGAGCGCAACGACGCGCACAAGCTGATCGAGGAATGCATGATCGCCGCCAATGTCCAGGCGGCGAAGTTCCTGCTGCGCAAGAAGATCCCGGCACCGTATCGCGTTCACGACCGGCCGCCGGAAGGCAAGTACGGCGAACTGCTGGAGTTCCTGTCGGAATTCCGCCTGTCGCTGCCGGCGAACAGCGTGGTCACGCCGCTGGATTACGCGACGCTGCTGAAGAAGGTGCGCAAGCGCGCCGATGCCAGCCTGCTGGAATCGGTGCTGCTGCGTTCGATGAGTCTGGCGGTGTATCAGCCGCAGAACATCGGCCATTTCGGACTGGCGCTGGATGCCTATGCGCATTTCACCTCGCCGATCCGCCGCTACGCCGACCTGCTGGTGCATCGCGCGATCCGCCATGCCTTGGCCGGTGGCAAGGCCAGCGACTACGAGTACGCCGCGCACGACATCGCCGCGTTGTCCGCGCATTGCTCGGAGAACTCGCGCCGTGCCGAGGAGGCCGAGCGCGATGTCGACGAGCGCTACAAGGCGGCGTGGATGGAG
>JAMHVM010000011.1:0-2534 GCA_035911475.1 Lysobacterales bacterium | reverse complement strand
CTGGGCAGCCTGCCAAGCCGCGACGCGCTGCGCTTCCGCATTGCTCAGGTGGTAGAGCCGATCTACCGCCGCGCCGACGAGTGGCAGAAGCTGTGCAGCACCGACGAAGTCGAGCTTTTGTTCATCGAAGATCGCCAGCGCCGCATCGAGCTGTTCCGCGAGATCGCCGAGCTGCAGGAAAACCGTGGCAGTGACCGCGCCGCCGCCTTCCGCGCCTTTAGCCGCGCCTGGAGCGAAGAGGCCAGCGAAGGTGAGCACCGCGAGCGTCCGCTGTACGAAGAGATGCTGCGCCTGTCTGACCTGCTGTCGGGCTGGACGTCGCTGGTCAGCATCCTGGAGCGCGCCACCGAGAGCTCGTATGACGCCGAGCTGCAAGCGCGCGTGTTTGCCCGCATCGCCACGATCTACGACGAGAAGCTGCACGACCGCGAGCGCGCCATTGAGTCCTGGCGCAAAGTGGCCAGCGTCCAAGACGAAAACCCGACGGCGTGGGAGAAGCTGGAGCGCCTTTTGGGTCAGGCGCACCGTCATGCCGAGCTGGTGACGGTCCTCGACAAGCGCTACACCCTGTCGCACGACCTGCCCGAGCAGAAGCGGCTTTTGTACCAGGCCGCGCAGCTGCACGAGCAGATGCTGGAGCAGCCCGAGCGCGCGATCGAGAAGTGGCGCGCCGTGCTGCAGCTAGATGAGGCCGACGAGAGCGCGCTGGAAGCCCTGGCTCGCCTGTACGAGGCCCGTGCCGAGTGGCGCGAGCTGGCCTGGGTCTATACGCAGCAGATCGAGCTTGCGACCTCCGAGGCGGTGCGGCGGCCTCTGCGCTTCGCCATGGCCAAGGTCTACGAGGAGAACCTGGGCGACTCGCTGGAAGCCATCAGCGCTTACAAGGGCGCTTTGGAAGCCAACGATCGCGACGCTGAAGCCGTCACGGCGCTGTCGCGACTGTACGAGCGCGAAGGCCAGTGGGCCGATCACCTGGAAGCCCTGGACAAGCTGGCCGAGCTAGCCGAGCAGACTGGCACCACCGGTGACCCGTCGGTCAGGCTGGAGCTGCAGCTGCGCGCCGCCCGCGTCACTGAGGAGAAGATCCAGCAGGCTGAGTCGGCCATCCGCCGCTATCAGCAAGTCCTGGAGTACGAGACGCCCGCCGCCGCTGATGTCAGCGACTGGATGAGCGCCGCTCAGGTCGAGATGTCGACGGTGTTTAACGCCGGTCGCCTAAACCTGATTCAGTACCAGACCGAAGCGCGCGTGGCCCTGGAGCGCCTGGTGCAGCAGAGCGAGACGCGGGATGCTGCCGCCGCTGTGCTGGAGCCGCTGTATCGCAAACAAGGCGAGTGGCGGCCTCTGTCCGAGCTCTTGGAGCTGAAGCTGGCTGCCGAGGCCGACACCAGCGAGCGCCGCCGCCTGCTGGCCCAGATCGCCGAGCTGTCTGAGACCGGGCTGCACGATCCGAAAGCGGCGTTTGCCGTCTGGGGTCGCGTGCTCGCCGAGGAGCCGCAAGACGAAGAAGCCGTGCAGCAGCTGGAGCGCCTGTCCACCCAGAGCGGCGAGTTTGCCGAGCTGGCGCAGCTGTTCGAGGAGCGCCTGGAGTCGTCCAGCGATCCCGAGGTGCAGCGTGGCTTTGCGCTGAAGCTGGCCGTGATGTACGAGACGCATCTGCTGGATGACTCGCGCGCCATCGCCCGCTACCGCAAGGTGCTGGAGCTGCCCGGCGACGAGATGCAGGCGCTGTCGGCCCTGGATCGGCTGCTGTCCCGCAGCGGCGCTCAGAGTGAGCTGGCCGAGATCCTGGAGCGCGAAGCCGAGGTCGAAAACGACGTGCAGGCGCAGGCCGAGTTCCTGTTCCGCCTGGGTGAGCTGCGCGCCGGGTCGCTGTATGACCTGGATGGGGCGCTCGGTTCGTTCCGCAAGGCCCTGGAGCGTCATCCGCAGCACCTGGGAACCCGCGCTGCGGTGGAGCGCCTGATCGCCTCCCCCGCCCACGCCCTGGCCGCCCTGGAGCTACTGGAGCCCCTGGCCGAGCAAGAGCGCGACTTCACCAAGCTCATCGACCTGCTGGAAGTGCGCGTCGGTGTGACCCAAGGCAAGCCGGAGCGCGCCAGTCTGCTGGAGCGCATCGCCGGCCTAGCCGAGCGTGAGCTGTCCGATCCATCGCGGGCCTTTGACGCGGTGGCCCGGGCCTTCGTCGAGATCCCGGACGACTCGCGCCTGGCCGAAGAGATGGAGCGACTGGCCAAAGAGTGCGGTCGCGACAGTGATGCCGCCACGACGCTGGAGCAGGCGCTGGAGAAGATGGTGTTTGCTCGCTCCTCGGACAGTCCACGTCGCGGCAGTCAAGAGCTGCAGCGTGAGCTGGGCCTGCGCGCCGCCCGCATCTGGGAGCGCCTGAGCGACGATCAGCGCGCCGAGACCCGGTACCAGACGGTCCTGGATCAAGAGAGCGACAACCAGGACGCCCTGTCCTCGCTGGAGCGCATCTACCGCGGTCGTGGCGACTCGACGCTGCTGGCCGAGATGCTGCTACGTCGCGCCCA
>JAMHVM010000010.1:0-8902 GCA_035911475.1 Lysobacterales bacterium | reverse complement strand
CTGGATCAAACTTTTTGTTCATTGTCCAATATTCCTCACTGCAGTTTCTCTTAAGAATTGGGCTTTATTTCAATCCCAGTGTGGCTGTGCATTCGCTAAAATCAGCTAAACATTTTTAGCTTGGTAGTCTTTTTTACTACCAACTACTTAAAATTTAATAAGCACGACTACTAACATTCATATTTTTGATATACAGTTTTTATTTAGTGTATAGCTTACAAAATATTAGATATTTTTTATTTTTTATTAGTAGGTAAAATTCTTAAATATTACTCACCTATACGCTATTTTTTTCAAATTTAACTTGCATGTGTTATGTATATTAATAGCATTCACTCAAAGCTAGGATCAAACTCTTTCAAGATAAAAAAAAAGAATTATTTTATTTTTTATATCTTCTAACTATATTTATTTTCTCAAAAAGTAAAAACCAAAAATATTTTAAGTTTTCTTACTCGACCATCTAGATGTCTGTATTTTCTTATTTTTTATTGTTATTTCATCTGAAATTTCGTTTTTACTAAATTTATCACCAGCATGCATTAAATTCTTTTGTACCATTATAAAATCTTTTTCTCTTAACCATTCCTTTGATTTATTTTTAATAACTAAAATATGACCACAATTATATTCTTCAGTTGTTAAAAGAAAAATCCCAAAATTTTCTTGTTCACCTCTAGATTTATCTAAATTTATTAAATTAGATCTTATTAAAGATCTAGATTCTAATAAATCACTTTTTTCTAAATTCAGTATACCTATATTAGGATTTAATAAAGTTAAATTTAAATTGTTTTTAACTATACTTAAATTAGGTATAATTGGATACATATGTAATTCATTTAATTTATTTACAACCTCTTCAGTATACCTAATAATTAAAAAAAAGTCATACTTAACATTATTTTTTATTAAATATCCAGGACAAGTTTCTGCAGGACTTTCATTTATATTTAAAATATAAAAAACTGCATCTTCTTTAGATTTAGATTCATCAAAAACAAAATCATTTATATTATATAACATTGGACTCAAACCATAATCATTATTATATATTTCATTATAAATCAATATTAACTCACATTTTAAAGAGGTATTACCTACTGTTATTACACCGAAACCTAATTCAGTTGTATAAATAGAATTATTTAGTTCAAATTTATAATTACCATCATCTACTTGAAGGCCTTGAACATTTATATTAAAAGAACACATGTTGTTATCCACACAATTATAAGTGGAATCTAAATCACTTAAGATTCAGAACAAAGCGATTATCGCCATATTTATATAGTTTATTATTTTTTTCATTTTTTTCATTTTTTTTTTTTATTTTTTGTTTGTGTTTATTTTCTAAAATTAATAAACAAAACATTGAAACAATAACATATAAAACCCATTGAAACATTATCATATAAGTTACTTTACTTTACTTTACTTTACTTTACTTTACTTTACTTTACACTTGGACTGGAGTAGCCGGAGGCATGGGCTGCCACACCCTCTATACGTGCACAAAGTAAAAAACATCTTAAAAAAAATGATTAATTTTTTAATTTATAATCCTTATTTTAATGTATTTTGGGCATTTTTATTATTTTGGGCATTTTTTATTATTTTAAGCTCTACGGGAATTGAACCCGTGTTTTTACATTGAAAAGGTAACGTCCTAACCACTAGACGAAGAGCTTAAATGTTATTTTAACTAATTTATATTTTTAAATTGTTTAAATTTATATTCACTACTTTGAATTAATTTATATTCTTTTCTATTTTTTTTAGTTTTTTTATTTACATATTTAAATTTTTTATGATGAAACATTCGAAAAGAAAAACGTGAAATTACAGTAAAATATTTACGCATAAATCTATATTGTCATTTTGAAGCTCTTAAAACATTTTCAAAAATCATGTTTAAATTTAAAATTAATTTAAATAATACTTTTTTCATAAATATTTTTTCAATAAATTCAAAAAATATTTTATTTTCAATAAAATTCTTTTGTTTTTTAAAAAATAAAAATATTTTAAATAAAGTAAAATATTTTTTAAATTTATTTTTATTTTTATTTAAAATATTTTTATCTATTATTTTAAACATTTTAGGTTTTAATATTAAATTATAATTTTCATCAATATTGTTAATGAAATCATTCATCTTTACGTTTTTTTTATAAGTACCTGATGCAAAATGAAAAAAAAATTCTCTAAGCATTAATCCATAAAATTTACGATAAATAGAAGTATTATACTCACCTGTTTCAAAATTATAAAAATAACCTAATTGTCGAGCTTTACGTATATGATATAAACGTGGTCTTTTGTTAGTTTTGTTGCTTTTTATTTCTTCTTTTTTTATTTCTTCTTTTTTTATTTCTTCTTTTTTTATTTCTTCTTTTTTTTCTAATTTATTTTGCAATCATAATAATTCTGACTTTTCAATTAATCTATTTTGTTCTTTTAATTCTTTTATTTTTTTTTGTTCTTCTAACTCGTGTTCAGATTCTACAGAATTATTATGTATTTGTGAAAATTTCAATTCTTTTTTTACATTTTGTGCTTGTTCTAAAATATCTGCACCTCGCGACATATATTTTAAAACCATTTTTAATTGTTGTAATTGTAATTCAGAAATATCTTTAATATTTATATCCTGTTGCATTAATTCTAAAGTTTTAAAGATATTTGACATAGCTGGTATATTTTTTATTTGTTGCAAAAATTCATATCACATATTTAAAGTCATACCTAAAGGCTCTGTTTTCAAACGAAAATAAAAATCATCTAAAATATTTTGTAAAGTTTTTTTTGCTTTTTCTTTTTCATCATTTACTTCTTCCTTTACTTCTTCCTTCACTTCTTCCTTTACTTCTTCCTTTACTTCTTCTTCTACTTCTTCCTCTACTTCTTCTTCTACTTCTTCCTCTACTTCTTCCTTTACAGATGCGTTTAATACTGTGTTTATTTCTTCATTTGCTTCTTTTCAATTATTTATTATCATATCACATATATCAGGTCAAATATAACCTTTAACACTTATTTCTAAATTATTTTCTAAATTTTCTTTATTTTCTAAATTTTCTTTATTTTCTAAATTTTCTTTATTTTCTAATTTATTTTCTTCTTTATTTTCTTCTTTATTAGAAGTTTCCATTATATTAATATCTTCTTGAAAAGGTTCTATAACTTCATCTACTTTTTTTGGTTTAAAAGTTGCTATATTATCTTGGGAAATATCAACATATTTTTTATATTTACATAAATTTTCAACCACTGATAATTTATATACATTTCCAGAACAAGATTCTATTAATTCTAAAATTACACCTCTGAAATTATATATAGTTTCTCTTTGTGTATCATCTTTAAAAGAATTTAATATTGAAAAAAGATTTTTTTTTTTTTTTAAAATTAATTGATGTTTATCTTCTATTAATTTTAATTTAGAATCCAATTCTAAATTTTGTTCTTCATTTCTTTTTCTTTTTCTTTTTAAATATTTTATATTATGATATAATACATTTAATTCTAAAGAATCATTATAAATAGCTTCTAAAACACACATAATACAACTTTGTTTAGCATATCTTATTTCTTTAATAGTTTTTTTTTTTTGATTCTCTTATTGTTTCTGAAAAAAAACGACCTTTTGCTATAACATCTATACTCGAATTTTGTATTCAAAGACATTTGTTATTATGAATACTTTCAATAGGTTTTGGTGATACATAAAGATAACTAGAACAAAATTTTTCTGATTTAGAACAACAATACTGATCCAATCTTGAACAACCACAATGAACTACAGCTTGTGGTTGTAATTTAGATTGTAAACAATAATATCGCTGTAACTCAGAACAACCACAGGAATTGTGTGATTGTGCTATCATAGAATATCAAAATTCCAAATTAATTTCATTCAATATTTTATTTTCATTATTATTTTTCATTTGATATTTCAAAATTCTATAAACATGCACTGGAATATATCTTGCATAAATAGTCATATAATAAATTATTTTATCAATAAATAGGTGTTAATTGTCTCATTCTTGGTAATTTATTTGATATTACACGAGTTTTATTAGATATATAACGTTTTCAAATTCATCTGCGTATTCGTGACATTTTTAAATCTTTTATTCTAATCTCCAAACTACGTAATTCTAATAAAGGTGAATATGTTCATCTAACTAAATAAGGAGATGTTCATAAAAAAGATTTTATGCGCATACTATTAGTTAATTTTAATTCATATCTTATAGGTTTAATAAAGTAATGATCTAAATGTTCTAAATACTCATAATAAGATTTATAATCATATTTATAAAATAACAATTCTTTAGTTAAATTAAATATTATTAAATTTTCTTTATTTCAACGACGTAATCAATTTATATATTTTTCTTTTTCTTGCAATTTATTTCAATTTTGTACAGTAAATAAAGTATTTATTAAAACATTATTCTTTATATAAATACTTTTATTAATATTTTCTCTTTTTAATATTTTTTCTTTTTTTAGATTCAGTATATATTTTATATAAATATAAATTGAATATTGTTTTTTTATATAAATATTTTTAGCATTAAATAACATTTTAATAAATAAAAATAATTTTTATAAAATATTAATTCAAGATATTGTATTTAAATGATTTTTATTTTGTAACAATAATAAATAATTATTTAATTTAATGCTTTTTTTTTTAGGAAAATTACGCATATAACCAATAAAATTATCATTATGTATAATATTAAAAATAAAAGAATATTGAATTAAATTATTATTTAAAAAATATTGAATTAAATTTAATTTTAATATAATATATTCAAAAAAATTTAATTTATTACTCATATTAAAAAAATATTTTTTTTTTTTTTTTTTATGAATAAATAAACGTCTTAAATTTTTTCAATGTAAAATATTTTTGTTATTACGTTTTATTCAATATTTATTATTAAATCTACGTTTAATTCTAAAATTACCTTTTGAATGTTTAATTAATTTTAATCTTCTAATTTTAGAATAATTACTATATTGTCATCAAATATTATCCATTAATTTATAATTTATATTAATTTTTTTTAATATAAAATATTTATTTTTAAATAATTTTAAATGATTATTTAATTTATTTTGATACAATTTTTTTAAATTATTATTAAATTTTAATAAAATACATAAATATTTTTTTTTTAATATTTTTGATTTAGTTAATTTATTATATAAATATTTAAATCAAATTTTAATATTATTGTCTTTTTTCATTAAATTTAATAATTTTAATTTTCATTTATTTTTTAATATTTTTTGTTTTTTTTTGTTTATTTGTTTTACATTTTTTTTGTTTTCTTTTTTTAATATTTTAAAAATATTATTTTGTACCTTTTTATATTTATGAATATCTTTTATTTTTATTGTTTTTATCAATTTAAAAAATTTAAAATTTATATAATGTTTATAAAACCATAAACAAAAATTAGATTTTGAATAAAATTTTAAAGCCTGCATTAATTTTAATAATTGTATAATACCTAAAATTTTTTTAATTACAAAAAATTTAGATAAAGTATTGTATTTAAATAAAAAATATTTATTAATATTTTTTATTTTTTTTTGTTTTATTTTATTTATTTTATTTAAATATTTTTTAATTTTTCAATGTCTTTTACTCTTATAACTATTTAAAGCTACTCATAACTTTTGTGGAAGTCATTTTAATTTAGGAACTAATTTTATTTTATTTTTTATTCGAAAAACCATTTTATTATTATTTTCTTTTTTTTTTATTATTTTTTTTGTTTTTTTATTTATATTATTATTTTCTTTTTTTTTTATTATTTTTTTTGTTTTTTTATTTATATTATTTTGTTCTTTTTTTTTTATTATTTTTTTTGTTTTTTTATTATTTTTGTTTTGTTCTTTTTTTATTATTTTTGTTTGTTCTTTTATTATTTTTGTTTTTTTATTTATATTATTTTGTTCTTTTTTTTTTATTTTTATATTATTATTATTATTATTATTATTATTATTTTTTTTGTTTGTTTTTGTTTTATTTTGTTTTCAATTTTTTTGTTTTCAATTTTTTTGTTTTTCTAAATTATTTTGTTTTTCTAAATTATTTTGTTTTTCTAAATTATTTTGTTTATTATTATTTTTTCAATTATTATTTTTTCAATTATTATTTTTTCAATTATTATTTTTTCAATTATTATTATTATTTTTTTTTGTTTTATTATTTTTTTTTCTACGACGGTGTTTATTTCATAAAATATATTTTCACATTAAACGATTTTTAAAAATTTTAACCTTTTTACTCTGTTTTTTATTTTTTTTTTTATTTCTATTAATGAAATATTTTAACATTTTTTTTTTTTTTTTTTTATAATACAAATAATTTTGTATATACTTATGATTTATTTTTTTTAATATTTTATTATTTGTATTATTAATTTTTTTTAAAAAAGTAACTTTTCTTGATTTTTTTCATTTAATAGATAATTTTTTCATTTTAACTACTTTATTTAAATACATATTATTTATTATTTTTTTTAAATTATTTCTTTTTTTATACTTATTTAAAAAACCCTCAACATTATAACTTCCTCTATATTTTTTATTATATTTTTTTTTACTTCGTAATTTTCTTTTTTTTCTAATATTTTTTATAAACAATATAGGTAATTCAAATTTTTTTTTATATTTAAAAAAAATATTACCTGGATTATAATTTAAATTTAAAATATTAATAAAAAATATATTAGAATTATATTTATAAAAAATATTTAAATTATTAATATAATTCAATTTTTTTTTGATAATATTTTCAAATTTTACAAAATTAAAACAGTTATCAAAAAAAATTGAATAATCATTATTTAATATAAAACCTGATTTTATTAAATTATATTTTTTTTTTTTTATAAAATTATGTTTTGAATAAAAATTTATATAAATTTTTGGAAATATCCATTTACCTTCTATCATATTAAAATTTGAAATAAAAAAAACACTTAATTTTTTATTCAAAAAATCTTTCTTTAATAATGTATTATTTTTTTTTAAACCAGAAACTGCAAAATAGTAATATCAAAATTTTATTTTATCACCAATTCAAAATTTTTGTACTGCATTTATACCAATTAAATTTGAATGTACACGTAATATATTTTTTTTTAAATTAAAAGGTATAATCTTATTATAATTATATCTTGTATAAAAAGAATTATTCATAAAAAATAAAAACAAAAAAAATAAAAAAAAATGTGAGTCTAGTAGGAATTGAACCTACATCATGACCGTCATGAGCGGTACGTTTTACCTTTAAACTATAGACTTTATATTTACTAAATTAAGGTGAGAAATGGGACTTGAACCCATACAACTAAAGCCACAATTTAGCATTCTACCAATTAAATTATTCCCAAATTTCAGGGTAGTGGGATTTGAACCCACAATCTTCTATCCCCAAAACAGACGCGTTAGCCGATTACACTATACCCTTATAAATAAATAAATAAAATTATATTCTTCGTTTTTTTTTTAAACGTAAACCATCTGAATGTGGTATCGGTAATCTAATTTCTAAACCATTAAATCAACGAAACCTTTTAACTAAACCATACATTACAAAACGAAAACCTCAAAATTTAAAACTACTTTTAATTCTAATTATAATATTAAAAGCTTTTTTTAAAGCTGTAGAAATATGCGGATATTTTCTATAAATATTAAATTTATTTAATATTTTAATATTTATTAATTTATCTCTTATTATTTTTTTATTAAAAATTTTAATTATATTTTTATTTTTTTTATTTTTTATTTTTTTTATTGTTTTTATTTTAAATTTTATTTTTTTTATTTTTTTTGTTTTTTTTATTTTTTTTATTTTTTTTTTATTGTTTATTGTTTTTTTTATTTTATGCATAAAAATTAAATTTTTATATTCTTTTGTATTTTGATTTTTATTAATAGAAATTAAATCTTTTTTTTGCTTTTTATTTAAAAAAATTAAATCTTTTATTTTTTTCATTTTTTGTTTACAATCTTTACGTACAATAACTAAAGTTTTAATAAAAGAACCTAATATTTTTTTACTAAAACGTTTACTTGTTCTTTTTATAGCAAAACCTGTATATTTTACTTTTTTTTTAAATCCACAACTACCAATATTACTTTTACATAAAACATTACCAGAAGAATTTAATAAAGTTAAAAATAAATTTTTTTTTTTAAAACGAATGATTAAATAACAAGAATTAAAATCTTTTTTTAAAACTTCTTTATTTTTTAAAAAATTTCTTATATAAATTCCAAAACGTTTTGCTTTAATGCTAGATTTTTTTTCAAAAAAAAAATTTATTTGCTTATTACCTATTAAATACATAGAATTACCTAAATAAATATTAAATATTTGTTTTAATATAAACATATTATATAAAATATTTAAAATATTTAAATTATAATAAACTTTTGATATAATTAAAAAAAAATGAGTAATAAAAAAATTTAATTTTAAATTACAAACTGAATATAATAAAGAAAAGAAATTATTAAAAAAAACTTTTTTTAAAACTAAAGTATTCATTTTTTTTAACTATTATTATTTTTTTTTTTTTCTGCAATTTTACCAGTTTTACTTTTTCTTTTATTTTTTTTATTTTTTTGAGTTTTTGCATTAGTTCTTGTATTTTGACCACGAACAGATAAACAATACTCATGTCTAACACCTCTATAACTTTTATTTTGTCTTAATAAAAGTATTTGATTTGTTTTATTACGTTTTGCACGAAAACCATGTACATAATGTACCATCATTTTATCTAACTTAAATTTTTGAGAATAACTAATATCTTTTAAACAAATATTTTTTGTTAAACCTAATGAACAAACTATT
>JAMHVM010000009.1:0-1271 GCA_035911475.1 Lysobacterales bacterium | reverse complement strand
ACATATAAAATATAAAAATATAACCCTATATAGTGGTATATAATTTTGATGATTTTTGGTTCGAAAATGTACCCTAAAAGTACCCGCTAACTTCATTGTAATTTAACTGAAAATCCTCATTTATAGGGTCACTAAAACAGTAAATTTATACTAATAGTTGGAGCCAATATAAGGCCATTCTATCAAACGCTTTCGACATATCTCAAAATGATCAAAAATTGCTAAAATTGTGAAAATTGACATATTTTGATGAAATATTCGATTTATATATAATTTTACCCATTTTATAAGCATAAAAATTATGTGTATTTTAGGTGAATTTATGTAAATTTTGTAAAATTGAAATCAATTACCAAAACCGTGCGATTTTTGAACAAAAAATATACACATAAATTCTGTATTCCTGTATTTATATAATTGATTATTCAATATACACTTTTTGATGTAAATTTGTCTAAAAATATCTAAAAATATGGTATTTTTGATATTTAGCAGTATATTAAACATACTAGTTTTATTGATTATTTATAATATTATCACCAAAATGCATTAATTTCATCAAAAATACGTTTTATTAAAAATTATATAGCTTTTAATTTTATCATAACATGAATAGTATTAAAATCATTTGATATTTATATGTTTATATATAATATCAAATAAAATTAAAAATGATATTTAAATTAATTACTATCAATAATATAAAAATTTATACTAAGTATATATTTTTATATTATGAATATTAGATATAAATATTAATTATTTAAGTAACATGGTAACCTTTAACTGAAAAATATATTTTTAACTTTAAATACTTATAAATTTATGATAAATTATCACTTTTATACTCATTTTTATATAAAAAATGTGTTAAAAACATTACTTATTATATAAATTTGTCATAAATTTTTATATATTCAAAGTTAAAAATATATTTTTCAGTTAAAGGTTACCATGTTACTTTAATAATTAATATTTATATCTGATATTCATAATATAAAAATATATACTTAGTATAAATTTTTATTTTATTGATAGTAATTAATTAAAATATCATTTTTAATTATATTTGATATTATATAAAAACATATAAATATCAAATCATTTTAATAATATTCATGTTATGATAAAATTAAAAGCTATATAATTTTTAATAAAACGTATTTTTGATGAAATTAATGCATTTTGGTGATAATATTATAAATAATCAATAAAACTAGTATGTTTAATATACTGCTAAATATCAAAAATATCATATTATTGAATATTTT
>JAMHVM010000008.1:0-4247 GCA_035911475.1 Lysobacterales bacterium | reverse complement strand
CACGATGATGTAGGGCACGCCCACCTGGCGCGCCAGCAGGATGTGTTCGCGCGTTTGCGGCATCGGGCCGTCGGCGGCCGAGCACACGAGGATGGCGCCGTCCATCTGGGCGGCACCCGTGATCATGTTCTTGACGTAGTCGGCGTGGCCCGGGCAGTCAACGTGCGCGTAGTGCCGGTTGGCGGTTTCGTATTCGACGTGTGCGGTGTTGATGGTGATGCCGCGTGCCTTTTCTTCCGGCGCTGCGTCGATCTGGTCGTAGGCCTTGGCCTCGCCACCGAACTTCTTCGACAGGATCGTCGTGATCGCTGCCGTCAGCGTGGTCTTGCCGTGGTCCACGTGGCCGATGGTGCCCACGTTGACGTGCGGCTTCGTGCGTTCGAATTTGCCTTTTGCCATTTCTTGCGCTCCTGGCGATGGAAGGTTGAAGCGATGTCGAGCCGCGGTACGGCTGCTGATTCAGGTGGTGCCCATGGCGCGGATCGAACGCGCGACCTCTCCCTTACCAAGGGAGTGCTCTACCACTGAGCCACATGGGCATCGTTACGGGGCTGGCGACCCTGGCGGGATCGACAATCCGGTAGCGACGGCATTGCAAACACGCCACCCGACACCTTTGCTGCCGGGCCCTTCCTGGAGCGGGAGACGGGAATCGAACCCGTGCCATTAGCTTGGAAGGCTAAGGTTCTGCCATTGAACTACTCCCGCGGCACAACCAACACTCGTCACAGTCTCTGGTGGAGGAGGCTGGATTCGAACCAGCGTAGGCGTAAGCCAACAGATTTACAGTCTGCCCCCTTTAGCCACTCGGGCACCCCTCCTGGGCGAGCCCATAACTTTAACACCATGCGGGTTTGAATTGCAAGCGTGTCGCTGGCAATTTGCGGTGACGGCGCTTCAGCGCCGAGTCAGCGACCAGTCCACCGGCTCGGCACCGCGCTCGCGCAGCAGTGCGTTGGCCTGGCTGAAGGGGCGGCTACCGAGGAAGGGCACCGGCGGGCGCCGCGCCGACAACGGCGAGGGATGGTTGGACAT
The DNA here is from genome assembly GCA_035911475.1 of Lysobacterales bacterium. Lineage (GTDB taxonomy): Bacteria > Pseudomonadota > Gammaproteobacteria > Xanthomonadales > UBA2363 > Pseudofulvimonas. The sequence goes on along the minus strand of JAMHVM010000008.1, from coordinate 3,212 downwards.
CAACACGCCATGCATCGGCCCGGCGGCGTGGATGCGCGGCGCCTTCTGCTGCGCGTGTGCCCCCCAGAGCAGGAACACCTTGGATGAACGATCCCGCGCCACCCCGTCGATCAGCGCATCCGTGAAATCAACCCAACCGGCCCGCGCGTGGCTGGCCGGACGATCGCGCTCGACGGTGAGACTGGTGTTGAGCAGCAGCACGCCGGCATCGACCCAGGGGCCGAGATCACCCGCCGCCGGCAAGGCGATGCCGAGGTCGTCGACCAGCTCGCGCCGGATGTTGCGCAGGCTGGGCGGGATCTTCACCCCTTCAGGCACCGAGAACGCCAGTCCCTGGGCCTCGCCGGGGCCGTGGTAGGGATCCTGACCCAGGATGACCACCTTGACCCGCTCGGGCGTCAGGCTGCGCAGCGCGCGCAGCGGGTCGGCCGGATAGACCTCGACTCCCTCGGCCCGACGCTTGTCCACCAGCGCGCACAGCCGCTGGCCGGCCGCGCTGACCAGGAAGCCCTGCGCCAGCTCCGCCCAGGCCGCGGGCAGGCCACCAAAGGCCTCGGCCAGGGGATGCCGCAAGCGGTTGTCCGGCAGGCCGCCCGGGGCCGCCTCGTCGTCGAACAGCCTCACGCGACAGGGCTCGCCGGCATCTCGAACAGGTCGGCCAGCGCCAGACCCGGGTCCGGCTGGCGCATGAAGGCCTCGCCGACCAGGAAGGCGTGCACGTCGGCGGCGCGCATGCGCTGTACGTCGGCCCGGCCGAGGATGCCCGATTCGGTCACCAGCAGGCGGTCGGCCGGCACGTCGGCCAGCATGCCGAGCGTCGTGTCCAGCGTGACCTCGAAGCTGCGCAGGTTGCGGTTGTTGATGCCCACCAGCGGCGTCTGCAGGCGCAGCGCCCGCTGCAGCTCCTCGGCGTCGTGCACCTCGACCAGCACCGCCAGGCCGAGCGCCCGCGCGCAGTCCTCCAGCTCGGCCATCTGCGCATCGGCCAGGCAGGCAGCGATCAGCAGGATGCAGTCCGCGCCCATCGCCGCGGCCTCGACGACCTGGTAGGGGTCGACCATGAAGTCCTTGCGCAGCACCGGCAAAGCGCAGGCGGCGCGGGCCTCGCGCAGATAGGCGACCGAGCCCTGGAAATAGGGCTCGTCGGTCAGCACGCTCAGGCAGGCGGCGCCGTGGCGGGCGTAGCTCCGTGCGATCTCGGCGGGGTGGAAGTCCGGCCGGATCACGCCCTTGCTCGGGCTGGCCTTCTTGATCTCGGCGATCACCGCGGCCTGCCCGGCGGCGATCCTGGCGCGCAGCGCGGCCTCGAAGTCGCGCCGGCCGAGCCGGGCCGCATCGGCCTGGATCTGCAGTTCGGCTTGGCCGATGCGCTGGCGCGCCGCGGCGATTTCCTCGTGCTTGGTCGCAACGATGGTCTTCAGGATGTCGGTGGCCATGGGGTCAGGCTCCTGCCAGTCGCTTCGTCGCGGCGACGAACTCGTCGCGCTTGCGGGCCGCGGCACCGCTCTCCAGTGCCGCACGGGCCCGCTCGATGCCTTCGGCCATGGTGGCTGCCACGTTGGCCGCGTACAGGCCCACGCCGGCGTTAAGGATCACGATATCGCGCGCCGGGCCCGGTTCGTTGGCCAGCACGCCGGCCAGCATGGCCTGGGACTGCTCGGGCGTCTCCACCTTCAGCGCGCGGCCACCGGCCATCGGCAGGCCGAAGTCCTCGGGGTGGATCTCGTACTCGCGGATCGCGCCGTCGCGCAGCTCGCCCACCAGCGTGGCCGCGCCCAGCGACACCTCGTCCATGCCGTCGCGGCCGTGCACCACCACCGCGTGCTCGGCGCCCAGGCGCTGCAGTGCGCGCACCTGGATGCCCACCAAGTCGGGGTGGAACACGCCCATCAGGATGTTGGGCGCGTCCGCCGGGTTGGTCAGCGGGCCGAGGATGTTGAACATCGTGCGCACGCCCAGCTCCTTGCGCACCGGGGCGACGTTCTTCAACGCCGGGTGGTGGTTGGGCGCGAACATGAAGCCGATGCCGGTTTCGGCGATGCACTGGGCGATTGCCTGCGGCGGCAGCGAGAGGCTCACGCCCATGGCCTCCAGCACGTCGGCGCTGCCGGAGCTGCTGGAGACGCTGCGCCCACCGTGCTTGCTCACCCGCGCGCCCGCCGCGGCGGCCACGAACATGCTGCAGGTGGAGATGTTGAAGGTGTGCGAGCCGTCGCCGCCGGTGCCGACGATGTCGACCAGGTGAGCGCGGTCGGCCACCGGCACCTTGACCGAGAAATCGCGCATCACCTGCGCGGCGGCGGTCAGTTCGCCAATGGTTTCCTTCTTCACCCTCAGGCCGATCATCAGCGCGGCCATCACGGTGGGCGACATCTCGCCGGTCATGATGCGCCGCATCAGCGTGAGCATCTCGTCGTGGAAGATCTCGCGGTGCTCGATGACGCGCGTCAGGGCTTCGGTGTTGGTGATCATCAGCGCATCTCCAGGAAGTTTTTCAGCAGCGCGTAGCCGTGCTCGCTGAGGATGGATTCGGGGTGGAACTGCACCCCCTCGATCGGCAGCGAGCGGTGGCGCACGCCCATGATCTCGCCGTCGGCCGCCGTGGCGGTGACGACCAGGTCGGCCGGCAGCGTGTCGCGCGCGATCGCCAGCGAGTGGTAGCGGATCACGCTGAACTGCTTGGGCAGCCCGGCGAACACGCCCTGCTGGTCGGTGGTGATGGTGTCGGCCTTGCCGTGCATCTGCACCTTTGCACGCACGATGTCGCCGCCCAGCGCCGCGCCGATGCTCTGGTGGCCCAGGCACACGCCCAGGATCGGCAGCTTGCCGATGAAGTGGCGGATCGCCTCGATGCAGATGCCCGCCTCGGCCGGCGAGCAGGGGCCGGGCGACAGCACCAGGCGGTCGGGCTTGAGCGCCTCGATCTCGGCAATCGAGATCTCGTCGTTGCGGTGCACGCGCACGTCTTCGCCGAGCTCGCCGAAGTACTGCACCAGGTTGTAGGTGAAGGAGTCGTAGTTGTCGATCATCAGCAGCATGGTGGTTCTCCCGGTGCGGTTCAGAAGCCTTCTTCGACCAGTTCGGCGGCGCGGATGACCGCGCGCATCTTCACCTCGGTCTCCTTCCACTCCATCTCCGGCACCGAGTCGGCCACGATGCCGGCGCCCGCCTGCACGTACAGCGTCTGGTCCTTGATCACGCCGGTGCGGATC
>JAMHVM010000007.1:0-3709 GCA_035911475.1 Lysobacterales bacterium | reverse complement strand
GGCGAGGACAGGATGCGCATCGCCGAGGACAGTGGCTAAGGAGTTTCCCTGGGTTCTCCGTGTGGAGATTGCCGAAGGCGACAGTGCGATTCCAGGACACGTCATGAGTACGACACCGAGACCGAACACGGCGCTTGCGCCGCGCGAAAAGCGGTACGCGCCGTTCAAGGTGCATGCGCCTCTCCGACTACGGCATGTTCGGCTATGCGTTGGCGTGCGCCGAGTCTTGCCGTTTTCCCTGGGTCGTGCAGCACCACAGCGAACCGAGAATGAAACGATGACCACCTCCACTTCCTCCTTCCTCTCCGACGCCGACGGCACCCGCGTGGTGACCTACACCTGGTCCGACGTGGACGACCAGCCCGCAGGCGTGGTGCAGATCGCCCACGGGCTGGCCGAACACGGAGAGCGCTACGACCGCTTTGCCCACGCGCTGAACACCGCCGGCTTCGTGGTCCACGCGGTCGACCACCGCGGGCACGGACGCACCGCCAACGGACGGCTGGGCGACTTCGGTGCCGCCGGGTTCGGCGGCCTGATCGCCGATGTGGTCCAGTTCGGCGCCGCGCTTCGCGCGCGGCACGGCGGCCTGCCGCTGTTCCTCTTCGGGCATTCGATGGGCTCGTTCGCCGCGCAGGCGGCCCTGCTCGACCACGCCGCCCCCTGGGCGGGCGTAGTGCTTTCCGGCTCGACCGCGCTGGACGCATTCGCCGCCGCCATGGCCAACGCTCCCGCCGACGCCCCCGCCGGTCTCGAAGCTTTCAACGCGGGCTTCGAGCACCGCACGGGCTACGAATGGCTGTCCCGCGACCCCGCCGAGGTGGACGCCTACGTGGCGAACCCCTGGTGCGGCTGGGACGTGCCGGCCGATGTGATTCCCGCCCTGTTCGAACCCGCACCCCGGGTGGCCGACCCGGCGCGGCTGGCCGGCATCCGCCGTGACCTGCCGGTGCTGATCGCGTCGGGCGACGCCGACCCGCTGGCCGGCGGCGGCGCGCTGATCCAGTTGCTGGGCCAGCGCTACCACGATGCCGGCCTGGCCGATGTGACGGTGAAGCTGTACCCGGGTGGCCGCCACGAAATCCTGAACGAGACCAACCGCGACGAGGTCACCGCCGACATCGTGGCCTGGCTGCGCGCGCACGCGGGGTAGGCGCCGCGCCGCCTCACGGCGCCGGCAACGGAAGCGCAGGGCCTGCTGCCCCACAGGCGTGATCACCACATCCCGCCCCACCCCCCGCCGCACCCGCCGCCGCGCCACCAGGTGCTGGTGCAACGCGTCGGCCAGTTCGCCCGCGAGCCTGGCCGGCCTCGGCTCCCGCGTCGGGGATTCTGAGGGAGCGTTTGAAAGTCCTATGCGCCGGTCTGCGGTGGGCCACTCTGGCGGATGCCGAAGCCGTGGCCCTCGCCTGCGCGTCCAGGCCATTGCGCAGCCGCTGGCCCATCGCCTGCATGTGGGTGATGCCGTCCAGCGCCTGCAGCTTGCGCAAGGTGGCCAGTGCCGAGGCCATGGCCACGGCGCCGCGCCAGAACGAGCTGGTGACGAAGATCGACGCCGCGGCCTCGCGCGCGCGCCGCGCCGCGCGCGGTGGTCACGCCAATCGTCGTCGCGTCGGTGCCGTTCTTCGCGAACAGCGCCCAGTCGGCATGCGCGACCAAGGCGGTGAAGAACTCGGCCAGTTCCACCAGCACCGGGGCCGGGCCGTTCATCACATCGCCTGCACGTGCCTGGGCAGCGGCAGCGGCATCCACGTCGGCATCGTGATGGCCCCGCATCACCGGGCCCCAGCTGCACATGAAGTCGATGTACTCGCGGCCTGTCGGTATCCCACAGCCGGCAGCCATCGGCGTGCGAGAAGAACTGCGGATAGCCGGCCGGCAGGCCCTGCGCGCGCGTGTGGCCCACAGGCCGCCGGGGATGACGCGCGCCGCGCGCTCGCGCAGCGCGGCGTCGGTGTTCATCTGCCCAGCAAGCCCAGCGACAGGGTCGGGTAGACGATCACGATCACCAGCCAGATCAGCATGATGGTGATGAACGGGATCACCGACCTGACGATGGTGCCGAAGGCCACCTTGAAGGCCGCCATGGCGACGATCAGGTTCAGGCCCACCGGCGGCGTGAGGTAGCCGATTGAACCGCCCCGGGTTCTCCGTGTGGAGAATGCGGAAGGCGACAGTGCGACTTAAGGACACGTCATGAGTACGACACCGAGACTGAACACGGCGCTTGCGCTACACGAAAAGCGGTACGCGCCGTTCAAGGTGCACGCCGTCATGCGCGCCCTGAGTGAACTGGGGGTGGACACCAAGCTGCTGCTGGCCGGCTCCAGTCTGTCGCAGGCCGAAGCCTCGAGTGCCCACACTCGGATCTCGGTCCATCAGTTCCTCGTGGTGTGCCGTAACGCCGGCAGGCTGTCGCCAAAGGCGGGATGGGCCGCACTCGTGGGGGGCGGGATGCGCCTCACCGACTACGGCATGTACGGCTATGCGTTGGCGTGCGCCGAGTCGATGCGCGGTGCCTGCGAACTCGCCGTGCGCTATCACGCACTTGCCACACCGGTCATGCGGATTGCCTTCGAGGTGGAGCACGACGTGGCCTCATGGGTTCTCCCGACGCTCGACGAAGCCGCGCTACCCGACGTCGATAGAGATCTGTTTCGCGCGCTGCTGGAAATGCAGCTCGGCACGCACGTCAGCCTCACGAAGCACGTGATGGGCGCCTGGTGCGTGCCCGCGCGCGCGGGCTTCGCGTTGCCGCGTCCGAGGCACGCCGGCCTGTTGGAACGGGTGCTCGAATGCACCGTCACCTTCGATCAGCCTCGCACGCAAGTGGACTACCCAGCCGAGTGGCTGGACCGGCCACCCCAATTCGCGAACCCCATCGCCGCGACCCAGGTCTCGGCAGCCTGCGCCAAGTTGTTGGAGGACCACAAGTGGAACTCGGGCACGAGCCGCCGGGTATATGCCGAACTGACGCGAACACCGGGCCGCTTTCCCGGCATCGACGAGATCGCGGCGGTGCTGTGTATCACCGCCCGGACGCTGCGGCGACGGCTCGACGAGGAGGGGACGACCTACAAGGAACTGCTGGCGAGCGTGCGCCAAGCCTTGGCCGTCGACTACCTGTCGACCTCGTTCCTCGAGGTCGACGACATTGCTGCCGCCCTGGGTTTCAGCGACGCGGCGAGCTTTCGCCACGCCTTCAAGCGCTGGACGGGCCGCACCCCCGGCGAATACCGGGCCGGAGCCGCGTCGCCGAGCGCCGACTGAGCTTCAGTGCGCGCAGAAATCAGCGAACAATCTCTCCGTCCCAGTGGCGCCGGTCGACCTGTTGCTCACGGTGGGCTCGCCCCAACGGGTTCAGCGGCCTGGGTTCGAGTCGTGCCTTGTGACCTACCGAAGGCCTGACCGACGGCTTGGCGAGCGACCGAGCGGCTGCATTGGGTCGGTTCCGGCCAGCCAACTTGGCGAACAGTCTGCGGTAGACCGGTCATTGATCTCCGGCCCTGCGCCCGCCGCGACGTGAGTAACGTTAGTTCGAAGCGAACTCATCGCCCAAGATCGCGGCGAGGTCCCGGCGCTCGCCCAGCAGCCGGACCACATCCAGGTGATCTCCGCGTTCGAAGTAGCACCACAGCAGCGGGAACTTTGCGACCCGCCAGGTCCGAAGCCCTGGAATGCCAAGAAACTTTCCGAGCGTCGGTGAACC
>JAMHVM010000006.1:0-2692 GCA_035911475.1 Lysobacterales bacterium | reverse complement strand
CGACAAAGGCGCGGTGGATGCCGTGTTTGCCAATGCGGCCCATGTCACCAAGCTGGACTTGACCAATAACCGCCTGATCCCCAACGCCATGGAACCGCGCGCGGCCATTGGCTCATACAACCGCGCGAGCGACGAGTACACGTTGTACGTGTCTAACCAAAACCCGCACGTTGAACGTCTGTTGATGACGGCCTTTGTGCTGGGCCTGCCTGAGCACAAGGTGCGCGTGATTGCCCCCGATGTGGGCGGCGGTTTTGGCTCCAAGATTTTCTTGTACGCCGAAGACGTGTGTCTGACTTGGGCGTCCAAACAGCTCAACCGCAGCATCAAATGGACGGCAGATCGCGCCGAGGCTTTCGTGTCGGATGCCCATGGCCGCGATCACGTGAGCCATGCCGAAATGGCCATGGACAAAGATGGCACGTTCTTGGCCATGCGCGTGCACACCGACGCTAACCTGGGCGCGTACCTGTCCACCTTCAGCACCGCCGTGCCGACCATTCTGTATGCCACCTTGCTGGCGGGCCAGTACACCACGCCGCAGGTCTATGTGGAAGTCGATGCATGGTTTACCAACACAGCGCCAGTGGATGCCTACCGCGGTGCCGGTCGGCCCGAAGCCACCTATTTGCTGGAGCGACTGGTCAGCCGCTGCGCCTGGGACATGGGCCTGGGGCAGGACGAGATCCGCAAGCGCAACTTCATCACCACTTTCCCGTACCAGACGCCAGTGGCTTTGCAGTACGACATTGGCGACTACCACGCCTGCATGACGCAGGCGCAGCAGCTGGCCGACGTGGCGGGCTACGCCGCGCGCAAGGCCGCCAGCGAGGCCAAGGGGCTGCTGCGCGGCATCGGCTACTCGTCGTACATCGAAGCCTGCGGCATCGCGCCGTCCAACATCGCGGGCGCCCTGGGCGCGCGCGCCGGGCTGTTCGAATGCGGCGAAGTGCGCGTGCACCCCACGGGCAGCGTGACGGTGTTCACCGGCTCGCACAGCCACGGCCAGGGGCACGAGACGACCTTCGCGCAGGTGGTGGCGGCGCGCCTGGGCATCCCGGTGGAGAACGTGGACATCGTGCACGGCGACACGGGCCGCGTGCCCTTCGGCATGGGCACGTACGGCTCGCGCTCCATCAGCGTGGGCGGCGCGGCCATCATGAAGGCGCTGGACAAGATCGAGGCCAAGGCCAAGAAGATCGCCGCGCATTTGATGGAGGCCAGCGACGCCGACATCGACTTCGCGGGCGGCGAATTCACCGTGCGCGGCACCGACAAGAAGATCCCCTTTGGCCAGGTGGCGCTCACGGCCTACGTGCCGCACAACTACCCGTTGGACAAGCTCGAGCCGGGGCTGAACGAAACCGCGTTCTACGACCCCACCAACTTCACCTTCCCGGCGGGCACCTACATCTGCGAGGTGGAGATCGACCCCGCCACCGGCAGCACGCGCGTGGACCAATTCACCGCCGTGGACGACTTCGGCACCATCATCAACCCCATGATCGTCGAGGGCCAGGTGCACGGCGGACTGGTGCAGGGCATCGGCCAGGCCGTGCTGGAGAACTGCGTGTACGACCGCGAGACGGGCCAGCTGCTCACCGGCAGCTTCATGGACTACGCCATGCCGCGCGCAGACGACTTCCCCGAGTTCAAGCTAGGCCACGTCTGCACCCCCTGCACGCACAACCCGCTGGGCACCAAGGGCTGCGGCGAGGCCGGGGCCATCGGCTCGCCGCCGGCGGTCATCAACGCCGTGCTCGACGCCCTGCGCCCGCTGGGCGTGAAGGACTTCGACATGCCCGCATCGCCGCACCGCGTGTGGGAAGCCATCCAGTCGGCCAAAGCGTAAGGAGGTTGACCATGTACGCATTCACCTTTGAAAACCCGACGACCACCGCTGCCGCTGTGCAGAGCATCGCCCGGGGCGGCAAGCTGCTTGCGGGCGGGCAGAGCCTGCTGCCGTCCATGCGCCTGCGGCTGGCCAACCCCGAGAAGATCGTGGACCTGAACGGCATCGCCGAGCTGGCGGGCATCCGCCGCGAGGGCAACGCGCTGGTCATCGGCGCCATGACGCGCCACATGGACGTGGCGAACAGCGGCGACGTAAAAACCGCCATCCCCGCGCTGGCCCACCTGGCCGCGCACATCGGCGACCGGCAGGTGCGCGCGCGCGGCACGCTGGGCGGCTCCGTGGCCAACAGCGACCCCGCCGCCTGCTACCCCAGCGCCGTGCTGGGCCTGGGTGCCACGGTCATCACCCACCGGCGCGAGATCGCGGCGGACGACTTCTTCCTGGGCATGTACACCACGGCGCTGGAGGAGGGCGAGATCATCACCGCCATCCGCTTCCCCATCCCCAAGCGCGCGGCCTACCTCAAGTTCAAGCAGGCGGCCTCGCGCTTCTCGCTGGTCGGGGTGTTCGTGGCGCAGACCGACAGCGGCGTGCGCGTGGCCGTCACCGGTGCGGCCAGCAGCGTGTTCCGCCACGCGGGGCTGGAGGCGGCGCTGAACCAGAGCTTCACGCCGCAGTCCGCCGCGGCGGTGAAGGTGGACGCGGGCGAGCTGAACAGCGACATCCACGCCAGCGCTGCCTACCGTGCGCACCTCATCGGCGTGCAGACGCAGCGAGCGGTTGCACAAATGATTTGAGGTCAAATCGGCCTCCAGCGCTTGTCCAGAAAGCGCTGGC
>JAMHVM010000005.1:0-5026 GCA_035911475.1 Lysobacterales bacterium | reverse complement strand
GCGCCTGCCATCGCACCCGCGCCGAGCTGCGGCGCACCGGACACAAGGCCCGTGGCGATGCCAGGGCCGAAGATCCCCAGCGCCAGCAAGGTGAGCGAGGCCAGCATGATGACCAGTGCGTGGTCGAGCGACGGCTCATCGGGATGGACTTGGAACTGAGTGAACAGGCCCGAGCCGATACCGACGATCACGGCCAGCACCAGCACCTTGACGCCGGAGGCCACCACGTTGCCCAAGACCTTTTCGGCCAGGAACGAGGTCTTGTTCCAAAGCGCGAACGGCACCAGCACGAAGCCCGCGAGCGTGGTCAGCTTGAACTCGATCAGCGTGATGAATAGCTGGATCGCCAGCACGAAGAAGCAGAGCACCACGACCAGCCAGGCGAGGAACAACACCAAGATGGCATCGAGGTTCAAGAACACCTCGGGAAATCCCATCATGTCGTCGAGCTGGAGGAAGATCGGCCCGCCCGCGTCAAGGCCGGTTTTCGCCAGCCGGCCCGGCTGCAAGAAGTTCTCCATCGTGATGGCAGAGCCGGTGGCGGTGATGCCCAATCCCGCGAACGAGCGGAAGACGATGCTCGCCAGCCAGTTGAAGTTGTTGATGATGTAGGCGAAGGCGCCGACGTACAGCACCTTGCGCAGCAGCTTGGCGATCACGTCCTCGCCCTGGCCGGTGGCGTGGCTCATGGCCCAATACAGGCCGGCGATCGTCATGTCGATGACGATCAGCGTGGCCGTGAGGAACGCCACTTCGCCCCGCAGCAGCCCGAAACCCGAGTCGATGTAGGCGGAGAAGGTGTTGAGGAACTGGTCGATGATGGTCACGTCATTCATGGCGTGTCCTCCGGTTCGGTCGGCGGTGCCGGCGCTACGTCATCGGCCGGCTCATCGAAGCTCGGCGGGATCGGCGGCAGGTCGGCCAGCGTCTGGTATTCATCCGGCCCGGCCTCGCCGGAGAAGAAGCGCCGCCGGAAGGCTTCGGCGGCGGCGCGGCAAGCGTCCTCGCCCGTGGCCTGCCGGTCGGCCGCGCATTGCGCGCGCAATGCCTTGAGCCGCACGGGATCAGCGGCCAGGGCATCGGCGAGGTTGTCGGCCGGCTGCTCGCCGCAGGCGGCCAGCAGCACGGCACCAAGGACGAGGACGCATCGCATGTCGGCCCCCGTCAGTCGCGGTAGAAGTTGACGGACTGCGGCGTGTACGGCGTGCCCTCCCCGAGGCAGCGCCGCCGCACTTCGCGGGCGCGCACGGTGGCCGCCGCCAGCCGCGCCAGTTCCAACGAGGCGGCCCGGTCTTGCGGGATCTGGAGCCGCTGCGACTGGATCGACTGCTTGGCCTGCAAGGCGAGCAACTGGTTCATGGCCTGCATCGCCTGCAACGCGCCTTGCGCCGACTGGCTCTTGCCGACCAGATCGGCCAGCACGCTTTCGTCTTCGCCCAGGTTCTGCGACACCTGCGCCTGCATCTGCATGGTGGTCTGCAAGCCGTTGAGCGTGTTCTTCCATCGCTCCTGGGCGTCGCGGTACATCTGGTCGCCGCTGACGGTGGCGGCGTACTGCTCCGGGTACAGGCGGGCAAACTCCCGATCCAGATTCGTCACGTCGTAGGCCAAGCCTCGGGCCTGGGCGATCAACCGCTCGGTCGTTGCCAGGTTGGCGCGCAACTGGCCGACCACGCTGGACGGCAGGCTGGCGAGGTTGCGCGCCTGGTTCATCAGCATCTGCGCTTCGTTCTGAAGCTGTTGGATCTGGTTGTTGATTTGCTCCAGCGTGCGGATCGCAGTCAGCGTGTTCTGCACGAGGTTGGTGGGGTCGATCACGACCCATTGCGCATGGGCAGTGGCCGTGCAAAGCATGGCCGCGATGGCCGCGGCGACAAGGCGCTTCTTCATGGCAGGTTCTCCTGTGGGTGGTCAGCGAGGGAACCCGGCGCGAGGCCGGGGAACGAGGGCAGCAGGTCAGCCGCCCAATCGAGGCCGCGATGGCGCAGCCAGGCGCCCGCGAAGCCGGGCGTGCCGGCGTCCAGCAGCACGCGGTCTATGTCGCGCTGGTCTTGCGGCGTGGAAGCGCCCGCAAACGCCAACGCCGCCGGCCCCAGGTCGAGGTCGAACAGGCGGTTGCCGAGGCGGGATTGGTAGTAGTAATCGCGCTTGGGCTGCGCGGTGGCGACGATTTCGATCTGACGCCTGTTGAGGCCGAAGCCCTCGTATATCGTGCGAATCTGCGGCTCGGTCGCCTGCGGGTTGGCGAGGAAAATGCGGCTCGCGCAGCTCTCGATGATCGCGGGCGCGATGCTCGAATCCTTGATGTCGGCCAGCGACTGCGTTGCGAAGATGACGCTGACGTTCTTCTTGCGCAGCGTCTTGAGCCACTGGCGGATGCGCGCGGCAAACACCGGGTCATCGAGGAACAGCCACGCTTCATCGAGGATCAGCAGCGTGGGCGCACCGTCAAAGCGTTCGTCGAAGCGCGCAAAGAGGTAATGCAGCACGGCCATGACGGCGGCCTTGCTGTGCATCAGCTCTTCCATCTCGAAGCACTGCACGTCGGCCATGCCCAGCCGGTCGTGGTCGGCGTCCAGCAGCTTGCCGTGCGCGCCGCCCAGCACATACGGCGCGAGCGCCTGGCGCAGCGCGTTGGACTGCAAGAGGACGGACAGCCCGGTCATCGTGCGCTGCTCCACCGGCGCACCGGCAAGGCTGCCGAGTGCCGACCAGATGGCCGCCTTCTCGTCCGGGCCGACTGCCACGCCTTCGTGCAGCAAGCGGCCTTCGATCCATTCCGCTGCCCAGGTGCGGTAGCCCTCGCGGTCGATGCGCGCGAGCGGCTGGAAGGCGATTTCTCCATCCGTGCCCAGGTCGTAGTGCTCGCCGCCCAGCCCGAGGATCGTGGCGCGCATGGAACGCCCCATGTCGAAGGCGAAGATGCGCGAGCCGCGATAGCGGCGAAACTGCAACGCCAGCGTGGCGAGCAAGACCGACTTGCCCATGCCGGTCGGGCCGGCGACCAGCGTGTGGCCCACGTCGCCGATGTGCGTCACCAGCCGGAACGGCGTCGCGCCATCGGTGCGGGTGACGATCAGCGGCGGGCCGTCCAGGTGGTCGTTCTTCTCCGGCCCGGCCCACACCGCCGACACCGGCATCATGTGCGCCAGGTTCAGCGTCGAGACGATGGGCTGACGCACGTTGGCGTAGGCGTTGCCGGGAAGCGAGGACAGCCACGCATCCACGGCATTGAGCGTTTCGGGGATGGTGACGAAGCCGCGCCCCTGAATGACGCGCTCCACCATGCGCAGCTTCTCGTCGGCTGCGCCGGCGTCCTCGTCCATGACGGTGACGGTCGCCGTCAGGTAGCCGAAGGCGACCTGATCGCTGCCCAGCTCCTGCAAGGCCGCATCCGCGTCCGCCGCCTTGTTGTTCGCGTCGGTATCGACCAGCGGGCTTTCCTGCTGGAAGATCGTTTCGCGCAGCAGCGCGATGACGTTCTTGCGCTTGGCGAACCACTGGCGGCGCAGACGCCCCAATTCCCGTTCCGCCTCGGATTTGTCGAGGCACAGAAAGCGCGTACTCCAGCGATACCCAAATCCCAGGCGGTTGAGGTCGTCCAGAATCCCCGGCCAGGTCGAGGTCGGGAATCCGCGCACCGACACCACGCGCAGGTGCCTGTCGCCCAGCATGGGGGCCAGGCCACCGACCAGCGGCGAGTCGGTCAGCAGCGCGTCGATGTGGAACGGCACCTCGGGAACGCCCATGCGATAGCGCCGCGTCGAGATGGTCGAGTGCAGATAGGTCAGCGTCTGGCTGTCATCGAGCCAGGCGATTTCCGGCATGACGCCATCGAGCAGGTCAAAGACCCGATCCGTTTCCGCGACGAAGGCTTGCAGCCGCTCGCGCCAGTCCACGCCATTCGTCGGCGTGTTCTCGTAGAGCATCTTGGCGGCACGGGCGCGCGATTCCTCGGGCGGCAGGTACACCAGCGTCAGGTGATAGCCGCTCTCGAAGTGATGGCCGGTATCCTCGAAGGCCGAGCGGCGTTCTTCGTCCACCAGCCACGAAAGTGGCTCGGGAAACTCCGAGTGCGGGTAGTCGGCAGCGGTGCGGCGCTCGGCCTCGATGAACAGCGCCCAGCCAGAACCCAGCCGGCGCAGCGCGTTGTTCAGGCGTGCCGACGTGGCGATCAGCTCGCCTTGCGTGGCGCTATCGAGGTCAGGCCCGCGAAACCGGGCGGTGCGCTGGAAACTGCCGTCCTTGTTCAAGACGACACCCGGCGCGACCAGTCCGGCCCAGGGCAGCCAGTCGGCGAGCAGCGCGGGCCGTTGGCGGTATTCGGCAAGGTTCAGCATGCCTGCATCCCCTCACACGTCCAGCAGCGGGCGATGCTTGATGTGCCGGGCGAACACGGCCATGAACTGAGGATCGACGCGCGCACCCCACACCGCCAGCGAATGGCCGACGATCCAGAGCACCACGCCCGGAATCCACAGTTGCAGGCCCAGCCCGACGGCGGCGGCCAGCGTGCCGTTGGCGATCGCCACGGTGCGCGGTGCGCCGCCCAGCAAGATCGGCTCGGTGAGCGAGCGATGCAGCGGCACCTCGAACCCGGCCGCGAAGGTGTCCGGGCCGCTCATACGACAGCCCCGCCAGAGAACGAAAAGAACGACAGGAAGAACGAGGACGCGGCGAAGGCGATGCTCAAGCCGAACACGATCTGGATCAGCTTGCGGAAGCCGCCTGACGTGTCGCCGAAGGCCAGCGCGAGGCCCGTGGCGATGATGATGATGACGGCGACGATGCGCGCCACCGGCCCCTGGATGGATTCGAGGATGGATTGCAGCGGGCCTTCCCACGGCATCGAGGAACCGGCGGCCTGCGCGGTTCCAGCCAGCAACAGCAGCAGTGCGGCCAGCAGTAAGCCTTGCGCCGCAGGGCGGGCCAGGCTGTGCAGCCGCGACCGCGCGGGAAGGCGCAAAGCCGGATTTGCAGAAAAACGGAAAGCAGGAACGATCATCTGCGTCATGGCAGTTCTCCA
>JAMHVM010000004.1:0-1237 GCA_035911475.1 Lysobacterales bacterium | reverse complement strand
CTCACAGCGGGCGATGGCAGGCCGCAGGCCGTGCGGCCTGCCCCCAGCCACGCATTGAGCCCGCAGGAGCAAGCAGCGCTGCTGGCCGTGGCCAATGAGCCGCGGTTCGCCTCGGTGCCGCCCGCGCGCATCGTGCCCATGCTGGCCGACGAGGGCATCTACCTGGGCAGCGAGTCCAGCATGGCGCGTGTGCTCAAGGCTCACGGGCAGAACACCCGCCGTGGCCGCGCCAAGGCACCCAAGGCCACACGACCGCCCACCACCCACATCGCCACCGCGCCCGGCCAGGTCTGGTGCTGGGACATGACCTACCTGCCGGCCAACGTCATGGGTCGCTGGTTCCACCTGTACCTGATCCTGGACCTGTACAGCCGCAAGATCGTGGGCGCCGAGGTGCATGCCAGCGACGACGCCCACCACGCCGTGCACCTGGTGCGCCGCACCGCGTTGGCCGAGGGCATCGCCAGCATGCACACCAAGCCGGTGCTGCATGGCGACAACGGATCGACACTCAAAGCCACGACGGTGCTGGCGATGCTGCACTGGCTGGGCGTGCAACCCTCCTACTCGCGGCCCCGTGTCAGCGACGACAACGCCTACGCCGAGTCGCTGTTCCGCACGGCAAAGTACCGCCCCGAGTTCCCCGCCAAGGGCTTCGCCAGCCTGGATGAGGCCAGGGCCTGGGCGGCCGGATTCGTGCATTGGTACAACGTCGAGCACCGGCACAGCGGCATCCGCTACGTCACCCCTCAGCAGCGCCATGCTGGTCAGGACACGGCCATCCTTGCTGCGCGGCACGCGCTCTACGTCCAGGCCCGCGAACGCAACCCGGCACGCTGGTCGCGCGACACCCGCAACTGGTCGCCAGTCGGGGCGGTCACCCTCAACCCCGAACGCGACGCAGTGGTCAGCGCTGCCGCAGACGGTCCACATACTCAGCAGATGGCTGCGTGAGTCAGGCGACAACTACCTTGACGCGCGCCGACGCTGATTAAGGTCAACGGCTCGCTCGGGTCAGACGTTAGCACTTGATGAAGCAGCAGACCCTTGCGATGGCCGCCGACCAAGGCGAGAACTTCGAGCGTTTCCGCCGTCCGACCCGACGCGATGAGTTCCTGGCCAAGATGGACAGCTTGGTGCCTTGGGCAGACCTGTGTGCGGTGATTGAGCCGCACTATCCGAAGGCCGGCAATGGCCGTCCGCCGATTGGCCTGGAGCGCATGCTGCGCATGTACTT
>JAMHVM010000003.1:0-4714 GCA_035911475.1 Lysobacterales bacterium | reverse complement strand
GACGAATCCGTGTTCCTGTCCGACAGCGCGGGTAG
Source organism: Lysobacterales bacterium (assembly GCA_035911475.1). GTDB lineage: Bacteria > Pseudomonadota > Gammaproteobacteria > Xanthomonadales > UBA2363 > Pseudofulvimonas. The sequence goes on along the minus strand of JAMHVM010000003.1, from coordinate 4,679 downwards.
CGACGACGGCATGGATGGGCTGCGGATGAGTTCGATGACCTACCGCATCGCCACCGGTCGCGACGCTGGCCGCAAGGTCGTCACGCTGCAAACATTGCCCGGTGACGCAGGCTCGCTGGAGGGCGATGCCGGCAAGGTCGGCGGCTTCTCGCTGCATGCCGGCGTGGCCGCGGAAGCACACGAGAGCCACAAGCTCGAAAAGCTGTGCCGCTACATCACGCGCCCGGCGATCAGCGAGCAGCGGCTGTCGATCTCACCGCAGGGTAGGGTGCGTTACCAGCTCAAGACGCCGTGGCGCAATGGGACCACGCATGTCGAATGGGATGCGGTGGACTTCATCGCCAAGCTGGCGGCACTGGTCCCGCCACCTCGCGCGCATCTCACCCGCTTCCACGGCGTATTCGCCCCGAATGCAAACCTGCGCGCGCAGCTGACGCCATCGGGGCGCGGCAAGCGGCCTGCGAGCGATGCAGTGCCGGTGGACGTCAGCGCCCACGACGAACCGCGCAGCCCCGAGCAGAAGCGCCGTGCGATGAGCTGGGCGCAACGGCTCAAGCGGGTCTTTTCCATCGACGTCACCACCTGCGCCCACTGCGGCGGCGCGGTGCGGATCGTCGCCAGCATCGAAGACCCCAAGGCCATTCGCGCCATCCTCGCCCACTTCGAGAAACACGGCGCGCTGGAGCAAGCGCACTACCGGCCCGCAGCGCGCGCCCCGCCGCCGGCCGCGTGACGAGGTGCCGGCCACGCAGCCGGCAGCCAAGCCAGAGTCCGATCCGATGCGGCCACGACCCCGCAGGGCTGCGCTCGGCCCTGTGCCGGGATTCGGTGAGAAATGGCTACGCACTGAGCCGCTGCGTGGCCCCGCGATGTCGAAAACCCACGCATGAACCCCCGATCTGTGCCCGATCTGTGCCCAAAGCGGCGCTTGCGCGGCCGCTTCCTACCTGCCAGACTCGCAAAAAAGGGCGGTTGAACTTCCTATACCCGACCTCGCCCTCGGCGCGGTCGCCGGCTAGCTTGAGGTTCACGGTCGTCACGTTGTGATGCAGGATTTCCATGGCCTTCTGGATTTCCGGCAGCTTGTCGATGAATTCCATCGCCAGGCCCTTGGCGAAGTGGCCGTGATCGTCAATCGCATCCTCGTGATAGAGCGTACGCATCTTGACGTGATCGTGGCGGTCGGCAGCGTTGCAGTAGGCCATGATCAGCTCGTAAATCGCCTGCTTGTCGAGCAGTTCGTCGAGCTGCTGTTCGCGCGTCTTGCCGCTCATCAGCTCAATCCCACGACCGGCAGCGCGACGCCGTGCACCGCGCGCGCCTGCTCGGAGCAGAGGAAGGTGATGACTGCCGCCAGATCGCCCGGCGCGACCCATTTCTTCGGATCGGCGTCTGGCATCGCGGCGCGATTCGGTGGCGTGTCGATGATGCTGGGCAGCACGCAGTTGACGTTGATGTTCTGCTCGCGCAGTTCGCCGGCCATGGCTTCGGTGATGCGGATCACCGCGCTCTTCGAGGCGCTGTAGGCCCCCATCTGCGCCACGCCTTTCTGGCCGGCGCCAGCGCCGACGTTGACAATCTTCCCGCCGCCGCCCGCCAGCATCGCCGGTACCGCGGCGCGCACGGCATTGAGCAGGGTGCCGACGTTGATGTCCTGCATCTTTTGCCAGTCGGCTGCCGCAGTGGCATGCACCGGGGTGCCCATGGCGAAACCGCCGGCGATGTTGCAGAGGGCGTCGAGACGGCCGAACTTCTGCATCGCGGCGTTAACCGCATTCTGCGCCGAGGCAGAGTCGAGCAGGTTGGCCGGCAGCAGCAGGCGTGTGTCGGCGGTGCCGGGATACGCTTGTTGCAGCACGGCCTCGCTGACGTCGGCCAGCGCCAGCCTGGCGCCACCAGCAGCAAAGCCTGCGGCAACCGCCTTGCCGAGAGAGCCGGCCGCGCCGGTAATCATCACCACCTGATTGTCGAAGCGCATGGCGTTTCCGTATGAGGAATCTGGTTTATTGAAGCAGACGGCAATGTGCGGGCGAATCCTGCAATCGTGTGAGCCCGCATGCCGGCGATTTCAGCTTGCCTTGGTGGCCGCTTGCGTCTGCCAGTAGGGGTGATCCGGCGGATATTGCGGACCGTCCGGCGACCACTCCGGCGGGCCGAAAATCCAGCCCAGCTTGTTGCGCCAGCCCTTGGCGTTCCAGACCTGGCGCAGCATGAAGGCGGTCTCGTGGAAAATCACGGTGGGCAGGCTGAAGGTCTTGAGGTCGTGCACCAGGCCGTATTTCACCGGGACGTCGCGGCGCTCTTCCTGGAAGGTGCCGAACAGCTTGTCCCAGATAATGAGGATGCCAGCGTAGTTCTTGTCGATGTAGATGCCGTTGCTGCCGTGGTGGGCGCGGTGATGCGAGGGCGTGTTCATGAACTTTTCGAGGAAGCCCAGGCGGTCGATGGCCTCGGTGTGGATCCAGTACTGGTAGATCAGGCTGATGCCGAATTGCACCGCAATCGCCAGCGGGTGAAAGCCGACGAAGGCCAGCGGCAGGTAGAACACGAAGGTATACGCCGGGCCCAGGGTCGACTGGCGCAGCGCAGTACTGAGGTTGTAGTGCTCGCTGGAATGATGATTGACGTGCTCCATCCAGAACAGGCGGCAACGGTGCGCGCTGCGGTGATACCAGTAATAGGTAAAGTCGTCGGCGAAGAACAGCAGCACCCAGGTCCACCAGACGAGGGGCGAGAGCGTGAACAGGCGATGTTCATAGACGAAAGCAAACAGCCAGCCGGTATAGCCTGCGCACAGGGCCCGCATGCCGAGCTTGATAAGGCCCAGCGAGATGCTGACGCTGCTGTCCTTGATCTCGTAGCCCCTTTTGCCCTTGCTCTTGGCGCGGCGCAGGGCGAACCACTCCCAGGCCATCAGGACCAGAAAATAGGGGATGGCGATGTAGAAGATGTATTTGGCCCACCAGTCCAGCGTTTCCATAAGCTCCTCGATTCGCACGATGTATTGACTGTTAGCATTCTCTCCATTGTGTATCACTTGCCGCTTGACCCCGCACGACAATCTGTATGACAGCACGCGCCAAGACCGGAGTCGACGACCCTGCGGCCCTCGCGCCCAGCACCGCGGTCAGCTATCTGCTGGCCTTGTTCGACTATTTGCGCCTGCGGCAGATCGATGCGACCGAACTGCAGCGGAGCCTGAACGTGGATCTCAACGACCGCGATGCGCGCGTCAGCGAGCTGGAGGCGGCTGAATTGTTCAATCGCGCCGCCGTGCTGGCCCAGGATCCTGATCTCGGCGTGCATGTTGCCGAGCACATCCGGCCAGGGCATTACGGCGTTCTCGGCTATGTCGCCATGGCCTGTACGACCCTGGGCGAGGCCATGCTCGCCCAGCAGCGCTATCAGGGGCTGGTGATCACCGTTGCGCCGGTGGACGTGCGGATCGACGCCGAAGCGATCGTGTTGAGCTGGAACCGTTCGACCGATCTCCGCTACCGCCAGCTTGCGGAGTTCAATCTCGCCGGCATGCTGACTTTTGTGCGCTGGATCACCGGACAGGCGATCTCTCCGCTGGGCGTCGATTTCACATACGAGGCGCCGCAGCGCCTGGACGAGCAGCGCCGTGTGTTCGCCTGCCCGATACGCTTCCGGCAGGACAGTTACCGCATGATCGTGCCGAAGTCGTGGCAGGGACTGGGCCTGATCCAGCCGGACCCCGCCATGCGCCAGTTGATGGATCGCCTGGCCCAGCAGCAATTGCTGACGCTCACGCGCACGGACGATCCGCTGGTCCGCGCCCGCCGCCTGATCGCGCAGCGGCTGGGAGATGGCGAACTGGAGCTGAGTCATGTCGCCTCGGCGCTGCACGTCTCGCCACGGACCTTCCAGCGCAAGCTCCAGGAGCATGGTGAAAGTTTTACCCAGCTGGTCGATGGCGTGCGCAAGGAAATGGCTGAACGCTATCTGGAAGATGCCTCGCTGAGTCTCACGGACATCGCTTTTCTGCTGGGGTATTCCGCGCAGAGCGCCTTTGCGCGTGCCTACAAGCGCTGGACCGGGCACGCGCCGGCACGTACGCGACAGGCGGCGGCCGGTTGAGCCTTACTGAGGGGGCGGCATGGGCAGGGCCAGTGGCCGCAGGGGTTGACGGACAGGGTCCCAATCCGCGGCGGCCTGCCGCAGCCGCTCGATGCGCTCGGCGTCCAGCGGATGCGTCGAGAGCAGGGACGGTGCTTCACCGCCGTGTTCGGTGTGATAAGCCGCAAAAGTCTCGAATACCGAAGCGCCGCCGCCGGCGTGACCATAAAGTTTCTTCACTGCGGCGATGGCATGTCCGTCGGCGAGCGTTTCCGCCTGCCGGGAATAGCCGCGCTGGACCACGGTGGCAAAGGCCGTAGACAGGCTGCCGGCATTACCGGTTCGTATTCGGCAAAACGCGCTGGCTCGGCGCCCAGGATGGCGAGGTCGATGTCCACCAGCAGTTGCTGATCCGCATCAGCCGGTTTGGCGGTGTGGCAGGTCGCCATGATCAGCGCTCGCACCCGCCGGACCTGCGCTTCCCCTGCTCCGCTTCGCGTCAATTCGCCGGCGGCCCAGTCGGCACTGCGCTGCTCGTTGTCTTTGGCCTGCAGCCCGTAAATCGCGTCGTGAAACCAGAGGGCAATTTCAACGTCTCC
>JAMHVM010000002.1:0-39246 GCA_035911475.1 Lysobacterales bacterium | reverse complement strand
GGCGCTGGGCAGCGCGGTGAGCCCGCGCGGGTTCACCGGTCACGAGCACCTGGACGCGGTGGGCGGGCTGATCCACATGAACGGGCGGGTCTTCGACCCGCTGCTGGGGCGGTTCCTCAGTGTCGACCCGATCATCCAGTTCCCGGCCAACTCCCAGAGCCTGAATCCCTACTCCTACATCCTCAACAACCCGCTCAGCGGTACCGATCCGACGGGGTACTGCTCCGAAACCTTGGGGACGCGGATCAAGGATTGCGTCACAGTACGTGAGCACTACAGCGACGGCAGCACGCGAACGCAGAGCTACAACACCCGAAGCGCGGCTGATATGGGGCAAATGGCTGCGCATATCGGTAGTGCAGTCGGGCAGATGTTGAATGGCGCCCGCCAGAGCCAAGGTTCGCAGCAGCATAGCGTTGCGGATGGCCGTGAGAACAGTGGTCTAGGGCGGGAGCTCAATCGCAAAAACTATGGATTGACTCGTGGCGAGCAACGGCAATTGGATCGCGGAATCGACCGCTGGGTGGCGTCAGGAGCCAACAACTCGGAAAACTGGATGGCGCATTGCCGTGCCTGTGATAGCAGCGCCTACATGGACCAGTTGTACAAGGACGGCAAAATCACAATCGAGCAGCTTCATGAGTATCAAGTTAACGTCGCTCAGAACGCGTTGTTGTCGATAGGCGGTAATCTTGCGGTTGGCGGGCTGGTCCGTGTTGCAGGTTGGGGGATTGCTTGGCTTCGAGGCGCGAGTGCCGCAAAGGGACTAGCTAACCTTCCGTACAGAAGCGGAGACATCATCCTCAGAGAGTTTCAGACCTCGAGGGGCATGTTAGACGTCGCTGCAGAAGTCCAGATCGCTAATAGGACTTTACATCTGAAGGATATCGCCGTTTTTCCGCGTGGTCCTGACGCGTTGAGTCTCGGTACGCGGGAGGTTGCAGCCTTACGTAATCAGCTTGCAGCAGATGCAAGAGCGCTCGGTTTCGAGCAGTTGCGAATAACCGGCACTCGAGTTTCCGGTGCAAATCCCGGCAAAGCTGTTGACGTCATCATGGATTTGACGAGGTAAGAAGACGATGAGTTCAGAAGAGAATTTGTTGAGAGAGTGTCGCAAAAAACTTGATTATGGTGCGGCACTTGAGGAAGTTATTCGTATTCTCCGAGATGGTGGTTTCTCAAAAGTGCATTCGATCAAGGCTCTCGTGGACCTTGGTCAAGCGAACATGAGTGACGCCAAGAAAATTGTGCATGACAGCCCAACGTGGGCTGATGTTCGTGAGCGCGATGAAGCGTTTCATCGGAGACTTGATGGGTAGTTGCCCTCGATCGCGCGCCGGGTGTCGACGCTGGACGGCCACGAGCGGCACCGGCGTGACTACCACTACGACGCGCTGTCGCGGCTGGAGCGCGAGGTGGTCAAGACGGTGGAGACCGAGCACCCCGAACAGGCCTGGGACGTCAACAACAACCCGTTCTGGCTGAACCTGCAATGGCAGCGTTCGGTGCGCTACGACGCGCACTACGGCTGGGTGAAGCAGCAGTACCAGGGTCCGCTGCCGGGGGCCTACACCTTCGACGCGGCGGCGGCGACCTACAGCCACTACTGGCGCCGGGACCGGTACGGCTACGTGACCGAAGAGGGCAATGTCGCCTTCGCCGGCGATCCCAACGGCTGGGGCCGGCTGCTGGTGACGCAGGACGCGTGGGGCACGCCGACGCAGCTGTAATGACCCACCGGCTTCTGCACAGGTCAACCGATGGTGTCCGAGGGTTCTTCCAGCGACAGGCGGCTGACCATGAGCACGGCCTGGGTGCGGTTGCTGGCGCCGAGCTTGCGCAGGATGGCGGTCATGTGCGCCTTGATGGTGGCTTCGGAGATGCCCATCTCGTAGGCGATCTGCTTGTTGAGCAGGCCGGTACCGAGCATGCCCAGTACGCGGAACTGCTGCGGCGTGAGCTCGGCGATCTTCGCCATCAAGGATTGTTCTTCCTGATCCGGTCGCGTGATGGGTGCGATGTTGGCGGGCAGCCAGACGTCGCCATCCAGGATCCGGGTCAGCGCCAGCGCCAGCGTATCCATGTCGGCCGACTTGGGAATGAAGCCGGAGGCGCCATAGGTGATGGCGCGGCGCATGATGGCGGGTTCCTCGCGCGCGGAAACCACCGCCACCGGCAGCAGCGGGTGCTGGCCGCGCAGATGGATCAGCGCATTGAAGCCATGCGCACCGGGCATGTTGAGATCCAGAAGCACCAGATCGGCGTGCGGGTGATCGCCGGCCAGCGCCTGCAGGCCTTCCACGCTCTCGGTTTCGTACAGCCGCGCTTCCGGCAGGATGCGCGCGACCGCCCGCTTGAGCGCGTCGCGGAACAGCGGGTGGTCGTCGGCGATCAGGATTTCCATGGGTCTAGAAACGAGAAAAGAGAAGACAGAAACGAGGAACGGGAGTCTGCAGCATGCGGGACGGCGTCGGCGTGGATCACTCGTTCCTCTTTCCTCTCCAGTCTTTCCTCATCGTCACTTCTGCAGGCGTTCGCGCACCAGATTGTCGACCACGCCCGGATCGGCCAGCGTGCTGGTATCGCCAAGCTGCTCATGCTCGTTGGCGGCGATCTTGCGCAGGATGCGGCGCATGATCTTGCCCGACCGCGTCTTGGGCAGGCCCGGCGCCCACTGGATGTGGTCGGGCGAGGCGATCGGTCCGATGATCTGGCGGACCGTCTTGACCAGTTCCTTGCGCAGTTGTTCGGTCGGTTCAGTGCCGGCAATCAGGGTGACATAGGCGTAGATGCCCTGGCCCTTGATGTCGTGCGGAAAGCCGACCACGGCCGCTTCGGCGACATCGGCATGCGCGACCAGGGCGCTTTCGACTTCGGCGGTGCCGATGCGGTGGCCGGAGACGTTGATCACGTCGTCGACGCGACCGGTGATCCAGTAGTAGCCGTCCTCGTCGCGACGGCAGCCGTCACCGGTGAAATAGGTGCCGGGGTAGGTCTTGAAGTAGGTGTCGATGAAGCGCTGGTGGTCGCCGTAAACCGTGCGCATCTGCCCGGGCCAGGAATCAAGCAGCACCAGATTGCCTTCGGCGGCACCTTCCAGGGTCTTGCCTTCGGCATCGACCAAGGCCGGCTGCACGCCGAAGAACGGCCGCGTAGCCGAGCCGGGCTTGAGCGCGGTGGCGCCGGGCAGCGGCGAGATCAGGATGCCGCCGGTTTCGGTCTGCCACCAGGTATCGACGATCGGGCAGCGGCCATCGCCGACCACGTTGTAGTACCACAGCCAGGCTTCGGGATTGATCGGCTCGCCGACCGAACCGAGCAGGCGGATCGAGCTGCGGTCGAACTTCTTCACCGGCTCGTCGCCCTCGCGCATCAGCGCGCGGATGGCGGTCGGTGCGGTGTAGAACAAGGTCACCTGATGGCGGTCGCAGACCTGCCAGAAACGACTGACATCAGGGTAGTTGGGCACGCCCTCGAACATCAGCGTGGTGCCGCCATTGGCCAGCGGGCCGTAGACCACGTAGCTGTGGCCGGTGACCCAGCCGACATCGGCGGTGCACCAGAAGATGTCGTCCTCGCGCAGGTCGAACACGGCCTGATGCGTGAATGACGCATAGACCAGATAGCCGCCGCTGGTGTGCAGCACGCCCTTGGGTTTGCCGGTGGAGCCGGAGGTGTACAGGATGAACAGCGGGTGCTCGGCGTTGACCGGCTCCGGCGGGCAGTCAGCGGAGGCAGCGGCAAGCGCCGTGTCGTACCAGACATCGCGGTCGTCGAACCAGGCCACGTCCGAACCAGTGTGACGGACCACCAGCACGCGCTCGACCGTGTTCACACCTGGCTGGGCCAGCGCTTCGTCGACATTGGCCTTGAGCGGCACACGCTTGCCGCCACGCAGCGCCTGGTCGGCGGTGATCACCAGGGTGGAACCGCAGTCGACGATGCGCGAGGCCAGCGAATCGGGCGAGAAGCCGCCGAACACGATGGAATGGATGGCGCCGATACGCGCGCAGGCGAGCATGGCCACGGCCGCTTCGGGAATCATCGGCAGGTAGATGGTGACCCGGTCGCCCTTCTTCACGCCCAGCGATTTCAGGACATTGGCGGCGCGACAGACCTGCTCATGCAGCTGCCGGTAGGTGATGTGGCGTGCCTCGGTGTTGGGGTCATCCGGCTCGAAAATGATCGCCACCTTGTCGCCGCGCTGCGCCAGATGCCGGTCCAGGCAGTTGGCCGAGACGTTCAGTTCGCCGTCGGCGTACCAGCGGATGTGCAGGTCGTCGGCATCGAAGGAGACATCCTTGACCTCGGTGTAGGGCTTGCTCCAGTCCAGTCGTCGCCCCTCGCGCTCCCAGAAGCCGACGTTGTCCTTGACGGATTCGGCGTAACGGCGTGCGTAGGTGTCGCCATCGATGGTGTCGGGCGCAGCGAAGTCGGGTTTGACGGGGAACAGCGTCGGCGATGACATCAGCAATCTCCAGTGGGCTTGGCAGGCACACCCGGTAGCCGGGAAGGCACTATCCCGGCCGCCGCAGCAACCCTCAAATTAGACTTTGGTCGGTGTGTCATGTCCCGCCGCGTCGCAGCACATTAGCGGATGATGTCGGCGGAACCCCCGGATCAGGCTCCACCAGCGCCTGTGCGCAGCGCAGCATGGCTTGCGGTGGCTGGGGGTCCGTCGCCCACAGATTCGACCAACGGCGTATATCGCGGCCGTCGGCCGCTCCGTAGAAATCGCCACTTCCAACGCGCATGGGAGGTGGGGAATGTTCAAGCGGAATCGTCATCGTCTGTCCCGCACGGTGCTCGGGGCGGCGATCGCCGTGGCGCTCGGCGCCGGCCCGGCGCTTGCGCAGACCGACAAGGAACGGGAACTGGAGGCCCGGGTCGCGCAGCTGGAGGCGATGGTCCAGCAACTGGTCAGCCAGCAGCAGGCCATCCAGGGCGCGCAGGAGGCCGTCCAGGCGGAACAGGTGCAGCAGGCGGCGCGTCTGGACCGCCTGCCGATCGCGCCCGAAGGCGTCCAGCCGGTACAGGCCTCGACCATCATGCCCAACGCCAGTCCGCGCTCGAGCTTCAGCTTCGGCGGCTTCGTCAAACTGGACGCGATGCTCAGCGACACCACCGACGGCGAGATGGCCGACGGCACGCCGGGGCGCCTGTTCTACCTGCCGCAGACCATTCCGGTCGGTGGCGACGGCGAGGGCACCGAGCTGGACATCCACGCCCAGTTCTCGCGCTTCTGGCTGGCCGGCGACACCACCCTGGACTCCGGCGACAAGCTGCGCGCCTATCTGGAATTCGACCTGTTCGGCGGTTCGCTGGGCAACGAGGCCGCCACGAATACCTACGGCGTCACCGTTCGCCACGCCTTCGCCACCTGGAACGGCTGGCTGGCCGGCCAGACCTGGTCGAACTTCCAGGACGTCGCGGCGTTGCCGGATTCGGTCGACTTCATCGGTCCCACCGAAGGCACCACCTTCGTGCGCCAGTCGCAGATCCGCTACACCAAGGGGCCGTGGTCGTTCTCGATCGAGAATCCGGAAACACTGATCACGCCCTACCAGGGCAACGCCGGTCGGGTCATCACCGGCGACAACGTGCTGCCCGACCTGACCGCGCGCTACACCGCCAAGGGGGACTGGGGACACTTCGGTGTCGCCGGCCTGTTCCGGCAACTCAAGTACGAAGATGCCGCCACCGGCGTCGACGACACCGCCAGCGGCTACGGCCTGAGCGTGTCCGGCAAGTTCAACCTGGGAGCCAGCGACGATATCCGCTACATGGTCACCGGCGGCCGTGGCATCAACCGCTACATCGGCCTGGCCGCGACCAACGACGCGGTGCTGGACGACGCCGGCAACATGGACGAGATCGGCGTGCTCGCCGGCTTCGTCGGCTGGCGTCATGCGTTCAGTCCTAAGTTCCGCACCAACCTGTTCTATTCCCGCGCCGAGTACGACAACGACGACCAGCTCACTGGCCTGGGAATCACCAAACGGATCGACAGCATCCACGCCAACGCCATCTGGACAGTGCTGCCCAAGCTCGATCTGGGCACCGAGCTGATCTTCGGCAAGCGCGAACTCGAAAGCGGTGCCGAAGGCGAGCTGCGCCGACTGCACTTCCACGCCCGCTACAGCTTCTAAGGGAGACATCCATGAGCACCCAGGCACCTGCACTACCCGCCGATGGTTCCGGCGGCATGACCAAGGAACACAAGAAGGTCATCGTCGCCTCCAGTCTTGGCACCGTCTTCGAGTGGTACGACTTCTACCTGTACGGGTCGCTGGCCGCGGTCATCGCCGTGCATTTCTTTTCCTCGCTGGCGCCCGGACCGGCCTTCATCATGGCCTTGCTCACCTTCGCCGCGGGCTTTGCCGTGCGACCGTTCGGCGCCATCGTGTTCGGTCGCCTGGGTGACCTGATCGGCCGCAAGTACACCTTCCTGATCACCATCGTGCTGATGGGCGTGTCGACCTTCCTGGTCGGTATCCTGCCGACGTACGAAACCATCGGTATCGCTGCGCCGATCATCCTGGTGATCCTGCGATGCCTGCAGGGTCTGGCCCTGGGTGGCGAATACGGCGGCGCCGCCACGTATGTCGCCGAGCATGCGCCGCCGGGCAAGCGCGGCCTGTACACCAGCTTCATCCAGACCACCGCCACGGTCGGCCTGTTCCTGTCGCTGCTGGTGATCCTGGGTTGCCGGCTGCTGCTGGGCAATGAAGCCTTCGCCGAATGGGGTTGGCGTATTCCGTTCCTGATCTCGTTCGTGCTGCTGATCATCTCGGTGTGGATCCGCATGCAGCTCAACGAATCGCCGCTGTTCCAGAAGATGAAGGAGGAGGGCACCCGTTCCAAGGCGCCGCTGAAGGAAAGCTTCGGCAACTGGAGCAACGGCAAGATCGTGCTGCTCGCGCTGTTCGGTGCCACTGCCGGCCAGGCCGTGGTCTGGTATGCCGGCCAGTTCTATGCCTTGTTCTTCATGACCCAGACGCTGCGCGTCGATCCGATCACCGCCAACCTGTTCATCGCGGCGGCACTGGCGCTGGCGACCGGCTTCTTCATCTTCTTCGGCTGGCTGTCGGACAAGGTCGGCCGCAAGCCGATCATCATGCTCGGCTGCCTGCTGGCGGCGCTGACCTACTTCCCGCTGTTCAAGGGCCTGACCTATTTCGCCAATCCCGCGCTGGCGGCGGCGGCGCAGGCAAACCCGACCGTGGTGGTCGCCGATCCGGCCGACTGCTCCTTCCAGTTCGTACCGGGCGAGCTCAAGAGCCACGTCACCTTCAACAACTCCTGCGATCTGGTCAAGGGCGTGCTCAACGGCCGCGGCGTCACCTACAGCAACGAGAAGGCGCCTCCGGGCACGCTGGCCAGCGTGCGCATCGGCAACACCGTGGTGCAGAGCGTGGATGTGACCCAGCTGTCCGCTGACGACGCCAAGGCCGCCCAGGCCAAGCTGACCGCGGATGTCGGTGCGGCGCTGAACGCGGCCGGTTATCCGACCGCTGCCGACAACAGCCAGATGAACAAGCCCATGGTGCTGCTGATCCTGTTCATCCTGGTGCTGTACGTCACGATGGTCTACGGCCCGATCGCCGCCTGGCTGGTCGAACTGTTCCCGACCCGCATCCGCTACACCTCGATGTCGCTGCCGTACCACATCGGCAATGGCTGGTTCGGTGGTTTCCTGCCGACCACGGCCTTCGCGGTGGTGCTGCTGACCGGCAACATCTATGCCGGCCTGTGGTATCCGATCATCATCGCCTTGATCACCTTCGTCATCGGCACCTTCTTCCTCAAGGAAACCAAGGACGTCGACATCACCAAGTAGCCTTGATGCATCCCCACCGGCGCGGACCGCTTGTCCGCGCCGATTTCCGGCGCCGGTTCTCTCCGGCGCCTTTTCTTTTCTGAGCTGACAGGCTGACAGGTTGTCGAGAGTGAGCGGCCCGTCGGTCCCGACGCGCAGATCCTGTAGAGCGGGGCTTGCCCCGCTGGTTGGTGACAGCCCGCCCGAATCCGGGCTCAAAGCCAGGCAAATCCTAGCGCGGCGGCGCGGCCAGCTCGATGGCGTCAAGCCAGCCGTCGCTGTTGCGGTCCTGCCGACCAAAGGCGCGCGCCAGGTTGTCCATGAGCTCGGACAGGTGCACCGGTCACGAGCCGGGCACGGCGTGTTCGTCGCCTTCCCGCATGCCGTTGCCGTCCAGGTCCATGCCCCTGAAGCCGCGACTCATGTAGTCGCGATACTCCGCCAGCGAGACACGGCCGTCACCGTCCCATCCATGCGTGCGGAGTTCAGCTCACGATGGATCGCAGTCGAGCTCCGTGCGCTTTGCGATGTCGATGGGTGATCCAGTGACATCGACCTCAACGCTGTACGCTTGGTGTTCGAATCCTGTGCCAGCGACCGATCGGCCAACGGTCATGTGGAATGCCGGCTGTCCCGGCGGCTTCACGAGGATGTTGTTGTCGAAATCAGGGTAGATCTGGCGGCGACATGCGATGGGGGTCAGCTCGATCCCGCGGACTTTCATGGCGTTCTCGACATCATACGGCCACCCGTCATTGCCTTTCCCGATCCAGGAAAAAGCGATGGTTTGTACTGAGCCATCGCCACTGAATCGGACGAGCAGGTGGCCCAGTTGACCCTCAGCCAACCGAGAGTTGGCGCGATCGTTCTTGAGCTGTATGTCCCTCACCGAGGGTAGCAGCGCCCGTGCCTTGTTCAGGTCCAGGGCTCGATCGCGCCTTTCCGCCATCAGGCCTAGCAGGGCGTCGACCAGTGGCTGTGTGTCAACCACCTGCTTCCATCCCTCTTGGCAGAAGTACAGGGCATCGTCCGCTGGATAGGATTCCGGATATCCGTTCTGACACTCAACGATGAATTCGTCGCTGGTAATGACCATCGGCAATGCGTCCCCGGCAGACGATGGGTTGACGTCTTCGCGTCCTTCAACGAGGGTCGATGAAATCGCCAGCACGATGGCGGCGAGGCTGGCAATTCGGGTTACCTGTCTCATGTACTGCTCTCTGTTTTTGGGGACGGGAATCCAGTTGCCGGTGGCAGGGCATTTTCTCTATTGACATGCTTCTCTATGGTCAATGATCGACGTTTTCGCCGTTGCCAGGTGGCTGAGGCGCGACCGCCTTTGATGTTCGGCAACCTTTCGAGGGTAAGCTGAGGGCGCGACACCGGTGATCGGATCCTCACACGCTTCAGCCATTCATCTGCTCCGTGATCTTTCAACGTTTCGATGAGGTCAGCGCTCGAAGCCGTTTCGGAAGATCACATCGGTCCGGATCCAGCGGGCTATTTCCTGCTGCTCATCCCAGGTGTATCCGATCGTGCCGTTGCCCAGCCGACCATCGGCGTCGTAGCCCCAGCACCGGCTGCGTCCGTTGGTGAGCACAACGCACGAGTGGGCCTCTCCCAGCGCCAGTGAGTCCACCGTTCCCGGCTGCGGTACCACGTTGACCGGCAGGTTGCGGCGTATGGTGGTTCCGTCACCCAATTGGCGGTAACCGTTGTAACCCCAGCACTTCAGTTCGTCAGCGTTGCGTACTGCGCAGGTGTGGTATGCGCTCGCACCGATTTTCGTGACAGCAGTCAGGAGGCCATCGACCGCGACCGGTCGCGTCCGGGTAGTGAAGGTGCCGTCGCCCAGCTGGCCCTCACCATTGGAACCCCAGCAGCGGGCCTGGCCGCTGTCGGTGTAACCGCAGGTATGCCGCCAGCCGGCTGACAGGCCGGCATAGGTGATCCCGGGATCGTCCACGGCGGTCGGAATGTGGCGATTGGTGTAGCTGCCATCGCCGACTTGCGCATACCCGTTGTAACCCCAGCACTGGACTTCACCGTTTTCCATGCGCACGCAATTGTGGTCTGCACCGATCACGATCTGGGCAACGTCTTGATTCAGACCCACAACCGGGACCGGCATGTTGCGGTTCTCCAGGCTGCCATCGCCGATCTGGCCGTAGTTGTTGCGGCCCCAGCAGACGACTGAGCCGCCTGAACGCAGTGCGCAGCTGTGCTCACGACCGGCCACGATGGCGGTGACATCTTCGATGCCCGGAACCTGTACCGGCGTGCGTCGGGTGATCGCCGTGCCATCGCCGATCTGACCGTAGTTGTTGCGGCCCCAGCACCAGACACTGCCATCGCTCGCAACAGCGCAGGCATGCTCGGCGCCAACCGCAGTCATCGTGGCCAGACCGATCAGTCCGGCGACGCGACTGGCCTGTGCCTGATCGATGCCATCGCCGTTGGTAAATTGCTGGCCGTCGCCCAACTGACCGTAGTTGTTGCGACCCCAGCAGACAGCATCGTTCGACTTGGTCACACCGCAGCTGGTTCGCCAGAACAGCGACAGTTGCCGCAGGTCGTTCTCCAGACCACGTACTCGATGAGGCGATGATGCCCAGCCGATGTTGCTCGTCGTCCCGAAACCGATCCGGCCGTTCGTCGCACGGCCCCAGCAGTACAGGTCATTGCCCTCGCGACGGGCGCAGGTGTGCTCTCCACCGGCGGACAGTGCCCGAATGGGTCCTTCCAGTGAGGTTACGTGTTGGGGTCGATGGAAGTTTCCGGTAGAACCAACACCAACTTGGCCGTATCCGTTGTAGCCCCAGCAATGCAGTGCCTGATTGGAGATCACGGCACAGGTGTGATCGCCGCCGGTCGATATCCGTGTCACGCCACTGCCCAATCCGTCGACGTTGACGGCGAGGTTACGGTGGCTGGTTGTTCCGTCGCCGAGCTGTCCGGATCCATTGCGTCCCCAGCAACGCATCGCTCCCGACGTACTGGACGCACAGGTATGGGCGTAGCCGGTGGCGATCTCCGTTGCCAGGATTCCGGGATCGATGGCTACGGGAATTGTCCGGGTGGTCCAGGTGCCATCGCCGACCTGGCCCTGGTTGTTGCGACCCCAGCAACGCATTTGGCCGCCAGTCAGCAAGGCACAACTGTGGGCGCCACCGGCGGCGACGGATCGGACGCCGGAAAGCGCCAACACGTCTCGTGGTTCTGTCTGATCCGAGGTGTGGCCTGATCCGAGGCGTCCGTCAACGCTGGCCCCCCAACACTTGACGCTACCGGTAGCCAATCGTGCGCAGGTGTGTGCCACGCCTGCCGACACCTGGGTAACGCCGGTGCCCAGACCGACCACAGCCGTCGGCGTTGTCCGATACAAGGTGGTACCGTCGCCCAGCTGGCCGTTAGCGTTCTCGCCCCAGCAGTACACCCCGCCTTGCACGGTGAGACCACAGGTGTGTTCGCCCAGCGACGAGAGGCCGTACAGGCGCTCATCCATCGCCACTGGTACCGGTGCCGAGCGATGAATGGTGCGGTTTTCACCGAGCTGACCGCGTTGTCCGCGTCCCCAGCAATGGATGCGGCCACTTTCCATGTCCGCGGCGCAGGTGTGTTCAGAGCCTGCGGCCAGGCCATTCGCGGCCACAGCCGGACCGGACGGCGAGGCCAGAAGCATTCCAATGAGGCCTGCAACCAGCCAGAAGGAGCGGGTAGGGCAACCGATGAGCTGGCTCGAAGACGCATATGTCATGGAAATCTCTCTACGGTGAGCGCTCTGGCCCGGAGGGAATTGGGCGAAAGCGGTGGGCTGTCGGCAGCCAGTCCTGCCGAGACTTGCAAACGCGTGGTCGCGGCGACCGGCTCGTTGTCTGGAACGACGCCCGCGTGCCTGCCTCCATCGGCGCCGAAGGATGCGGCGACGCGTTTCTGCGACCGGTGCGCGTTGGGCGCGCGACGATTGGAAACCACGCCAAGCGTGCTGCCGGTCCATCTCGCGGAACTGCGGTCGTGCGTGTCAAATGGAGGCATGGCGTTTGTCCCAGCTCCGGATCCAGCGGGGGCGGTGGTCGGCGATTTGGGTGGTGCGGCCGCGAGGTCCATCCCCTGCCGCGTGCGTGATGGGCGAACCCTAGTCATTTTCGTCGGCTTCGTCCTCACGGAGACTTCAAGAAACCATCAAGACCGATGCTTGGCCATTGTTTCAACGGTTTGCTCGATGGTCCGGTCTATGTCGCAGGGGTGCGACTGGGGCCAGGATTGCTGTGTTCTGGCCGGATCGATGTCATTCGGATACTTGCGCGGTTTCGGGGGACGATTCAGACAGAAGTCATTGCCCGAAGCCCGCTACCCCGCGATTGCCGAGGAAGACGCCCTGCTCTGCTCTCTGGCGCCAAGACCCAGCTCCAGTCTGGCAGCGGACCGATCGGGCGCGGCCGTGACCATCGTTGCCGCTCCGCGTCATCTCGACGTCGAATCCGAGCGGCCCGGCCAATGGCCGACATGACACGGCAGCGGGAATGGCCGCTTCGCACTTGGTCTCGAGTACGTCTACCCCGAGCCGCCAACCGAGCGGTTCCTCGACGCGTCCGCTCGCGACCAACCTCACACGTGCCGGCTGGATGCGTTTACAGCTGGCGAGACGGTCACTGCGGTGGTGCGGCGATCTCGGCGGCGTCGAGGAAACCGTCGCCGTTGCGGTCCTGGCGCTGGAAGGCGCGCGCGAAGTTTTCCATGAGCTCGGACAGGTGCACCGGTGGCGAGCCGGGCACGGCGTGTTCGTCGCCTTCCAGGATGCCGTTGCCGTCGAGGTCCAGCTGCCGGAAACCCCGGCTCATGTAGTCGCGGTATTCGGCCAGCGAGACGCGGCCGTCGCCATCCAGGTCCATCCGCGCCAGATATTCGGCCGGGGAGCCGGGTACTTGCGCCAGCGTCGGCAGCGGGACGACGGCGACGATCAGGGCAGCGAGGGACGGGCGCATCATGGATGCAGCTTAGCCGGTGGCGGGCGCGTGATGCGTTCATCGGCAGCGCCCGTCGCCGTGCTCGCCAAGGTCAAGGTGATCGGGGTGATATCGCGAGGATCATGCCGGCGTTCCAGCGCGCCGCAGGACGCGGCGACAACACGTGACACCGAACGGTTTCGCTGCGTTGCGTTACGGTGTCGACGCCGGCCTGCAATAGCATGCCGACGATGCGGACGATGCCCATGGTGGGCATGGCCGAAAACCGCTTCGGGGAGCCTGCCCATGACGATCTTGTTCCGCCACGGCATCTGGATCGCGTTCGGCCTGATGGGTGCCATCGCCCTCGCCACCATCGCCCTGCGTCGCGGCGAGACCATCAGTGCGCTGTGGATCGTCGCCGCCGCAGTCGGCATCTATCTGGTCGCCTACCGCTACTACAGTCTCTACATCGCCGATCGCGTTCTGCGCCTGGACCCAACCCGAAAGACACCGGCGCTGCTGCACAACGACGGCCTGGACTATGTGCCCACGCACAAGCAGGTTCTGTTCGGCCATCATTTCGCGGCGATCGCTGGTGCCGGCCCGCTGGTCGGCCCGGTACTGGCGGCGCAGATGGGTTATCTGCCGGGCACCTTGTGGCTGATCGCCGGCGTGGTGCTGGCCGGCGCGGTGCAGGATTTCCTGGTGCTGGTGTTGTCCAGCCGGCGCGATGGTCGCTCGCTGGGTGATCTGGTGCGCGAGGAGATGGGCAGGACCGCCGGCACCATCGCGCTGTTCGGTGCCTTCCTGATCATGATCATCATCCTGGCGGTACTGGCGCTGATCGTGGTCAAGGCACTGGCGGAGAGCCCCTGGGGCATGTTCACGGTGATCGCCACCATTCCCATCGCGGTGTTCATGGGTATCTACATGCGCTGGCTGCGGCCTGGGCGCATCGGCGAGGTCTCGCTGATCGGCGTGGTCCTGCTGCTGGCCTCGATCTGGGCCGGTGGCCATGTCGGCGCACACCCGACCTGGGGACCGGCACTCACCTTCACCGGCACGCAGATCACCTGGATGCTGATCGGCTACGGCTTCGTCGCCGCCGTGCTGCCGGTTTGGTTGCTGCTGGCGCCGCGCGACTACCTGTCCACGTTCCTGAAGATCGGCACCATCGTGGCCCTGGCGATCGGCATCGTCGTGCTCAATCCGGAATTGAAGATGCCGGCGGTGACCCAGTTCATCGACGGCGATGGCCCGGTCTGGAATGGCTCGCTGTTTCCGTTCCTGTTCATCACCATCGCCTGCGGTGCGGTGTCCGGTTTCCATGCGCTGATTTCCTCGGGCACCACGCCGAAACTGCTGGCCAACGAAAGCGACGCGCGCTACATCGGCTACGGCGCCATGCTGATGGAATCCTTCGTGGCGATCATGGCGATGGTTGCTGCCGCCGTGATCGATCCTGGTGTGTACTTCGCCATGAACAGCCCGGCCGCGCTGGTCGGCAGCGACGTGAACACCGTGGCGGCGACGATCTCGTCCTGGGGCTTCACGGTCACACCGGATGTGCTCACGGCCACGGCGGCCGACATCGGCGAGCACACGATCCTCGCGCGTGCCGGCGGTGCGCCGACACTCGCGGTCGGCATCGCCCAGATCATGCACGACCTGCTGCCGGGCGAGAACACGATGGCGTTCTGGTATCACTTCGCTATCCTGTTCGAGGCGCTGTTCATCCTCACGGCGGTCGATGCCGGCACCCGCGCCGGCCGCTTCATGCTGCAGGATCTGCTCGGCACCTTCGCGCCCTCACTCAAGCGCACCGAGTCCTGGAGCGCGAACATGCTGGCTACGGCCGGTTGCGTCGCGTTGTGGGGCTACTTCCTGTACCAGGGCGTGGTCGATCCGCTGGGCGGCATCAACACGCTGTGGCCGCTGTTCGGCATTGCCAACCAGATGCTGGCTGCGATCGCGCTGATGTTCTGCACGGTGGTGCTGTTCAAGATGAAGCGCGACCGCTACGCCTGGGTGCCGGGCCTGCCGGCGCTGTGGCTGCTGGTGTGCACGACCACAGCTGGCCTGATCAAGATCTTCGACAGCAACCCGGCGGTCGGTTTTCTGGCACAGGCGGCGCGCTATCGCGAGGCGCTGGCAGCCGGCGAGCTGCTGGGGCCGGCGAAGAGTACGGCGCAGATGCAGCAGATCGTCATCAACGGCTACGTCAACACCGGTCTGACCGTGTTGTTCCTGCTGGTGGTGGCCAGCGTGTTGTTCTATGCCGTCGGCGCCATCCGCAAGGCGCGCGCGCAGCCGCAGCGCACGGATCGCGAGACGCCGTATCAGCCGATCACGGTGGCTGTATGAACGCGCATTGCGATACCGCTACCAGCGCAGCCGCCACCACCGCCGCTGCCGACTGCGTGTCGGTTCCCCCCAGGAGCGGCGCGGTGGCAACGAACATCCCGGCATCGCTCGCTCCCGCAGCCACTGGTGCGGTTCGTGGGAGGGCACACGATACCGGTGCGGGTACGCTGGCAGCGCAGGTCCGGCACGGCTGGCGCTGGTTGGTCCATGCCGGGCGCATGCTGGTTGGCATGCCCGATTACGAAGTCTATTGCGCGCACGTGCGCGATCATCATCCCGAGCGAGAACCGATGACCCGCGAAGCCTTCTTCCGCACCCGGCAGGAGGCGCGCTATCGCGGCGGCACCGGTCGCTGCTGCTGAGAGCTGGAAGCTGGAAAGCAACAGTCGGAAGTGGGAAAGCGCGTATCGCACCACTGTCTTGGCGAATATCTCATTCCTCACCTATCACGCCTTAGGGTAGGTCTGATTTGTTCCGCCAAAGTGTGCTGAGATGGCTGCATCGACGCAAGGATAGGATTCATGACCCAGATGAGCTTCGGTGAGGGCGGATACGCCGCCAAGAAGAGGACCACCCGTCGCTAGGTGTTCTTGGCAGAAATGAACCCGGTCGTGCCGTGGAATCTCCTGCTATCGCAGATCGAACCCTTCTACCCGCTGGGGTCTCGCGGCCGGCCGCCGTATCCGCTGAACACGATGTTGCGTGTGCACCTGATGCAGAACTGATTCGGTCTGGCAGACGAGCCCATGGAAGAGACGCTGTACGAGATCGCCTCGATGCGCAAGTTCGCCTGTCTGACGCTGACCGGTCCGATTCCGGACGATACCACCATTCTGAACTTCGGTCGGCGCCTGGAGGACAACGACCTGGCGGTGATGCTGTTTGACCGGATCAACGCCCACCTGGCCCGCCAGGGCCTGCTGTTGAAGCACGGCACGATCGTGGACGCCACGATGATCAACGCGCCCAGCTCGACCAATAACTTGGACGGCGAGCGCGACCCGGACATGCACCAGACCCGGAAGGCGAGCAGTGGTACTTCGGCATGAAAGCCCACATCGGTGCCGATGCCGACTCGGGGCTGGTGCATACCGTGGTTACCAAGCCCGCCAACACCGCCGATGTCGCGGTGGTCGACGAGATGCTGCACGGCCAGGAACGGGTGGTGTACGGCGATAGCGGCTACATGGGGGGGCACAGGCAGGTTCGGCGCCAGGGGGCCTTCGCTGGTCGATCGCCACCCGACCCATTCAGCTCAAGGCCCTCGACGACACAGGGCTCCGGGATCAGTTCTGGACCATCGGGCATCGCAAGGCCGGCGTCCGGGCGAAGGTGGAGCATCCGTTCCCGGTGATCAAGCGGAAGTTTGGCTTGATGAAGGTACGGTTCAAGGGCTTGGCGAAGAACACCGCGCACTTGGTGCCACTGTTCGGTCCGGCGAACCTGTGGCTGGCGAGAAAGCGATTGTTGGCGATGGCGGGGAACGTGCGTCCAGCCACCGGGTGAAGGCGAGCAATTGGGCCAGAATGGGCTCAGAGATCACCGCAATCTCGGCGTGTTGATGCACCGACGTGGCGAAAGCCTCGTCGTCGTCCATCCCCAGCGCGATATCACCGAATTGTTCAGCCCTTCCGTAGGTCTTGCGCAGCTATCTCCCCAGTGTTGCCTGCTTGTCGGGGTCGGGCAGGTCGACGCTGTTGTCGGTGTCTGCGCCAGCGATGACCTAGGATCCGTCCATCGGCAAGCCGTCGTGCAACAATTGATAATCTTAGGTGCGCACAAGTTTTCTGTAGTGAACGCGTCCTTGTGCTCTAGATCAGGCCGCCGGTAAGGAGAGCTCGGGGGGGGGCAATGAGCGCGAAATCCAACTGAAGGTGGTGACTATGGATGGATGTTCACACTTGTGTTAATTTCCTTCGAGCTGGGCGTTTCATGAGGGATTCGGACGATCGGGAGGATCGAGCCGGCCCGCTAGCGTCGATGGAACGAAGGCTTCGTTTAAGCGCGGCAGCTTTTTCAGCCATTTGGGGAGGGGGTCATGGCTTCAGGCTCACAAAATTCGCTTCGAAACATGCGGTGCTTGCTGATTCTCATGCTGATCGCTCAACCATGCCAAGCGATTCAGGACTGGTCGGAGTATATTTTCTCAAGCGACTTCGAGTCTGGTGACCATGTAGGCGAGCACGAGCAAGCATCCCAAGGTACGTTGGAGCTGGTCGATGTCGATCCGGCATCTTTCGTCGCTACCTCGACTACCCTAACGTTCGCAGCCAGCTATGTCCTCATGGAGGCCAGTCCGGATAGCGTCAGGGTGTTCAGGAACGGAGTCGCTCTGCCTCCAGCGCAAGTACAGGTTTCGCCTGAAAACGTAGTGCTAACCGGGGTGCTTATCCCGGGACTTAACCACATAGTTGTATTGGCAGAGGATGAGGAAGGGTACTCCCTGAGTGGAGATACTCGCCTTTGGGCCGGAAACAATACGCTGGCGGTACAGGTTCGGGATGTCAGCGACATATTGGTGCCGGGCGTGCCGGTTCAGTTGAGGCTGGCCGATGACCCGGGTGTCTCCATGACGATCGCGACGACCGCAAGTGGCGTTGCTACCTTTAGCAATGTCCCGCCGACTACGATTGCCCTAACAGCGATGGGGCCAGGAAACACATTGGGCGTATTTTCCACCACCGGCAATGCCGGTGCGGTAGTTGTCAGGCTCCAAGGCTTCCAGCCGGCCAGCCCCATCAACAACAATGATTTCTCCTTGGGGCTGGATGGTTGGGAGACCGGAACAGCGCCGGTGAGCCTGATCGTCCATCAGCCAGGCGGCGGTGGTTCCCCGCAGTCATCGATAGAGCACGGAAACAAGAGACTGCCTTCTCATCCGATCGATGCCAGCGAGAAACGCAATGGCAGCGTTGGTGACAACGCCTTCTTCGATGCATTGCGTCACTCCGAGGTGGCTCAAGGGGTTAACTGGGATCTGATGCTGCTTACTAGCGGTATCGGCGGTCAGTCTGTTTCCCGCACGTTCGCAATCGCCCCTGGTGTGGAGAACATCAGGGTCCGATATCGTTTCATCACCAGTGAAGTTCCTGGTGGTTACTTTGGCAGCCAGTACAACGACAACTACAGTATCTCGATTCGTACGCTGAGCGCGGGAACGAGCACCATAGCCAGCAATAGCATGAACAGCCTTGGACTAGGCGCGTTCGACGCCAATGGAGCCACTGCGTGGTACACAGTAACATTACCCGTCAACGGCATCAGCGATACGCTTCAACTCGATGCGACGGTAACTAACGTCGGCGACGGGCAATTCAACTCTGCCGTAGTAATCGACCTTCTCGCCGAGGAGCCTTTGGCGATCACTTCCGATCTCGACGTCGCTTGCCCGAACCAAAATGTTACTTTCCACGTCATGGGCTCACCGTCCGGGACGATCACTTGGTCGGGTGGAGGACAGCCTGCAACAGGAACAGGACCTCAGTTCACAACGCGGTTGGCTCAGCCGGGACGGGTGACGGTTCAAGCCCAACAGAGCGATGGCGGTACTATTCGCAGCGCAGATTCGACCGTGACTGTCTGGGAGGCAAGCGGCCGTTCCTGGGTAGCCCAGTTTCCCACCAGTCGTGCTGCGGCAGATTTGATCCAGCCGTTCCGGGCCAACGCGGAGAGCTTCTTGTCCGCACTTGCTGCCTCCAATGCCAACGTCTCAATATCGGCGACTTACCGGCCTCGTGAGCGAGCACACTTGATGCACTATGCGTTCAATGTCGCGCGTAGAGGCCTGGATCCGGCGACGGTTCCCGAATATGCGGGGGTAGATATCTGCTGGGTTCACCGGGACGCCAACGGCAACGTTGACCAGCAAGCATCGACGAATGCGGCTCAGGCCATGGTGAATGCCTACACCATCGCCTATCCGCCCGCGCTCGAATCGCGACATACCCAGCGCAGGGCGATCGATATGACGATTACTTGGGCGGGCGACCTTACTATCCAGAATGCGTTGGGCAACCAACAGGTCATTACGACGCTCCCGAGGACTGGCGCGGGCAATACCGAACTGCACGCGGTGGGAGCGGGATACGGCGTTCTCAAGCTTGTCACCGATCCACCTCACTGGTCGGATGACGGACGTTGACGGGAGGTGCGAAGGATGGCCGGCAGACACCGCCTGAACTTGTCCGCCGAGTACTGGATGCCTCCGGTCATTGTCCTTGCCGGGCTTCTAGTGGTTCCCGCATGCAGTGAGGGCGTTGAGCGCGCACCGGTGGTAACACGCGGAGGGACAGTCGAGCTAGCAAATTCGGCGCGAGCGGACTCCGAGGAAGCCCTCGCCAGCCTGGGTTCCCAAGCCGATAGCGCCGTCGCGGAGTACCTGGCGCTGGTCGCCGCGCACCGTTCTCAACCGGACATCGAAAAGACTTGTGCGTTAGTACGGTCTGCGCAGCGGCTCGTGCCGCTGCTTGTGGGGTCGTTGGAAAAGCAGAACGCCGCTGTCTTGTCAATGACTGGTGGTAATGTCGCTAGTGGTAGTGGTGCCCGCACATGGAACGCCCTTAGCACGCAGATCGAACAGGCTGATGAAATCCTGGTCGGAGTCGGGCTGAGGCTGGGTGCGGAAAACGTGTATGGTTATGCGCGATACGACGAGATCGCTGATCTTGATTCGGTTGAGTTCAATGCGGCGCAACTGCTGCGCGCCGTTGCCGGGGCGTGGCGAGATCCAACCGGATGGCCGATTTATGTCGATCAGCAAACCGACGTCTCCGGATGCTGGAATCCTGGTGCGCTCATCGGTCCCATCACGGAAGTGGCTTCCGCGTGGGAGGGTGCCCCGGAATGCCTGCGAAATTCTGTTGAAGGGGCAATCGACCTTTTGGTGATCGATGCATTGTCGGAGGTGGCCTGCTATTGCGTTACACGAGACCAGGTTTTGGCCGATGTGGTGAGGCTTGTCGAGACAGCGGGATCGCTCGGGGTTTCGCATGCTCGTTCGCGCCTGGATGCCTCACTGGTGTACCTGCGTAGCGACGACGCTGCGTTTGATTGTGGTGAGCACTAGGCCGGCTGCATTTCGGGCCAGTTGAGCCCAATTGAGCTCTGGCGCGGACCATCGTCTCCGACGACCTCGACAAGGGTCGGCCCTCCCGGTCAATCTTGTTGCTTTGAGCGAAGAAGGAGCAAGGCGATCAAGGTCAGCGCAGTGGCACCCGAGAGGTAGTGGCCGACGGCAGCGAGCCCGTAGTTCCCGGCCAGCCAGGTGGCGATGTATGGCGCCAGCGAGGCGCCGAAGATGCCGGCCAGGTTGAAGGTGAGCGAGGCGCCAGTGTAGCGCACGGCAGTGGGAAACAGCTCGGCCAGCGCGGTGCCCAGCGGTCCGTAGGTAAAGCCCATCAGGGCCAGGCCGATGGCCAGGAACAGCAGCACATCGCCGCTGTTGTTGGCGGTGAACAGGGGTTGGAACAGCAGGCCGAATACGATGATGGCGGCGCTGACCACGATCAGCGTGGCGCGGCGGCCGAAACGATCGGCGATCACTGCCGATACCGGGATGGCGGCAGCGAAGAACAGTACGCCGATGATCTGGATCCACAGGAACTGCTCGCGCTCGTAGCCGAGTGCCGAGGTGCCCCAGCTCAGGGCGAATACGGTCATCAGGTAGAACAGCACGAAGGTCGCCAGCGCCGCGGCCGTGCCCAGCACCAGCGTTCCGGGGTGCTCGCGTAGCGCGGTCGAGAACGGCAGGCGAACGCGCTCGTCGTTGTCGATGGCTTTCTGGAAGGCCGGTGTCTCGGCGATGCGCAGACGCACCCACAGGCCGACCAGCACCAGCACCGCGCTGGCCAGGAACGGCACGCGCCAGCCCCAGGCGAAGAACGCGGCATCGTCCATCACCGCCGAGAGAATCAGGAAGATGCCGGTAGCCAGGATGAAGCCGATCGGCGCGCCCAGTTGCGGAAACATGCCGTACCAGGCGCGCTTGCCCGGCGGTGCGTTCTCGGTGGCCAGCAGCACGGCGCCGCCCCATTCGCCGCCCAGCCCAAGACCCTGGCCGAAGCGGCAAAGCGCGAGCAGGATCGGCGCCAGCAGGCCGATCTGGTGATAGGTCGGCAGCAGGCCGATCACCACGGTGGAGATACCCATCGTCAACAGTGCTGCGACCAGCGTCGCCTTGCGGCCGACGCGGTCACCAAAGTGTCCGAACACCGCCGAGCCGATCGGCCGGGCGAAGAACGCCAGGGCAAACGTCGCCAGCGACTGCAGCGTCGCCGTGGCCGGATCGCTGGCCGGGAAGAACAGGCTGGGGAACACCAGCACCGCAGCGGTGGCGTAGATGTAGAAGTCGAAGAATTCGATGGTGGTGCCGATCAGGCTGGCGAACAGCACGCGGCGCGGCGAGTTGGTGGCCTGGTTGTTCATGGTCGGTGCTCCTTGTGCCGAAACCGCCGTCGTCGTCTGCTGTCGTCGCCGGGTCGTCGTCGGGCATCCGGCCGGAAAGACCTCTCGTCTGACGATCAAGCTGCGTCGCGTTGCTGCGTCGTGCCATCAGGGCCGGGCTCCCGCGCCCGCTTATGGCGGCGAAGTCTGGCAGCCTTGCGAGGTCTGCGGAAGATCATGGGCGGTGGCTGCCGCGACCATGTTTCGGTGTCCGCACGGCTGCCACCGGCCTCGACTATGATCGTCGGCTTTCCGACCACTGCAGTGCCAGGCCATGACGTCAAGTCCGCAGCAATCCCCTGACTGTTCCGGGATCGAGAAACTGGCAGCTCATGCGGCCCGGCTGGCGGGTGCGCGCATCGTCGAACTGTTCGACCGCGACGATGACCGCATCGGACATTTCACCGCGCGCCTGGGCCCGTTGTACCTGGACACGTCCAAGCAGCTGATCGATGCCGATACCTGGCAGGCGCTGTTGGCGTTCGCCGGTGACCGGCAGGTCGAGCCGGCGCGCGATGCCATGTTCGCCGGTGAAGTGGTCAACCGCTCCGAAGGCCGGGCGGTTCTGCATGCTGCCCTGCGCGGCAGTGGATCGCCCGCAGCCGCCATCCGCGCCGAGATCGACGCCACGCTGGGCCGCATGGCGAGGTTGGCACACAGCCTGCGCGAGTCATCGCAGGATCTCGGCTTGCCGCCGATCACCGACGTGA
This sequence comes from Lysobacterales bacterium, assembly GCA_035911475.1. Classification (GTDB taxonomy): domain Bacteria; phylum Pseudomonadota; class Gammaproteobacteria; order Xanthomonadales; family UBA2363; genus Pseudofulvimonas. The sequence continues at coordinate 16,963 of JAMHVM010000002.1, read as the reverse complement.
TCAGCGTCGGCATCGGTGGTTCTGATTTCGGTCCGCGCCTGGCGTGCCAGGCACTCGCGGACGAGCGCACCGGTGGTCCGCGCGTGCACTTTCTGGCCAATGTCGATGGCGGCCGCACCGCGCGCCTGTGCGCGACGCTGGATCCGGCCAGCACCGCAGTCATCATCATTTCCAAGAGCTTCGGCACGCAGGAGACCCTGCTCAATGGCCGTGTCCTGCGCGACTGGCTGACCACGGCGCTGGGCCCTGAGCAGGCTGCGGCCCGGTTGTTTGCGGTCACTGCCAACACGAAGGCGGCGCAGCAGTTCGACATCGATGCCGGGCGCGTGCTGCCGATGTGGGATTTCGTCGGCGGCCGCTATTCGCTGTGGTCGGCGGTGGGTTTACCCGTGGCGATCGCCATCGGCATGGATGGCTTCCGCGAGCTGCTGGCCGGCGCGCAGGCGATGGACGAACATTTCCTGTCCGCACCGTTGGCCGACAACCTGCCGGTCCGGCTGGCCCTGACCGGTTTCTGGAACCGCGACTTCCTCGGCCACGGCACCCTGTGCGTGGTGCCTTATGACGACCGTCTGGAGGCGATGCCCGGATTCCTCCAGCAACTGGAGATGGAGTCGAACGGAAAGCGGGTCGGCGTCGATGGCGAGCCGGTGGTCCTGCCGACCGCGCCGGTGATCTGGGGCAGCGTCGGCAGCAATGCCCAGCACGCCTACTTCCAGGCCCTGCACCAGGGCTGCGACATCGTGCCGGTGGACTTCATCGGTGTGATCCGTCCCGATCACGATCTGGCCGACAACCATCGTGCACTGCTGGCCAACCTGTTCGCGCAATCGGCGGCGCTGATGCTGGGCAAGGATCAGGAACAGGCTTTCGCCGAACTGGCCGGCATCACCGACGACCGCGCGCGCCGCGAACTGGCCGCGCAGAAGACCTTCCCCGGCAACCGGCCTTCGACCACGATTCTGCTCGATACGTTGACGCCGCATACCCTGGGCATGCTGCTGGCGCTGTACGAGCACAAGGTCTTCGTGCAGTCGGTGCTGTGGGGCATCAACGCCTTCGACCAGTGGGGCGTGGAACTGGGCAAGACCCTGGCGGCGCGCATCGAACCGGCGCTGGCAGGCGAGTCCGCCGGCCGAACGGGCCTGGACCCATCCACCCATGCGCTGTTGGCACGGGTGGATGCACGGTCACAGCAGTAAGCTTGCCCGGCGTATCAACATGACGATGAGTCGCTCGTGCGCGCTTACTCGAAGCCGTCTGCGAAGATGACATCGTCGGACGTTTTGTTGCCCAGGCTGCCGTCGTAGTTCAGGTTCTGGCCAAGCACGTCGTTGCTGGTCGGATCGTTGCCGAGGGCGTCGCTCCAGACGAACGCGGCATAGCCGGCGGCACTGGTGGCGCCGGCCGGTCGCGAGGTGCGGGTCGCGCTGGTCTTGATCGCGACCGGTTCCGGCCAGATCGCTTCACCGTCGCGATCCAGGTATTGCGCGCGAATCGGATTCGCTGCCACCGAGGTGTTGCCGGTCGACCAGGCGACGATCACGCCTTCGGGCGCGGTCAATACCACCGGTCGTGACAGGGCATTCTCGCCGGTGGTGGCGATGGCCGGCGGCACCAGTTCCAGGCCTTCATCGCCCCATTGCCGCGCGCCGTTGGCGTCGATGCGTTGCACGCGCAGCGAATGCCAGGTCTGCATGCTGATGGTCTGGTCGTCGACCCAGGCGACATAGGTGTCGCCCGTGCTGGCATCGAAGGCGCCGGCCGGGCTGACGTGGTCGCGTGTGATGTCGGTGGTGGCGATGGTGCCGTTGTTGCCAAATCGACGTACACCGTCGCTGTCGATGTGCTGCACGCGGATGTCGAAGGCGACACCGCTGATGTCGTAGTAGGCGAACAACGCGCCGCCAGCGCCATCGGCATGGTGTGGCGGGAAGTTGCCGGCCTGCAGGTTGCCGACGTCGGAGACGCGTACGCCGTCGCCCCAGAGCGAACTGCCATCGTCCGATGCGAGCTTCTGCGCATGCAGCACGCGGGTCAGGAAGGTGGGCTGGTTGCTCCAGGAAACGATGGCGTCGCCATCGCTGCCCGGCTTCACGTCGGCGATGAAACGCGAGGCGTTGCCGGGCCCGGCGATGACTACACCGCTGTCGCCCCACAATGGCTCGCCGTCCGGTGCCAGTTTCTGTGCACGACCCTGCCCGGTGCTGGAATCCATCCACACCACCACGCTGTTGCCGTCGTCGGTAGCGGTGAGCTGTGACACCGCGGCCGCCGAGCCAGGCGCAGTCACCGCCACACCGGGAGCAGGCCAGGCCAGTTCGCCTTCCGGCGTGATCCGCGCCACCACGAGATGTTCACCGGCACCGCCCTGGCTGCAGCACTGGAACGACAGCAGCGCGTGGTCGTCGGCATCGACGGTGAAGCCGTAGTCGGTGGTCCAGTCGAAGCTGCGATCGGCAACCAGGATGCCGTCCGCCGGCCACAGCGCACGGCCTTCGACATCCAGGCGCTGCAGGCGCACGTCGTAGCCGCCGTCGGTGTTGTCGAACCAGCTTACGTAGAAGCCGCCGTCGGGCAGTGGCAGGATCTTGGCCTGGACTTCCTCGCCGCTGCGACCGGCAATGACCAGATTGTTGGCCGGATCCGGCGACCAGCCACCCGTATCGCCGCCGACGGCAACCGCTGTACCTGTGGCAGCGAGTACCGAGGCGATTCCCAACGCCAGTCCGATCCGGACAGGTTGCGTGCTGGGGGACGTGCTGGGCATGGGCTTCTCCTCAATCCGTGGTGTTGTTCATCGGTTGTCGGGCGGGTGCGACATCCGAACGCTGACCGGTATTCCAGGCAACTGGAACTGGTGATCATCGGGATGTTAGTGCAGCCCAGCCCTGTGCGCAGGACATGTCCAGGCCTTCTCGTGCACGGTTGCCGCAGCAACCTTGTCCTTGAGTGTCCCCGTCCCTTCATCGGCGCCTCGTTGCCGCTGCCGGGTCGTCAGCGAATGACGCCAACGTCGCCGCTGGTGTCCAAGTGTTGGTCGCAACATGTTCTTGGCGTGCCATTGACGCCGATGGCTGGCCAAGTCGGCTTACCCGGCCAGCGGAAGGCCGGTGCCGGTGTGGCTCAGCTTCGCCGTCGCATCGGCGATCCTTGGCGGATCGGTGTCTGCCTCGAAGCCGACGCGGAAAGACGCCTGGGCGGTGGCGCGCGCGGGCAGTGCAGGCAGGTCAGGATGATGCCACCGCGGCGCTCCAACACGTGCAGCAAGGCGGCAACGTGGCCAGTTCAGCGGCCTGACCGGCGACTACGCCGCTCCGGACAATATGGCTGGCGTGGATCATGACCTGGACCAGCATCATCACCCGATCGCGGTGCTCTGGTGTGCGTCAGCATGCTGTCCGGGTCATTGCCAGAAGCCGCTCCAGCATGGATCAAGGGCGTCCAGGTGCGTTGCAGCGTCGAATGCTGCAGCGCATTTTCGCCGGCAATCCAGGGTCAGGCGGCAACCAGGGTGGCAACAAGCGAAAAAGACGCAGCGATCGTTGTGTGCCGTGCGCAGGCGGCGAAACTCGAGCGAATGTTCCTGAGGAGTCGAAATGTCGATCCCCGCAAGGGCCGGAGCAAGCGGCTTTCCAACGCCGATCCGATCGGCTCTTGCCGGTGGCATGGCACGAGGCTTGTCTTGAGTGCTGTGGACAACGATGGTCACGCAGGGCCTCTGCCATTGACTTCCGGCCGCTTGTCGGTGGCTGATAGTCCCTGATTCGACCTCAGCCATGTCCGGTCTGCCGTCGAATGGGTGTATCCGCTAGTGCATGCGCCATTGCATGCGCTTCGGGAGGCACCAATTCGTGAACGAAAAGCATCTTCAGGTTCATCCGCGGAGGCGTGCGGTCACCGGCGCGCTGATTGCATTGACGCTGGTGGCTGCTGCCTCGGGCGCACACGCTGCCAGTTACATCTACAAGGGCGAATTGCTGGATCGCGGTGAACCGGCGGAGGGCGACTACGATCTGCGTATTCGCGCGTTCGCCGACGCCGAAGGTCGGCAGCCGGTCGGTTCGGCATTCGAGGCCTACCGTGTCCCGGTCAGCGAAGGCCGTTTCGCGACCGGATTCGACTTGCCGGAGAGCAGCGCACAGACGCTCTGGATCGATGTGGCCCTGCGCCGCCACGGCGACGGTGACGGCGAGTTCAAGCATCTGGGTGGCCTGGAGCCGGTGTCGGTCACCGGCGGCGCCTGTCCGGCGTCCTGGCAGCTGGCTGGCAATGCCGGCGTGCCCAGCGGCTCGCTGGTCGGTACCACCGACGGCGCGCCGCTGCGGTTGGGTTCATCGGGGTTCGGCCTGGGCCTTCTCGCGTACAACCCTATCGGCGCTGCAGGCAATGAGCATTATCAGCAGGCTGCCAGCGTGGTTTTTGGATCGCCGTTGAACAACATCAACACCACGCGCATCGGTTCCACGGTGATCGGCGGTGGCGCGATGATGATCACGGGCCCGCAAGGACCGGTGACATTCCAGCAATATTCGCTCAACGCGGCCACTGGCCATTTCGCCACCTCGGTGGGTGGCGCGGGCAATCGCGCCGAAGCAGACTTTTCGTTCGCGGCCGGCTATGCGGCGCGTGCGCGCCATCGCGGATCCTTCGTCTGGGCCTGCGCCGATTGCGGGCAGGTACGGCCATCGGGCCCCACCAACCCCGGCACCTACGCCGAATCCTCGCGTGACAACGAGTTCAGCGTGGCCGCGATGGGAGGCTTGCGATTCTTTTCCGGCACGGGTGGGCGCGGCATGCTGCTCGAACCAAGCGGTACCGCACGGATCGCCTCCGGCTCGTCAACGGGCCTGGAGGTCAACGCCAATGGCACGACCCGAATCCTGGCCAGTGCCTCGGGTGCTTTCGAGTTCCGTGCGGACAGCAGTGTCTACTACAACCGCCCCGTAGGAGATTTCTCGCTTGGGGCCGACGGTTACGCGCGCATTACCACTGCGAATTCGTCCGCCGGCCAGCTGGGGTTTCAGGGGCTTGAGATGAGACCGAACGGGTTCACACGGATTGGCACCAGCCCAGGTGGCCTAACCGGTCCGTACGTCAACGGCGGAAGCGGAAGCTGGGTAGCCACCAGTGATCGCAACCTGAAGACCAACTTCGAGCCGGTCGATACCGGCGATGTACTGGATCGCGTCCTTTCGTTGCCGATAACCCGCTGGAACTACAAGACCACGGATGCCAGCGAGCGCCACTTGGGGGTGATGGCCCAGGACTTCCATGCCGCCTTCGGCCTGAATGGTGATGACGACACCGGTATCGCCGGCATCGATGCCGATGGTGTCGCGCTGGCCGCCATCCAGGGTCTGGCCACCCGACTGCAGGTCGAGAATGCCGGGTTGCGTGAACAGATGGCGGCGCAACAGGACATGCTCGATCTCCTGCACGCACGGCTGATGGCCATCGAATCCGTCAAGAGGAACTGACCATGCACGTTCCCATCCTGATGGTGACGCTTGCTTTGACGGCCGCGTTCCCAGCCAGCGCCGAGCCGCCGGCACTGGAGCTGCGTGGGTCTGCGCTGGAGACCCGGCGCGACGATGGCGAGTTCTCGCTGCGTGCCACCTGGCATCGGGCGCAGGCACCGTCCGCCTTGCACGAGAACGCGCAGTTCAGCCTGCTTGGCACGGTCCAGTCACGTGGCGTCGACTGCAGCGACGTGATCTTCCGCAACGGATTCGAGACGCCGTAACGGAAAACGCGGGATGTCGTCGATCGGCTTCGGGTCGACGACATCCGCGCCACATCGCCAGGTGTCGGCCAAAAAAAACCGGCACCACTCATGGCCGATGCGATGATCCTGGACTTGCTGTGCAGGGCGTTCGCACACGGTCGTCCGCGCGCCGACGCCGCGCCGACGAATGCCGCGACGGTGCACGCTCAATGGTGATGGCCGTCGCGACGCGCGCGCGGCAACTCCGGTGCATCGGCCGGCTTGCGCGGTGTGCCGCGGCGCTCGGGTGAGCCGTAGTCGGGGTCGCTGCTGACGCGCCTGGCCACCGTGCCCTCCGGATGTCGATACCAGCCGGGATCGCTGTAGTCGCCGCGTGGCTGGTCGTCGCGCACCTTGATCACGGTGAGCATGCCGCCCATCTCCATGTTCCCGAACGGTCCCTTGCCGGCCATCATCGCCACGGTGTTTTCCGGGCCGGGCATGTGGCCCATGTCAACGTGGTCCTGGTGTTCGGCCATGCCGCTTTCGCCCATCGCCATGTAGCCGGGCAGGATCTTGCGGATGCGTTCCTCGACACCGCGCTGGTCCACGCCCAAGGTATTGGGAATGTCGTGGCCCATCGGCCCCATGACGTGATGCGACATGTGGCAGTGGAAGGCCCAGTCACCCGGCACGGCGACAAATTCCAGATCGCGCACCTGACCGACACCGACGATCTCGGTGACCTCCTTGCGCCATTGCCCACGTGGCCAGCGCCCGCCGTCACCACCGGTGACCTCGAACTGCACGCCGTGCATGTGGATGGGATGGTTCCACATCGACAGGTTGCCCACGCGCACGCGCACCCGCTCGCCGCTGCGGGCGATCAGGTGGTCGATGAACGGAAAGACTTTCGAGTTAAAGGTCCACAGGTCGAAGTCGGTCATCACCGACGGGTCCGGCCGCGAGGTGCCCGGATGCAGCGCCCAGTTGTGCAGCAACAGGGCGTAGTCGCGATCGACGCGTGGCGTTTCACTGCCGCGCGGATGGATGATGAAAAGTCCCATCATGCCCATGGCCATCTGCACCATCTCGTCGGCGTGCGGGTGGTACATGTGGCTGCCGTGCTGGCGGATGGTGAATTCGTAGACGTAGGTTTCGCCCGGTCTGATGTGCGGCTGGGTCAGGCCGCCCACACCATCCATGCCACACGGCAGCAGCAGGCCATGCCAGTGGATGGTGGTGTGTTCCGGCAGCTTGTTGGTCACGAACAGACGCACGCGGTCGCCCTCGACCACTTCGATGGTGGGTCCGGGCGTGGTGCCATTGTAGCCCCAGCAGATGGCCTTGGAGCCCGGTGCGAACTCGTGCTCGATCTCCTCGGCGACCAGATGGAATTCCTTCACCCCGTTGTTCATGCGCCAGGGCAGGGTCCAGCCGTTGAGCGTGCGCACCGGCGTGTAGCCGAGGCGGGTATCGCGCGGTGGCGTGTTGGCGATGCCCAGGCCCTCGGGGTTGACGACGCCTGCGGCGAGCACGTCGCCCGGGCGGATGATCGCCGGCACCAGCGCGGCGGCGCCGGCACCCAGCAGCAGATCGCGGCGACTGAGTTTCATGGCTGGTCTCCGTGGTGATGATGGTGGTGCTCGTGGTCGTGACCGTCGGCTTCGGGCGCGGCGAGCAGGGCTTGCGCACTGACCGTGTCCCTGGCGTCGGTGGCTGCCGGATCACCCGGCAGATGGCCACCGACCGCGCGTGACAGTTCGGCGTGGGCCAGCCAGTAGTCGCGGATCGCCTCCAGATACGCCTGGTAGGCGTCATAGGTCTGCTGCCGGGCCTGGATCAGTTCGAAGGCGCCGATCAGCATGAAGTTGTAGCGCTCCAGTTCGCGCGCGACGATGGTTTCGCGTTGCGGGATCAGCGCGCTGCGATAGCTGTCGACGATCTGGCGCAAGGTCGCCATGCGGGCAACGCCGGTGCGCACCTCGCGCTCGATGGCCAGCTGCTGTTGCGCCAGCGCGTGCGCGGCGATTTCCGCCGCGGCACGACCGCGCGCACGCGCGCCCTGGCCTTGCCGGAACAGAGGCAGCTCGATGCTCAGCTCCGGCCCGCTTTCACGCTGGCCGTTCTCGATCTCGCGCTCGAAACCGAATTCGATCTCGCCCAGCCAGGCAAAGCGCCGGGCCAGTGCCGCATCGGCCTCGCCGGCTTGCTGACGGGCGCGGGCGGCGGCCAGGTCCAGACGCTGTTCACGGGCCAGCACCAGCAGCGTGTCGATGTCGGGTTCGCCGGTGGCAGGCAGTGGCAACTGTTCGGGCACGTGCCAGCGGTTGCTGACGCCGGCCAGTCCCATGCGTTCGGCCAGCGCCATGCGCGCGGCGAAACGTTTGTGACGTGCCTGCGCCGCTTCGGTGCGCGCCAATGTCGCAGCCGCTTCTTCGCGCGCCAGTTGCAGGGCGCTGATGTTGCCCGCGGCATGGAAGCGCCGGGCCAGTTCGGCGGAAACCTCGGCAGCCTCGGCGGTGGCGTCACGCATCGCCGCCACCTGCATGGCGCCAAGATAGCCGATGTAGTCGACGCGGGTGGCGGTGGCTTCGTCGACCAGTGCCTGCGCGACATCGGCCAGCGCCGCCTGCCAACGCTGCTTGCCGGCGCGGGCGCGGCCGGACAGGGTCAGCAGATCGGAGATCACCACGCCGATACCGAGCGTGGTCTTGCCGTCGCTGCCGCCCATGCGGCCGGCTGACAGGCGCAGGTTGCGCAGCCGACCGGACTCGAACAGGTCGGCGGCGTCCAGGCCAAGACCAGCCAGCCGCCCCTGGATGCGCGGGCTGTAGCGCCAGGCCAGTTCGACGGCATCGTCGGCCGACAGCGGCTGATCGAGCCGGCGGTTCAGATCGGGATCATCGGCAGCGGCGACACCGGCAGCAAAGACAGCGACGTGGTCGCCGTGTCCGGCCAGCAGCTCGGCGACATCGCCGCGGCCGCGATCGGCGGGAAGGGAGGCGCAGGCTGCCAGGCCGATCATCGGCAGCAGCGAGAGCGTGCGCAGGATAGGGCAACGGTTCATGGTGATCGTCCACGGAACGGACACCGCGCGGGCGGCATCCATGGGGCACAGGGGTGCGGAATGGCACGCTCGAAACAGCCGTCGACTTGCGGCCGGCAGGGTATCGAAGGCGCGCCAGGATCCGCCGCTGGCGGTCAGCCGTGGATCGGTGGTCTCAGCAGGCGAGCGAAGGCTGCCGGCGCAGTGGCTCTGGCAACGGCACGGCCGACCAGTGCCGGCATGGCATCGCTGGTCGAAATGGCCAGGGCAACTGGCGAGGCCGTGGTCAGGCAGCCGCAGTCGCAACCACCAGCGCAGCAGTTGTGGTCGGAGCTGCTCGACGCTTTGTCAGCGTCGACGACAGCGTCGGGCACGGCCTTGTCGAGGTCGCTTTCGGCAGACGTCTTGCCATGACAACCCGCGTGGCCGGAACGGCCCTCGGAGCCTCCGCTGCCGATGGCCGCGTCGGTGGCGGTTTCAACGGCGGCAAGGCCATCGGTATCGATCACGGCAGCATCGCTGACCGATGCATGGGTCAGCGCCGGCCACGGCAGGGCCAGGCTGATGGCCAGCAGAAGGATGGTGGCAAGGCGCAGGGACACGACGCAAAGACTGCACCGCTACCGGGAAAGTTTCAAGGCGAACCGGTTTCCACGGCGGTCCCTGCGGCCGGCAAGGGGGGTACATCGTCACGATAGCTGTGCCAGCTCAGGTTCAACAGCGCCTGCTCGGCATCGATGTCGTCCATTGGCAACGGCCCCGGGCCGAACAGGGTGGCGCCAGCGCGAGCGCGATCGGCGCTGAGCAGCCGGAAATGCGGGTTGACCTCAATGCCGATGGTGTCCAGCAGCAGGCTGGCCAGGTGATAGCTGTGCAGGCGCGCATTGAGGTCGATACCCTGCTGGCGCCGGTTGTCGAACAGGATGAACGGCACCGGCTGCCTGGGTGCGCTGTCGCCGTCGCGAAAACTCAGGGTGTCGAACGACTCGCTCAGGCCGGGCAGGTGGTCGCCGTAGAACAGGACCAGCGTGTGCCGTTCGCGCTGACTGGCGAACTCGATGAGCTGTTCCAGAAATTCGTCGGCCCGTTGCAGATGGTGCAGGTAGTTGCGCATCTCGCGCTGTGCCGTCGGCGGCAGGCCGTCCGGTACCGCGATGTCGGCGAGCTTGGCCTGGTCCAGCCGGCGGGAGCCGCTCCAGGGGCCGTGATTCTCCATCGAGATCGCGAACACGAACAACGGCGATTGCGCACTGGCCGCTTCATCGAGTGCGGTCGTGACATGACGCAGCAGCGCCTGGTCACCGATGTAGATGCCGTGGCGATCGGCTTCATGGTCGAAGCTGTACTGGTCGATGAATTGGTCGAAGCCCAGATTCGGAAACGCGGTGTTGCGGCTCCAGAAGCCGCGTTCATAGGGATGGATGGCGAGAGTGTGGTAGCCGAGCTGGCGCAGGGCGCGCGGCAAGGCCATCAGCGGCTTCTGCGCCAAAGCGCTGTACGGATAGGCGACATTGGTGAAGGCACGCATGGGAAAGCCGGTGAGTGCCTCGAATTCGGTGCGCACCGTGCCACCGCCGAATGCCGGGACCATCATGTCGCCGTGCACCGCACGCTGCCGCGTGCGCGCCAGCCCGGGTTGCCGGCTGTCGGGTGCGATGCTGTCCAGGCGCCCGGTGTCGAACAGCGACTCGCTCTGCCAGACAACGATGTCCGGCAACGCGCTCGGGTCGATCGCCGAGGTCGGTGTCACCTCGCCGATCCGATCCAGCACGGCATGCACGACAGCCTGGTCAGGATCGGGCACTTTTCGCGCGGTCTCGCCGCCCAGCTTCACCAGACTGGCGATCAGGCCGATGCGTTCGATGGAGGCGTCGGGCTCCCAGGGCCGGAACAGCAGCGTGTCGCGATGGAACCAGTCGTCGAACGGTGTCTGCCGCATCACCAGCATCGCCAGCAGGGCCAGCGCCAGCAGCACCAACAGCACCCGCAGTGAAGTCCGCAACCAGCGCTGCGCCGGTTCCAGCCAGACGATGACGGCGGTGAGCACGAGATAGGCGGCCATCGTCGGCAGTGTGGATCCGTCGTTCTCCACGTAACCCAGATACAGGCCGGGGCTGGCGATGATCTGTGGCAGCAGGCTGAAATCCGCGGGCAACAGATGGGCATTGAGCACGTCGAACTTGCGGTAGTCGACGTAGTACAGCGCCGCCACCGTCAGCACGGTCAACCACAGGCTGAGCAACGGGCGTCGGGTCAATGCCAGCAGGACCAGCGCCAGCAGGAAGGGTGGCAGCGCGTTGGCACGCTCACGTGCGGCCTGCAATGCCGCCTGCTCGTCGTCCACCGCTGCTGTGGTCATCGCGGCGGCATCGGTGGTGGCGTCGGGCGTGACCGGATGCAGCGCCGGATCAACCCTGGTCACCAATGCCTGGCAGAAGGCGAACAGCAGCGGGACCAGCACCAGCGCCAGGGCCAGCTCGGTGAGCCGCAGGCCAGCGTCGTAGCGCGCTGTTGACGGCGGATCAGCCATCGGATCGGCATGGGATCCGACCGATGGAGGCCGTGCACGGTCGATGTTAAAGCGCATTTACGTCCCTGTTCCCCGGAGTGTGCTCGAATGCCGACGCTCCTTCCCTTACGTGCGAAACGGTCGAAACCTGTCACTCGGGCTAAGATGCCGGCCTTTGCGCAGGAACCCCCAAGCCATGACTTTCCGCCGAATGTCCGATGTCGATTTACGCGATCAGCGCGTATTGATTCGTGAAGATTTGAACGTGCCGCTCAACGACGATGGCTCGATCGCTGCCAGCCAGCGCCTGGAAGCGTCGCTGCCGACGATCCGCGCCGCGCGTGACGCCGGCGCGCGGGTCATGGTGATGTCGCATCTGGGCCGACCCCAGGAAGGCGTGTTCGACGAGGCGTCCAGCCTCAAGCCGGTAGCCGAATGGTTGTCGAAGGCGCTGGACGCCGAGGTGCCGCTGATCCGTGACTGGATCGATGGCGTCAGCGCCGAGCCTGGCCAGGTCGTGCTGCTGGAGAACGTGCGCTTCAACCTCGGAGAGGGCAAGGACGACGAGGCACTGGCGAAGAAGATGGCAGCGCTGTCCGACGTGTTCGTCATGGATGCCTTCGGCACCGCGCATCGCGCGCAGGCGTCCACGCATGGCGTGGCGAAGTTCGCGCCGATCGCTGTCGCCGGCCCGCTGCTCGCGGCCGAGCTCGACGCCTTGGGCAAGGCCCTGCAGGCGCCGCAGCAGCCGCTGCTGGCCATCGTCGGCGGCTCCAAGGTGTCGACCAAACTGGAGCTGCTGGAAACGCTGATCGAAAAGGTCGACATGCTCATCGTCGGCGGCGGCATCGCCAACACCTTCCTCGCTGCCAGCGGCAGTCTGGTCGGCAAGTCGCTGTACGAGCCGGATCTGATTCCCGCGGCCAAGCGCATCCTCGCGCGCGCCAAGGAGCGTGGTGTGGAGGTGCCCTTGCCCACCGATGTTGCCGTCGCCACCGTGTTCGACAATTCGGCCAAGGCCATCATCAAGCCGGCGAAGTCGGTCGGTGCCGAAGACATGATCCTGGACATCGGGCCGGAGACCGCGCTGCGCTATGGCGAACTGATCAAGCGCGCCGGCACCGTGGTCTGGAACGGGCCGGTCGGCGTGTTCGAGTTCGATGCCTTCGGTACCGGCACCGAAGCGCTGGCGCGCGCGATCGCTGACAGCAGCGCGTTCTCGATCGCAGGTGGTGGCGACACCCTGGCCGCGGTCGAGAAGTACGGCGTCGAGCCGAAGATCTCCTACATCTCCACCGGTGGCGGCGCCTTCCTGGAGTTCCTCGAAGGCAAGACCTTGCCGGCCGTGGCCATGCTGGAGCAGCGCGCCAACGGCGACTGACCGGAGCGATCGCTTAACGGCGTTGTCCGGACGCTGTCACCTGCTGCTGGTGTCAGGTAACCGTGCGGACCGACAATGACACCATGCAGGCTGCCTCCGCCGACCCCGACAGCAACCGGGAAACCGTCACCGCGATCGCCAGTCGCGGCTTCGCTTTCATCCACGGTTCCGACGTGCGTACGTGGTTGCGGCGTGTCGGCAGCCTGGCCGACTGGCCGGCATTCGCCGACAGCTGGAACGACCTGGTGCTGGATGCGCACATGGCCGATGGCGGGCGTTACCGCCGTCGCCGACATGCCGTATTCGCTTCCGGTAGCGACGGCGGCATCGTCCGCCAAGCGCATCAGGCACATTGGCAGGAGCGTGACTACAACCCGCTCAACGGCGGCATCGCGCGCTGGTTCGAACCGGTCAGCGAGTCTATCGGCGCGAGCGCCAGCCTGGACACCATCGTGCGCGCCAGCCGTGATCTTTTCGCGACACTGGCGCCGGACATCTCGGGCTGGCGCATCGAACTGCACCAGTTCCGCATCGAGGCCGGTCCTGATGGCGCGGGACTGCCGACGCCGGAAGGCAGCCATCGGGACGGCGTCGACTACGTGCTGGTACTGATGATCCGGCGCGAGAACATCGCCAGCGGCACCACCAATATCCATGACCACCATGGCTGCGAGTTGGGCAGCTTCACGCTGAGCCATCCGTTCGATGCTGCGCTGGTCGATGACCAACGGGTCTGGCATGGCGTCACCGCGGTCGAGGCGATCGACGCCTCGCGGCCGGCGTATCGCGACGTGCTGGTGGTCACCTTCCGCCGCGACGCCGGCCCCCAGATGGTCACCGTGGCGTGATCGGATTTGCGCTCATCGACGCCGGGTTTGCCTTGTTCGGGTTTGCTGCGACTGGGGAGGTAACTCCGGCAGCCGGTCGTCCATCCTGATCGCGGCGCTATGGCCGCGTGGATTTGCACCGGTTGGCACCGTCGCTGTCGCGCGACGGCGCAGGCTTGTGCTGCGCTCAGCGGGTGGCGCGGACCACGGCGACGTGGGCGATGACTTCGTCGATTTCGTGGCGGGCGCTGTTGCGGTTGTCGCCGCTTTCGTTGAGCAGGGCCTGGGCGGTGATCGGATGCACGATCAGGTCCTTGAAGTGGTAGCAGGCGGTGGCGTTGTCGATCTTCGGCAGCGCGCCGTCCTTGTGGTAGCCGGCCTCGATCTGCTCGGCGCTGAGCGTGGTCCAGCTGTTCCTGAGTGCGAGTGCCGCTTCCAGGTAGGCGCGGCAATGCGGTTGCCGGGTCAGGAACTCCGGCAGTGCTTCGGCGGCGATCGCCACCAGTGCATCGGTGCGTGCGGCAAGCGCGTCCGCACCGGTGTCGGCGTCGATGGCGGCGACGTAGTCGCGGGCGGCGGTTTCGTAGCGGGTCAGCGCGTCGTCGAACGCCGAGGCTGGCGTCGGTGCCGCTTCGACGGAGCCCGCGCTCCCGGTAGGTGGCGTGCTACCGGCAGCAGGGGTATCGCTGTTGCTGCCGCCGCAGGCGGCCAACAACGCGGTCAGGGCAAGAAGGAGCGGTCGGACGGACATGGGCATTCCCAGAAGTTAACGCGAATCATTCTCGCATATCCATGGCGCGCAATGGCGGCTCTGCGCGGCCTGGCCGTTGGCGCTGCCTAAGCTTCGCGCCTGTGGTCGGCCGCGGGGGCGGGACATGCCCAGACTCCGAGCTGCTGGACGACGACGATGAAGTCGGCACAGGTCAGGCTTGACCGACCGGTATGCGTCATCGTCGCAAGTGCGTCGGTTGCGCGGGTCGACCTCGCATCGGTGGCACTTGCCGCCCGAGCGGCGAGACCGGGTCTACGGGACGCCGTAGGCAGCCAGCCAGTCGTCGAGAATGGTGCCGGTCAGCACGCCGGCCTTGCGCTCACGCAGCACACCGCTGCGGTCGATCACCACCGTGTAGGGAAGCACGTTGCGGCTGTTGCCCAGTTGCATGGATGAGCCGTCGAACTGCTGGCCGCCGATCAGGATCGGATAGGCGACGGGATGGTCGCGCAGGAAACCGCGTGCAGCCTCGGGATCGTCCTCGGCGATGCCCAACACCGTCACGCCGCTGGCGGCATGACGCTGAGCCCACTCGTCCAGCAGCGGCATTTCCTCGATGCACGGCGGACACCAGCTGGCCCAGTAGTTGACGACAACCAGTTGACCTTGCCACTCGTCCAGGCGTCGTTGTTCGCCGGCGGCATCCACCAGCGAGAACACCGGCACACGCTCGCCGACCGCGACCTGCTCGATGCCCGGCGGTGCCGGTGGATTGTTGTAGTAGTAGCCGCCGAAAAAGAAACCGGCGCTGCCACCGATGATGGCGAAGGCGACGATCAGCAAGGGCAGGGCATAGCGTTTCATGCGCAAGTAGAGCAAAGAGAAACGAGGAAAGAGAAACGAGTAGCAGCGTCTAGCTTACAGGTTCGCACATTGCATCCGGCTGCGAACACTCGTTTCTCTTTCCTCTCCACTCGTTCCCAGCTTCAGGGCGCGAGCGCCTGCTCGACGATGCCATGCGTCAACACCGTCGGCAGAACCTGGCCAGGGCCGCTCTCGCCCGGGCGAAACACCACATACAGCGGCACGCCCGGCGAGTTGTACTGCTTGAGGAAGTCGTTGATCAGCGGGTCGACATTGGTCCAGTCGCCGACCATCAGCGTGGTGTTACTGCGTTCGAGCAGGTCGCGGAAACGGTCAGTGTTGATCACGGCCCGTTCGTTGGCCTTGCAGGTGATGCACCAGTCGGCGGTCATGTCGATGAAGACGCCGCGGCCTTCGGCGCGCAGGCTGGCCAGCCGTTCGGCGGAAAAGGCCACGTAGTTGGCGTTGGCGCTGACCTCGCCGGAACGCGCCGGTGGATCCAGACGCAGGATCTGCGCCAGCGGCAGCAGCGACAGCGCCATCAATACAACCGCAACGATGCGCGGGACTGCACTGCGGCTGTAGCGATGGCGCTCCCACCACCACAGGCCCAGCGCGAGCACCGTGACACCAACCAGCGCCAGCGCTACGGCATCGACGCCGCGCTGCTTGCCCAGTACCCACAGCAGCCAGATCGCGGTGAGATACATCGGAAACGCCAGGAACTGCTTCAGCGTCTCCATCCAGGCGCCCGGCTTGGGCAGACGCGAGGCCAGCGCCGGCACGAAACCGATCAGCAGGAACGGCAGTGCCAGACCCAGGCCCAGCATCAGGAAGATCAGCAGCGCCATCGTCGCCGACGATGAGAACGCATAGCCCAGCGCCGGGCTCATCAACGGAATCGTGCAGGGGCTGGCCACGACCACGGCGAGCACGCCGGTGAAGAAATCGCCGGAAGGACCGCTGCGCGAGCTCAGTCCCTGGCCGACACCGATCAAGCCGGTGCCGACATTGAACACGCCCGACAACGACAGGCCGACCGCTGCCATCACGTAGGCCAGCACCGCCACGAACAGCGGCTGCTGCAACTGGAAGCCCCAGCCCAGCGCCTGACCAGCCGCGCGCAGCGCAATCACGGCGAGGCCGACGACGGCGAAGCTGACCAGCACGCCCAGTGTGTACCAGAGCGCATGGCTGCGCGCCTTGGCGAGACTCTCGCCGCTTTGCGCCACGCCCAGCACCTTCAGCGACAGGATCGGCAGCACGCAGGGCATCAGGTTGAGGATCAGGCCGCCGAGCAGGGCCAGCAGCAGCGCGCTGAAAACACCCAGCGTCGGGTTCGTCGCTGCGGTGCCGTTGCTGTTGTCCGCGGCCGATGCACCCGGGGGCGTTGGCTCGGCAGTGAGCGGCTCCTTCAGCGTCGGCGGCACATAGGGATTGGCGTCTACGTAGGCGTTCGCCTGGGTGAGTTGCTCGGTGTTCGCCGCCGGCAGTTCAAAGCGGATCTGCCGGGTCATCGGCGGATAGCAGATGCCGTCCAGCTGGCAGCCCTGGAATTCCACGCTCAGTGCCGCGCTGACGGCGTTGCCGGCAGCAGACGGCGCCACGGTGATCGGCAGCTCGACCTGGTCGAAGAACACCGCGACCTCGCCGAAGTGGTCGTCGACATGCGGCGTGGCGGTCGGCCAGGCCGGCGCCGCCATGCGCAGGTCCGGCGGCTGGATCGAGAAGCGGGTGTTGTCGCGATACAGGTAGTAGTTGCGCGGCATGGTGAAGCGCGCCAGCAACTCGGTCGGCGACAAGGCGATGGTCTCGAACACGAAGGCCTGTTCTTCCGGCAACGGCGGTTCGCGCTGCGCCGGAATGTCGTCCTGCATCGGTGCCGGTTCGTTGCCGCCGCCCAGCAGTTGCGCG
>JAMHVM010000001.1:0-1285 GCA_035911475.1 Lysobacterales bacterium | reverse complement strand
ATATAAAATTTTACCCATTTTATAAGCATAAAAATTATGTGTATTTTAGGTGAATTTATGTAAATTTTGTAAAATTGAAATCAATTACCGGAACCGTGCGATTTTTGAACAAAAAATATATACATAAATTCTTGTATTCATGTATTTATATAATTGATTATTCAATATACACTTTTTGATGTATAATTTGTCTAAAAATATCTAAAAATATGGTATTTTTGATATTTAGCAGTATATTAAACATACTAGTTTTATTGATTTATTATATTATTATCACCAAAAATCCATAAATTTCATCAAAAATTCGTTTTATTAAAATTATATAAATTTTAATTTTATCATAACATGAATAGTATTAAAATCATTTAATATTTATATGTTTTTATATAATATCAAATAAAATTAAAAATGATATTTTTAATTAATTACTATCAATAATATAAAAATTTATAATAAGTATATATTTTTATAATATGCATATTAGTTATAAATATTAATTATTAAAGTAACATGGTAACCTTTAACTGAAAAATATATTTCTAACTTTGAATACTTATAAATTTATAATAAAATTATCACTTTTATACTCATTTTTATATAAAAAATGTGTTAAAAACATTACTTATTATATGAATTTGTCATAAATTTATAAGTATTCAAAGTTAAAAATATATTTTTCAGTTAAAGGTTACCATGTTACTTTAATAATTAATATTTATAACTAATATGCATATTATAAAATTTATACTTAGTATAAATTTTTATATTATTGATAGTAATTAATTAAAATATTATTTTTAATTTTATTTGATATTATATAAAAACATATAAATATCAAAAATGATTTTAATACTATTCATGTTATGATAAAATTAAATTTGTATAATTTTTAATAAAACGTATTTTTGATGAAATTTATGGATTTTTGGTGATAATAATATAATAAATCAATAAAACTAGTATGTTTAATATGCTGCTAAATATCAAAAATACATATTTTTAGATATTTTTAGACAAAGTATACATCAAAAAGTGTATATTGAATAATCAATTATATAAATATATGAATACAAGAATTTATGTATATATTTTTTGTTCAAAAATCGCACGGTTTTGGTAATTGATTTCAATTTTACAAAATTTACATAAATTCACCTAAAATACACATAATTTTTATGCTTATAAAATGGGTAAAATTTTATATAAATTGAATATTTCATAAAAATATGTCAATTTTCACTAATTTTAGCAATTTTTGATCATTTTGAAATATGTCGAAAGCGTT